>NZ_JBIWMV010000068.1:553-1058 GCF_044766845.1 Streptomyces sp. NPDC101776 | reverse complement strand
GACCATCCCGACACCCTCACCGCCCGCAACAACCTCGCCAACTCCTACAGCCATGCCGGACGGCTACAGGAAGCCCTCGACCTGCGCGAACAAGTGCTAGCCGACCTTGAGCGGATCCTGGGCCCCGACCATCCCGCCACCCTCACCGCCCGCAGCAACCTCGCCAACTCCTACAGCGATGCCGGACGGCTACAGGAAGCCCTCGACCTGGGCGAACAAGTACTAGCCGACCGTGAGCGGATCCTGGGCCCCGACCATCCCGACACCCTGAGCGCCCGCAGCAACCTCGCCCTCTCCTACGGCGATGCCGGACGGCTACAGGAAGCCCTCGACCTGGGCGAACAAGTGCTAGCCGACCTTGAGCGGATCCTGGGCCCCGACCATCCCGACACCCTCACCGCCCGCAGCAACCTCGCCAACTCCTACAGCCATGCCGGACGGCTACAGGAAGCCCTCGACCTGCGCGAACAAGTGCTAGCCGACCGTGAGCGGATCCTGGGCCCCG
>NZ_JBIWMV010000068.1:0-456 GCF_044766845.1 Streptomyces sp. NPDC101776 | reverse complement strand
CCGACCATCCCGCCACCCTGAGCGCCCGCAACAACCTCGCCAACTCCTACAGCCATGCCGGACGGCTACAGGAAGCCCTCGACCTGGGCGAACAAGTACTAGCCGACCGTGAGCGGATCCTGGGCCCCGACCATCCCGAGACCCTCACCGCCCGCAGCAACCTCGCCAACTCCTACGGCGATGCCGGACGGCTACAGGAAGCCCTCGACCTGCGCGAACAAGTGCTAGCCGACCGTGAGCGGATCCTGGGCCCCGACCATCCCGACACCCTGAGCGCCCGCAACAACCTCGCCAACTCCTACAGCGATGCCGGACGGCTACAGGAAGCCCTCGACCTGCGCGAACAAGTGCTAGCCGACCTTGAGCGGATCCTGGGCCCCGACCATCCCGACACCCTCACCGCCCGCAACAACCTCGCCAACTCCTACAGCCATGCCGGACGGCTACAGGAAGCCC
>NZ_JBIWMV010000067.1:0-1088 GCF_044766845.1 Streptomyces sp. NPDC101776 | reverse complement strand
CTAGGGCCTGTGTAGAGTTGTGATCTCGTGAGCCCCCGGCCTGGGAAAGTCGGGGGCCCTGGAGTAGAACGGTGGGGTGTCTCGACCTCAACTTTCGGATGCCGATTGGGAGTTCATCTCCCCGTTCCTGCCGGTCGGTGAGTACGGGCCGTACCCGGAGTACCTGCGGGCGCACTTCGAGGGCGTCGTGTGGCGGTTCAGGAACGGTGCGAAGTGGCGGGAGTTGCCCGAACGATTCGGGCACTGGTCCACCGTCTACGGCCGGTTTCGGCAGTGGCGGGATGCCGGGGTGTTCACCGCGGTGTTCCAGGGTGCCATCGCCGAGGCGGCGAAGCGGGGCTTGGTGGACTTGTCGCTGGTCAGCGTGGACTCGACCACGGTCCGGGCCCATCATGATGCTGCCGGGTTGATCGTGGAGCCCGGGATCCTGGACGCGTTGGAGAAGGCCGCCGCGGAAAAAGGGGCGTCGGCCAAGACGGGCAGCTGGACCCGGAGCGTGAGGAACGACGACGCGTGAGGCGTCGCCGCAGGGCCCGGCTCGCCGCTGCCGGCCTGGGACGTTCCCGCGGTGGACTGACCACCAAGACGCATCTGTCCTGTGTGCCGCAGTGCCTGCCCCTCTCGCTGAAGATCACTGCGGGGCAGGCCGGAGACAGTCCGCAGTTCATCCCCGTCCTGAACAGGATCCGCGTGCCCGGCCCGGTCGGCCGACCCCGCACCCGGCCCGGCGCAGTCGCGGGCGATAAGGCGTACTCGTCCCGCCAGAACCGTTCCCACCTGCGCAGACGCGGGATCAAAGCAGTCATCCCCGAGAAGAGGGATCAGGCCGCCCACCGCAAGAACCGTGGCTCACGCGGCGGACGGCCCGTCACCTGGGACAAGCAGCTGTACAAGCTCCGCAACAGCGTCGAACGCACCATCAACAAGATCAAGGACTGGCGCGGTCTGGCCGTCCGCTACGACAAAAAGCCTGAAAGCTACCAGGCTGGACTCGAATTATGCGCCGGCCTCCTCTGGATCCGACACCTCGGATCACAGCCTTGATCACAACTCCACACAGGCCCTAGTACTGCAACGACACTCCGTGA
>NZ_JBIWMV010000066.1:0-1150 GCF_044766845.1 Streptomyces sp. NPDC101776 | reverse complement strand
CAGGGCTGTTCCAAAGTCCTGCCGGGTGGGTGAAGTTGCTGGTCACGGGGTCATGCCGAGGAGGTGCAGGGGACGGGTGAAGGGTTCGTAGGACATCTCGCGGAGGCCGGCGGCGATGTTGGTGTGGCCGTGCTCGCGAAGCTTGTTGATCGCGAGGTTGCGCAGGGTGGCCATGTTTTCCGGGCCATAGCCGGTGCGGACTTGGGAGCGGTCCTCGTCGAAGGTGACATCGCGGATGAAGTGCAGCCGATTCTCGATCACCCACTGTGACCTCACGAGGCGGGCGATCTTCTCCGGTGACGCCTGGCGGCTGATGAGATCGGTGATCACGTAGACGGTCTCACGGGTCTGCTTCCCGCTCTTCGGGCTGGTGCGATGCCGGGTGACCCTCGCGACCTGCGCTGCGTACGGGAAGTCCAGGTCATCGACGGTGAGCACCTGAACTACCCGGGTTTCCTTGCGGCCGTGGCCCTGGCTGCGGTCGTAGAACTTCGCCCGCGCCCGCTCCCAGGGCAGTGTGCGCAGCCGCTCGTGCAGCAGCGGCCGGTTCTTCTTCACCGTGAACACGTAGTGGGCCTTCTTGGTCTCGACAAGGAAGGCGGCATGGTCACGCTGTGTGTGCAATGCGTCGGCGGTCACCACGATCCCGGTCAGGTCGAAGGGCTCCAGCAGGGCGGCGAAGCAGGTGATTTCATTCGTCTTGCCCGGCACGCGTAGCTGGGTGACCGTCCGGCCGTCACCGGTCATCGCGGCGAGCAGGTGCGCGGCCGGGGTCCGGCCGTGGCGGGAACCGCGGGCGCTCTTGCCGTCCGCGGCCACCGACTCCGCCCCGGCCGGGTTTTCACCAGCCAGGTCGGCCAGGCCGCCCGGGCAGACGGTGGAGACGATCCGTCGGATCGTCGATCTGCTCGGCGCGATCCGCACGTTCAGCGAGGTCAGCAGGCGTGCGCCAAGCCGGGCCAACGCCTGCTGCGGGGCACTGCGGGCCCACTGCCCGATCGCCGCGTACGATCGCGCACCCGCCACCACGGCGGATGCGGCGATCAGCAGCACCGCCACGAACGGGTGACGTACGCCCCGGCGATGGCGCGGGTCCGGGAGCCTGACCAGCCGCTCCGCCAACGACAGCTCCGAACACCCCGCCAGCAAC
>NZ_JBIWMV010000065.1:0-1199 GCF_044766845.1 Streptomyces sp. NPDC101776 | reverse complement strand
GGGTCTGTACGCTCACCGGTGTAATTGATGATCATGGAAGAGACATCAAGTGACTGACACCGTGACCAAGTCCGCGACCGCCGATGACCAGGCGGAACCGCCGCTGGAGAGTGTGGCGGTCGAGCAGAGGCTCATCGAGCAGCTCGTCGCACAGGCCCGGAGCAAGGGTCTGCAGCTGACCGGCGAGGGCGGGCTGCTGCAGCAGCTCACCAAGACGGTTCTGGAGTCCGCCCTGGAGGGCGAGATCACCGACCATCTCGGCTACGACAAGCACGACCCGGCGGGCAAGGACGGCGGCAACTCCCGCAACGGCACCCGCTCCAAGACCGTGCTGACCGACATCGGGCCGGTCGAGATCGATGTCCCTCGCGACCGGGAGGGTTCCTTCGAGCCGGCCATCGTCAAGAAGCGGCAGCGCCGGCTGACCGGCGTCGACGAGATGGTCCTGTCCCTGTCCGCGAAGGGCCTCACTCACGGCGAGATCTCCTCGCACCTGGCCGAGGTCTACGGCGCCAGCGTGTCCAAGACGACCATCAGCACGATCACCGACAAGGTGATGGATGGCATGGCGGAATGGCAGAGCCGTCCGCTCGACCGCGTCTACCCGGTCGTCTTCATTGACGCTATCAACGTCAAGATTCGCGATGGCCAAGTAGCGAATAGGCCGATCTATGTGGCCTTGGCGGTTACCGCCGAGGGGCACCGGGACATCCTCGGGCTGTGGGCCGGCGACGGCGGCGAAGGCGCGAAACACTGGCTGCGGGTGCTCTCCGAGCTCAAGAACAGGGGCGTTGAAGACGTCCTCATGCTGGTCTGCGACGGGTTGAAGGGGCTGCCTGACGCGGTCGGCGAAGTCTGGCCGCGAACTGTTGTGCAAACATGTGTGGTTCACCTGCTGCGGGCGTCATTCCGCTATGCGGCCCGCCAGGACTGGGACAAGATCGCCAAGGCGCTCAAGCCCGTCTACACCGCGCCGAGCGAGGACGCGGCCACGACGCGGTTCCTGGAGTTCGCCGAGACCTGGGGCAGGAAGTACCCGGCGATCGTCCGCCTCTGGGAGTCCAGCTGGCCCGAGTTCACGCCTTTCCTTCAGTTTGATGCTGAGATACGCCGCATTGTGTGCACGACGAACAGCATCGAGAGCGTCAACGCGCGCATCCGCAAGGCCGTCCGCGCCCGCGGGCACTTCCCCACGGAGC
>NZ_JBIWMV010000064.1:0-1380 GCF_044766845.1 Streptomyces sp. NPDC101776 | reverse complement strand
CTAGTACTGCAACGACACTCCGTGACGTGGTGTGCCCGCGATCGTTGATGGGTTCGTGCCTGAAGAGATAGTTGATGGTTGGTCAGATGCGTTCGACGACTTCGTGGCCCGGTTCGCAGGCCGGTTCGGGCGGGTGGAGTCGCGGCGGCGGATGGTGTCCTACCTGCGGGGACTACTCAGCGAGACAGAACGCAAGAACGGCTGGACCCTGGCTGAGGCCGCTGGGGATGACGGCCCTCAGGGGATGCAGCGGCTGCTGAACCACTACCTGTGGGACAGTGACGCCCTGCGTGACGACGTCCGCGACGCGGTGGTGGAGCACATCGGGGATCCTGAGCGGGGAATTCTGATCCTCGACGAGACGGGATTCCTGAAGAAGGGGGTCCGGTCGGCGGGTGTGGCCCGGCAGTACTCGGGGACGGCCGGCCGGATCGAGAATTCCCAGATCGGGGTGTTCCTGGCTTACGGGTCCGACCGGGGGCGGGCGCTGATAGACCGGGAGTTGTATCTCCCGAAGGCATGGACTTCGGACCCCGAGCGCTGCCGGTCGGCCGGTATCGGTGATGATGTCGAGTTCGCCACCAAACCCGACCTGGGTCTGCGCATGCTAAAACGGGCGGTCGCGTCCGGTGTCCCGTTCGGGTGGGTCACCGGCGATGCGGTCTATGGTCAGACGGGGCGGATCCGGCTGTGGCTGGAAGAACAGGATATTGCTCATGTTCTCGCCGTCCCGAAATCCGAGATGGTCATCACCATGGAGTTCTTCGGCCAGGCCCGCGCGCATGAGCTGATCGGCCGGCTTCCCGACGATGCATGGACGCGTCTGAGCTGCGGTGACGGCGCGCGCGGCCCGCGCGAGTACGACTGGGCCGCGGCCGCGATCCGGCCCTGGCGGCGTGCGGGCTGGGACCACTGGCTGCTGGCACGGCGCAGCCTCACGGATCACAGGGAAATCGCCTACTACATCTGCTTCAGCCCGGCCGGAACTCCGTTGGAGGAACTTGCGCGGGTCGCAGGGACCCGGTGGATGGTCGAAGAATGTTTCCAGACTGCGAAAAACGAAACCGGCCTCGATCACTACCAGGTCCGGGGCTACCCCGCGTGGTACCGGCACATAACCCTCTCCATGGCCGCTCTTGCCTTCCTCGCTATCCTGCGAGTGACGGCAAAAAAGGGGATTTGGAAACCGATAGCGATCGATCTCTCATACCCGTGACCATGAACGAGGCTCGGCGGCTCTTCAACCGCGTCTCCTCTCCTATCCGCCACGGCATCCAGCACATACTCGCCTGGTCCTTATGGCGGCGAAGAAGCCAAGCCCGAGCTCGCATCAGCCACTACAAAGGCAGAGGGCATCACGGAGTGTCGTTGCAGTACTAG
>NZ_JBIWMV010000063.1:0-1399 GCF_044766845.1 Streptomyces sp. NPDC101776 | reverse complement strand
CAATGCCGTTGCTTTAGTGGTCGTGCCACCGGTTGTTCAGGGTGACGACGACCGGCGGGCGGCGGCTGCTGGCGGGTTCGCCTGGGGCTTTGCTGGCGTATCCGGTGATGCACGAGCGGATCTTGCGCGGGCAATCACGGGATCTTCTGCGAGGTAGGAGACTGCGGCCGATCTCGTTGAGTCCGAGGCGACGGTCCCTGCTGCGGGCTGAGGGGGGAAAAGCCGCTCGGTGAGATCAGTGAGCGGCGGACGACATGCAGGGCTCGGGTGAACGAGGTCCGCTCGGCGGTGCTGCGGTGTAGGCGGGCGGCCTCGTCCAGCAGGTCCCGAGTGGCGTGGTGCACGATCAAGTGCGCGTAGATCTCCTGCCGGACGCCGTCCGGTGTCTGTGATCTGAGGACCGGCCGGCCGCGTTGATGGGTCTTGATCTCGTCGAAGACGAGCTCGATCTCCCAGCGGCGGGAGTACAGGACGGCAAGTTCGTCGGCGGGGTACTTCTCGTGGTCGGTCAGGCTGGTGATCAGCCGGACGACGTCGGCCTGCCCGTCGACGCGGTACTCGATCACCCGGACCAGGGCCGTCGGCGCCTTCACGGTTCCGGCCGCCTTGCTGTGTTTGTTCGCCTCGATCCGCGCGAGGTAGCTGCCGTCGGGAAGAACGTCCTGGACCCGGCGGGCCTTGCGCCGCTCGATACGCCACAACAGGTGCGTGCCCTGGTTGCGGAGCCGGTGCCAGCGGGCCAGACCCCACAAGCCCCGGTCGGCCAGTAACAGCGTGCCGGTTCCGACATGGGCGTCCAGAGCGTCGGAGACGATGCGCTCGGAATCCTTGAACCCGCCGATCACCGCGTCCAGAACGGCATGCGAGGAGCACTCGGCCACCGCGACCACCCTGGCCTGCGGATAGCCCATCGGACTGCGCTGGGAGCCAGACTTGCCGAAGGCGTCGTTGTTCCCCGCAGAGTCGGGCACGGCCAGCAGCATCCCGTCCAGGGCCAGCACCCGCAGTCCGCGGAACAGCTCACCGTCCGCGCCGAGCGGGCGGGCCACGGACCGGAACAGTTGCCGCATCACCGGCCAGCCGAGCCGCTGCCGGGCCCTGGCCAGCGACGACTTGTTCACCCCGGACCAGGACCGCAATCCCTTGTCGCCCGTCTTCACCAGACGCAGGACTTCCAAGTAGTCGGCCTGCGGGAACAAGCACATCGCCAGCACGAAATACACCGTGAACCGGGCGGACAACAGACGACGGCGCTTCTCCGAGCACCCCGTCTCACCCACCATCCGGTCCACCAGCTCAGGCGGACACGACCGAGTCAGGACGCCCAGCCCCAGCCGCTCCAGACGGGATATCAGCACATCGCTTCAACCGGCCAGCCCCGCCAAAAGCAACGGCATTG
>NZ_JBIWMV010000062.1:0-1585 GCF_044766845.1 Streptomyces sp. NPDC101776 | reverse complement strand
AGCTTGGCGTTTATCCTCGCTGGTCACTCGACCTGCTGATCTTGCTGTGTTCGTGAGACAGCAGGACGGCCGTTCTTCACGCTTCGAGGTGTCGAGCAACGTCGCGTGAAAGAACGGCCGCTGGTGAAGAGTCTTGCCCCTGAACAGTCCACTGAGGCCGCGTTGGGCATCCTGTCCCACTTTCGTGTCGAGTTCTACGACTGTCTTTACAGCCGTGCGGATGCGCTCTTCGAGCTCACCGAGGCGGTGCTGTGTGCTGATGGTCCGGTCACCTCGCTGGTCGAGCTGACGCTCACGGCCGAGCACCGGCGCGGGCACGGGGCGATGTATGACGCGGTCAACCACGGCTGGCTGGAGCCGCGCCGCCTGCGCAGGCTGCTGGCCTCCACGCCGCTGCCGCGTGCCGCCGACGGGCGGATCGTGCTCGCGGTGGACGTGAGCAACTGGCTGCGTCCCGACGCCCCGACCAGCCCGGAGCGGCTGTTCTGCCACGTCTACGGGCGGGGCCGCAGCGCGGATCAGTTCATCCCCGGCTGGCCCTACTCCTTCGTCGCCGCCCTGGAAACAGGACGCACCTCGTGGACCGCCGTGCTGGACGCGGTCCGGCTCGGGCCGGCCGACGACGCCACCGCGGTGACCGCCACCCAGCTCCGCGACGTGGTCACCCGGCTCGTGCACGCCGGGCAGTGGCGGCCCGGCGACGCGGACATCCTTGTCGTGATGGACTCCGGCTACGACGTCACCCGCCTCGCCTACGTCCTGGCGGACCTGCCCGTCGAGCTGGTCGGGCGGCTGCGTTCGGACCGGGTGATGCTTCGCGACGCCGGCCCCCGGCGTTCCACCCCGCGCGGTGGGCAGCCCCGCAAGCACGGCGGCGTCCTCACCTTCTCCAGGCAAGAGTCCTGGCACGCTCCCGACCAGGCCACCGCCTGCGACACCACCCGCTACGGCAGGGCCGAAGCCCTCGCCTGGGACCGGATGCACCCCCGCCTGACCGCCCGCGGCCCGTGGCTCGACCACTGTGGTGAACTCCCGCTGGTCCACGGCACGTTGATCCGGCTGAAGGTCGAGCACCTGCCCGGCGACCGCGATCCGAAGCCGGTCTGGCTGTGGTCCTCGCGAACCGGCCTGACCAACGCCGACGTCGACCTGCGCTGGCAGGCGTTCCTCCGCAGATTCGATCTTGAACACACCTTCCGGCTGTTCAAGCAGACCCTCGGCTGGACCGTCCCCAAGGTCCGCGACCCCGCGACCGCCGACCTGTGGACCTGGCTCATCATCGCCGCCCACACCCAACTCCGCCTCGCCCGCCCCCTCGCCGAGGACCTCCGCCGCCCCTGGGAACGACCGGCCGAGCCTCGCCGGCTCACCCCCGCCCGGGTCCGCCGCGGGTTCAGGAACCTCCGCGCGAAGACCACCCGTCCTGCGGGAGTGCCCAAACCCTCCAAGCCAGGCCCCGGACGCCCACCCGGCTCCAAGAACCGCAGGCCAGCCCCACGCCATGAGCCCGGGAAGACCGTGAAACGAGCCGAAACCCTCACCGAACACATCCGCCTGAAACGGCAGCGAGGATAAATACCAAGCT
>NZ_JBIWMV010000061.1:0-1677 GCF_044766845.1 Streptomyces sp. NPDC101776 | reverse complement strand
TAGCCTCGATCGTTCATGAGTCCTCGTCGGTGTGCTGACGGGGACTCTGTGTTTGTGAGGTGCGGTCTTTTCGGGGTTGGGGCACGCTTTCGGCCCGGTTGTCGCGTCGGGTGGGCGCCGGGTTCCACTTCGCCGGTGATGTGGTTCGGGTTGTCGGGATGGCCGAAGTGGCTGGTCAGCCGGGGTTCGGGAGGCTGTTGAGCCTGCCGATCGCATGGATGATGACGTCGGTCCAGGGCCATCGGGTCGTGAAGCGGAGCCAGTTGCGGCGGCCGGTGTTCACGAGCTGGGCGGCAGCGGAGAACAGCCGCAGGCGAAGCTTCTTCGGTTCCCAGCGGCGGGTCTGGCCGGTCAGGGCGAGCATCGGCATCCAGGCGAGGAGGTCGAGCGCGAGGGAGATGATCTCCAGCCAGACCTGGTTTTGTGCGGTGTCGTGCAGGGGCAGGTTGCGCAGACCGGTGGTGCGGGCGTTTCTGATGCGGTCCTCGCAGCGGGCTCGGCGGCGGTGGCGCAGTTCGAGGTTGGCGAGCTGACCGCGTTTGGTGTTGGTGGCGAAGCAGGTCAGCCTCAGCCCGTCGAGGTCGGTGAAGCGCAACTGGGCGCCGGGGTGCGGCCGTTCCTTGCGGACGATCAGCCGCATCCCCTTCGGCCAGGTGCTCAGGTCGGGCATGTCGGTGATCTCTGCGACCCAGGCGCCGGGCCGCTCGGTGCCGCCGGCGTCGTAGGCCGGCGTCCACGCCTTCTTCGGGATCTTCAGGACGGCCTGGTGGATGGCGTCGGTGATGGTCATTCCGATGGAATACGACAGCCACCGGCCCGGTTTGGAGAGCCAGTCCAGGAAGGCATGGGTGCCGCCGGCGGAGTCGGTTCGGATCAAGGTCTGCCGTCCCCGCCGCAGATGTTTCGGCAGTTGGGCCAAGGCGAGCTGGGCGGTGGTGATGTGATCGGAGGCGGTGTTGGAGCCCGCGTTGCCGGGCCGCAGCAGCGCGGCCACCGGCTCCCCGGACCCGGCCGGGCCGTGGTCGACGAACGCGACGAGCGGATGATGGCCAAAGGTCTTCTTCCAGGTCGCGGTGGCGTCCTGCTTCTCGGAGTGCGCAAGGACCAGCACCCCGTCGATGTCCACGATCACACTGCCACCGGCGGCAGGACTGTTCTCACCGGCCAACTCCCAGACCCGCGACCGTACTTCGGCTCGCGTCGTGCGGATCGCGGTGAGGGCCTTCGGCCCGGCTGCGGCGAGGGCGTCGATGAGCCGGGAGACCGTCGGGTCGGACGCCACCGGGCCGAACAGGTTGGCCTCGGCCCGCAGCATGGCGACATCGGCGAGGCAGTCCCCGCCCAGAGCGACTCCGAGCGCGACATCCAGCAGGACCTTGCCCGGATCGTGCACCGTCCGCGGCTTGCGCCACGGCGCCAGCGCCGCCGATATCGCGGTGTCCAGCCCGGACTTGCGGACCGTCTCGACCAACAGCACCGCCCCGGCCTGCGAGACCGCCCCGCTGCCACCGCCCTCGACACGGACACGCGGGTACAACCCGATACGCTTACTCACCTGGAGAGTGCTTCTTTCCGTGCAGCTGACAGGACCCTCGACAAGTCCCATCGTTGCAGGTCAGGAGCACTCTTCGCTTATTTGATCAAGGCATGGACGAGCACGCTCATGAAAGCGCGAGG
>NZ_JBIWMV010000060.1:0-1768 GCF_044766845.1 Streptomyces sp. NPDC101776 | reverse complement strand
CTAGTGCTCTGACCGGGATGGTTCACCGGGTCGCGGTTCGCGTCGGTGGGCGTGGGGCCGGTTGGATGTGAGCCGACAGGCTGTCCAACAGGTGGAGGCGTGGTGGCAGAGCCCGTTCGAGTCCGCAGGCTGACCGATCAGGAAGGGCAGCGGCTGCAGCAGATCGTGCGCCGGGGCAGCACCAGTTCGGTGCGCTACCGGCGGGCGATGATGCTGCTGGCCTCGGCGGGCGGGAATCGCGTGCCGGTGATCGCACAGCTGGTGCAGGCCGACGAGGACACGGTCCGCGATGTGATCCACCGGTTCAACGAGATCGGCCTGGCCTGCCTGGACCCTCAGTGGGCGGGAGGCCGTCCCCGCCTGCTCAGCCATGACGAAGAGGACTTCGTCGTGGCGACGGCCACCACCCGCCCGGCCAAGCTCGACCAGCCCTTCACCCGCTGGTCGTTACGGAAACTCGTCGCCTACCTGCGCCGTATCCACGGCCGGATGATACGCATCGGCCGCGAGGCATTGCGCTGCCTACTCGCCCGGCGCGGCATCACCTTCCAGCGGACCAAGACCTGGAAGGAGTCCACCGATCCCGAGCGCGACGCCAAGCTGGACCGCATCGAGCACGTCCTGGAGCACTTCCCCGACCGCACCTTCGCGTTCGACGAGTTCGGCCCGCTGGGCATCCGCCCCACCGGTGGGTCCTGCTGGGCCGGGCGGGGCCACCCCAACCGCGTCCCTGCGACTTACCACCGCACTCACGGGGTGACCTACTTCCACGGCTGTTACTCGGTCGGCGACGACACCCTGTGGGGCGTCAACCGTCGCTACAAGGGAGCCGTGAACTCCCTGACCGCGCTGAAGTCGATCCGTGCGGCGCGCCCGGACGGCGCTCCGATCTACGTGATCATGGACAACCTCTCTGCGCACAAGGGCACCAAGATCCGCGCGTGGGCGAAGAAGAACAAGGTGAAGCTGTGCTTCACTCCGACCAACGCCTCCTGGGCCAACCCCATCGAGGCCCACTTCGGACCGCTGCGGCAGTTCACCCTGGCCAACTCCCACCATCCGAACCACACCGTCCAGACCCGGGCCCTGCACGCCTACTTGCGCTGGCGCAATGCGAACGCCCGCCACCCGGACGTCCTGGCCGCCCAACGCAAAGAGCGGGCCCGCATCCGCAGCGAGAAAGGCATCCGATGGGGCGGGCGTCCCGCCGCGGGCGCCGCCTGAACGGTGCTACACCTGCTCTTGGTAGACCCTGATCTCGGCCGGCTTGAATGCACGGATCACCGTCCAAACCGATCGGTGGCCCAGCCCCTCCGCCCACCGATCGAGATCGTCTTCGGTGTCGTGGAAGAACCACGACACGAAGCTTCCAAGGGCCTGCAGACCTGGAGTGAGTCCGTAACGCAACTCGCAGTGCACTTGTACGTAGTGGTCGTGATCGCCGTCACCGTTGTGGACCTCGAACTGCCGCGCAAGGTCAAGCGTGAACGTCGCTGGGCCGTCGAACGAGTAGGTCCCGTACTGGAACAGAAGGCCGTCGGCATCGTTCGAGTCCGGTGTGTCGAAGCGCAGCCGACCGAAGCGGATGAACGCACGCCAGGCACCTTCCGTGCCCAGCTCCGAGAGCGCCCGCTGCCCGGTCCGCAACTCGCTCTCAAACAGGCCCACGGCCTCGTCCGTCGACCATCGCGCCGACACTCTGCCCCCTCGTTCATCGAGAAGGCCCAGCCTATTTCAACCGGCGAACCTTCCCGGTCAGAGCACTAGC
>NZ_JBIWMV010000059.1:0-1841 GCF_044766845.1 Streptomyces sp. NPDC101776 | reverse complement strand
GTCCATCCCTTGTTCTTCGCAGGGAATCCCGGCCTTCAGGCCGGGCGGGAATGCGATCCTCGGCCCGGAGGCGCGCAGCGCCGGAGTTCTCTGCGTCTTCGGGGTGACGGTCAGCCAGGGCGTTTCTGGTTGTCGATGTAGTCCTTGACGATGCCCAGTGGTGCGCCGCCGCAGGACGCGGCGAAGTAGGACGGGGACCAGAACACCGATCCCGTGCCGATCTGGTTGATCCGGCCGGTGTACTCCGCCCGCAGGTAGCGGGAGCTGACGCCCTTGAGGGAGTTGACGAGTTTGGACAGGGCGATTTTCGGCGGGTAGTGGACGAGGAGGTGGACGTGATCGCCTTCGCCGTTGAACTCCCGCAGTTCGGCATCGAAGGACTGGCACACGTCCCGCATGATCGCCTCGCAGCGCGTCAGCATGTCGTCGTTGAAGACCTCCCGCCGGTACTTCGTGACGAACACCAAGTGTGCGTGGAGGTTGAAAACTACGTGGTTTCCGCGCCTGATGTCGGGATCTGGTTCCCAGCGTGGTGACATACGCCAAGTGTATTAGGATCGAGTGAACTGACCGGAGGGGGTGGGCTGGATGATCCGTGCGTACAAGTTTCTCCTGCGGCCCACCGTCCGTCAGGCCCAGGCGCTGGCCGAGATGCTGCGGGATCACTGCTCCCTCTACAACGGGGCGTTGCAGGAGCGGCGTGACGCCTGGCGGCACGTTTCGAAGACCAGCGTCACGTACGGCGGTCAGTCGGCGCAGCTCAAGGAGATCCGGGCGTTCGACCCGGAGAGGCAGGGCCGCTGGTCGTTCTCCTCGCAGCAGGCCACCTTGCGCCGTCTCGACAAGGCGTTCGCCGCGTTCTTCCGTCGGGTCACGTCTGGTGAGGCGCCGGGCTATCCGCGCTTTCGCGGGGGGAACTGGTTCGACACGGTGGACTTCCCCAAGGACGGGGACGGCTGCCGGTTCGACTCCACCCCGCACGATGCCGTCACCCGGGTCCGTTTCCAGGGCGTCGGGCATGTGAGGGTCAATCAGCACCGCCCGGTGGCCGGCCGGGTCAAGACCGTGTCGGTCAAGCGCGAGGGCCGTAAGTGGTTCGTCGTGCTGAGCGTTGAGCGGGACCGGCCCGAGCCGCTGCCCGCGACGGGCTCCGCGGTCGGCATCGATCTGGGCATCGCGAACTTCCTCGCCGATTCGAACGGCGCCTTCGTGTCCAATCCGTGCCACGGCCGTCGGGCGGCCGCGAAACTTCAGGCGGCGCAGCAGGCCCTGTCCCGGTTCCCGCGCTGCAAGGCGAAGGACCGGACCGCCAACCACCGGCGTGCGGTTCAGAAGGTCGCCCAGCTGCACGGCAAAGTGAAGCGCAGGCGGCTCGACCACGCCCACAAGACCGCGCTCGGCCTGGTCCGCGCACACGACGTCATCGCGCACGAAGATCTCAAGATCCGCAACATGAGCAAGGCCCCCGCCCCCAGGCCCGACCCCGACCAGCCGGGCGCGTTCCTGCCCAACGGGGCCGCCGCGAAGGCCGGGCTCAGCAAGTCGATCAACGACGCCGGTTGGGGGGTGTTCCTGACGATCCTGCACGCCAAGGCTGAAAGCGCCGGACGGGAAGTGATCGCCGTGAACCCCCGCAACACCTCCCGTACCTGCCCCGAATGCGGGCACACCGCCAAGGAGAACCGGCCCACCCAGGAAAAGTTCCACTGCCTCGCCTGCGGCCACACCGCGCACGCCGACACAGTGGGAGCCACCAACGTTCTACGGGCCGGGCTGGTCCCTCGCAACGCCAACCCGGCGTAACGAGAAACCCCCGGCTTCAGCCGGGGGAGGAGTCACGA
>NZ_JBIWMV010000058.1:0-1932 GCF_044766845.1 Streptomyces sp. NPDC101776 | reverse complement strand
TTGGTGTGTCCAGAAGGTGAATGTGCGGTTCTGATGTAGAAGACGGAAACGAACAGTCGCCATGCTGTTGTGGAGATGAAGGTAGGTCCTTCGACATCGGCATGCAGGTGCAGGTGTCAAACCGCCATGAGCTGCTGCGGTGAATGAGCCGTGGTGGTGAGCGTCATGGAAAAGCCGTACAAAATGCGGCAGGTGTGGGCTGAGAAGGCGAACGAAAGTGAACCGCTGATGACGTGTCGTAAAGCTTAGATGGCATCGAAACCAGGGCCTCAATGCTGTCCTGGGATGAGCCAGACGGGAACCTGTCTACAGGTCTGGCGGTGTCCGGCATGAAGGTGGCGCGAGCTCAGTCCGGGCTTCACAACGGAACTGGAGAACTCCTCGACGCGAAACCGCGATCCACGGGTTGACGTGGCTCGCGAGAGGGAGAGGCCCAAGTGGCGAAGTGTCATGAGGGCCGGAGTACCGGTGGCGCGTCAGGAGGGCGGAACGTCCCGTAGTAGTGATGAAACCTCCGTAATAGAGGCGGAGCGAAGGGGACGTGTTGTTGAGTGTCGATCGGCGATCAACCAGAGATGGGAGGAATCGGATGGTCGAGACGAGATCGGTGAGCAAGCCGTTTGATATTCCGAAACGGCTGGTCTGGAATGCATACCTGAAGGTTAAGGCCAACAGGGGAGCGGCTGGGGTGGACGGGCAGTCGTTAGCGGAGTTTGAGCAGGATGAGAAGAGCAACCTGTACAAGCTGTGGAACCGGCTGTCCTCGGGAAGTTACTTCCCTCCGCCCGTGAGAGCGGTTGATATTCCCAAAGCCGGCGGTGGGACTCGGAGCCTTGGGGTTCCCACGGTGGCCGACAGGATCGCCCAGACGGTAGTGGCCATGACATTGGAGCCAGATGTGGAGCAGATCTTCCATCAGGATTCGTATGGCTATCGCCCGAGGCGGTCCGCGCTGGATGCGGTGGAGACGTGCAAGCAGCGGTGCTGGAGGCATCCTTGGGTGATCGACCTTGACATCCAGGGATTCTTCGACAACGTGCCGCACGCCCCCATCATCGCGGCAGTGGAAAGACATACCAATCTCTCGTGGGTTCTGTTGTATGTGAAGCGATGGCTTGTCGCCCCCGTGCAGCAATCCGACGGAACGCTCGTCAGGCGGGAAAAGGGAACTCCTCAAGGATCTTCCATTTCGCCGTTGT
Source organism: Streptomyces sp. NPDC101776 (assembly GCF_044766845.1). Classification (NCBI taxonomy): domain Bacteria; kingdom Bacillati; phylum Actinomycetota; class Actinomycetes; order Kitasatosporales; family Streptomycetaceae; genus Streptomyces; species Streptomyces sp. NPDC101776. The sequence goes on along the minus strand of NZ_JBIWMV010000058.1, from coordinate 733 downwards.
TGTCGAATCTGTTCATGCACTACGCCTTCGATGCGTGGTTGGTTCGGGAGTACCCGGCGATCAGGTTCGAGCGGTACGGCGACGACGCTGTGGTGCACTGCGCCAGTGAGAAGCAGGCGAACTTCGTCCGCAACATCATCGAGCGCAGGTTGCTGCAGTTCGGATTACGTCTCCATCCGGAGAAAACCAGGGTGGTGTACTGCAAACAGGAAGGTCGTGAACGGGATTTTCCGGTCACGGAGTTCACGTTCCTGGGGTACGCCTTCCGCCCTCGGGCGGCCCGCTTGCGGGATGGGAGGCTGAAGACCGGCTTCCTTCCTGCAGTGAGCGGAACAGCCATGAAGTCCATGGCGAGGACTATCCGGAGTTGGCGACTCGGGCGCTGTACCGAGCTGAGCTTTCGGGAGATCGCCGCGATGATCAACCCCGTCGTGGCGGGATGGATCAATTACTATGGGCGCTTCTACAAGTCCAGATTGATCCGGTTTCTGGAACAGCAGATCAATCCGTTCCTGGTGAAATGGGCTCGGAGGAAGTACAAACGGTATCGTCGTGCCTCAAGGAAGGCCCGGAGAAAGCTGGCTGAGATTGCCTCAGCATTCCCGGGCATGTTCGCTCACTGGAAGCACGGCGCGTTGCCCACTGGTTCAACAATGGGAGCCGTGTGAGTCGCGAGGTTCACGCACGGTTCTGAGAGCGGCGGTGGGTGAGATTCCCGCCGCCGACTCACCTC
>NZ_JBIWMV010000057.1:0-2711 GCF_044766845.1 Streptomyces sp. NPDC101776 | reverse complement strand
GAGCCTCGATCTGTTCGTAGCGGCCCGCGCCGACATCGTCACCACGCCGTGACCAGCACATTCACCCACCCGGCAGGACTTTGGAACAGCCCTGCCTGCGGCCCAGCGTCTTCGTTGTCGACGAAGTCGGCTACCAGCCCCTCGAACGCGCGGAGGCGAACCTGGTCTTCCAGGTCATCTCCAAGCGTTACGAGAAGGGCTCGATCGTCCTGACCTCGAACAAGACCTTCAGCGAATGGGGCCAGGTCTTCGGCGACGAAGTCCTCGCCACCGCCATCCTCGACCGTCTCCTCCACCACTGCGAAGTGATCTCCATCAACGGCCCCAGCTACCGGCTCAAGAACCGCCTCAAGGCCATCGAGCGAGAGAACGACGTGGCCTGACAGCTGGGGACGTTCGCCCGTACGCAACTGGGGAGAAAAGTCCGTACGCCGACACCTTAACTCCGTCGTCTTGTAAGTACCCCGACGAACTGCGCGAGCGTGCGACCCGGTTGGCGGTCGAGGCCCGCAAGGACGCGGCTGGCCGGGCTGGTGCGATCAAGCGGATTGCCGACCAGTTGGACGTGCACCCCGAGGCTCTACGTGGGTGGGTCAAGCGGGCCGAGACCGACGAGGGCATCGTGCCCGGCACCACCAGTGCCGAAGCTGCCCGGATCGCAGAGCTGGAGCGGGAGGTGAAGGAACTGCGGCGGGCGAACGCGATATTGAAGTCCGCCTCCTTAGATTCAACCGGTCAGAGCAACAGTGCTGGTTGAGGACGGTTACGTGGCGAAATTGGGTCGGCCGGGGATGTCGGACGAGATGAAGGCCGACTTGTGGCGGCGGTGGAGGGCCGGGGAGTCGATCAGCGTCATCTCGAGACAGATCGGCAAACCACCCGGCTCGGTGTTCACCGTCCTCAAGCACCACGGAGGCATCGCTCCCGCGCCCCGCAAGGCGCGCGCTGGAAGCCTGACCCTGGGCGAGCGGGAAGAGATCTCACGCGGGCTTTGTGCCGGCCATTCCTACCGGGCGATCGCCGGCCTGCTGGGGCGTGCGGTGTCGACGATCAGCCGTGAAGTCGGCAACAACGGCGGACGCGATGAATACCGGGCAATCGCCGCGCAGGAACGGGCACTTGACCGTTCCCGGCGCCCGAAACAGTGCCTGCTCGCCGCCAGACCGGCGCTCAGGCAGACGGTACTGACCCTGCTCTGCGAGGAGTGGTCACCCGAGCAGACAGTCGGCCACCTCCGTCGTCATCACGGCAATGACCCGGCGATGGAGATCAGCCACGAGACGATCTACCGGTCGGTCTACACCACCCGGTGGAAAGTGATCCCCCGCGAGGTCTGCAAACGCCTTCGCACAGGCCGCCCGATCCGGAAGAACAAGCGACACACAGTAAAGGGGCAATGGCGCTCGCAGATCACCGATGCCCGGCCGATCGAGGAGCGGCCCCAGGCCGCGGAGGACCGCAGCGAGCCTGGGCACCTGGAAGGCGATCTGGTGATCGGCTCGGACAACAGCCAGGTCGCCACACTGGTCGACCGCAAGACGCGGTTCCTCACGGTCGTGAAACTCTCCAGCCGCCACACCAACGTGGTCGTTCCAGCTCTGACCGGGACATACACGCGCATGGACTCCCGGCTACGCTCCACGCTGACCTGGGATCGCGGCATGGAACTGGCAGCGCACAAGCGTCTCAGCACTGACGCCGGCGTCGACGTGTTCTTCGCAGCCCCGCGCAGCCCCCGGCAGCGCGGCACCAACGAGAACACCAACAAGCTGCTCCGGCAGTACCTGCCAAAAGGGACGAACCTCTCGACGTTCAGTCAGGGCGACCTTGATGTCATCGCGGCGAAACTCAACAACCGCCCCCGCAAATGTCTGGGATTCCGCACCCCGGCCGAGAGTGTTGCCTTGACCGGTTGAATCTAAGTCGGCTTTCTTCGCCGCGGAGCTGGACCGTCCACTGCGATGAAGGTCGCCTACATCGACCAGTACAAGGAGACGTTCGGCGTCCAGCCGATCTGCGAGGTTCTCGCCGAGACCGACGCCCCGATCGCGCCGAGCACCTACTACGCCGCCCACACCCGCCCGCCCTCGGCACGCAGTCTGCGCGACGAGCACCTCACCAGGGAGATCCGCCGCATCCACGCCGACAACTACGGTGTCTACGGCGCCCGCAAGGTCCACGCCGCCCTCGTCCGCGAGGGACACGAGGTGGCCCGTTGCACCGTCGAACGCCTCATGCGCCAGGCCCGACCGCGTGGCGTGATCCGGGCGAAGAGCCCGCGGACCTGGTCGAGCGGCAGTTCACGGCGAGCGCACCGAACCAGCTGTGGGTCGCGGACATCACCTACATCCGCACCTTCTCCGGCTGGGTCTACGCCGCCTTCGTCATCGACGTGTTCTCCCGCATGGCCGTCGGCCGGCAGGTCGCCACCAGCCTCTACACCGACCTCGCAGTGGAGGCGTTGGAGATGGCCATATGGAGACGCCGGCACACCGGCGCCGACCTCGCCGGCCTCACTCACCACTCGGATCGCGGCGTCCAATACCGGGCCATCCGCTACACCGAACGCCTCGAACAGGAAGCAGCCGTGGCCTCCGTCGGCTCCAAGGGAGACTCCTACGAGGTGAGTCGGCGGCGGGAATCTCACCCACCGCCGCTCTCAGAACCGTGCGTGAACCTCGCGACTCACACGGCTCCCATTGTTGAACCAG
>NZ_JBIWMV010000056.1:0-4970 GCF_044766845.1 Streptomyces sp. NPDC101776 | reverse complement strand
ACCGTCTTTTCCGAGGACAACGCCAGGGCAACCGCGTCCCGCTTGAACTCGGCCGTGTACCGCTTACTCATGTTGCTCTTGCTACTCACTACCTACGACTGCTTCCTCCGGGACCATCCGTCCCAGTATCAAGCTGTCCAGGTCAAAGGGGGAGCTTCAGAGTGTCCACCAGGACCGTGTGATACCCGTCCAGAGCTTCCCTGGCAAGGAGGCCGGCGGCTTGTTCAGCGGGCGCCGGCACGAAGTCGGCTTCCTGCACAAAGTGGTTGAGCAGTGTGGCGCGGACGGTCGTCCTGCCGCTGCCGCCTCGCTGGATACGGGTGCTGCGCGCAGCCATCACGACACCTCCGTCGCACGCCCGCGCGAGAACGAGCGCCGGTACACGCCGCGACGGGCTCCGCCGATAACTGCGCGCTCAGCGCGGGCGGCGACGGAGCAAGAGCACCCGATAGTTGTGCCGGTCTGGTTGCGGGTCAGGCCGGTTCCAGCAAAACGGCCGGCAGCGTCCCGCTCACGATCGGGTCCCTCGGCAGCGCGAGCCCGAAGAACTCCTCGACCACACCGAGCGCGGCGCGGTGAACCTCCCTTCGGTTCCGCTCCGGGTCCGGGAGGCCGGCGGCCGCGAGCCGCTCCTGCAGTCGAGCGGCTGTAGCAGGGTCGCCTTCGACCTTTTCGTAGCCCCATGACCCGTCCAGGTGCAGGTTGAAGGCAGCCAGCAGCCGGCCATCGTGGAAGTAGGCGAACTGGGGCGGCACCGGCTTGCCGTTCTCCTCCTCGTACTCCAGGAGGCAGACATGCGCACCGTCGCGCGAGACCGGTGTCAACGGTCCGAACTCGGCCTGCCAGCCGCCGTACGCAACCGCGTATGTCCAGTCCCCCACAGAGCCGAGGCGCAGCCCGACGTCGTCGTAGTCGTCCATGAGCTCCAGGAACGAAGTTCCCGTGTGGTCCCCGACCGGCACGACGATGCGCTCCGTGTCGTACCGCAGGGCCGCGGCAAGGCGCCTGGCGAGTTCCTGCGGGGACAGCCCGCGGGCGAGTACCACGTGATAGCCCCCGAAAGCGATGGATTGTCGATCGGCGAGCCAGGTCGTTCCGTCTGTCATGACCGTCATCCTGCCCGCCGCCTCTGACAACGCATGCCGCGAGCCCGTGATGCTTCAGCACACCAGCGGTCCTGGAGTTGGTATCGCTGCGTTGCCAGCCTTCCTGACGCTCCATCAAGTTCGCTGGGCCCAGCTGACGCCGGTGGACATGGCGACACCGGCCGCGGCCCTTGCCCTCCCGGTCACGGCTTCCGGGTAGCCCGGTGCACGAAGGCGGGTGGAAGGTTCGGCTGCCGCCTCGTCCATATCGGCGGACGTCCCGGCTTCTTGCGCCCAGGCAACAACGGTGCCAGCCGATCCCACTGCGTATCCGTCAGATCTCCACGCGCCACCTGGCGATCATCGCAAAGATTGATCGACTTCAGCGCCGGACGCCAGACCGGTCACGGACAGGATCGCTTCGACTGTCTCTTCAACCGTCTGCGCAGCGTTGTCGATCCAGGTTCCCTGCTGCCCGAGCTCGGAGCGCATCGCCTCATCCAGCGGCGACCAGTCCGTGGCCAGGACCTTCTCCCGAGCCTGATTGCGCCGCCACGCCACTGCCGGGCCGGGAGCCAGGATGACGATGTAGAGCGGCACGGCCGCCAGCGTCGTGCGATAGAAGTCAAGGTGGGAACGGCGGACCACGACATCATCGAGTACCGGGATGAAACCGGCCCGCGCGAAGCTGTCAGCCAGAAGGCACGCGTTGCGGGCCCGCAGGAAGATCTGCCGGTCGGCTTCCGGGTTCGCGGCCGGCGAGGGCCATTGCCCACCGCTGACGATCATCTCCTGGAATGCGTCCACCTCAATGTGGGCCGACATCCGGAGGCGGCCGGCCAGCGCAGCGGCCACCGTGGACTTCCCACTCCCGGGGATGCCGGCCAGCAGAACAGCCCCGGCGGCCGGTTCACGGTCGACGGACACCAGATCCAAGCTCATACGAGTTCTCCAGGCACAAATGATCAGGGCCTTGAGAGGGTACGCGCTGCCCCATGTCGACGCTCTCGTATTTACGCGACCGCTCACACCCCATGACTCGCCGAGTCGGGGACTGCTTGATCCACTTTCCACACACGCCCTAGTGCGTCAGGAGCCTGCGAACGTGTCGGCGCCGAGCACGGTCAGCAGGGCAAGCTTGTCGTGGCTCTCCGTGCCAGGTGTGGCGGTGAAGATGAGCAGGGACTGCCCCTGGTCGGGGTCGAGCAGTGTCTGGCAGTACAGGTCGATGCGTCCGACCTCGGGGTGGACGAAGCGTTTGGCGTTGCTCCACCGCAGTCCCACTTCGTGGCGGTTCCACAGCTCGGCGAATTCCTCGTTGTGTTGCAGGTCGGCCACGAGCGAGGCGGCCGGCGATCCGGGCCCCTGCGCGGTGGCACTGGCGCGCAGGATGGCGACGTAGACGCGGCTGTGCAGGTGGTGGTCGTCGGGCAGGTACCGATGGCGGGCGGTGGGGTCGGTGAACCACCGGTAGAGGGCGCTGCGCGCCGGGCCGGTGTGACGCGTCTCGTCGCCGAGCAGCGCCGCGGCGGGCGGCGTCTGCTGCAGCGTTTCACCGACCGTGCCCACGATCTGCGCCGGTGTGTCCTGAAGCCGGTCCATGACACGCAGCAGCCCGGGACTGATGTGCGCCTCGCGTAGTCGCCGTGTCTGGAGGCGGTGCCCGCACAGCAGGAACAGATGGTCACGTTCGTCGGGGGTCAGGCGCAGGCCCCGGGCGATGGCCGCCGCCATCTGCTGCGACGGCTGGGAACCGCTGCCGCGTTCCAGCCGGGCCAGATAGTCGGCCGACATGTCGCACAGCTCGGCGACCTCCTCCCGGCGCAGCCCGGCCGTGCGCCGTCGTGCGCCGCGGCGCAACCCGACGTCCTCGGGTTGCAGGGACTCCCGGCGTCCGCGCAGGAAATCGGCCAGACCCTCGCCATCCACCGCCGTGTCCATCATCGGGCTCCCCAACTCGGATGTCGCATACCTGGCCGCCTCATTGTCCGGCAGGCCGACACGGGTAGCCACGCCCTGCCATTCAGTGGTTGGGCAGGTCCTTCATCCGCCGGCACGGGCCCTCTTCACTGGACGGCGTCAGGAATCAGGCGGAAGAGTCTCTGGAGGATTTCACCATGGCCAAATGGACCGCGGACCGGCTGCCAAGCATGGCCGGCGCGACGGTGGTGATCACCGGTGCGGGCGGGGGGATCGGGCTGGTGACCGCTCGCGAACTCGCACGGGTCGGCGCCCACGTGGTGCTGGCCGTGCGCAACGTCGACAAGGCGTGCCAGGCAGTGGCCGGTATGCGTGGAGATTTCGATGTCCGGCGACTCGATGTCGCCGACCTGGACTCGGTACGTGCGTTTGCGACGTCGTACACCGGCGACATCGATGTTCTGATCAACAACGCCGGGGTGATGGACATCCCGGCGGCGCGGACCGCGCAGGGCCTGGACGTGCAGACCGCGACGAACTATTTCGGGCCGTTCGTGCTCACCAACCTGCTGCTGCCCCGGCTGACCGACCGCGTGGTGACGGTCTCCAGCCAACTGCACCGATTCGGCAGGCTGGACCTCGACGACCTCGACTGGCGCACCCGCAAGTACAACGGGCTGGCCGTCTACGAGTCGTCCAAGCTCGCCGTTGTGCTGTTCTCGCTGGAATTGCAGCGCCGTTTGACCGCCTCGGGCAGCCGTGTCCGCTCGGTCATCGCTCACCCTGGCGTCGCACGGACCGGACTGGTCACGCACTCGCCGCTGGGATTCGTCAACCGGCTCCCGTTCCTGGTCCAGGACGTCGAACACGGAGCTCTGCCGCTCATGTACGCAGCCACGCAGGACGTCCCCGGCAACGCCTACGTCGGTCCGGACGGGTTGTTCAGCTTCACGGGCTACCCACTGATCCGCAAGCCCGGCCGGGCCGGCCTGGACCCGGCCGTCGCCAAGAGGCTCTGGCAGGCAACCGCCACCCTCACCGGCACCGAGCCGCGAGTTCACATGTGAGGTGTGATCCTTCCGGCGGTTGCGGTTGTCCCGCCGCTGATCACCGAGGACCGCTCGGCCGATCTTCGGCCTGGCCGGCACGCCTACCCGCGGCGCTCCGACGAGGGGCAGCCGCATCGGGCACAGGCGATGCGCCAGACACCGACGCCCCAGCTCGGCCCGTCCCTCCAAAGGAGCTACACCCGTCGACATTCCACACCCCACCCGCGACCGGAACGCCAAGACGGCCGCTGCTGTCCTGACCAACGAGCCGCCAGCCCCCTGGGCACGTGTCCTGTTTCTGCGATGCGTCGGCAGTCCCGCCGTTGTGGAGACATGTACGGCTGGGTCCCGGTCATGTGTTGGCAAGTTCCGGTGCCCGACAGGTCGACGGCGCCCTCGTGAATCCGGCAGTCAGCGCAAGCTGATGCAGAAGGGATGCCCAGCCGGATCGGTGAGGACCCGCGCCTTGTCGCCATGCGGCTGGTGATCCGGCTTGCCCGCGCCCAGCTCCAGCAGCCGGGCCTCGGCCACGGCCAAGTCCTCGTCGACCGTGAAGCAGATGTGAAGCTGCTGGGGAACGACTTGGCCGGGCCAGCTCGGAGCCCGGTAGTCGTCGACCCGCTGAAAACCGATGAAGAGTCCGTGCTCACCATTGAGGCCAGCGAAGTCGGCGTCCGACTTCGGGTGCAGTTCAAGGCCGGTGGCCTGCCGATAGAACGCCGCCAAGGCCAGCGGGTCAGGGCAGTCGAGCGTTATCGCAACCAGCTTCATCTGCAGGGACATGGCACCTCCGGGCCGACCAGTGGACTTCCGCCACGAACACCCTAGATGAATGAGTCCAAGGGATGGCCTGCGGACATAGGACGAGGGCGTCCAATGTCAGTGTGTGAAGACAGACCTGGACACCCTCGCGACA
>NZ_JBIWMV010000055.1:1293-3372 GCF_044766845.1 Streptomyces sp. NPDC101776 | reverse complement strand
TGCCGGGCACGCTGTTGGGTGTCTGAGGGTACGGCTGTGAAGCCGCCTTCAGTGCCGGCCCCAGTGAACTTGCCTGTGAGGGCAGGGTGATGGGTGGTTGGTCGTTGTTTGAGAACTGCACAGTGGACGCGAGCATCTGTGGCCAAGTTTTTAAGGGCGCACGGTGGATGCCTTGGCACCAGGAACCGATGAAGGACGTGGGAGGCCACGATAGTCCCCGGGGAGTCGTCAACCAGGCTTTGATCCGGGGGTTTCCGAATGGGGAAACCCGGCAGTCGTCATGGGCTGTCACCCATACCTGAACACATAGGGTATGTGGAGGGAACGCGGGGAAGTGAAACATCTCAGTACCCGCAGGAAGAGAAAACAACCGTGATTCCGGGAGTAGTGGCGAGCGAAACCGGATGAGGCCAAACCGTATGCGTGTGAGACCCGGCAGGGGTTGCGTATACGGGGTTGTGGGATCTCTCTTTCACAGTCTGCCGGCTGTGAGGCGAGTCAGAAACCGTTGATGTAGGCGAAGGACATGCGAAAGGTCCGGCGTAGAGGGTAAGACCCCCGTAGCTGAAACATTAACGGCTCGTTTGAGAGACACCCAAGTAGCACGGGGCCCGAGAAATCCCGTGTGAATCTGGCGGGACCACCCGCTAAGCCTAAATATTCCCTGGTGACCGATAGCGGATAGTACCGTGAGGGAATGGTGAAAAGTACCGCGGGAGCGGAGTGAAATAGTACCTGAAACCGTGTGCCTACAAGCCGTGGGAGCGTCGCGCATCAAGTTTACTTGGTGCGTCGTGACTGCGTGCCTTTTGAAGAATGAGCCTGCGAGTTTGCGGTGTGTTGCGAGGTTAACCCGTGTGGGGAAGCCGTAGCGAAAGCGAGTCCGAATAGGGCGGTTTAGTAGCGCGCTCAAGACCCGAAGCGGAGTGATCTAGCCATGGGCAGGTTGAAGCGGAGGTAAGACTTCGTGGAGGACCGAACCCACCAGGGTTGAAAACCTGGGGGATGACCTGTGGTTAGGGGTGAAAGGCCAATCAAACTCCGTGATAGCTGGTTCTCCCCGAAATGCATTTAGGTGCAGCGTCGTGTGTTTCTTGCCGGAGGTAGAGCACTGGATAGGCGATGGGCCCTACCGGGTTACTGACCTTAGCCAAACTCCGAATGCCGGTAAGTGAGAGCACGGCAGTGAGACTGTGGGGGATAAGCTCCATGGTCGAGAGGGAAACAGCCCAGAGCATCGACTAAGGCCCCTAAGCGTACGCTAAGTGGGAAAGGATGTGGAGTCGCAGAGACAACCAGGAGGTTGGCTTAGAAGCAGCCACCCTTGAAAGAGTGCGTAATAGCTCACTGGTCTAGTGATTCCGCGCCGACAATGTAGCGGGGCTCAAGCGTACCGCCGAAGTCGTGTCATTTCAGCAATAGCCCCAACGGGTGCTGGGATGGGTAGGGGAGCGTCGTGTGCCGGGTGAAGCCGCAGCGGAAGCTAGTGGTGGACGGTTCACGAGTGAGAATGCAGGCATGAGTAGCGATACACACGTGAGAAACGTGTGCGCCGATTGACTAAGGGTTCCTGGGTCAAGCTGATCTGCCCAGGGTAAGTCGGGACCTAAGGCGAGGCCGACAGGCGTAGTCGATGGATAACCGGTTGATATTCCGGTACCCGCTGTGAAGCGTCAAACATTGAACCAGGCGATGCTAAGTCCGTGAAGCCGTTCCGGACCCTTCGGGGAATGGAAAGTGGTGGAGCCGACGGACCAGACCTGCAGTAGGTGAGTGATGGGGTGACGCAGGAAGGTAGTCCATCCCGGGCGGTGGTTGTCCCGGGGTAAGGGTGTAGGGCGTTGTCCAGGTAAATCCGGACAGCACGTAGCCTGAGACCTGATGCCGAGCCGATTGTGGTGAAGTGGATGATCCTATGCTGTCGAGAAAAGCCTCTAGCGAGTTTCATGGCGGCCCGTACCCTAAACCGACTCAGGTGGTCAGGTAGAGAATACCGAGGCGTTCGGGTGAACTATGGTTAAGGAACTCGGCAAAATGCCCCCGTAACTTCGGGAGAAGGGGGGCCATCACCGGTGAGAG
>NZ_JBIWMV010000055.1:0-1197 GCF_044766845.1 Streptomyces sp. NPDC101776 | reverse complement strand
TTGAGCTGGGGGTGGCCGCAGAGACCAGCGAGAAGCGACTGTTTACTAAAAACACAGGTCCGTGCGAAGCCGTAAGGCGATGTATACGGACTGACGCCTGCCCGGTGCTGGAACGTTAAGGGGACCGGTTAGTCACATTTCGGTGTGGCGAAGCTGAGAACTTAAGCGCCAGTAAACGGCGGTGGTAACTATAACCATCCTAAGGTAGCGAAATTCCTTGTCGGGTAAGTTCCGACCTGCACGAATGGCGTAACGACTTCTCGACTGTCTCAACCATAGGCCCGGTGAAATTGCACTACGAGTAAAGATGCTCGTTTCGCGCAGCAGGACGGAAAGACCCCGGGACCTTTACTATAGTTTGATATTGGTGTTCGGTTCGGCTTGTGTAGGATAGCTGGGAGACTTTGAAGCGGCCACGCCAGTGGTTGTGGAGTCGTCGTTGAAATACCAGTCTGGTCGTGCTGGATGTCTAACCTGGGTCCGTGATCCGGATCAGGGACAGTGTCTGATGGGTAGTTTAACTGGGGCGGTTGCCTCCTAAAGAGTAACGGAGGCGCCCAAAGGTTCCCTCAGCCTGGTTGGCAATCAGGTGTTGAGTGTAAGTGCACAAGGGAGCTTGACTGTGAGACCGACGGGTCGAGCAGGGACGAAAGTCGGGACTAGTGATCCGGCGGTGGCTTGTGGAAGCGCCGTCGCTCAACGGATAAAAGGTACCCCGGGGATAACAGGCTGATCTTCCCCAAGAGTCCATATCGACGGGATGGTTTGGCACCTCGATGTCGGCTCGTCGCATCCTGGGGCTGGAGTCGGTCCCAAGGGTTGGGCTGTTCGCCCATTAAAGCGGTACGCGAGCTGGGTTTAGAACGTCGTGAGACAGTTCGGTCCCTATCCGCTGCGCGCGCAGGAACATTGAGAAGGGCTGTCCCTAGTACGAGAGGACCGGGACGGACGAACCTCTGGTGTGCCAGTTGTTCTGCCAAGGGCATGGCTGGTTGGCTACGTTCGGGAGGGATAACCGCTGAAAGCATCTAAGCGGGAAGCCTGCTTCGAGATGAGTGTTCCCACCCCCTTTGAGGGGTTAAGGCTCCCAGTAGACGACTGGGTTGATAGGCCGGATCTGGAAGCCCAGTAATGGGTGGAGGTGACCGGTACTAATAGGCCGAGGGCTTGTCCTCAGTTGCTCGCGTCCACTGTGTT
>NZ_JBIWMV010000054.1:0-5550 GCF_044766845.1 Streptomyces sp. NPDC101776 | reverse complement strand
CCACCTGTTGGACAGCCTGTCGGCTCACATCCAACCGGCCCCACGCCCACCGACGCGAACCGCGACCCGGTGAACCATCCCGGTCAGAGCACTAGACCCGCTGCACGGGCCACGGCGTGACCGCCGCCGCCCTTTGCCGCCGTACGACGAACGCGGCGATCCCCAGGCCGACACCGACCAGGGCGAGGACCACCCCGCCGATGACGGCCGACCCGATGACGACGGCGGCCGCACGGTCGTCGGTCACCCGGTCCCGGACGGCGGACTCGGCCACCATCCCGTCGTGATCGCTCGCGAAGAAACGCGAGTCCCTCGCGTTCGCACGGTTGTCACCGAGCAGGATCTCGGTCGCCCCCGAGCCTCCCGCCGCAGCGCGATCGCCACCGATTCCTCGACGTCCACCACTCGTGGGCACCCTGTCCCGGCTCCCCCGGAAACCCGGTCCGACAACCAACACCCGCTGGACTTCGGCCGGATCCGTCCTGAGGTGGGCTGGGGGCGGCCGGGTCCACCGGTGTAGCTTGGGTGGGAGCCAGACGTCGCTGCTGATGGCGGTCGGGCGGTCCCACCGCGGACCGACCGAGGGAGAGAGGGCCTCCGACGGACTGCGCTGCGCGTACGCGGGCATTCCTGTGCCCTCCTTCGGGCACCCCTGTGTCCGTCGCCGCGCAGACCAGCCGTGTCCACCAGGCCCCAACCCCGAGGAGCTCCTCGTAATGACGACTGTCGACAACCGACAGGACTTCAAGGTCGCCGATCTCTCCCTGGCCGAGTTCGGCCGCAAGGAGATCACCCTTGCCGAGCACGAGATGCCCGGCCTGATGTCGATCCGCCGTGAGTTCGCCGCCAGCCAGCCGCTGGCCGGCGCCCGCATCATGGGCTCGCTGCACATGACCGTGCAGACCGCCGTCCTGATCGAGACCCTGGTCGCCCTGGGCGCCGAGGTCCGCTGGGTGTCCTGCAACATCTTCTCCACCCAGGACCACGCGGCCGCAGCCATCGCCGTCGGCCCGAACGGCACGCCCGAGAACCCCCAGGGCATCCCGGTCTTCGCCTGGAAGGGCGAGACCCTGGAGGAGTACTGGTGGTGCACGGAGCAGGCGCTGACCTGGCCGAACACCCCCACCGGCGGCCCGAACATGATCCTGGACGACGGCGGCGACGCCACCATGCTCGTCCACAAGGGCGTCGAGTACGAGAAGGACGGCAAGGTCCCCTCCCTCGACACCGCCGAGTCCGACGAGCACCGCGTCGTCCTCCAGGTCCTGACCCGCACCATCACCGACGGCTCGCAGAAGTGGACCCAGGTCGCCTCGGAGATCCGCGGCGTGACCGAGGAGACCACGACCGGCGTGCACCGTCTCTACGAGATGCACCGCGACGGCACCCTCCTGTTCCCGGCGATCAACGTGAACGACGCCGTCACCAAGTCGAAGTTCGACAACAAGTACGGCTGCCGCCACTCCCTGATCGACGGCATCAACCGCGCCACCGACGTCCTCATCGGCGGCAAGACCGCGGTCGTCTTCGGCTACGGCGACGTGGGCAAGGGCTGCGCGGAGTCCCTGCGCGGACAGGGCGCCCGCGTGATCATCACCGAGATCGACCCGATCTGCGCACTGCAGGCGGCGATGGACGGCTACCAGGTCACGACGCTGGACGAGGTCGTCGACAAGGCCGACATCTTCGTCACCACGACCGGCAACAAGGACATCATCATGGCCGCGGACATGGCCAAGATGAAGCACCAGGCGATCGTCGGCAACATCGGCCACTTCGACAACGAGATCGACATGGCCGGCCTGGCGAAGATCCCGGGCATCGTCAAGGACGAGGTCAAGCCGCAGGTCCACACCTGGAAGTTCCCCGACGGCAAGGTCCTCATCGTGCTGTCCGAGGGCCGCCTGCTGAACCTGGGCAACGCCACCGGCCACCCCTCGTTCGTGATGTCCAACTCCTTCGCGGACCAGACCCTGGCCCAGATCGAGCTGTTCACCAAGCCCGAGGAGTACCCGACCGACGTCTACGTGCTGCCCAAGCACCTCGACGAGAAGGTGGCCCGCCTCCACCTGGCCGCGCTCGGCGTGAAGCTGACCACGCTCCGCCCCGAGCAGGCGTCGTACATCGGCGTCGAGGTCGACGGCCCGTACAAGTCGGACCACTACCGCTACTGATCCGGCGACCCCGCCCGCTGTGACCGCGTCCGTGCACTGACGCGGCCTCAGCGGCAGGTACTCACCAGCAGATCCTCCGAGGCAGGCCCCCGCACCCCCGTGCCGGGGGCCTGCCCCTTTGGTTCCCTTGGCCGGACCGGCCCGTCAAGACCCAGGACCCCGATGCCCCGCGGCCGTTATTCGCTCCACGATCCGCACGACCACACCCCCCTCGCAGCAGAACACTTCCAGTGCGCCCCCGGTCCGTCCGGCTGGCGTTATGTCTCCCAACTCACCACCCCCTCCGGCGATCACCACGGCTCCGTCGACCTCACGCTCGACGAACTCGGCCGCCCCATCCGGCTGGAACTCCACGCGGCGAGCTGGCAGGTGCGCGGCGCCGCTCTCGACGGCGTCACCTGGGTCCGCACCGACCCCACCGGCACCGATGCCACCGAAGGCAATGTCCGCGCCCACGCCTTCACCGGCACCTCCCCCGCGTTCCTCATCGCCACCACCCGTCTCCTGCGCCTCACCCCCTCCGCCGCCGCGACCCGCGTCCGCCTGGTCGGCTTCACGGACCCGGTCCTCGCCCCCCGCACCCTGGACCAGTCCTGGGCCTTGCTGAAGAGAGAAACACACGGCACTGACAACGGCCCTCTGAGCGTGGACGAGTACCAGGTCACAGCCCTGGACACGGGCGAGCAGCACGCCGTACACATCGTCGGCGACGTGGTGCTCGCGGCACCCGGCATCGAGCTGGAAGAGCTGGAGTCGCCGCCGTCCGTCTTCGGCTGAGCGGCGGTTGTCGAAGGGCACGGCAGGCAGGGTCAGGCGGGCGGCGCGAACCCGGTGGAGGGCCGAGGGTCGGCGACCGGCGTGCTCTGGGGAGCCGGAGCCTGAGCCGGAGGTTGGGCACCGGGCGCGACCGGATCGGCTCCCGCGCGACCTGCACCGGGAACCGGGGGAGCGGCAGTGGCCGGCCAAGAAACAGGAGCAGCCGCGGGAGCGGCACCAAAGGGCTGCTGAGGAGCCGGCGACGGCTGAAGCGCCGAGTTGCCGAACGCGCCCGGCACACCCGCCCCGGGCCCAGGCCCGAACCCACCGGCCGGTACGCCCCCCACCGCGCCGTTCCCGAAGGCCCGCCGCACATCCCGCGCCTGCCGTTCCTGCACCACCGCCGCCAGATACGCGGCCGGCGGAACACCCTGCGGCGCCGGAGCGCCCGTACGAGCCACGAGGTCCGCTGCAAGCCGCTGGGCCATGGCCCAGCCGACCTGCGGATCCAACTGCTGCATCCGCGTCAGATACTGCCGGATGGCCAGCCACAGCCCGTCGGGAACGGCCGACAGATCAAGCTCCGCGAAACGCCCCGTCAGCCACGGCGGCGGCGGAGGCACAAAGGCCGTCGGCCCGGAGGACACCCTTTCCCGTACGACCAGAGTGCCCGCGAACACATCCCCGAGCCGCCGCCCTCGCGCCGAGACGAGCGAGGCGATGCAGGCGACGACCCCGAACGTCATCAGGATCTCGATCACGCCGATCGCACCCCGCACCAAGGCGTGCCGGAACCGGATCGGCCCGCCGTCGTCCCGCACCACGCGCAGTCCGAACGCCAGCTTCCCGAGCGAACGCCCGTGACTCAGCGTCTCCACCGCTATGGGCCCGCCCACCAGCAGCAGCACAAAGGCCGCGATCGACACCGCTACCTGCGCCGCGACGTCCAAAGAAGCCGTGGAGAGCATCAGCACCACGGTCACACCGGTGTACGCGGCTATTGCCACGATCAGATCGAGCAACACCGCCAGCGCCCTGCTGGGCAGCCTCGCGGGGCGCAACTCCAGCGCCACCGCCTCGCCCGTCACCAGCTCACTCACGCCTGCCGCCCTTCCCCTGCCCTGCCCCTGGAACAGCCAGTCTGCCAAGCTGAGGGCACATCGCGCCCCAGTACGACAAGCTGATCCCCGACCAGCAGTCGACGAGCAGCCGAGGAGCAGGCAACCAGATGGACCTCGACGTCTTCGTCTCGGCCCACCGCGCCGAGTGGGACCGCCTCGACGCGCTGCTCCGCCGTAGGCGTCGCCTCAACGGTGCCGAGGCCGACGAACTCGTCGCGCTGTATCAGCGCACGGCCACCCATCTCTCCCTGATCCAGTCCAGCGCCCCGGACCCTCAGCTCACCGGTCGGCTCAGCCAACTGGTGGCACGCGCGCGTAGTGCGGTGACAGGAACCCGTCGTGCCTCCTGGCGCGATGTCACGCACTTCCTGGGGCACAGCTTTCCGGCCGCGGTGTACAGAGCACGCCATTGGTGGGTCCCCACCGCACTGCTGTCGACCGTCGTCGCGATCCTTCTGGGCTGGTGGATAGGCACCCACCCCGAAGTGCAGTCCTCCATCGCGGCCCCGAGCCAACTGCGCGACCTCACCCGCCCCGGCGGCGAGTACGAGACCTACTACTCCAGTCACCCGGCGGCGGCCTTCGCGGCACAGGTCTGGACGAACAACGCCCAGGCCGCCGCGATGTGCCTGGTCCTGGGCGTCTTCCTGGGCCTACCGGTCCTCTGGATCCTCTTCCAGAACATGCTCAACCTGGGTGTCGGCATCGGCGTGATGTCGTCTGCCGGCCGACTCGACACGTTCCTGGGCCTGGTCCTCCCGCACGGCCTGCTCGAACTCACGGCGGTCTTCGTAGCCGCCGGCACGGGGATGCGCCTCGGCTGGACCGTCATCGACCCCGGCCCACGCTCGCGCCGCACGGCCCTCGCCGAAGAAGGCCGAGCAGCCGTGGGTATGGCGATCGGCCTGGCCCTGGTCCTGTTCGTCTCCGGCGCCATCGAAGGCTTCGTCACCCCGTCGGGCCTCCCCACCTGGTCCCGCATCGGCATCGGCATCGTCGCCGAAGCGGCCTTCCTGACGTACGTCTACGTCCTGGGCGGTCGTGCCGTACGAGCCGGTGAGACGGGCGATGTCGAGGCCGCCGAACGCAGCTCCTCCGTCCCGACGGCCGCCTGATGTGCGGGCACTCCTGCTGAACTGCTAGTCTCCTCTTCGCCCCACAGGAGCCGTTGACACGGACCGGTCGGGGAGGTAGATTCGAACAGTTGCCTAGAACTGGATCTAGTCCGGTCGGCGACAGTGAGTGTCTGTCTGCTTCTAGAAATGTCGATTTCCAAGAAGCCACACTCCCGATGAATCGGAAAAAAGCGGCCGGTCAGTCCGGCCCGGAACTTCTGATAAAGTCGGAACCGCCGGAAAGGGAAACGCGAAAGCGGAAACCTGGAAAGCATCGAGGAAATCGGGGCCGGAAACGGTCTGATAGAGTCGGAAACGCAAGACCGAAGGGAAAAGCCCGGAGGAAAGCCCGAGAGGGTGAGTACAAAGGAAGCGTCCGTTCCT
>NZ_JBIWMV010000053.1:0-6542 GCF_044766845.1 Streptomyces sp. NPDC101776 | reverse complement strand
TGTCCTTGACCCTCCGGTCCCTCCACAAGAGGAAGCCCTCTTCGACATCTGAGCGATCACCGACAGTCGCGAGTCACAGCAATTGGACCAGAGCCTAGTGCGGTTCTGATCCATTCCTTGTGGGGTGATTGCGGAGGGTGACCGTCTTCAGTCGGCGAGAAGTATCTGCAGGCGGAGGAGATCGAATCCGGCGCGGCCGTATCCGTCCCTTTTGATTCGCTTCACCCTGTTGACGTTGCCCTCGACCTTGCCCGAGTTCCATTCCAAGGTGAGGCCGGCGGTGACGGCGTCGAAGTCCTGTCGCAGGCCGCGGGCCAGGCTCTGCAGTGGCTTCATCTCGGTGTCCTTGGCGCGGGTGAGCCAGCGGGCGAGGTCGCTGCCTCGGCGCTCGGTCATCATGGCGGCGAAGGAGCGGACGCACGCGGCGACGGCGTCGAGTTCGGGAGAGCGGGAAGGAGCTTCTTGAGCTTGAGTGTGCTGCTCTCGTCCAGGTTGTCCGGGTGCGAGGTGATCAGCCAGGTGGCTGTGCGGACGGTGAGCGTCTTGGGCTTGTCGGGGGCGGGTTTGCCGCTGGCCCGGATCTCTTGGAGGTGCCGACGCACGGTCCGTTTACTGCCAATGAAGCCGAGTTCGACGATCTCCGCGTGGAGCCGTGCCGCATCTGTGCAGCCCTCGTTCCAACGCCGGTGAAGGTAGGGCGAGTAGGCGTGGATCTGGCCGTAGCGGCGCGATCCGGTGCCCAGCGTCGCGTCCTCGGGCGTGGCCGCGTGCGCATAGCGGCGTACCGTCTTGCGGTCCAGTCCGAGCGTCTCGGAGATCGCCTGGATCGGGACGCCCTTGTCGTAGAGGGCGTGCACGGCGGTGTGACGCTCGCGGCGCCGGATCACCCGCATCCCCTCCGGCCGCCCCGGCACCTCCTGCTCGGCAACAGTGGCGTCAGCCGGTGCGTCGTCAGTAGGCTCGGCGAGGCAACTACGGTGCGTGGCAACGCATTTCTCGACTGCTTCGCACAGGTTCTTCCACAAGTGAAAGCGGTCCGCGACCTGGATTGCGTCTGGGCAAGCGGTGCGTACGGCCTCGGCGTAGGCGCTGGCCCTGTCCCGGCAGACGATCTCTGCTCCGGGGTGTGCGCGGAGCCACGCGGTGAGGGTCTCGGCGGTGCGGTCGGGCAGGACGTCGACGCGTTCTCCGGTCTCCATGTCCAAGATGATCGTTCCGTAGACGTGCCCTTTCTTCAGGGCGAAATCATCAATGCCGAGCACACGCGGTGCGGCGCCGACCTGCTTGTCCGGAAGCCTGCGTACAAGTCTGAGCAGGGAGTTCGCACTCGTCGGGATGGACAGGTGTGTGGCCAGCCGGGCGCCGGGCCGTCCGGCGAGCGCCAGTGCGATCTTCTCCAAAGAGCGGCGCAGGAGCGGTGTGCGTCGCGCGAATCGCTCGGTGAGTCCGTCCACTTGCTCGACGAAGGTGCGGCGACGGCACTCTGCTGCCAGGCAGAGAAACCGTCGCACCAGCAGGTCGATCGCGACCTCCTGCCCGGCCGCCGCGAGGTCGGCAAGGCGCCGTCGGTAACCACCATGGACACGGCCGGAAACGGTGCCGCAGTCGGGACATGTCGCCTCGCGCGTCACTGTTCGCGCCGTGAGGGCTATCCCGCCGCCGTCCGCTCTGACCTCGTCCACCACCACGCAGGACAGGTGAGAGAACGCCGCGGAGAACGTCGAGAACACGCTGCAATCACACGAACAGCCATCCTGCCAGCCAGTTGTGACGCCGTGTCACTGCACCACAAGAAGTGGATCAGAACCGCTTGCCCACGGCCGCCGTCAGGCGGGTGGGTGTAAAGGCCGATGATCCGCGTCCTTTTGGGACGAAGTCCGGATCCTTCGAGCGCGTCCAGGACCGGGTGCGGCGCCAGCGCACGCCCTCGGCGAGCAGGATGCGGCGCACCTGTGAGCGGCCCACATCGATACCCTCGGCCCCCGCTGCTGCGGCCAGGGAGTTCAGGGTCCACTCGGAGGGTCCGGACTCGTCGAAGGCCCACAGTTCCCCGACGGGTTCCCACCGCAGCCGCCCGGGCGGCACGGTCTTGACCAGGGCAATGATCCTGGAGCGTTCCTCCTCGGTGATTCGCCGCTTGCGGCCCTGCCCGCCCAGATCCTCCAGCCCTTCCAGGCCCGAGCGGTTGAAGCGGTGCAGCCAGCAGCGGACCGTTTTCTGGCTGCAGTCCAGTTCCACGGCGATCGCCGGCACCCGTAGCCCCGACCAGCTCAGCTCGATCATCCGGGCCCGCGTCACTGCATCCCTCGGAGCCTTCCGTGCCCGCGACAACCGGCGAACGACGGCCCGTTCGTCTTCGTCACGCCCCGGTCGTGCCCGTAAAACCATGGTCCAGCACCCGCCCACGAGCACCATCAGCTACCCCGCCACCAGGACATATACCCAGCGAAAGAGGAACCCAGCACTAGTTGCTGTGTGCGTGATTCCTCTGGACCGGCCTCGCCCTGTGCCCCCGCGGGCACTCCTTGCCGAAGGCGCATGGCCCCTGCGCCCATCGGATCGGAAGGTTTCCCCCTGGCGGGGGAGGGTTGCGGGCGGGGTGCCTTGTCGCTGAAGTCCTGGAATCGCTGGAAGTCGCCGCAGGTACAGGTCATCCTGGGGCCAGCGGATCCGGGTCGGGGGGCGTATCTGTTGAGAAGCCGTGCATTCGTGTCACTTCTGTCTGTTCTGGCGGTGATGTGCGCTGTCGCCTCGTCGACGTCCGCTCGCGCGGCGGAGGCGGCTGGAGATGCGTGCGCGAGTGCGGGGCTCGCCGGCGCGCAGGTCAGCACGTCGGTGCGGCTCCAGCACGATGACCGCACCTACACCAAGATCACTACTGAGTTGAGTGTCGACGTGCCCTCCCGCTGGGCACATGCCAAGGACCTGCTTCTCAGCGAGGACAGCGGGGCGTACACCACGGCGATGGCGTGTCTGACCCGGCATCAGCCCGGTCAGCAGCGCCGCTGGGCTGAGTTGCGGTCGGGTCCACCGGTGGTCTCCTCGAAGCACGGCCGCATCAGGGTCGTCGACAAGGCGTACTCCTGGGTCAGCCAGTATCGGTCGTACATCGACGTGGGGATGTGGCGGGTACGGGCCGGGGCCCGTTCGTGGACCGTTCAACTCCAGCCCCCTTCCGCGCTGGCGGGCGCGCACTGGGACGAGATCACGGTGGATCCCGGCTCACCCGGAGCCGAGGATGCGAAACCGCGGCCGACGGAGAGGACGGGAGACTCCACTCTGGTGTGGCGTCCCGCGCGCTCCGCTCCCGCGGTGACCGTGTCGGTCAGGCCGCCCTGGCAACGTTCATGGGCGGCTCAGAGCGATCGTCTCGTCGCCGTGGGACTGGACCGGCTTGGCGCCCTGCTGTGGGTGGCGACGATGTCCGTCTTGCTGCTCGTCGCAGTTCTCCTGTACCGCCGGCGCCCCTCGGCTCCGAGTGGCACCCAGCGTCGTACTCTGCGGAATCTCGCCGCGTGGGCCCCCGCGGCCGTCGTTCTCTTCCTGTTGACGCATGCGGACGACCTGATCCTTCGGTACGAGGAGCGGCACGACCTGGCATGGTCGTGGCCGGACCAGCACATCCTCCTCGGAGACGCCTTCGCTCTCGGGGCCGTCGCCGTGCTGTTCTCCTTCGCCCGACCCTCCTGGCGGTTCTGGGCGGCGGGTGCGCTGTTGGCCGTCCCGCCGGTGGCGACGATGACCATGCCGGAGTTGTTCGGCCTGCGCCCGTCACCCTGGGCGGACACCTACGAAGCGTCGGGCGGCGCACTCGCCGCTCAGACCACCGCCTCCTGCTGTCTCATGGCGCTGACCCTGCTCGGCTGTGTCGCGGTGGCCTGGCGGCTCGCCGTCGACGGGGGCCTGCTCCCGCAGAGCCGCCGTTTCCCCGGGCGGGACCGGGTTCTGCGGCTGCGCCTCGCCGCGCCCGCGGTCCTTGTGTGGACCGTGCTCACGGCTGTCTGCTTCGCGGTCGTGGAGGAGCGCAACTGGCAGCGTGCCACCTGGCTCAGCAACCGCGGAAGCCGCGCGTACGGAACCGACCACGGGCTCGACACTCTCCGGGAGGCGGTGCAGTCCGTCTCCGACGGTCAGGAGTTGATCATCGATCACACGTGGATCCTGACCGGCTTCGCCGTGCTCGCCGTGCTGCGTACCTGGCGGGCCACCCCCACGGCACCGTCGGTCCCGTCATCGACCTCGCCCCTGAACGACTGGGCGGACCGCCTGCTGCTCCTTGCCTTCTTCCCACTCGCGGTCGGCCTCGACGACGGCCACTACGTGGACAATGGACTCGTCCAGGTCATCTGGATACCGCTGTACCTGCTGACCCTGTACGGGGCGGTGGCGATCCCCTCCCGCAGAGCCGTCCTGGCCCAGCCCCTGGAGGTCTCCGGGCGGCCCCTGGCCACAGTCGCCGGCCCCAGTGCCCGATCGACTCTGCTGAAGAAGTCCCGGAACTACAGGGAGACCCATGCCATACTCCGCCGCCTCGACCAGGGGCTCCTGGACGACAGCCGACCCGAACGCAAGAACCTGGAAGCGGAGTTGGACAGACTGCACGACTGGCCTGTGAGCGGTTCTTTGGTGGGCGACCGGCTTCCCGCGAACGTGTCCGTGGTCGATGCGTCCCTGGCACTGGGACCACGGGACGACTGGTGGGCCAACGGCGTCCGCGGCGCCCGCTTCGCCCTGATACCCGGCCTGCCCGCCGCCGCCCTCGGCAGCTGGGCCGACTGGATCCGCGGAGCCGCCTGGCAGGACACGCTCTCGAACGGTTTCGCTCTGCCCAGCCTGGCACTCGCTGTGCTGTGGTGGCTGGCCACCTGGGTCGGCGGGGGCTTCCTCCTGGGCGCGTTGTGGCGGGTGCTGCCGGGTCGACGCGGGGCGGTCAAGGCCCTGCCGGTCGCGCTCGCCTTCGCGCTCCCGGTCGGTCTGGACGGACTGGGAGGCTGGTTCACCCAGGAAGGCTTCGCCAACCTCGCCCTGTACACGTCGACGATGCTGCTCGTTCTCACCATCACCGGAATCGCGCTCGACCTTGACACCTTCTCAGGTGAACGCCGTTACTGGCAGAGCCGCCTGGGCCTCCTGCTGTCCGTCTACCAGATGCGCTACTACTCCCTGCAGGTCGCCTACCTCATCGCCCAGGTCATTGCCGTGATCTCGATCTGGCAGTTCTTCGCGGAGCCCACGGTGATGCCTGCGGCCGGGGGTAAGTGAGTTCCTCGGGTCGCCCCACACCGCTTTCAGGTCCCGGCCCCCTGGTCCTCCGTGCTCCCGTGCTCAGCACGTCAACGCGTCCTGCGCATCCGACAGCCAGTAAGTCACCCGCAGCGAGTCATCGACGTAGACGCCCTTGGTCGGGAGGGAGGGGGTCGCTGCCGGGCTACGGCGACGTAGCCGGACTGACCCGCGGTGAGGGTGGTGACCGCCTGGGGCTGGGACTCCTTCATCACCGGGGGGACCGACTGGGCGTCGTCGAAGTTGAGGGCGGGGTAGTAGGGCCCGTTTTCAGAGATCATCAAGCTGGTGGATCATGGTGGGGTGATACGGCGCCATGAAGTCACCGATCAGGAGTGGGAGTTACTCGCTCCGCTCATACCGCGGGCTGCGACAGGCCGACCGCGGGTAGAGGACCGGCAGGTTGTCAACGGGATGGTCTACAAGATCCGGACCGGGATCTCCTGGCGTGACCTGCCGGACCGCTACGGGCCGTGGCAGACGGTCTATACCCGCTTCCGCCGCTACGCCCTGGACGGCGTGTTCACCCGGGCACTCCAGCAGATTCAGGCCCGCGCGGACGCGGCCGGCGACATCGACTGGCTCGTCCAGATCGACTCCACCATCGTCCGCGCCCACCAGCACGCCGCTGCCACCGGCCGAAAAAGGGGATCCACCGGCCGGACGAACCATACGATCACGCCCTCGGCTGATCCCGAGGAGGACTGACCACCAAAATCCATCTCGCCTGCGCCGGACGCGGGCGGCCCCTCGCCATCCTGCTGACACCCGGCCAGCGCCACGACAGCATCTGCGCGCGTCCTCTCCTGGACCGGATCCGGGTCCCGCGGACCGGTCCTGGACGTCCGCGCTCCAGACCCGACCAGGTCATCGCGGACAAGACATACAGCTCCCGCGGCTACCTGCGCAAACGCGGAATCGCCTGCACCATCCCGGAGAAGACCGACCAGCAGCGACACCGCCGCAACCGCGGCCATCGCGGCGGACGGCCACCGGCCTTCGACCGCCAGACTTACCGCCGGCGCAACGTAGTCGAGCGCTGCTTCAACCACCTCAAAGGCTTCCGAGGCATCGCCACCAGATACGACAAGACCGCCACCTCCTACGAAGCAGCGGTCAGTCTCGCGTCGTTCCTACTCTGGGCAAGATCCGTTTGAAGACGGACCCTAGATGAATGAGTCCAAGGGATGGCCTGCGGACATAGGACGAGGGCGTCCAATGTCAGTGTGTGAAGACAGACCTGGACACCCTCGCGACAG
>NZ_JBIWMV010000052.1:0-9285 GCF_044766845.1 Streptomyces sp. NPDC101776 | reverse complement strand
ACCCTCGACAAGTCCCATCGTTGCAGGTCAGGAGCACTCTTCGCTTATTTGATCAAGGCATGGACGAGCACGCTCATGAAAGCGCGAGGCTAGGAGGGCAGCGCTCGGCCGCACCAGCACTGATTCGGGTGAAGCGTGGCGCGGGATGGCGAAAAGGTGGCGGATCGGAGTGACCGCGAGGAGACAGCGCACGCCGGGTGGGTCACAGGTGCCTCAAGGGCGCCTCCGTGTCGCTGAGTCGAGGGAGGGCCCGGCGCGCTGCGGTGAGCGCGACCTCGACCGCGGAGGGTTCGACGCCCATCAACTCCGCTGTCTCCGAGACGGGTAGCGCCAGCAGTCGGCACAACACCACGCTGTCTGCGGACGCGTGGGGGAGCCGCCGGTACAGCTCGGCCACGACCGGGTTCTGCGCGGCGACCCGTTCGCCCTGCCGCTCCACCTGGAGCCGGAGTTGTCCCCAGACCTCGGCCGCGGGGCGGGGCCCGCTCATCAGCCACTGCCAGTCTTCGCGGGCGGACGCGAGCGTGTCTTCCACGGCGGCCGAGGAATGAGCGTCCGTGGCCAGGCGGGCCCGGGCGTACAGCGTGTAGCGGGGGCGGTTGCGTTCGGCGAAGGCCGCGAACCCGAGGTCCGCGATCACCGGATCAACCGCCGATGACATAAGGAGGCCGGTGTGGAATCGGTTCGGTGGCACGTTCGGTGGTACGGAGGAATGAGAGGCTCCTCGAAGGCGAGCTGTTTCGTCCCCGGGGATTTCGATCGAGCACTTTCCCGGGGGCCCTCAATCGGGCCCGAAAGAAAACTACCGCGCGGAACAGGGCGACCGAGCGGCTCCGGCTCTCCATGCAAAGTCATTTTGGCGCACTGAGCATGGCGATCGGTCGAGGTCTAATTCCATTGCGGTTCGATCATTTCCGATCAGCCGTACCACCTATCGCGCACCCGGCCGTATCGGACCGCATTCACTCGACCTCGTTGAGCTTCCCGGTCGCCACGTCGAAGACGAAGCCCCTGACGCGGTCCTTGTGCACGATGAAGGGGTCGGCCTTGATACGGGCGATCGACTGCCGTACGTCGGTGTCCAGATCGCCGAAGGCCTCCGCCGCCCAGGACGGGCGGATACCCGTGTCCTCCTCGATCGTGGCCTTGAAGCCGTCGTCCGTGAAGGTCAGCATGCCGCAGTCCGTGTGATGGATGAGGATGATCTCCTCGGTGCCCAGGAGCCGTTGGCTGATCGCGAGCGAGCGGATCTCGTCCTGGGTGACGACACCGCCCGCGTTGCGGATGACGTGGGCCTCGCCCTCGTTCAGGCCGAGGATCGCGTACACGTCGAGCCGGGCGTCCATGCAGGCCACCACGGCGAGGTGCTTGGCGGGCGGAAGGGGCAGCGGACCCTCGAAGGTCTCGGCGTAACGGGCGTTGTTGGCCAGCAGTTCATCGGTCACGGACATGGTGGACCTCGGTTCTCGTGTTGCTTTTACAGGTGCCGTGCGGGAGTCGGGGGCGCGGCACGGCAACAGAACACGTCGAACACGTCGACACGACGCGAGGGCCAGAAGCCCGTCAGCGTGGTGGTGAAGGTCTGCACCCGACCAGTGAACCCTCCCCTACCGGAAACTGGCAAGGAGCGGTCCGCCGCATCAGCCCCCGGGCCGCCTTACCCCCTACGGATCACGGAGCAAGGGATGAGCACCTTCCCCACCGCACGAGACGTCAGGACCACCCCCGAAGGACTCCTGTGGGAGCCGAGCACGCGCTGGGTACGCGGCCGCAAGGGCGACACCACCGTCGTGGACAGCAGGCACCCCGTCCTCGTCTGGGAGCCGGCCGTCCCCGTACCGACGTACGCCTTCCCGCACGACGAGGTCCGCGAGGACCTCCTGCGCCCCGCGAAGAACCCCCCGACCGGCACCCACACCGGATCACGGATCTTCTACGACCTGGAGATCGGCGGGGAATCGGTGGCGAACGCGGCCTGGACCTACCCGGCCGACGATCTGGCCGGGCACATCGCCTTCGAGTGGTTCCGGCGGGTCGGCCGGGGCCTGGACCACTGGTACGAGGAGGAGGAAGAGATCTTCATCCACCCCCGAGACCCGCACAAACGAGTCGACGCCATCCCCAGCAGCCGGCACGTCCGGGTCGCGATCGACGGCACGGTCGTCGCCGACACCCACCGCCCGGTCCTGCTCTTCGAGACCGGCCTGCCGACCCGGTACTACATCCCGCGCGAGGACGTCCGCCTGGACCTGTTCGAACGGACCGACCACAGCACCGGGTGCCCCTACAAGGGCACCGCCACGTACTGGTCGTGGCAGGGGGAGGCCGGCGTTCCCGGTGCTCCTGGTGTTCCGCCGAACATCGTCTGGAGCTATCCGGAGCCGCTGCCCGCGGTCGGCGCGGTGAAGGATCTGCTCGCGTTCTACAACGAGGCGGTCGACATCGTCGTGGACGGCGAGACCCTGGAGCGCCCCGTCACGCCGTTCACCGAGACGCTCACGGAGCGGTCGCCGAAGTGACGGCAGGGTGAAGTCCGGCCCTGTTGGTGCGAGTTGAGGTTAAACAGTGCCAGCAGGGCAGTCGACATTGATGGAGAGTCACACCAAGGAAGAGAAGAAGCAGGAGCCGAAGCGCAAGGTGCTCGATCTGACCGCTGTACAGGTGGTGGCGAGTGCGCTGGCCACTGTGGTGGGCGCGGTGCTGGCGTCCATGCTGGGGGTGACCGGGACGATCATCGGCGCCGCCGTGGTCAGCACCAGCGCCACCACCGGCGCGGCGGTCTTCCAGCACGCGTTCCGGCGGACGGGCGAAGGGATCCGTAGAAGAGTGCCGTCGGTCGCGCTGGCGCTGACGCCGAGCGAGGAGCGGGCGATGCAACGCGCGGACGCCCGGGCGGCGTTCGCGATACCGGACGACACCTCGGCCGCTGTTGCGACACTGTCCGAGGACGAGTCGGTCACCACCTATCGGACCCGTCGTAGCGGCTCCTTCTGGAAGTCCATCGGGTGGAAGAAGTTCGCCCTGGCCACGGGCCTGGTGTTCGCTCTGGCGATGGTCACGGTGACCGTGGGGGAACTGATCATGGGCAAGCCGATAGCGGCGGCGGTCAGAGGTGAATCCGGTACGGGCACCTCGTTGGGCGGCGGTTCGGCGGGAACGCACGCTCCCGCGCACAGCCCGACACCCACGCCGCTCACGTCCAGCAGCGCGGGGTCGTACTCGGGCGGCACCGCCTCGCCGTCCGCGAGCGCGGAGCCGGAGACCGGCTCAAGCGCCGGTGCCCGCCCGAGTCACAGTGCCGCTTCCAGCCCCGCGGCCTCGGCGTCGGCCGTGCCGTCGGCGAGCGGCGACGCCGTGAACAGCCCCGACGCCACCGCCCGTTGAGCGGGCCCGACCCTACTGAAGCGTCTGGTTCGCTTCGGCCGGCGAGAGGTGATCGGGATGGGCGGGGAGGTCCAACTGCCTGCCGAACCGGCGCGAGGCGAGCAGCGCGAGCAGCGCCGTGAGCGCGGCCAGTGCGGCGAGTACGGCCATCAGTCCCGCGAACCAGGACGGCGCGGCAGTGATCCGCAGCGCATCGGAGAGCCGTGTGGAGTGGAACCGCCCGTCGAACAACTGGAGGGCGGCCAGCGCGGCCGGCACCACCATGGACACGACGAGCACGGACAGGCCGCCGTGGAAAATCACCGCAGGTGCCAGCAGGACGCACAGGATCGAGACACCCAGCGCGAACCCGAAGGCGGTGCCGGCGGCTCCGGCACGGTGCAGCGGGAAGTACGACAGCCCGCACAGCACGAGCGCCGCCGCCGCGATCAGTCTCGGCCAGAGCGGGGGAGCGGCCCGCCGGGTCGTCGTACGCGCACGTCGTGGACGGTGTCGACGAGCAGCCGGACGCCGGCCGTCCGTACTTTCCGGATCGTGCGCCGGAGCGGTGTACGGCGGGGGTTGCTGATCCGCCGCACGCTCCGAGCCGCGAGTGGACGCGTCCTGTTCCTCGGTCAACCGGCCGATCAGCTGGACGAGTTCCTCGACGGGCCTGCCCGCCGCGGCCCGTACCGCCTCCTCGCCGCAGTGCGGTTCCAGCGGAGCCCGCTCGAGCAGGGCCATCAGCCGGGTGACCTCCTCCACGGGCCGGCTCTCGGCGGCGGCGCGGATCGCCTCGTCGGCGCAGTCGGGATTGCGCGGCGGCCGGGTCAGCAGGGTCACCAGGCGCGTCACGTCCTCCACGGACCGGTCGACACCGACCGCCCGCAGGGCGTCGACAGTGGCCTGGGCGTACTTCGGCGACTGCTCCAGCAACGTGATGAGCTGGAGGACCTCCTCGAGTGGCCGGTCGGCGACGGCGGCATGCACCAGGCGGTGCATCGGATCGGAGTTCTCGCTCTCGGGACCGGTCCGCGAGGGACCCTCTTGCGACGGACGTGATGTCGGCGGCGACCCGTCGGCGGGCCCTCCGTCGGAGGGCGCGAGCTGGTGGGCGGCGGTGCCGTGAGGTATGTCGGGTCGGTCCGGGCTGGGCGAGAAAGAGCGGGTGGTCATGCTCGGCTCTCCATGAAGAGGGTGATGCTGCTATCGCCCCCCGAAGCGCGATGAACAAGCTGATCCAGTCCATTACTAGGTCTCCGCCCGCCACCACGCCACGCGAATACGCCACCCGTGTGACCCCGGCCCGCCTCCGTGGAGCCCGCACGCTCATCCGTTCGGTGGCTGTCTGCTCGCACGGCGCGCGGGCCGCGCATCAGATGGGATCACCGCGTTCCGGGGGCCGCGTGAGAAGGGGCGGACGGCGGGTACCCGGGAAGTCGTCCCGACGGCCGTTCGTCGATGAACAAGCAGCAACGCCCCTTCCGAGGAACCCAGGGAACGCAAGAAGCCCAAGGAGCCCGAGAAACCCAAGGAGAGTGAGCCCGATGGCCACCGTGTCCCTGACCGGAGCGTCCAAGGAGGACGCCGCCACCGTCTTCGGCGTCCTACGGACGGCGTTCCCCACCGACCGGCCCTCCGACGACGTACCCCAGGAGCAGCCGGGCGGCCAGACCATCGTGTGGACCGCGGAGTTCGAGCCGACACAGGAATGGATCCCGACCGACCCCCTTCCCCTGGAGGGTTCGGTCTCCGCCACGATCCAGGGTGGCTACGTCGCGGTGGACCAGCTCCGTGAGGCGCTGAGCGTCGTGTTCGCCGTGGACGAGCGGGGCACGGCGTCGGGGGACCAGGAACAGGAGGTCGACCTGAGGCTCACGACGAAGCGGTGACTGGACGGGCGTCGCCACGCAGCTCGTCCCGCGTGAACGGCTCTGTCAGGAGCTGTACGGGGAACGGGCCTGATTGACGGCCCGGAGAGACGCGCCGTACTCTCCCCCTGTAGTGATGGCATAAGGAAGCTGGTGGAATTCCAGCACGGTCGCGCCACTGTGAGCCCGCCGCCGGAAGGTGGAGGGCGAGTCAGACACTGATCCTTCACTCGCCCGTACACGCAAGGGACGCACGATCCCGAAGGAGGGCTCACCTTGAGCAGCGTTTCCACATCCCGTCCGGTGTCCACGCCGGTTGTCCTGCCGGTCTCGAAGTCGATCGTCTGGCTGGTCGGCACCGCGCTGATCGCGCTGGCCATCTACTACTTCATCGGTGTCGACCAGGGCGCCGTGTCGGTGTTCGGCAACGACATGCACGTCCACGAGTTCGTCCACGACGCCCGCCACTTCCTCGGCTTCCCCTGCCACTGACCCTCCGCCGGCACCTGGACGTACGGACAACTCGACATGGAAAAGAAGCTCATACTGCGCGGCGTCCTCGCCGGCGCAGTCGCGGGCCTGCTCGCCTTCGTGTTCGCGCGCATCTTCGCCGAGCCACAGATCGCCAAGGCCATCGACTACGAGAGCGGCCGTGACGCCGCCCAGAACGCCCTCGACAAGGCGGCGGGCATGCCCGTCGAGGGCCACGAACATGAACTCTTCAGCCGTACCGTCCAGGCCAACGTCGGCATCGGCGCCGGCATGATCCTCTTCGGCATGGCGATGGGCGCCCTGTTCGCCGTCGCCTACGCCGTCTGCCTGGGCCGCACCGGCGGTCTGCGGCCGCGCAACCTGGCGCTCCTCGTCGCCGGCGGCGGGTTCCTCGGCATGTACCTGGTGCCGTTCCTGAAGTACCCGGCCAACCCGCCCGCGATCGGTCACGAAGAGACCATCCAGCAGCGCAGCGCCCTGTACCTGATCATGATCGTCTGCTCCGTCGCCTTCCTCGCGGGAGCCGTCTATCTCGGCAAGCACCTCCAGGCGCGCTTCGGCAACTGGAATGCCACCCTCCTCGCCGGTGCCGCGTTCGTCGTGGCGATCGGGATCGTCATGCTGCTCCTGCCGCAGCTCGGCCATCTCTCGTACAACAAGGCCAACTTCGGCAACCAGGCCACCGAGACACCGCTGCCGCTGAAGGACTCGAAGGGCACCATCGTCTACCCGGGCTTCCCGGCCGACGTGCTGTTCACCTTCCGCTTCTACTCCGTCGCCGCGCAGCTCATCCTCTGGACGGCCCTCGGCCTGATCTTCGCCCCCCTCGCCGAACGCCTCCTCAACCCCACGCGCCCGGACGCCCCCGCACCTTCCCAGGAGCCGGACCCCGTCCCGGCGTAACGGGCCTTTTCTACGGCGAGCGCGGTGGTCGATGCGATCACCGCGCTCGGTCCTTTTCCGCCTCACGGTTTGCGGGCGACTCCGACGTACAACGGGATCCGGTCGGTTTCGCCGTGTTGTGCGTTGGGCTCAGGGTGCCAATGCGCCGCGAGTTCGATGCCGGGGGCGACGAGCTCAAGTCCCTCGAAGAAGCTGGTGAATTCGGCGCGTGACCGTACTTGGGCGGGTGTACCGCCCTTGCGGTAGACCTCGACGACGCGCTCCCAGGTCTCCGGATCGAAGTCTCCGGTCGCGTGGGAAAGGGCCAGGTAGCTGCCGGGCGGCAGTGCGTCGAGCAGTTCGCCCACGATGCGACGGGGGTCGTCCTCGTCCGCCACCAGGTGCAGAAGGGCCATCAGGGACAGGGCGATCGGTTGCCCGAAGTCCAGTCGCTCCT
The DNA here is from genome assembly GCF_044766845.1 of Streptomyces sp. NPDC101776. NCBI lineage: Bacteria > Bacillati > Actinomycetota > Actinomycetes > Kitasatosporales > Streptomycetaceae > Streptomyces > Streptomyces sp. NPDC101776. The sequence goes on along the minus strand of NZ_JBIWMV010000052.1, from coordinate 2,220 downwards.
GCGCCGCCGCGAGGATCTTTCCCGGCTCCCGCACATCCGCCTGGACATAGGTGGTGCTGCCCTCCGGCGTGCTGTGCAGGAGGGCCTCGGCATGCCGGAGAACTATCGGGTCGTTGTCCGCGTAGACCACGCGAGCGCCGGGGTTGATCGCCTGGACCACCTGGTGGAGGTTCGGCCGGGTGGGTATTCCGGTACCGATGTCCAGGAACTGGCGGATGTCCCGCTCCGCCAGCAGCCGGGAGGCCCGGTGCATGAAGTCGCGGTTCACCCGCGCCATTTGCCTGACATCGGGGAACAAGGAGATGACCTTTTCGGCGGCGGCCCAGTCGACCGGGTAGTTGTCCTTGCCACCGAGGAAGTAGTCGTACATGCGGGCCGACTGGGGTTTGCCGGTGTCTATGTCGTCCGCGCTGAATCCTGTGTCCGTCACTTCGGATCTCCCGTTGAGGTACCGACCGTCGCGCACGGCCGACCGCCACCGCTCGGCGGCTCCCAACGACCTTTGTCACGAGGTGAGTTCAGGCCCGCGAGGGTAGCGGGCACGGCTGTGCCGGTACCTCCGTGCCGCACCCCGCACCAGGAGCCGATCGTCGATCTTGATACGTTGTGCGGGCCAGTCGTGCCACAACCGAGGCCAGGGAATCCGGTGGAAATCCGGAACTGACGCGCAGCGGTGAGGGGGACGGGCGGGGCACTCATGCCACTGGGGCGACGCGGGCCGGCCGAAGGAGCCGGTGTGTGACGTGCCGGGAAGGCGCTCCGTCCGGACGAACCCGAGTCCGAAGACCTGCTGGCGCCTTCTCGCCCTCGGCGAGGGGCAGTTCGTAGGCCAGGCTCCGCGTTCGAGCCCCGACAGGCAAGGCATGCCCGTGATCCGTACCGCCCCCGTCCCGCTGCGCCGCCGTACCGCGGCCCTCCTCATCGCGCCCGCCCTGCTGCTCACCGCCTGCGGCGGGTCCGACGACGACAGAGCCGACGACGAGACGGAGAAGTCCGCCGCCGGCTTCCCGCTCACCCTCACCGACTGCGGGCACAAGGTCACGTTGAAGTCGGCCCCCGAACGGGTCGTCTCCCTCAACCAGGGCACCACCGAGATCCTGCTCTCCCTCGGCCTCGCCGACCGCATGGCCGGCACCGCCACCTGGACCGACCCGGTGCTCAAGGGGCTGGAGAAGGCGAACGCGACCGTGCCGCGCCTCGCCGACAACGCCCCCTCCTTCGAGAAGGTCCTCGACGCCGAACCCGACTTCGTCACCGCGTCGTTCGTCTCGACGCTCGGCAAGGGCGGCGTCGCCACCCGCGAACAGTTCGAGAAGCTGGGCGTGCCGACGTACGTCTCGCCGGCCGACTGCGCGGGCAAGGACAACGACAGCGGTGGCGACGGTTCGCGCAGCACACCGCTCACACTCGACACCGTCTACGGCGAGATACGCGACCTGTCGCGCGCGATGGGTGTCGAGGCGCGCGGCGACAAGCTCGTGGCCCGGCTGAAGGAGCGGGTGCGCAAGGCCACTGCCGGGCTCGACGCCTCCGGCACCTCCCTCATGTACTGGTTCGCCAACTCCCAGTCGCCCTACCTGGCCGGCTGCTGCGGCGCCCCCGGCGCCATCACCCGTACCGTTGGCGCCGAGAACGCCTTCTCCGACACCCACGACGAGTGGCCCCAGATCAACTGGGAGACCGTCGCCGACCGCGACCCCGACGTCATCGTCCTCGGCGATCTGACCCGCAAGTCACAGACCGCCGAGACCGCCGAGGCGAAGATCCACTTCCTGGAGACCAACGCGGCCACCCGCAACCTCACCGCCGTCAAGAAGAAGCGGTACATCCTGCTCAGCGGTCAGGCGATGAACCCCTCCATCCGTACCGTCGAAGGGATCGAGCAGGTCGCCGCGGGCCTGCGCGACTTCGGACTCGCCAAGTGACCCTGCGCACGCTGTTGTTGACGGGCGGCGGGCTCGCGGCGCTGGTGATCTCCGTGGCCTTCGCGGTGACCGTCGGACCCGCCGACATCTCCACGGCCGACGTGTGGGCGTCCGTCGCGTCCCACCTCGGCGGCGGCGAGAGCGCGCTCGCCCCGCTGCGGGACGGCATCGTCTGGGACCTGCGCATGCCCCGCACACTGCTAGTACTGCAACGACACTCCGTGACGTGGTGTGCCCGCGATCGTTGATGGGTTCGTGCCTGAAGAGATAGTTGATGGTTGGTCAGATGCGTTCG
>NZ_JBIWMV010000051.1:2545-9670 GCF_044766845.1 Streptomyces sp. NPDC101776 | reverse complement strand
GACACGTCAGCCGGGCTACCGGCCTGCCCGCCAGCAGCCACGAAACGCGAAACGGTCTGCCGACTCCGTCGGCAGACCGTCATGAAAGATCGAGGCTAGAGAAGAGCAACGGCGCCTTCCCCTTACTCACTCCAGAAGTGCTCCGCAGAGGCATCCACATGAGTATGTTGGACGCACTCCACCAGGGAAGCACCTGGTCGTCGAGCAGACAGGGAATTAAGTGTCTACGCCTGTGCCACCTACCGAACAGCGGACGCAGCTAGCAACTCAGCGACGCAAAGTCGACTTCGATTCTTACGACGTTACCGTAGACGAACTTCTGCGACGGGTCAACAGAAAGCGAATCGACATCGCACCCGTCTATCAACGGCAATTCCGATGGGACAAGCCTCGCCAATCACGCCTTATCGAATCGGTATTGCTGGGAATTCCGGTTCCCCCACTATTCATGGCAACCAATAGCGCTAGCGGGGAACAAACGCGCTGGGAAGTAGTCGATGGCCTGCAGAGGCTTCTGACTCTGGTGAACTTTACCGGAGACGAGGAAACGAGGATCGCAGCAAACCTGTCCGGCGACCCACTACGCCTCACCAATCTAGAAAAACTCACCACCTTCGAGGGATTCGAATTCGACGGATTGCCCGAGGATATCCGTACGACATTCGAAGATCGGCCGCTCAAGGTTATTATCTTGAATGACAAGAGTGAGCTACAGGTCCGCTACGACCTCTTCGAGCGACTAAATACCGGCGGGATTGAGCTAACCGATCAAGAGATCCGCGAGTGCGTATACAGGGGCGAGTTTGTCGATCTACTTGGGAGGCTGGCAAAAGACCACAACTTCAATACCGTCGTAAAGCTTCCGACGGCTCGCCAGAAGGACGGTACCCGCGAAGATTACATCCTCCGATTCTTTGCCTACCTGGACCGCTACCAGAAGTTTGAGCACTCGGTAAAAGATTTTCTCGATGAATTTATTTCAGATGCCCACAAGGCTCCGAGGATTACACCTCGGGAAGCCGTCTTCAAGAGCACTTTCCGCTTCCTGTCATCCTGTTTCCCCGACGGCCTCAAGAGCCGTAAGGGGCAGACTCCTGTCAATCTATACGAAGCCGTATCGGTAGGAGCTGCGCTGGCACTCCGCGAAAACCCTAAAATCGAAGTACCTAGCATGGATTGGGTATTCTCGGATGATCTTCGCGCCATGGTCACAGGTGCGACCAACAGCAGGCCGCGCGTTCGTGGCCGCATCGAGTTCGCCAAGGAAAATTTCCTTGGCTAGGCGCCCGATCTTCGAACGCGGCCCACTGGAGAAAGAGTTTCGCCAACGAATTGCCGTGGTGCGAAAACTGCTTGACGCTACAGATTCCTCTCCAGGCGCTGCCGGGGCGGGGTCACCTATTGACGTCTCGCGCGAAACCAGAGGCCTAAGCATTGTACTCTTGTACGCGGCGTATGAAAATCTCCTCAAGGGGATATCACGCTCCCTCCTGGAATCAGCCACCCAATTGAAGCTGGGAAATAGGAGACTCAAGCCTGAATTTCAGGTATTCGCTATCCATGCGAAGCTTCAGGCACTGACCGACATTGCCGCGCATCAGATCTGGAAAGGTTCCGGAAGAGGGGTGATCGATGCGCTTCTCGATAAGACATGTTCCATCAAATCAAATATCTTCCCAAACGATGGAAGCCATATGAGAACTGGCCAAGTCGTGACACTTTGCGAAGTGTATGGATTGAATCCACCAGGACCAGTTCTTCGGGAGGCATGGGGGCGCATTAATACGGTCGTATCTGAACGAAATAGCATTGCTCATGGCCAGCGCACGCCCGAAGAAGTAGGTCGGAACTACTCAATTGGTGACCTCAGAAATCTTGTAGATATCTGGGAGCGTAGATGGTGTGATTTCCTGACCGACGTGGAAAACAAGGCATCGACGAGGGACTTTTACAGGGAGCCTCGCTAGAGGCAATGCCGCGTCCTCTGGATCCCCAAAACTGCTTGGAGTACTGCAGACCGAGCTGTCGTTGAAAGTTTAGGAGTCTCATGAGCCAAAGGAAAGAATGGGAAGAGTATCAGGTCAAAGTATCTGAGATACTGACCGAATTCGGCTTCGCAACAGAGGTCGAAGAAGTAATCGAAGGAGCCAGAGGAAAACATGAAATTGATGTCACAGCACGAATCAGATATGCTGGAATTGACCAACTCTGGATAGTCGAGTGCAAGAAATGGAAGCGGCCCGTACCCAAGGAGCGCGTCCTAGCCTTTGCCTCAATTACTGACGACGTTGGGGCAGACCGCGGTCTGATCTTTGCAGAAGGAGGTTTTCAGGCCGGAGCAATTCGCACATCCCGCAACAGTAGCATCACTCTTACCAACCTGACTGACTTCGTCAGCAACTCGGCAACCGAACTTTCCTCAATCAAGGTGGGTGGTCTAGTTAGGAGAATCGCAGAACTTGAGAACAAATTTCATTCCATTTGGAACCTGAACACGACCGAGCGCAATAGGGTCAACTCGCGGTATATAGGCCCCGAGGCCTTTGGCCTGAAACAACCAATTGCAGTAAGGGCATGCCTCAGCATGTTGAAGGATTCTCTTGAGGCTGCAAGTTTCGATCGGTGGCCTGTAGCCTACTTCCCGCTACACCAGGCTGAAGACTACTCAAACGGTCTGATCGACGTTAAAAACTGGGATGGGCTTCTCTTCGTCGCGGAAAATACCCTTGAGACATGCGATCGTATCTATGATCACATGGTAGGTGACGGAAATAGCGATATTCGTTGGCAAGACCTGCAGCCTCCAGAGCTAACAGACCTTTTGGCTGCGCTTCGCAACATGCCCTCTCAGTGAACCAGGGAACTTCCCCTCAAGGAGAGCAGCGGTCAGGCCGACCGGCGAGTTCCCGGTAACTCTAAAAGGCACCGGCAACGTGTCTGAGGCGACTAGGGGTATAGCGAGGCACACGCGCGCCTGCTCGATTGACAAACCCGCCGTTCTGGCTGACTTTCTTCGGCTGAGCTTCAAGCAGCACCCCAACACGAGGGCCAAGGCCCCACCGCTCCTGGTCGTACCACCGGCTCCACGTGCCAGATGCCTGCCAGATCCCTCGGGGAACCACCGGGAGCAGTGGGCAACGAGCCAGCCATTATTCAAAGGTTGAGTCGGTTCCGTCGCAGGCCAGCGCAGCAGCCGGCCATGGGGCACCCGAGCTTCCCAAGCTGAGGTTCTAGCCTCTAGCCTCCGCTCATGGTCGACATTCACCTTCCGCAGTCCTTGGTTGCTCTACAACTCGACGTGTACGTAGTTCGGTTGAGGGTGGTCGAGCATGTTCGTTCACACGGGCCGGTAGCTAACTGGGGCCCTGACGCCAACGATGAAGGAGCGAGACTTCAGCAGGCCAGTGAAGCGAGTGAGATCGCGCTTCGGAAGGCAATCGAGGAGAGCGGCTTGGAAGGGGAGCATGGCCGGCGCGCGGTTCGTCGGGCGCTCATGGCGGCCGCCGCACCACAGATGTCAGATCGGCCAGGAAACACGACTACACCGGACTCGACATGAGTGTCTACCTGAGTGACAACGGCGACAAACAACGGCGGACGCCCACGAACGTCCTCGGACTGTCCCAGCAGCTCAAAGCCGCACCACCGCAAGGCGCCACCCCCACCCAAGTTGCTTCGGGACAAAGAGGTCGTAGCTCAACGGCTCACGGCTCCCCTGTCGCGGGTTGCTCAGACGGACGCCATCACGCAGCGTGGCCGAAGTCAGCGAGGGTGCAGCGAAACACACGCGTGCCTAATCGACCGACGAGCCCGCCATCGTGGCTGACTTTCGTGGGCTAATGCCCAGACCTCCAATGCCGAGCCACAACCCGAAAGGCGACGGCGCGAACGTCGCTCGACAGGCCAAGACCCTGGCCTGTCGTGGCACACACTTGGGGGCCATCTCACGAAATCGTGCGTCTTCTGGCTATCCGTCGGGATCGGTGTACCCGACGAGTACGTGCAGCTTCTCCTGTGCCATCGCGCCGACGAAGTTGGTGGCCGGAGCAGGACTGGTTCGTCTCAAGAAGCGGGGAAGCGGTACGCTCCGAGTTCAGGGTCAGGTGGCCCTTCCATTTCTAGATCGATACGCATCGATTCCCGAAGCTCGGCGTTGACCAGCCAGAGTTCAGCCCTAGCCCGCAGGTAAGGCTCACTTTCCACATTTGGGTCTGCGATTAACGCATCCCGGATCCCTTCGAGTGTTTTCCCTGCCTTGATAGCCAGATGGATTACATTTGAAGGTGCCGTCAGGGAAAGCGACTGACGGTGCTGCCATATAAGGGATCCATCTAGAGCTTCATGCATTACCCCAAAGATTCGGTCCTCATTTAAGTCATGGCGGAATGTTGCCGATCTCATATTGCTGTGGCCGCGACTAAGAGAAACGAGGAAATCGACGTAAATAAGACGTCGTGTCTGACGCCACTGCACCGTGTCATCCCGTCGCCAGCGGAATCGATCGGCAAACAGAGCGGCGCCCACCCCAACTACGGCGCCACCGAGAGTGCTGAGCGGTGCGATCCAATCCACGTCTACGAGCATCCCCGCAGCACTGACCAAACATGCGAGCTGTCCCGTTCTGCCAAACAGCCTCGACACAGAGACGAGCTTGCAAGAGATGTTGTAGCGCTCGCTGCCAGGTAGGCCGGTACCCAGCTCATGGGCAAGTGACCGAAGGGGAAAAGTTCGCTCGACAGTTGACTCACCAACGAGGCGAACCCGCACCCCTTGTCTGAGCACCGCACCACAACCGCACCAGATAGAGCGGGGAACAGCGGGGAATCACGGTGAAAGCATCCGAGCCTAGCGAGGTCACGGTCTGACCGTTCGACCAGGTCAGCGCCGCAACTGGCCCCAGAGTGCCACAGCTTCCCAAGCTGAGATGCCGGCGGAAGGGCCCACCCCACTGCCAGTCTTGCCATCAGCGGAAGGCCTGACGTGCCAACATGGTGTGTTTCAGCATGAGTTGGCTGTGCGGATCGGGGGATGGCTATGAACATTGCGGTGCGGTGGCTGGTGGCGGTGGTGGGTTCGGTCGGGGCGTTTCTTGTCGTGGCGGTGCCGTGGTCGGTGCTGTCGGACGGGGGCGACGATCCGTGGGACGTGATTGGTCCAGTGGCCGGCGTTGTCGCGGCCGGGGTTCTCGCTGCTCTCGGGTGGTGGGCGTCGCAGGCCAGCGGGGCCGGGTCGCGGCGGGTCCGGCAGTCGGCGCGAGGCGGGGGCCGCATCAAGCAGACGGGTGGTGGCCACGGCACTGGCGCCGGGGTAACCGGTGGTTCGGTGCGCGAAGACGTGCGGCAGAAGGCGCGCAGCGACGGCGATGGTGACATCGATCAGGTCGGTGGGGACCGGGCTTGAGGCAGGGGGCCTGACGGTGGTGGAGCGTTCGGGGCAGCGCCGTGCCCGACAGCAGGCGCAAGCGCAGAGAGATGTCACGCAGGTCGCGGGGAATATGAACGTGTATCCCCCGCCGGTGCCGGGGGCATCAGTGGAGTGGCCGGTGTGGGTGGGCAGTGTGCCGCGGCTGGCGGCGGCATTCCAGCCGCGCACAGAGGTACGGAACCAGGCCGAGGAGGCACGTTCCAGCGGCAGCGGGGTGGTGCTGTCGGGGCCCGGTGGGGTGGGCAAGAGCCAGCTCACGGCGTCCCTGGCGCGAGGCCTGCGGGACCGGGAACGTTCCGGTGAGGCGGGGCTGGATGTTCTGGTGTGGGCCAAGGCCACCGACCTGGACCAGGTCATCACCATCTACGCGGAAGCAGCCGAACAACTCCAGCTTCCCGGGGCCTCCTCGGACGACAGCACTGCGGCCGCGCGGGTGTTTGTGAAATGGCTTGAGACAACGGGGCGACGGTGGCTGGTGGTGCTGGACGACATCACCGACCCTGAGGCCATCGAAGGGTGGTGGCCGGACGGTGGTAATGGCAGCAGCTGGGTCCTGGCCACCACCCGGCTCGACAGCGCGCAGTTGAGCGGGCAGGGTCGCACCCTCGTCCGACTCGGCCTCTACACACCGGAGGAGGCCCGTGCCTATCTCCGGCGCCGCCTCACCGACGCCGGCCATCCCCACCTTCACGACCCTGACCAGGCGGACGAACTCGCTGAGGAACTCGGTCACCTCCCGCTCGCGCTCGGCCACGCCGCCGCCTACCTCATCAACAAACGTCGCACGATGACCGACTACCTCACGCTGCTGCGCGACACCCGCAACAGGCTGGGCGATCTTCTCCCGGCGAACGCAGACACCGAAGGCTACGGACGGGCCGTCACCACTGCATTGATCTCCCTTGAAGCCGTCGACGAAGCCGACAGCACCCGCCTCGCCCGGCCCCTGCTGCACCTCGCCTCGCTCATGGACCCCGTCGGCCACCCCGCCGCGCTGTGGACCACACCCCCCGCACTCCATCACCTGAGCACCGTCCGCCCCCCGCAACGGCGACGGCTTCGCCGATACTGCCCCCCCGTCAGCGAGGAAGAGGTCCGCAACGCGATGGAATGCCTGCGCACCTACGCCCTCGTCGCCCAGGACACCGACACCGCCCCCGTCCGCATGCACGCACTGACCGCCCGCGCCGTCCGCGAAACCATCCCACCCGACACCCTTACCGCCACCGCCCGCACCGCCGCAGACGCCATCTACAGCCTCTGGCCAGTCCAGGACCACGAGGACCGGGAGCTGTCTGCAGACCTGCGCGCCAACACCATCCACCTCGAACAACACACCCACCCGGCCCTGTGGCAGCCCACGACTCACCCATGCCTCTATCAAGTCAGCAGCAGCCTCACCGGTGCCGGGCTGTACCAACAGGCGATCGAGTACGACCAGAGAACCCTTCAGCGCAGCAACGACATCCACGGCCCCGACCATCCCGACACCCTGAGCGCCCGCAACAACCTCGCCAACTCCTACAGCCATGCCGGACGGCTACAGGAAGCCCTCGACCTGCGCGAACAAGTGCTAGCCGACCGTGAGCGGATCCTGGGCCCCGACCATCCCGACACCCTCACCGCCCGCAACAACCTCGCCAACTCCTACAGCCATGCCGGACGGCTACAGGAAGCCCTCGACCTGCGCGAACAAGTACT
>NZ_JBIWMV010000051.1:0-2449 GCF_044766845.1 Streptomyces sp. NPDC101776 | reverse complement strand
CGACCATCCCGACACCCTCACCGCCCGCAACAACCTCGCCAACTCCTACAGCCATGCCGGACGGCTACAGGAAGCCCTCGACCTGCGCGAACAAGTACTAGCCGACCGTGAGCGGATCCTGGGCCCCGACCATCCCGCCACCCTCACCGCCCGCAACAACCTCGCCAACTCCTACGACGACGTTGCAACAGCCGGAGAGCAGCCAAATACGGCAACCCCACCAACCACGCCTGCTCTTCCGCCCTCTTCAGCCCCTCCCGCACAACCGCAATGACCTCTACCAACTGGTCTCCATAGAGAGCTACGGATCAGAACGAAGGCTGCGGCAGTGGCGTGCTCAACGTAGCAGCACCACAAGCGCACCACATCAAGCGGGGAACAGCGGGAGCCTCGGCGAAAGCGGCTGGTCTGGTGAGACTGCCCACTGGCCGTTCACCCAGGTCCGCGCCCGAGCCAGCTGTAAACGCCCGCAGCTTCCCAAGCCCATCCCCGAAGATGGCCTGGCCACTGCTACAACGGCCTCACCGGGCCGTCCGTGGGCCGTCCGAGGGCAGCCCACAACGACCAGCAACGACCCACGACGGCCGCAACCGCGCAGCTAGCCAGCGGGGTAAAGGGCGACCCCGCGCCCCACCAACGACCCCGATCAATACATGCGCTACTGAGCACGACGGGACGCCTGCGCACGCCCCCAACCGGCCGCGCGCGCCCTCTTGTTGACCCGTGCTTTACCTGCGACTCTGAGGGTCTCCCCACTTGTGAACTTGTGAATCCGGTAACTAGCGGACCCGTCGTCCGTGAACCGTACGGATTCCCTAGGAGGTGGCCTCATCCCATGCTGGTCCGCGACGCCATGAGCACGGTGGTCCTCACCATCGGCCCCGCCCACACCCTCCGCCAGGCAGCCGCCCTGATGTCCTCGCGCCATGTCGGCGCGGCCGTGGTCCTCGACCCGGACGCCGGCGGCATCGGCATCCTCACCGAACGCGACATCCTCAACTCGCTCGGCCAGGGCCAGAACCCGGACACCGAGCGCGCCCACGCCCACACCACCACCGACGTCGTCTTCGCCACCCCGGCCTGGACCCTGGAGGACGCGGCCAGCGCGATGGCCCACGGCGGCTTCCGCCACCTCATCGTCCTCGACCGCGCCGAGCCCGCCGGCATCGTCTCGGTCCGCGACATCATCCGCTGCTGGGCACCGGCACGACAGCAGGTACCGGCCTGACGACCGCGTAAATCCAGTTGGATCCAGTCCAAATCCAGCAGCCCTCCAAAGTCACACCTATTCGGAAACTGGTCACCTTGCTGTTAAAGTGGCCGGTATGAGTGACCTTCTGGAGCGGCTGCGCGGACGCGGCTGGCGGATGACCGCACAGCGGCGCGTCGTGGCCGAAGTGCTCGACGGCGACCACGTCCACCTGACCGCCGACGAGGTCCACTCCCGCGCCGTGGCCAAGCTGCCCGAGATCTCCCGGGCGACGGTCTACAACACACTGGGCGAACTGGTCTCGCTCGGCGAGGTCCTGGAAGTCTCCACGGACAAGCGGGCCAAGCGCTACGACCCGAACGCGCACAGCCCCCACCACCACCTGGTCTGCGCCAACTGCGGCCAGATCCGCGACGTCCACCCCGGCGGCAACCCGCTCGCCGACCTCCCCGACTCGGAGCGCTTCGGCTTCACGGTCTCGGACGTCGAGGTGACCTACCGCGGGCTGTGCCCCAACTGCGCGAGCGCGTAGCAAGTCCCTTCACAGGCCCCGGTGTCCGTTCGACACGGACGGACACCGGGGCTTTGTGCTGTCTACAGGCTTCCCGAATCTGACGGTCCGTCATATCGTCGTGCGGCACCACCCCCCGCCCGCGCAGACAGCCGTTCCGCCCTCCGCAAGGAGCAACCGTGGGAGACCCGCACCTTCGGCCGCACCCCAAACTCCACGCCACCCACCTGACCCGGACCTTCGGCCGCCCACTCCACCAGGTCGACGCCCTCGGCCCCCTCGAACTCACCGTCGCCCCCGGTGAGTTCGTCTGCCTGGTCGGCCCGTCCGGCTGCGGAAAGTCCACCCTCCTCCGCATCGCCGCGGGCTTGCTGCGCCCCAGCACGGGCACCCTGGAGATCCGCACCAGGAGCCCCCGCCCGGCGGCCATGATCTTCCAGGACTACGGCATCTACGACTGGAAGTCGGTCCGAGCCAATGTCCGCTTCGGCCTGGACGTCCAACGCGTCCCGCGCCGCGAGGGCAACGCCCGCGCCACCGAGTGGCTGACCCGCCCGGGCCTCGCCGACTTCGCGTACGCCTACCCGGCGACCCTGTCCGGCGGTATGCGCTGGGGGTCCCCCCAGGCCCTTTAGGCCAATGCCGTTGCTTTTGGCGGGGCTGGCCGGTTGAAGCGATGTGCTGATATCCCGTCTGGAGCGGCTGGGGCTGGGCGTCCTGACTCGGTC
>NZ_JBIWMV010000050.1:0-11299 GCF_044766845.1 Streptomyces sp. NPDC101776 | reverse complement strand
GTACGTCACCCCGCTCGAAACGAGATCCTTGCTCAGGCAGAGCTTCGTCCCGGCAGCGTAAACACCCGCTGTCCAGTTCGCGGGGGGAACTTCACACTAGGTTGAGCGTCCATCCTCCGACGCGTCGTGAGACTGCAGGAGAAGACGCAGCTTGGGAGGGCGGCCTCGGACGCGAGCCGCGGGGGCTGAGCTGGTGTTGGACGACTCTCTGAATGAGCATGTAGGCGGGGATTCGCGACTCTCGGCTTGAATATGATTGGTGATCTTGACGGGTGGGTTGGTGCCGTTTCGTGTGCGACGACACGGTGAGCACGAAGGAGCGTTGGGAACGTGGTTGTCGGTGGCTGACGGTCTTGGCATGATCGCGAAATGAGTGGAAGCGCGGACCGAATTGCCTTGTGGGGGTGTTCGCTGTTTGAGCGTCAGCGGGACCCGGTCGTCTGGGCGGGCGGGGTGCTCGAGGCTGCTTCGGCGACGTTGGGAAAGTCCCCGGAGATCCAAGCTGCGTTGGCTCTTGCCGTAGACGGCACGCAATGGCCGGAGGGTCGGGCGGTCTTCGATCGGATCCGTCAGCGCGGGCTCGACAAGGACAAGCCCCTGACGGCTGCGGAGGGTCTGTGCTTCCGGCTTGCGGAGCTGGTAGCGAAGCTCGCGCACAATGCGGCTGGTCCGCCTCCGCCTTTCGATTATCACGCAGGCTGGCAGGTGGGGCCGATCGCTTACCGTCTGGCTGGCGAGTTGAAGGATCCGGCCCTTCGCCACCGCCTGGCTGCCGCCCTGGACGGGTGGCCGGAAGCTGAGTGATCCCCCGTGATCGCCCGGACTCCACATGATCCTTTAGGTGTGTGGGGAGGCTGGCCGTGCTTTGTCCGTGCTCGGGAGGTGAGCACGCTCCACGTTGCGGAGGTCCAACGGGTGCGTTTGCGGGGAAGGAACGAGATTTGCGCGGGACGTCAGTCGGCGGTGAGTACGGAGTCGTCCTCGGGACGAGCGCCAGGGAGGTGGTGCCGGGCGGCGATCAGGGCGGTGTCGATGTCCCGGGTGCCGGTCGATACGCAGAGGGTGTAGGCGACGTCGTCCATCCGTCGGCGTGTGGCCGGGTTGCCGTGTTCGGCGTGCAGCGCGTGGAGGGTCTCGTACTGCTCGATCAGGTTCTTCAACACGGAGGGGTGGGCCATCAGCACCTGGGGTCTCCATTCGCGTGTACCTGCCATGCAGGCTGACTTGCGCGAGCGAATACCCGCTGCTCGCTCGCTCATGCGGTCGCTTTCGGGTCTCGCTCGTCCGTTCGGTGGCTGTCGGCTCGCACACCACGAGGGCCGCGCGTCAGATGGGATCGACGGGTTCCGTGGGCCGGGTGAGAAGTGCCGAATGCCGGGTACGCGCGCAGTCAACGGAAACGGGCGCGGCCCGGACAGGCTGCGTGGGTCCGGAAGGAGAGCGTCATGCCGCGAGGATCGAGCGCGAAGCGTGAGCGCCAGTACGAGCACATCAAAGAGAGCGCCGAGAAGCGGGGCGTCTCCAAGGGGCGGGCGCAGGAGATCGCCGCGCGCACCGTGAACAAGGAGCGCGCCCGCTCCGGAGAGTCCGCTACGGCGAGCAAGGCCTCCACCCGGGACAAGAAGTCCGCCGCGCAGCGCGGTGGTGAGCGCTCGCACAGCGGGGCGCAGGGTCCGACGAAGGACCAGCTGTACACGGAGGCGAAGAAACGCGGCATCGACGGCCGTTCGTCGATGAACAAGCAGCAACTCGCCAAGGCCCTCGGACGCTGACACCGGCCGCCCGTCGCTGAAGCGGATCCGCAGCACCTTGGCAGGAAGACCCAGGAAGAGATGAGCGGCATGGTGAAGATCGGGTACACGATGATGACCGAGCAGGCGGGGCCGCGCGAACTGGTCGGTCATGTGGTCGGCGCCGAGCGGGCCGGTTTCGACTTCTCGGTCACGTCCGACCACTACTTCCCCTGGCTGGAGTCCCAGGGCCACGCCTCCTACGCGTGGAGCGTGCTCGGTGCCGCAGCGCAGGCCACCGAACGCATTCCTTTGATGACCTACGTGACCTGCCCGACGACCCGCTACCACCCGGCCGTCATCGCCCAGAAGGCCGCCACCGTCCAGCTCCTCTCTGAGGGCCGTTTCCGTCTCGGCCTCGGTTCCGGGGAGAACCTCAACGAGCATGTGGTGGGTGGCGGTTGGCCCGCCGCGCACATCCGGCTGGCGAAGCTGGAGGAGGCCGTGGAGATCATCCGCGAGCTCTTCGCGGGGCGGAATGTGAATTACCACGGCGTCCACTTCGACGTGGAGAACGCGAAGTTGTGGGACCTGCCCGAGGCGCCCCCGCCGATCGGTGTCGCCGTCTCCGGCGACCGCTCGTGCGAACTCGCGGGCCGGCTGGCCGACTTGCTGATCGCCACCGACCCCCGCCCGGAACTCGTCTCCGCCTTCGAGGCCTACGGCGGCACGGACAGGCCCAAGGTCGGCCAACTGCCCATCTGTTACGACACCGACCGCGATGCGGCGATCGCCCGTGCCCACGACCAGTTCCGCTGGTTCGGCGGCGGCTGGCCGGTCAACTCCGAACTGCCCGGACCCGCCGCGTTCGCGGGCGCCACCCAGTTCGTACGGCCCGAGGACGTGGCCGGGTCGATCCCGTGCGGCGACGACGTGGACGCGGTCGTCGAGGCCGTACGCCAGTATGTCGAGGCGGGGTTCACCGAGGTCGCGCTCGTCCAGATCGGTGGCGAGCACCAGGAGCCGTACCTGGAATGGGCCGAACAGAAGCTGCTGCCCGCCCTGCGGGAACTGTGAGCGCGCGATGACCACGAAACGCGCCGCGATCTTCGATGTCGACGGGACACTCGTCGACACCAACCACCTCCATGTCGTCACCTGGTGGGAGGCGTTGCGGCAGGCCGGTCACCACGTGCCCATGCGGGACATCCACCGGGCCGTGGGCCTCAGTGGCGGCGACCTCCTGGACCATCTGCTGGGCGACGGCGACAACCGCGATCCCGACGAGGACGAGCAACTCACAGCGGCCCATCACGCTCTGTACGCCACGTACTTCGAGCGGCTGCCGGCGCTGGACGCGGCGGGCGACCTGCTGCGCGCCCTGGCCGGACGGGGCTGGGGAATCGTCCTGGCGACCTCCGCGAGTGGCGCGGAACTCGCAGCCCTGCGCGGTGCCATCGACGCGGACGACGTCATCCTCGGGGCAGCCAGCGCGGACGACGTCGCCGACGGCAAACCCGCCCCCGATCCCGTCCGACAGGCCCGGGAACTCGCCGGCGTACCGAGCGAACGAGCTGTCTTCGTCGGCGACACCGTGTGGGACATGAAGGCCGCCGTAGGGGACGGAGTGGTCCCGGTGGCGGTGCTGTCGGGCGGGATCCCGCGCGCGGACCTGGAGTGCGCCGGCGCCCACGCCGTGTACCGGGATCCCGCAGATCTCCTCGGACGCCTGGACTCCAGCGTCTTCGCGGAACGGGAGTGACTCGGCCTTTCGGCGTCGCTTCGGAGGTCCTTCGCAAGCACAAGCTCAGCCGGAAAGGGCGTAGGGAGTCGCTGCTGCGAGGCCGCCGTTCACGTTTGATGGACCGCGCGGGGCCTCGTTGGGACGAGGACATGACCGATGCCGCAGCCCAGCGTCGCCCACCAGGCGGTGTGGTTGCGGACCGTCTGCGTCGACTCGGCTCACTTGCTCCGCTGTGGCCCGGGCTCTCGTTCCTTGGCCGCGCTGAAAGCGATGGAGGCGGTGAGCAGGGCCTGAAGGGCGGCGATCAGGGCGGTCGGCTTCCAGAGCCATACGGGAGTGGCGGGCGGCGGGCCTGCGCTGACGCCGTACCTGCCCTGGGGATCGACGGTGACGGTGAGGTGGCTGCCGACGGTGAGGTGGCCCGCGCCGATGGCGCCGAGCGGCCGGTGGTGGGCGGCGTCCACCAGGACCGCCTCCGTGCCGGCGTCATACACGGCGGGGCTGGGTTCCAGGGCCGTGACGATCGCCCGGACGGCGTGGCCGCGCTCGTGCAACGCCTCGTACTTCAGCGCGCTCCAGCACACCAGCATGGTCACGGCGAGGCAGACGGCCACCGCGGTCTCCCGTACCGGGATCGCGCTCCCTTCGATGTTCTCGCGCCGAAAGTCGTACAGAACGAAGGCCAGTCCCATCAGACCCCCGATCGCCACGATCCCGCCGAAACCCAGGACCATCGTGTTCCGCCACCCGACGGGCGTCAGCGACGCACCGTAGACCAGGCCGAACCCAAGCGCCGTCAGCGCCGCGCTCACCAGCACTCCGAGTGCCGCCCACGACAGCCTCGCGGTCCATCTTCGCCCGGTAGTACTCACCCGTTCCTCCCCAAGTCGGCTCCGGTGTGAGACCACCAGCGGTGCGGTGGTCGGCCCGCGAAGGTCCCGGCGGGCGCCGGCCCCGAGGCCGTCCTGCGCGGGATCTACCGCTCGTCGGCGTTCGGATCGCGCGACAGCGGCAGCCCGAGCTTTTCCAGCAGCCCGACAAGGTGGGCGATCCGCTCGGGGCTGACCTCGGCGATGTCAGGGGTCGGCGGCTTCTCGGCGAGCAGACGGGCCACTCCGTCGCGGAGGATCCGGGGCTGGTGGAAACCGGCGTTCTCTTCGGCCACCCGGCGCGCGGGCAGCCCGGTGAGATTCCTCAAGTGGTGCTCCGCACCGGGTGGGTGGGTACCGGTCAGCAGCAGCCCGCCGTCGGCAGCCTCCCGGGCGGTCTCCGGCGGGGCGTCCCGCACGACCTGCGCCACGAGGTCCGCCACCGGCCGGTAGGCAGGGGCCACGACGGCGCGCAGCTCGGTCGGCGACAAGGAGACCTTGCCGGACTCCTGGAGGAGTCGGCCGTTCTCGGTGATCAGCGCTCCGAGGAGGGGCCTGGGGTTGGGCACTGTTGGCGACGGTGCGAACGCGCCGCCATGAACGACGCCGGACCACGCCATCTCCAGGCCCACGTCGAGGCGGTGCGCATCCCGCACATGCCCGATCACCGCCTCGGCCAGGCCTCGCGCGCCACCGACCACCAGACCTCCTACGACCGCCTCACGCCCGGCGACGACAGCGACCGAGGTGTGTACCGCGTCCTGGTGCACCACGACACACGTGGCCGGCTCCGGGTCCGGGCCCGTCCCGGCCAGGGCCGCCACCGCCTCGTCCACCACCCTGACTTCCGCCGCCGGCCACAACCCCTGGACCGTGTCCACCGCCGGCTCCACACCCGGGTGTCCACGAGCACCGGGTGCCACGAGAACCACCGACCCGATCGGGCGCCACAACTCCGCCCTCTTGGCCACACCGACCGCCAGCAACTGCGCCGCGAGCAAATCATCCGCACCCGGGCCCGGATTCCAGGCGAGCTCCAACACCACCTGCGAGTAACGGGCGCTGCGCCCCGTCACCTGTATCCGTATCTCGTCCAGAGCCCACCAGAGCACGCAGCCACCCCGCACCGTCGTCCCGTGCGGCGATCCTAGATGGATCACATCGAGAACGTCTCCCGTTCGCCTCCTGCGCCCGAGGCCGGAGCGTAGGTGCGGCGGGGTGCCATGGTCCTGCCGAGAAGCTCGTGCGCGCCGGTGACTACGGTGGCGCATCCCCGACCCGGGTCACAGCGATCGGTTCGGAGACGAACGCGTCGAGATCCAGCAACCTCGTCCCCGTCTTCCTCCGATGCCCTTCCACCGTCGGCAACTCGCCGCTTCGCAGGGGCTATTCAGCTGCCCGTGGGGAGATCGGTGCCTCGTGCTCGGCGTCGGCCGTGCCCATCTCCCGGCTGACGTCGGCATTCAGTTCGGCCCAGCTCTTGTCGAACTTGGCCAAGCCCTCGCGTTCCAGGGTTTCGGTGACGTCGGCGAAGTCCACGCCGACACGCGCCAGAGCCGCGAAGTGGTCATGTGCCGCCACGTACTTGTCGGCCGCCGGTGCGTCATGGGGGAGCGTGCCGTGGTCGGCGAACGCGGCCAGGGTGGTGCCGGGCATGGTGTTCACGGTGCCAGGGATGGCCAGCTCACCGACGTACATCGTGTCGGGGTAGGCCGAGTCCTTGACCCCGGTGGACGCCCACAGCGGGCGCTGCGGTCGGGCGCCCGCCTCGGCCAGGCGCTGCCGACGCGGCTCCATGGCCGCCAACACGTATGCCTGGTATGCCAGACGGGCGTTGGCGACCGCGGTTTCACCCTTGAGTACGAGGGCCTCGGGTGTGCCGATGGCGTCGAGGCGGCGGTCCACCTCGGTGTCCACGCGGGAGACGAAGAACGAGGCGACCGAATGGATGCCGGTCAGATCGAGCCCGGCCTGCCGGGCCCGCTCCAGGCCGGCCCTGTGGGCGTCCATCACCGCGCGGTAGCGGTCCAGCGAGAAGATCAAGGTGACATTGACGCTGATCCCGAGCGCCACGACCTCGGTGATGGCCGTGAGTCCCTCCCGGGTGGCCGGGATCTTGACGAACAGGTTCTCCTCCTGAACGGCGTCCCACAGTTTCACCGCCTGCTCGACGGTGGCGTCGGAGTCCTTGGCCAGCCGGGGGTCGACCTCGATCGACACCCGCCCGTCCAGGCCGCCGGTCTTCTCGTGTATCGGTGCGAAGGCGCGGCAGGCGGCTCGTACGTCGTCGGTGGTGAGGGCGAAGACGGCGTCGTCGACGCTCGCGCCTTCGGCGGCCAGCCTGCGGAGCTGCTCGGTGTAGCGGTCTCCACGGGACAGCGCGGAGGCGAAGATCGTGGGGTTCGTCGTGACCCCGACGACATGCCGGTCGGCGATCAGTTTCTCCAGCTCGCCGCCGGCCAGCAGCTCGCGGGACAGGTCGTCGAGCCAGATCGACACGCCGGCGGCGGCCAGGTCGGCGAGCGGGTCGGACACGGTGGAATCGGACATGTTGCATCTCCAAACGGTGTGCCGTCCGCAGGGGAACTCAATTCCGGCGGACGGGGCGGGAAGCGGCTCTCCAGGGACTCTCGCGGTCCCGCGCAGGTCATTCGTGCGCGCTGGGAACCCGGAGCGGGTCGCGGGGTGCGTCGGGCTTGGCGGCGCCGAGCTGCTCGCCCAGTTCGCCCAGCCGGTTGCGGCCGAGAGCGGAGCGGACCTGCGGGAACCACTCCTTCTCCTCTTCCTCGACGTGGTGCCGCACGTTCTCCATGAGGACGGTCATCTTGGCGTCGAAGCGCTCGTCCTCGGCGTCCAGGCCCGACAGCTCGGACAGCATCCACAGCACGACGTGGTGCTCCTCGACGCTCTCCAGTACGTGGTCGGTGGTGTCCGGCACGGCTGCGCGCGCGGCGGGGTAGAAGATCTTCTCCTCGATCCAGGTGTGGACCGTCAGCTCCTCGATCACCTTGTCGGCGATCTTCCGCTTCGTCTTGTAAGCCCGGTCCCCGGCCTGCTCGAACTCCTTGAACAGCTTCTCGACCGTCTGGTGGTCTTCCTTGAGCAGCACGATCGCGTCCATGGGCACTCCTTCGCTTCGTCCCGTACGTTTCCCGTACGTTTCCCGTACGGCGGGGGCGTTTCTGTCGGCGGAATACCGAAACAAGCTCGTCTCCCGCGCTCCGGCTACCCCGCGCAGCGCGGCCGACCCGCCTGAAGCGCACCTTTTCGCCATGTTCGGTCCTGTCGGGGTCGGTGAAGGTGGTCCGAAGCAGCGTCGTGCGGGCCGTTGTGCCAGAGGAATGGAGCACCTCAGGTCTGGTCGCGTCGCTCTCCGTGGCACGTAATGTCACGTCGGCGGGGAGGGGCGTCCGCACCCGAGGAGGCCGGCGTGGCGAGGGACCGGATCGGACTGGCGAGGTTCTGGCGGCTGCGGAGGATGCGGCGCCGGCGGACTCCCTCGATGTCGTGGCGCGGAATCTGCGTGACCGGCTCGGGGCGCGGTAAGCGTCGTTCCTGTTCGTGGACATCGTCGGACAGCGCCTGCTGCGAGTCGGCGACACGGCGGCCGGCCGGCCCGAACACCGCGCCGAGCAGGCCCCGTTGGCCGGCGAGGGCTCTACGACGAGGTGCTGTGCACCCAGAAGGTGGTGCGGGCCCCGCAGGTGGAGGAGTGGCAGCGGGTGCTCGCCCCGGTCACCAACCGCGGCGACACCATCGGCGTCCTGGAGCTGTTCCTGGACGGGGTCACCGAGGACGTGCTGGAGCAGGTCGAGGAGACGGCGCACGCGCTGGCGTACATCATCGTCACCGACCGCCGCTTCACCGACCTCTACCAGTGGGGCAACCGCACCACCTCGGTCAGTCTGGCCGCGGAGATCCAGCGCCAGCTCCTGCCCTCGGCCGCTTCCTGCGAAGCCCCCGAGTTCACCCTCGCAGGCGCCCTGATCCCGGCCTCCGACATCGCCGGAGGCACCTACGACTACAGCCTCGACCATGACTCCCTCCATCTGTCCGTCACCGATGCCTTGGGCTACGACGTCAACGCCTCGCTCATGGCCACCTTTCTGGTCAACGCCTCCCATGGCGCCCGCCGCGCCGGAGTGAACCTCGCCGAGCAGGCCCGGCAGACCCACCGCGCCCTCCTCGACCACGGCCGCCGGACGTTCGCCACCGGCCGACTGCTGCGCATCGCCCTGGACGGGAGCAGCGCCCAGCTGGTCAATGCCGGCCATACCTGGCCGCTGCGGCTGCGCGACGGCACGGTCGGAACTGCGCCTGGCTGTGAACCTGCCTTTCGGCTTGCCGGAACAGGGTTCCTGCCAAGTACAGGACCTCGACCTGCGCCCCGGTGACCGACTCCTGCTCCACACCGACGGCATGCAGAAACGCCAGGCCGAAACGGTCGACCTCCCCGCCCTTCTCCGTACGACCGTTGCCGAGCACCCGCGCGAGGTCGTACGCCCTCTGGTCGCAGCGGTCACCGACGCCTACAACGGCGGCCTGCCGAAAGACGACGCCACCGACCTGTGTCTGGACTGGCACGGTCCGACTGCGCGAGCCGTCAAGCGAGCCCCTGAGCCTGCGCCTTGTCCATGGTTCTCTTCGGACGTCGCGCAGAGCGTGTACGCGGCTCCGGACGGGCGTAAGGCGGCAGTCCGCTGGTAATCGCAGGGCGATGGGGGAGCGGTGTACTGCCTGGGGAGGTCGCGCGCCGCTCCCCGCCGGATTCTCCGGGCCTCCGTCCATCACGCGCCTCTCGGCCCCTCGGCCTTCTCGACGAGCGGTCGCCGGTGTCGTCGTGCCTCGCCTTCGCGCACAACTCGCCCCTCGTCGATCCTTGGCCGCCGACCGCCGACCGCCGACCGCCGACCGCCGACCGCCGACCGCCGACCGCCGACCGCCGACCGCCGACCGCCGACCGCCGACCGCCGACCGCCCCCGACGCTGACGACTTCCTCGCCCCAGACACGCGGGCGGGCCGGTCACCTCGCCTTTGAGGTGCCGGCCGTTTCCGCGTCGCTTTTCGTGCTCAGGATTTCTGTTTCTTGACCGAGACCAGGTGGGCGAAGACGACGACGTTGGCCGAATAGCCGTGTTTCTTGTCGAAGTTTCCGCCACACGTCATGAGTCGAAGTTCGGGACGCCTGGTGGCTCCGTACACCTTGTTGTCGGGGAACTTGTCCTTGGCGTACTTCTTCACCTCGTCGATGGTGAACGCGGCCGTTGTCCGGTCGGCCCGGGTGACCTTCACCGTGTCACCCGGGTGCAGGGCGTTGAGGTTGAGGAAGATCGCCGGGCCGGTCCTGGTGTCGCGATGACCGACGATCAGGGAAGTTCCCGCCTCGCCGGGTGACGGACCGCCGCGGAACCAACCCACCACCTTCGGCCTGTCCAGTGGCGGAGCCCCCAGCTGCCCCCTCTTGTCGAGGTCCAGGTCGGTCACCGGGGCCTCGATGAAGATGGCGGGAATGGAGATCTTCACCGGGACGGAGCGTGCCAGGGGTGCGTGCGGGGCCTGTCGGGCCGGGGGAGCGCCGCCGCCCGCGGCGTCATTGGCACGGGCGGCGGTACTCGCGGGAGTGTCGGAGGTGTCCGAAAACGTCCAGACGACGCCTGTCACCAGTGAGAAGGTCGCACACAGCGTCATCGACAGGCGGACCGCACGACTGGGGCCTCGTCGTCGCCGTGGTCGTGGCTGTGGGCGTCGATATTGGCTATGCGTCGTGGCGGGCACGGCGGCGCGCGGCTCGGCGGACCATGACGAGCGCCGCGACGGCGATCCCGCCGGCGGTCAGGGCGGTGGTGGTTCCGGCGTTCGAGTCGCTCTCGGAGCTGAGGTTCTCCATGTCCGGGACGCCTCCGCCGCCGGCGGGCACACCGCCGGTGGGCTTGCTGTACTCGCGGCCCGGGACGATCGCCGCGGGACCACGGCTCTGCTGTTCCGGCCGGGCGGGCTGGGCGTGGCGGCGGCAGTCCACCGCGAACCGCCGCTGCTTGGGGCCCGACGGGGTGGTCCACACCAGCTGGTACGTGCCGTGCGGGAGAAGGTACTTCGCGCTGTGCGCCGAGCCGTTGATCAGCGGCAGCGTGCTCTGCAGTGTGTCGCCGGGCGGCATGGTCGGGGGCTGCGCGGTGATCGTCCAGGCGACCGCGGTCAACGACTCGAAGTTGCTGGCGACGAGGACGAACTCGCAGACCTCGACCCCGTCGCTGCCGCGTGAGTGCCAGTCGACCGAGCGGACGTCGATGTTGCCGCTGTCCCCCGGAGCGGCGTAGGCCGCTCCGGCTCCCGCGACCGTGGCACCGG
Source organism: Streptomyces sp. NPDC101776 (assembly GCF_044766845.1). Classification (NCBI taxonomy): domain Bacteria; kingdom Bacillati; phylum Actinomycetota; class Actinomycetes; order Kitasatosporales; family Streptomycetaceae; genus Streptomyces; species Streptomyces sp. NPDC101776. Next base: position 607 of record NZ_JBIWMV010000050.1, on the reverse strand, counting down.
CGAGGACGGCGGTCACCGCGGCACTCCCGAGGGCACTACGAGAGCGGAGGAAAGAGGACATGACCATGCTGGACTCCTTCAAGCCGGAATGATTGTCGTACTTTTCCGTCGAGCCCGTAATGAATGTCATGGAAAGTCAAAGAATGTGTTGAGGCGCTGCTGGGAAAATAGGAAACAACTCAAATGGACCAACGCGTGTTGAGGGTGGGTCCGACGCGCTTGCGGCCCCGCTCGCGGCGGATCCGGAATCCCGGGTACTCGGAGCCCTCCGGGACGGCAGGACCAAGAACCTGCTCCGCGTCCGAGGTCGGGCTCCCTCCGGCCTCCCCACCCCCACCGGGAGTTCCCATGATCCGCGCCGTGGCGCTCGTCTGTACGCTCACCCCTTCCCCCGCCCCTTCCAGCAGCCACCACCTCGCCGGGCAGGTCATGTCTGAGCTCGCCGACCTCGGTGTCCAGGGCGAGACGATCCGGGTGGGCGATCACAATGTCCGCCCCGGCATCGCCCGTGACAATGCCGTTGCTTTAGTGGTCGTGCCACCGGTTGTTCAGGGTGACGACGACCGGCGGGCGGCGGCTGCTGGCGGGTTCGCCTGGGGCTTTGCTG
>NZ_JBIWMV010000049.1:0-12421 GCF_044766845.1 Streptomyces sp. NPDC101776 | reverse complement strand
TCTCCGGGCATTGCGGACAGGTCACGTCCATGCCGTGCCGGCGGACGTTCGTGAGGGCGATTCGGCAGAGCGGCGCCGGGGGACCAATCCGTTCTGTGCCCGGTCCGCCACCGGAGCGGGCAAAGCCGCGTGCACGCTCCACGGGCGGTAGCTCGTGGCGGCGGCGACCACATCACCCTCGGCGTTGCGGCAGGGACCTCACGCACGCCAGTCGCCCGCGATCTTCAGCAGATGGTCGTTCTCCTCGGGGGTGCCGATGGTGATCCGCGCCCCCTCGTCGCCGAAGGGGCGCACCATGACTCCCGCGGCCTCGCACGCGTCGGCGAACTCCGGTGTGCGCGGGCCAAGGCGCAGCCAGACGAAGTTGGCCTGGCTGTCGGGAACGCTCCAGCCGGCGGCGCGCAGGGCACGGGTGACCCGGGCTCGCTCGGCCACCAGGGTCTGTACCCGCTCCAGCAGTTCGGATCCGGCGTTCAGCGAGGCCCGTGCGGCGGCCTGGGCGAGTCCGTTGACGCCGAACGGTACGGCGCAGGCCCGCAGCGCGGCCGCGACCGGCGGATGCGCGACCGCGTAGCCGACGCGCAGTCGCGCCAGTCCGTACGCCTTGGAGAAGGTGCGCAGAACGGTGACGTTGGGGCGGTCGCGGTAGTACGCGATGCCGTCGGGTATATCGGTGTCGTCGACGAACTCGCGGTAGGCCTCGTCGAGCACCACGAGTACGTGGGCGGGCACCCGGTCGAGGAAGCGCTCGAGTTCGGCGCGGTGCACGGCCGTGCCGGTCGGGTTGTTGGGGTTGCACACGAAGATCAGGCGCGTGCGGTCTGTCACCGCGTCGGCCATGGCTTCCAGGTCGTGGCGCTCGTCATGCAGGGGAATCTGCACGGGAGTTGCCCCGGTGGCCCAGACGAGCAGCGGGTATGCCTCGAACGAGCGCCAGGCGAACAGTACTTCGTCCCCTTCGCCGGCCGCGGCGCGCAACAGGTCCTTGGCGACCCCGAGAGATCCGGTGCCGGGCACGAGGTGTTCCGGGGGCACCGCGAGGGTTGCGGACAGCTCCGTCACCAGTTCACTGCTCGTCGGGTCGGGGTAGCGGTTGACGCGCCCCAGTTCCCCGCGCATGGCGGCGAGGACCGCGGGCAGCGGAGGATAGGGGTTCTCGTTCGATGACAGCTTGTCCACCAGGTCGCTGGGGGCGGCTCGGCCGGGGACGTAGCGGGGCAGTGCGGAGACATCGGCGCGTAGCCGGGGGGCTGGTGCAGGGGGCATCGGGGGGACTTCCTGGGCGGGGGAAGCGGACGGTCGTGCGGGGGGTGTGGTTCGTCGGGGGTTTGGGGAGGCGTGCGCCGCGACGGGGCGCGCGGGCGGGATCCAGCCCGCGCGCCGGGACCTCTGCCTTGGCCGGCTGGGCGGCCGCCGGGTTGGCGCGGGCCGGGTCAGCCGACGGCCGCGGCGGGGGCGTTCTCCTCCTCGACGGCCGTGGTCCGTACTCCTGCCTCGGTGAATTCCTCCAGGAATGTGGGGAAGGACAGCCGGACGTCTTCGAAGCCCGAGAACCGGTTGGCGGACTGCATCCGCAGGCCTGCCACGAACAGTGACATGAAGATGCGGTGGTCGCCCCAGCTGGACAGCGTCACTGCGCCGGGGTAGGTCCGCGCGCCGCGGACCTCGAAGCCGTCGCAGATCCCGTTGTCGTAGAGGGCCTCGATGTCCACGCCCGCGCGGGTCAGTTCGGCGGTCATGGCCTCGATGCGTGAGGCCTTGTGGAAGCGGGTGAGGCGTCCGCCGGTCACCCTCAGGCTGCCTTGCACGTACGCCCCGAGGGCGGCGAGGGTGGGCACGATGTTGGGGCAGTCCCGCGCGTCCACCTCGAAGGTGCCGCACAGGCTGCCCTGCGGGTTGTCGACGGTCAGCGACGAGGTGTCGCGGTCGAAGGTGACGCTCACCCCGAGCTTCTCCAGGATCGGGACGATCGCGAACTCGCCCTGCATGCTGTCGCCGTACACGTTGCTCAGGACGGTGCGGCCCGGGAAGAGCGCGGCGGCGGCCAGCAGGTACGAGGCCGAGGTGTAGTCCTCGTGGATGGTGATGTCCTGGGCCTGGTAGGAGGAGGGTTCCACCTGGTAGTGACGCAGGTCCTCCGACGCGGAGACCTTGATGCCCGCGTCGGTCAGGCTCGCCAGCGTCTGCCGGATGTACGACTGGGAGTAGACCTCGCCCGTCACCTCGATTTCCACCGGGCCGTCGGCCAGCGGCGCGGCGAACAGGACGGCGGTGATGAACTGCGAGCTGATGTCGCCCGGCAGCCGGCACGTGCCGCCCTTCAGGCCGCGTCCCCAGTTGACGACCGGGGCCTTGTTCTCGCCGACGATCGACTCGATGTCCGCGCCGAGGTCGCGCAGCGCCTGCAGCAGGGGCTCCATCACCCGGTTGCGCAGGGTCGCGTCGCCCGTCACCACGACCGGCGAGGGCTGCACGGAAGCCAGCGCCGTCACGATGCGGAACACCAGACCCGAGCCGCGGGACTGGATGACGCGCCCGATGCGCGGGAACGACCCTCCGATGCCCTGGATCTCCAGGAATCCGTCGTGCTCGGTTATCTTGGCGCCGAAGGCGCGGCAGGCGTTCTTCATGGTCTCCGTCTCGTCGCAGCGGAGATCGTTGAAAACCCGTGACGTGCCCTCGGCCAGTGTGCCGGTCAGAATTGCCCGTTGCGTCTCCGGTTTCGAAGAAGGAACGCGGAACGTTCCGGAAAAGGAATCGATCGGATCGACCTTCAGCAGCATCCTCGTATCTCCCGTTTCCCATCATTCGCCGTCTTGTACTGTGCAAGCGATGTCGCTTTGACGTCCGGGCCAGCGATATCCGCGGAGTGGGACCATGCCGTCCCACCGCCCGGCGCTTCAATGCCGGTCAGCGAGGCGGCAGTTTCGAATGGCTTCCTGGCACGCACGGCAGCCCTCCTGCGGCGGTGGGGGCACGACAAGAATTCTGTGTCCCCGTGCGGCGCGCGGACAATAGGCCCATCTGCCCATGGAATTTCCGGCGCACGGTGGGCGGGACCCTCTTTGCCGCCCGAGGGTGCCCGGCCCCCGTTCAGGCCAGGAGCCGGAAAGACCTCTCGTAATAGACCATGGGGGTTGCTGTGCCCTCGCCCAGGCGCGCGCCCGATACCCGGCCGATCAGGATCGTGTGGTCCCCGCCCGGGTGGCGGGCGTGCGTCTCGCAGTCCAGCTCGACGAGCGCGCCCGCTACGGCCGGCAGCCCGCCGGGGGTGAGGGACAGTCCCTGCGATGCGAACTTGTCGGCGCCTTTGGTCGCGAACTGCTCTGCCAGCGGCCTGTGTTCGGGTCCCAGCACGCTCACCGCGAAGTGCTCGCAGGAGGCGAACGCCGCGTAGGAGTCGGCCGAGTTCGCCAGACACACCAGGATCAGCGGGGGGTGCATCGACACCGAACAGAACGAACTCGCCGTGAAGCCGCGCGGCACCCCGTCGTCGCCCAGGGCCGTCACCACCACGACCCCGGCCGCGAACCGGGCCATCGCCGCCCGGAAGTCCTCGGAGCTCACCCGCCGTATCGTCTGCGTCGCCTCCGTCACGGCAGCACCACCACCTGTCCCGCGAAAATTGAGTCCGGTTCCGAAGCCCGGCTGCAGGGCTGTGCCCTCGCTGCGCGTGGCACCGGCGATACCCACGGAGCGGGAACAATGTCGTCCCACCGCTCGGCGCTTCAATGCCGGGCGGCAGGGCGCCATTTCAGAAATGGCCTCCTGCGCGCACGCCAGCCCTCGTGCAGCGGTGGGGGCACGACAAGAATTCTGTGTCCCGTGCCGCGGACGGACAATAGGCCCATCTGCCCATGGAATTCCCGGCACTTGGCAGTGCGGACTCTCTTTGCCGCCGTGACCGGCCAGTCGGACGCGCGGATCACCTCACCGGCGGACCGCCGGGGTGGAGCACGGCCGGGAAAGCCGGCCGCCCCGGACTCGCCGTCGGGCGCCGGGGCGCTGGGACTTAGGTCCTATTCTGACCGGGCCGGTCCCGTGCGAGGCTGAGGCAGCGCGATCGACGCGTTGGGGGCCGTTCCCGGTAATCAGGTCCGGGTTCATTCTTCGGTTCCGAAAAGCCCGCCGTCGCCGCCGTCAACCGGCCGCCCCGGCCGGGCACGTCCATGCATTCCGTGAACCGTGAGGACGACAGCCATGTCCGGCGCCATCCTGTTCCTGACCCGCTGGCCCCTGTACGCCGACGAGCGGCGGTGGGAGAACCGCCTCGCCGCTCCCGAGATCCTCTTCCGTCCGGAGACCGACCGCGTCACGTACATCTGCGACGAGGGCGGCCGCAGCGGAGTGCCCGCCGGCACCGAACGGGTCCACGTCGTCCCCGACTTCGGCGACCTGGACAGTGTCCTGGGGATCGTGGACGCCGTCGTCCGCGACGAAGGCCCGTTCGACCACGTCATCGGCCTGTCCGAGTTTCTCCTCGATCTCGCGGCAACGCTGCGCGAGCGGTACGGCATCCCGGGTTCGACGCCCGAGGAGACCTCCCGGTTCCGCGACAAGACCGTCATGAAGGAGACGCTGTCGCGGGCCGGCATCCGGGTGCCGCGCTGGGCGTCCTGCCGCAGCGGGGACCAGGTCCTCGCGGCTGCCGAGGAGTTCGGCTATCCCGTGATCGTCAAACCGGTGCGCGGAGCGGGCAGCCAGGGTGTGCGCAAGGTCGCCTCGGCGAAGGAGCTGCGGGCCCTGTGCGCCGAACGGAGCCTGCACGACCTCGAGATCGAGGAGTTCGTGCGGGGCGAGATCCTGCACGTCGACGGCGTCCTGGACGCCGCGGGCAAACCGCTGTTCCTGTGCACGTCGCGCTACGTCTCCAGCTGCCTGGACTTCGAGCTCCTGGGTGAACCGCTCGGCTCCGTCTTCCAGACGGAGCCTGCGGTGCGCGACCGCTGTGAGGACTTCGCCGTGCGCTGTCTGACCGCGCTCGGCCTGCGCAGCTCCGCCTTCCACCTCGAACTCTTCGACACCGGCGAGGAGTTGGTGTTCCTGGAGGTCGGCGCCCGAGTGCCGGGTGCCGACGTGCCGTACGTCATCCACGACGTCCACCACGTGAACCTGTTCCGGCTGTGGGTCGATGTGCTGCTCGGCCGCCCGGTGGACCTGCCGGTCCCCGTCCCGGAGCTGAGCGGCGGCTGGCTGATCGTCCCCGGTCCCAGGCCGCTGCCCCAGAAGGTCACCGCCGCCACCCCGCTCCTGGGTGACGTTCCCTACGTGTACCGGGAGCTGGTGCCCAGGACGGGCGAGGTTCTGGTCTCCCGGCCCGGCGCCTACGCCACGGTCCAGGGCGGCCGCTTCCTTTTCCGGGGCGGCACCCAGGAGCAGATCGAGGAGGCCGTGCGCCAGGCGCGTGCGCAGTACCGCCTGACGACGGAGCCCGTCTCCTAGAGCGCCCGGACCATCTCGTGCCATCCGCAATCGAACCGTCGAGTCCGTGGAGGAAGACATGGCTCAGTTGAACCATGCGGAGCTGATCGACAAGAAATTCGTACTGTTCGCCGAGGGGTGCTTCGGACTCTTCACGAGCAAGATCGGCGCTTCGCTGCTCCGCTACCGCGGGGACCGCTGCGTCGCCGTGATCGACAGCCGCAAGGCCGGCCAGACCGTCCAGGAGGTGCTCGGCTACGGCGGTCCGATCCCGATCGTCGCCCGCGTCGAGCACGCCATGCACCTGGACCCCGAGGTCATGGTCATCGGCAAGGGCCTTCACTCCGCCGACCTGCCCTCCGGCTGGAAGCCGCACCTCCTCGCGGCCCTCCACAGCGGCCTCCACATCATCAACTCGATCCACTACCGCCTCACGGACGACCCGGACATCGCCCGCGCCATCCGTGAGAAGGGCGTCACCGTCTGGGAGACCAAGGACGCCCCGAAGGCGCCGCTCAACAAGGCCCGCGTCCTGGACCTGGACACCTGGATCATCCACACGTGCGGCAGCGACTGCAATATCGGCAAGAAGACCACCGGCCTGGAGATCTGGAACGAGGCCAACCGCCGCGGCATCTCCACCGGCTTCGCTGCCACCGGCCAGAGCGGAATACTGATCTCCGGCCATGGTGTCGCGGTCGACGGCGTGCCCGGCGACTTCATGGGCGGCGCCGTCGAACAGGTCGTCATGGAGGCCGCCGTCGGCAACGAATGGGTCGTCGTCGAGGGCCAGGCCGGCCTCAACCACATCCAGGGCAGCGGCGTCGCCCTGACCATCCTGCACAGTGCCCTGCCGCACGCCCTGGTCTTCTGCCACCGCCTCGGCGCCGAGCGCACCAAGGTCTGGGAGACGCCCATCCCCCCGATCCCCGAGCTCATCCGCATGAACGAGGAGCTCAGCGGCATCCAGCGGCCCGCCAAGGTCACCGCCATCAGCGTCAACAGCGTCGGCTTCACGGACGAGGACTACCGCCGCGAGGCCGAGAAGCTGGAGGCCGATACCGGACTGCCCGTCCTCGACCCGATCCGTGAGGGCAGCGCCGCCCGGCTCGTGGACATCCTGCGCGCCCACCAGCTCGAGACCGCGGACCGGCAGCCGGTCCGCCAGCGCTGAGCGCGGACCCGGAACTTTGAGGAGATGCACAGATGAAGAGAGCGATCCTGCTCCTCATGCACCAAGGCAAGTCGTACACCGAGGAGGTCGCGACGGCCGCCGCCGGCCTCGGCCTGGCCCTGGTCGCCCTGAGCTCCCAGCCGGAGAGGCCGGAGGTCCTGGACGCGAGCCGCCGCCACCTGGCGGACTGCGTGGTCACCGAGGAACCCGAACTGCACCCCGGCGACGTCGACAAGGCCGTTCGCGAACTCGCCGACCGGGGCTACCGGGTCGAGGCCGCCCTCGCCAGCTTCGAGGGCTACCGGCTCCTGATGGCCGAGCTCAACGAGCGGCTCGGCGCGCGCGACTCCGCCGCACCCGCACTGCGCCTCTGCCTCGACAAGTACGAACTGCGCCGCCACCTCTTCGCCGAGGGGCTGAGCGAGGTCCGGGTCCACCGGCTCACCCCCGGCACGCCCCCCGAACTCGACCCCGGCGCGCGCTGGTTCGTCAAGCCGGTGCGCGGTGCCGCGTCCTTCGCGGCCTTCATCCTGGAGAGCATCGACGACCTGGCCGACCTGCCCGCGATCCAGGAGCAGATGCGCACCGACCGGCACATGCGGGCGATCTTCATGGACCGGTACGACTTCCTCGTCGAGGAGTACGTCGAGGGCCCGGAGTTCAGCTTCGAGACGTTCGTCCTCGACGGCCGGGTCCACCACCTGTGCGTCCACGAGAAGGCCCGCGTGGAACGCCTGGAGCGGACCACTCTGGAGGGGATGTCGGTCAGCCCGCCCGCCGGCCTCGACCCTGAACTCGTCCTGGAGGGAGCCGACTTCGTCACCCGCTGCCTCGCCGCGCTGGCCGGGCACGGGCTGACCGCCGGCGCCTTCCACATCGAGGTCAAGTACTGGGAGTCGAAGAAGCGCTGGGAGATCATCGAGATCAACCCCCGGATGGGCGGCAGTCTCATCGACGCCAGCGTCCGGACCGTCACCGGGCTCTCCTTCTTCGACCTGTGGCCCGAAGCCCTGCTGCTGCCCGACGGCGAACGGGACGCCTTCCACGACCGGCTCACCCGCGCCTCCCAGCTGGAGGCCCTGCGCACCGGCGCGCCCACCAGGGCGACCGTGTTCCTCAGCAAGTACGGAGAGAAGGGGCGGACCGTCGACGCGATCCGCTTCGACCCGCCCGCCCGGCCGCCCCGGATCCTGCGCCTCCATGTGGCGGAGGGAACCGAACTCCAGGTGTCCGACCGGGCGATCTGCCTGATGGACGCCCTGTGGGACGTGGCGGCCGACGACCTCGACACCGAGATCGCCTTCCTCGAACGACACGCGACAGAGCATTTCCACGTCCGCTACCGCTGACCCCGACGCCCCCGCGAACCCTCTTGTGAATGTGAAGGAGAACGCGATGAACCGCGTGCAGAACACCGGGATCACCCATCCGAAGCCGTTCTACAACGAAGAGCAGGGCCGTCTGAAGAAGGCCGAGCTCGACCGCTACATGGACAAGAAGATGGCGGAGTGGAAGGACACCGTCCCCTTCGCCTCCCACCTGACCGAGCCCGAGCTGCACCAGGCGTACTACCGCCGCACCCTCATCGAGCACGTGTGGCGCATCCGCCTCTCCCGGGTCAGCCAGTCCAAGGCCATCTACAAGATCGCCCAGGTCTCGCCCAGGGCCGCCCGCGACTACGCGCAGTACCAGGCCGACGAGATGCTCCACGACAGGCTGTACATCGGTGACGCCGCGGCCGCCGGCGTCACCGAGGCAGAGATCCTCGCCACTGAGCCGTACCTCTCCACCCGCCTTTTCGAGGGCTTCTTCTACTTCGCCCTGGAGCACGAGTCGGCCCTCGCCCCGGTGGTCTCCAACTACCTGGTGGAGTACACCCAGATGAAGCTCCAGCCGGCCATCGTGGAGAACCTCCGGGAGCGGCTCGGCAAGGAGAACGTCAAGGGGCAGTCCGCCCACCTCCACGTCGACATGACCGAGGACCACTCCCAGGAGATGTGGGACATCCTCCACCAGCTGATCTTCAGCGAGGAGGACTTCCAGAAGGTGTTCACGTACATCGACGACGTCCAGGAGATCCTCGCGATGTTCTTCCGGGAGATCTACGAGGACACCGTCGCCAAGCACGCAGAGGCCACCGTCTGACTCCTGCGTCCCGGGCCCCCGCGCCGCCGACAGGACCGGCGCGGGGCCCAGCCGCGATGCCGGCCGGCGGCGCCTGTGAGCCGTCGCGGGTCCGGCGGGCAGTCATCGCCCGGCGGGCTCGTACGGACCGCACCCCGCCGCCCAGCCAGAGAGGAACCCGCGCATGTACATGCCCAACACGGCCGCGCTCGTCAAGGAGTACCGCGAGAACGGCTTCGCGGTCGCCGAGCGTCTCTTCGATCCGAGCGAAGTCGCCGAGCTCAACACCGCCATCACCCAGATCCTGGACGTCCCCGACATCGGCTCCGTCGCCGAAGTGGAGCCGGGCGACAACGGCCTGGCCCGCCGGATCTGGTCACCCACCAAACAGCACTCCGCGTTCGAGCGGGCCGCCACCAACCCCAGGCTGCTCGACCATGTCGAGGCACTCATCGGCCCCGACATCCTGTTCCACTACAGCAAGCTCCACCTCAAGGCCCCGCGCGTGGGCAGTGTCGTGGACTGGCACCAGGACTTCTCCTACTACCCGCACACCAACACCGACCTGGTGACGGCCCTCGTCTACCTCGACGACACCACCACCGAGAACTCCGCCCTCCAGGTCGTCCCCGGCTCTCATCGGCACGGCCTCGCCGACCACTACCTCGACGGCCACTTCCGCGGCAAGGTAGCGGGTGCCGGTGCCCCCGACCCGGCGCTCGCCGTGCCCGTCGAGGCGCCCGCCGGCAGCGTCATCTTCATCCACTGCCTGCTCCTGCACTACTCCTCCCCGAACCACTCCGACCGCTACCGCCGCGCCTTCCTGCCGGCCTACCGGGCGGCCGACGCCTACCCGATCCACTTCGGCGCGCACGCCGGCCACAACGAGCCCGGGGTGAAACTGCTGCGCGGCAGCGTCTCGGACACAGCGCGTGTGGAGGCCGGGGCGTGGCGACTCCCGCTCGCGGAGCGCCCCTTCGGCTCGCTCTTCCAGCTCCAGGAGGGTCCCGGCAAGACCGCGACCGCGGCGACCACCGGGTACGCCACGCTGGAGGAGGCGAAGTGACAACCCCATGAGCACGCCGAACGTGACAGTCGTCCGCGCCTGCCTGCGAGGGGGCGCGGGCGGCAGCCCCACGGCCGTCGTCCTGGAGGACGACGGCGACGGCCCGCCGCCGGGTGACGACGAGCGGCGCCGGATCCCCCTCGCATGGGGCACCTCGCACGCCGTGTACGTACGTCACGCCGGCGACGCGACCAAGCTGCGCTTCTTCACCGCAGAAGGGGAACTGCCCGCCTGCGGTCACGGCACAGTCGCCGCCCTTGCCCTCCTCGCGGCACAGTACGGCGGTGCCGGGCCCTACCGGGCCACTCTCCGTGCCGGGGGACGCGTCTTCGCCGGGCGGGCCGAGCAGGCCGGCGCGCTGTTCACCGCCGCCTTCGACCCCGGACCCGTCGACCTGCGCGAACCTGCTGGGGAAGAACGCGCCCTCGTGCTTGCGGCCCTCGGTCTCGCGCCGGCCCAGGCCGGGCCGGACATCCGGATCGCCGGCGTGGGCCGCGAACGCATTCTGGTGCCGGTCCCCACCCGGGCCGCACTCGCCGCGCTGCGCCCGGACCTCGACCGCCTCAGGACGGCCTGCGACCGGTTCGGCCTGCTCGGCGCATATGTCCACTCGTACCCTTCGCCCGCCGGTACGCTCGCGGCCCGGATGTTCGCCCCTTCGATCGGCGTTCCGGAGGACCTCGCCAACGCCAACAGCGCGGCCTGTCTCGTCGCGCACCTGGCAGGCCGGGGCATCCACCGGATCGCCGTCGACATGGGCGACGCCCTCGGCAGCCCCGCCACCATCACCGCCACGACGGGGCCGGATCTGCGGGTCGAACTCGGCGGCACCGCACGGGTCCTGCCGGAGCAGCCGGCCCGTCGGCTCGCGTGACGTTGCCCTGCCGGGCAGCCGGTTGTCGGCTGACTCCTTATACGGCTTCGACGCCTTCGACCGGACCGCGTCAGCGATCACGCGGAGTTCTATCTGATGGCATGTCGGTTCTCGTGGCCGATGGGTGACAACCGGCCGCCGAGGCGTCGAGTACGACGCTTCGGCGGCCGCGTGTCCGGCGCCCGGCACACGCACGCGTTCCCCGCAGGTTCTGGACGGCCGTGTCCTGGGTGCCGACGGTGAGAAGGCGGAAGGTGCCCCCGGCGGCTGCAGAGGGCCCGGGGCGACGGGCCTTGTGCCCTGCCGGATCAGCGGCCGCCGGCGCTCCCGAGACCCGCTGGCCGCGTTCACACGGTTCGATGCGGACGCGCGGGGATCTGAGGCACCGCCCGCGCGCCACCTCACACCCCCGCGCCGCCGACGCAGCTGCCCCTGGGAGGCCGAACAGCCCTCACACCTTCTGCCCGGCGCGTTCGAGCCGGCGCAGCAGCGGCAGCACACGGGTGTAGAAGATCCGCATCTCGTCCCGGGTCGGCCAGCCGGAGAAGATGAACTCGCTGATCCCGGCCGCCTTGTACTCGTAGAGATACGCGGCAACTTCCTCATAGCTGCCCACCACGCAGAGGGCCGGCCCACCGCGGTATGCCACGGCACCGGAGAACAGCATGGGAGAAAGCCAGTCGGATTCCGCGGTCTCGGCCAGCTGGAAGGAAGTCTTCACCGCCACGGAATCAGAGGAGGCCACGGCCTCCGCGATCCGTTTCCGGTGTTCTTCGTCGGGATCGCCCATCATCTCCGCGAGATCCGCCAGCGCTTCCGCGCGGGTTTCCCTCGCCAGCACGTGCATGCGCGTTCCCACCCGGCCGCCCTGCGTCAGGACGGACTTCGCCGCCGCGGCCATTCCCTCGGGAGTATCGCCGTAGCGCAGCCAGCAGTCACCGTGGTCCACAGCGGTCTGCTGTGCCACTTCGGATGCCCCGCTGATGTATATCTCGGGACGGCCTCCGCCCTTGTACCCCAGGCCGATCTCCGCGTCCTTGAGGCGATAGTGTTCGCCCTCGTAGGACAGCGGAGTCTCACCGCGCCAGAGTCCGTGGAGAATGTCCAGGAACTCGTTGGAGCGTGCGTAGCGCTCGTCGTGGGCGAGGAAGTCACCGTAATACGCCTGCTCGACCGGGGAGGCACCGGCGACCAGGTTGAGGGATATCCGCCCGTCCGACATCCACGAGACCGTGTTGACCACCTGCGCGAAGAGCGTCGGTGAGAGGAGTCCGGGGCGGTAGGCGAGGAGGAACTTGACGCGTTGGGTCTCGCGGACCAGGGCGCCGAGCATCGGAAGCGGATCCGGCATGTGGGCGCCGATCCCCATGAGGAGCGAATCCACACCCAGGTGATCCGCTTCCTGTGCGAATTCGACGATGCCGTCGAAGTCAAGCTGGCCGACCTTGTATTTTCCCGACGCCTTCTGCTGTCCACTGAGCGGCGAGTTCCAGTGCACTCTCAGCTCATTCGAATCCGACTGCGGTTGGCTTGACAAGCGGCTGGCGTCCAAGATTTCACCTTCCGATCGCTCAAAATCCGGCGCCCGGGCCGCAGTGTGCGTGAATCAGTCGGCCAGTCAACGGAATCAGTCCTGGCGAATACCCGGGTGGTTCCCGAACGTGTTGTTCGCGCTGCCTCAGCCTCGCATGGGACCGGCCCGGTCAAAATAGGACCTAGGTCCCAGCCCAGGGTGTGGAGGCGTGCGACGCCGAGCGTGGGT
>NZ_JBIWMV010000048.1:0-13498 GCF_044766845.1 Streptomyces sp. NPDC101776 | reverse complement strand
ACACGACCGAGTCAGGACGCCCAGCCCCAGCCGCTCCAGACGGGATATCAGCACATCGCTTCAACCGGCCAGCCCCGCCAAAAGCAACGGCATTGTCGCCCGTGACCTGGGGGGGGGGGCGACGACTGGCCGCAGCTGTGGGACAAGGTGATGGCCGCCGACATCGTCCTCCTCGCCACCCCGATCTGGCTCGGCCACCCCTCCAGCCTCTGTCAGCGCGTCTTGGAACGGCTCAACGCCGACATCTCCGAGACCGACGACGAAGGCCGCCAACTGCCGTACGGGAAAGTCGGGTTGGTGGCCGTCGTCGGCAACGAGGACGGGGCACACAAGGTGAGTGCCGACCTCTTCCAGGGTCTCAACGACCTCGGATTCTCCCTGCCGCCCGGCGCGGTCACCTACTGGGTCGGCGAAGCCCAGCAGAGCACCGACTACCAGGACCTCGACAAGACCCCCGACGCCGTCGCGGCCACCACCAAGACACTTGCCGCCAACGCCGTCCATCTGGCGACCCTGCTCCAGAGCGCGCCCTACCCGCCCAGCTGATCCCTTTTCACGGCCCCGGGTGCCGTCGGCGGTTGAGGGTGCTAACCGTGGTTACCCGATCATGACCATTGACCGAAGGCCGAACGAGGAGGCGCGCAGCATGCGCGCTCTGACCTGGCAAGGTCGGCGGGACGTCCGGGTGGAGACGGTCCCGGACCCTCTGATCGAACAGCCCGACGACGTGATCGTACGGATCACCTCCACCGGCGTCTGCGGATCAGACCTGCACCTGTACGAAGTCCTCGGGCCGTTCCTGGACCCGGGCGACATCCTCGGCCACGAGGTCATGGGGTCGTCGAGGCAGTCGGTCCTGAGGTGCCCGCCCTCGTCTCCGGGGACCGGGTCGTCATCCCGTTCAACATCTCCTGCGGCACCTGCTTCATGTGCTCCCAGGGCCTGCACTCGCGTGGGTGTAGGCGAGGACGTACTCGCGGAAATCCTTCTCCTCAGTCAGGACACGGTTGATGATCGCGCCCAGGAACGCGATGTCGCTGCCGGCGCGGATTGGGACGTGCAGGTCGGCCAACGCGCTGGTGCGGGTGGACCGGGGTCCACGTGGATGACGCGGGCGCCGCGCGCCTTCGCCTCCATCACCCACTGGAAGCCGACCGGGTGGGCCTCGGCGACGTTGGAGCCCTGGATCACGATGCAGTCGGAGTGCTGGAGGTCCTGCATGAAGGTGGTGGCACCGCCCCGCCCGAAGGAGGTGCCGAGCCCGGCGACCGTGGAGCAGTGGCAGGCCCGGGCATGGTTCTCCACCTGGATGACCCAGAGGTCGGTCAGCAGCATCTTGATGAGGTAGTTCTCCTCGTTGTCGAGGGTCGCGCTGCCGAGACTGGCGATGGCGAGGGTGCGCGCGGTGCGCAGTCCCTCGGACTCCCCCTCCCAGGTCCGATGCCGCGTCTCGATCACCCGCTTGGCCACCATGTCCATCGCGGTCTCCAGATCGAGGGGCTCCCGGTCGGCGGCGTACGGCCGTCGGTACAGCACCTCGTGACGCCTGGCCGAGCCGGTGGTGAGCTGGAGCGTGACCGAGCCCTTGGGGCACAGGCGTCCTCGGCTCATTGGGGAGGCCTGGTCACCTTCGATCTGGACGACCTTGTCGTCCTTGACGTAGACCTGCTGGCCGCAGTCCACCGCGCAGTAGGGGCACACCGAACTCACCATCCGGTCGGCGGTGTTGGTGCGCGGCCTGGGGTGTTCGGTGCGCGCCGACATGGCGGCTCGGCCGCGGCCCATTGGGTCGGTTCCGGTGAGCTGACGTAAGGCGAACCAGTTGCTCTCATCGGAGCCCCGGACACGCCGACGGCTCCCGTCCTGTGAGTCAGGAGGGAGCCGTTCGGCTGGGTGTTGGCGTGTGCCTTCGTCGGTCAGGCGTGCCGGTGCGAGTGCCGGTTGCCGGTGACCACGCGGTAGACGATCAGCAGGACGAGGGAGCCCACGATCGCGGCGATCCAGGTGGAGAGGTCGAAGAACCCGTCGATGGAGTCGACGCCGAAGATCACCTTGCCGAGCCAGCCGCCGAGGAGACCGCCGACGATGCCGATGAGCATGGTGACGATGATGCCGCCCGGGTCCTTGCCCGGCATCAGGATCTTGGCGATGGCGCCGGCGAGCAGGCCGATGACGATCCACGCGATGATGCCCATGGTGTGTGTCTCCGCTTCCTCGGACAAAAGTTGTGTCAGCCCTTCGTGTGCACCGACCGAGGCCGAACAAACGTCGAATCCGGATCGCGATCGTGCCGGTTGCTGATGTGGTCGGCAGGGGGGGCGCCGTTGCCTATGGGACTGCCGGGTCGGTGAGACTCGGTGCCGTAGCCGCCAAGGGGGGTGGAGGAGGGCCGAGTCCCCGGGGCTTACGTTCACGGCAGGCGTGGTGGTGGTCGCGACGGCGGAGGTAAGGATCCGGCTGGCCACCGCCCAATTCGCGCCCGACGCGTACTTCATCCGGCTGCTGTGCGCCGTGGCCCGCCGAGGCGTCGAGGTGGAGATCCTGCTGCGGGGCCCGTACTCCGACAGGCGGGTGTGCCAATTGGCGGGCCGGCGCTGCTACGAGGAGCGCGTCACGGTGTGGTGTCGGGCCGGTGCTCTTCGTCCGTGTCGAGGCGGGAAGTGGCCGGGCGGGCGCCGTCGTGCCGGGCCAGGACGGCCAGCAGATCGGCGACGGAGGCGGGGGCGTCGGCGGGATGACGCAGCGCTGTGGCGGAGGCGATGCGGTAGACGTTCGAGCGGCCTTCCCGGACGTGGGTGAGATACCCGCCGTCTTCCAGGTCGGCGATGATCTTCTGAACGGCCCGCTCGGTCAGTTGGCAGCGCACCGCGATGTCGCGGACGCGCGTGGTGTGGTCTGCGGCGATGGCTGCCAGGACGCGGGAGTGGTTGGTCAGGAACGTCCAGCCCGGACGTGGTTCGGCGGCTTGGTCCATGGTCTGACTATAGGGCGCGCGTTTCACGTATTCAAAAGGGTGAATCAGTTTTCGTGTATTGGTTGACGTGAATGGCAGGTGGGGTGAAAGTGGAGCCGTAAGGAGTCGTCGACACGTTCCGGGAGCCTCCGATGTCCTGCCACGCGGCTCTACCTCCCGCCGAGGGGACCTGCACCGAGTGCGGCAGCACGATCCCGCCCTCGACACTGGCGTCCGCCACGGTGGATGTCGGCGTGGTCGGCGGTCGGCTCGTGGCGACCGTGAGCGGCGAACTGGACCTGGACAGCGCGCACATGCTGCGGCACCGACTGGGCGACGCGCTGCGCGACGTGGACGACGGGCTGGAACTGGATCTCGCAGGTGTCGATTTCTGCGACTGCTCCGCCCTCAACGTCCTGTTGCTCCTGCGCAAGAACGCCCGGGAGACCTCGAAAAACCTCGTCCTGCGCGCGAGCAGCCCCGCCGTGCAACGCCTGCTGGAGCTGACCGGCGCGGCCTCCCTCTTCCCCGCCGCGTCACCCGACGATGCCCTTGCCGCGGAGAACGCGCTCCTGTACCGGGCGCTGGGGACCCGCGGCACGATCTACGAGGCCTGCGGCATGCTCATGACCTCCTTCGGCCTCACCCGTGAGCAGGCATGGCAGGTGCTCGTGACCGTCTCGCAGCACAGCAACACCAAGCTGCACCTGATCGCTGACGCGTTCCTGCAGAGCACGGCCGGCCGGCCGCTGTCCGAGTCCCTTGCCGGTCTTCTGGCCGAAGCCGTGCAGGCACACGGCACCCGAGACGCCGGATGACGGCACACCGGCGTGTCGCCCTGTGCCGCGGTGACCATGCGGCGGCCGGGGCCCGACGGCACGCGGCAGCGTCGAGCTGAGACAACAGGGACCGCCGCCACCAAGCGTCCGCGCGCTCGGATCGCCGACGTTCCGACGGCATCAGGCGTTCACCGCCGAGCTGGGCCATGCCTTGGGCGGCTGGCTGTGGTGATCGCCTTCGGCAAGGGGCGGCACGCGGTAACGCGCGGCTTGTCAGCGCTGCCCTTTGCGGTCGCGGCGGGTCAGCCGACTCTGGAGGTGAACGAGGGCGCCGGTCCGTTGACGGTGGAGGGCGGCCCGTGCGGCGTTGGCTCCGGGGGCGCCGTGGACGCCTCCGCCCGGGTGCGCGGAGGCAGACGCGAGGTAGAGGCCGGGCACGGGCGTCTCGGGGCGGCCGGTGCCGGGGGAGGGGCGGAAGACCAGTTGCTGGTGCAGGGCGGTGGTACCGCCGTTGATCGCGCCGCCGTGGAGGTTGGCGTCCAAGCTCTCCAGCGTGGGCGGCGCGAGGATGCGCCGGGCTCTGATGAGGCCGCGGAAGCCGGGAGCGTAGCGCTCGACCTGTGTCTCGACACGGTCTGCCATGGCTTCCTGCTCCCGGGCGTCCCAGGAGCCGGTCAGTTTGTCGTCGCCCGCGTCGCCCCGCACGTGGTGCGGCACGTGGGTGTAGGCCCAGGCGGACTCGGTGCCCCGGGGCGAGCGGCTGGGGTCGGCGGTGGTCATCTGACCGAAGAGGACGAAGGGTTCGTCGGGGACACGGCCCATGGCGATCTGCGCGGCGAAGCGGGTGAGGGCGTCGACGCCGTCCGCGAGGTGGACGGTGCCTGCCTGTGAGGCCTCTGGGGAGGTCCAGGGCGCCGGGCCGTTCAGCGCCCAGTCCACCTTGAACGTGGCGAAGTCCCACTGGAAGCGTTTCAGATCGGCGAGCAGTCGCCCGGGGAGGTGCCGCTCCGCGACCAGGGAGCCGTAGAGCGCGGGTGCGGACACGTCGGCCAGCACGGCCTTGCGAGCCACTACCGCTTCGCCGCTCGCGGTGCGGACTCCGACGGCTCGACCGTTGCGGACGACGACCTCGGTGACCCGCTCCCCGCAGCGGACGGTCCCGCCGAGCCGCGTCAAGCGGCGGACGAGAGCGGCGGTGAGCGCTCCGGAGCCGCCGGTCGGTACGGGAAAGCCGTAGGTCTGGCCGAGCATGGACATGAGCCAGCCGAAGCCGCCGCTGCCCGCCGCCTCCGGCGCGAGATCCGCGTGCAGGGCGTTGCCCGCGAGCAGGAGCCTGCCGCCTTCCCCGCGGAACTCCTCCTCGCCCAGCCGCCGCACCGGCAGCAGCATCGTCCTGGCCAGCCGCAAGCCGCCCGCCGCCCGCAGCCGCAGCGCCAGCCGGGCCCCGGCGCGGACCGGGGGGAACGGTGTGAAAAGGGCGTCGAGGATGCCGGGCCGCAGCGTCTCCCAGACGTTCCGCAGCTCCTTCCACGCGGCTCCGTCTCCGGGGGCGAACGCCTCCATGCTCGCGGCCGTCTCCTCCAGGTCCCGGCTGAGGACTGCGCAGCGGCCGTCCCGCAACGGGTGGGCCAGCACCTTCGGAGCGTGGCTCCAGTTCAGCCCCTCCCGCTCCAGGCGCAGGCCGGCCAGGACCGGGGAGGCGGCGGCGAGGGGATAGAAGGCGCTGAAGAGGTCGCTGGCGAAGTCGGGGTCGACCCCTCGGTCGTGGCGGACCGCGCCGCCTGGCTCGTCCTGGGCCTCCAGGACCTCCACGCTCCAGCCCGCGTCGGCCAGGAGGTTCGCGGCGACCAGCCCGTTGGGACCGGCACCGATCACTACTGCGTCCGGCATGACGTGCTCCCCGCTCGGTGGGTGGCGCCGCCCTCGGTGGCGTGGCCTTTCTCCCGGTCTCGGTGCCGGTTCAGGCCGTGCGCGGTCGTGATCGTGATCGCTCGGGAGTCGTGCGGGACGTGCTTTCGTCGTTTTCGCACAGCCGGGCGAGACGGGCCAGCATCGCGCGGCTCCGTACCTGCTGGGCCGCGTCCAGCAGAGGATTGTGCAGGGCGCCACCCGCGCCGCGCAGCGGGTGTTCATCGAGGATGATCAGTGTCTGCTCGCCCCAGGGCCGCAGTTCCATCGCGATCCTCGCGGTCCCCAACGGCCCGCTGTGCGCTTCCAGTTCGAGAATGGCGGGCGGTTCGCTGCGGCGTACGACGGTCTGGTTGTGCAGGGTGAGCGGCCCGATCCTGATCTCGTAGCGGAGGGCCGCCCCCACCTCGGGCCACACACCCTCGTCCAGCTCGGCCCGTGAGGTACCGACGACCCAGTCGCCGTACTGTTCGGCGTCGGACAGGATCTTCCAGACGTCCTCGGGAGACTTCCTGATCAAACGGTGTCGTACGGCCATGGGTTCCTCCGCCGTTCGAAATGTCGCGTCCGCCGCCACGAGTTCCCAGGCCGGGCCCGGCTACACACTCCCCGGCCGGTGGCGGTGCCGGTGCCGGTGGCGGCGGCGAGCATGGGCGCGCACAGCCCGGTCTCGGCCTCCAGGCCGCGGCCCGGCCATTGGAGGGATGTTCGGTCGCAGACCGGATGACCACGAGGAAGTCCGGGCGCAGACCCGCGTCGATCCGGCTTCCAGGGCACACTCAGTCCAAGTCGAGCAGAGGCGTGAGAAAACCGTCCCAGTCCAGGAGCTCGCTCTCCGTGTTCCGAGGCACGAGCAGCAGTGTGACGTCCAGCCAGTCGGAGATCACGTCCCATTCCGTCTGGAAGGCGGCGCAGCTCCTGAGCGGCCCGAGCCGGATACGCAGCCATGTGCCGCCGCCCGGCTGCCTGACTGGCTATACGGCCACGTCGCCGATTCCCTCATAGCGTCGCAGCCCGAGCAGAAGACTCTCCCGTGATAGGGCCCAGTGGATCGAGGCGCCGTCCGTGTGCAGGCCGATGTGCACGGCGAACGGGTCCAACGACGTGTAGCGCAGCTCCAGGTCGAGCGGTACAGGAGGTTGGCCTTCGCGGACCAGCTGCGTGTGGTGGCGCAATGTGGTGGTCCGGTGCGGATGGACTTCCGTCAGCGTGACTGGCTTCGGCACGAGTGATCACTTCCGACGGGTGAGTGCGACGGGCCGACTGCCACCGGCCCTCCACGTACCTGCCGTCCTCAGCACGGGGTGCCACGGGTACCCCCGATCGCGCTGTGACACGTTGAGAACGGCCGTTGTCTCCTCAGGCCTGGCGCTTCGAGCCGCCGGCAGCCTCTCGCCCTGTGTTCGTGACGAGTGCGGAGCGGGATCGGAGCGGCAGTCGACGACTGTCCACGCTTACCGTCGGCCTCACGGTGGTCTCATGGTGATCGCCTCCTTCGGAGGCACGGCATCGCTACCCCGGGGCGCACTTCGGGCGCCTCCAAGGAGGCCAGGACAACAGCGATGGCCAGCGTCTGCTGCCGCTGGCCTGGCAGTGGAGGACGAGACCGAGCGCCGCTCCTGCACCGATCCGGAGGCCTGCGCCACCAGTGGCCAAGGCTGCTGGAACTGACACGAGTGCCGCGCGGTACTGGGTGTCAGAAGAACGACGGCCGCCAGACGTCCGGCAGCCACGGGCTACGGGCCACGGACCGCTGACCGAGTCGGCCTGCGTGAGTCCGATGTACTGCACGGCGATCCCCGGGCTGACGATCAGCCCATCCCCAGGCACCGGCCCACCTGCCACGCGGCTCTTTCGCCGAGCACCTGCTCCGGAGAAGAGCCACAGCGCGGGCAGAGTGACGCCGAGGCCCAGTCAAGCCGGCGCCGTGGGCCGGTCGCCCAGAAACCACATACCGCACAGGACGGACAGTGCTGCCCCGGTGACAGCCCTCATGGGGACCACGACGCTCATCGCCCCACGGCTCAGGAAGTGCATGGCCACGCCGCTCCCCACGCCCCACAGCGCACCCCACAGCGGATCCACGGCGCGCACCGAATCCGCGGGCACCACAGGCGGCGACCAGCGCGAAGAGCAGACCGCCTGCGTGCCCCAGGAACGTGATCACAGGGAAATGGGCTCGACGAGACAACCGACCGCCGACGAAGTCGACTGCGCCATAGCGGGCCGCCGGTGCCAACGCGAGGAGACCATCCATGAGGGCCGCGTACCCGACGGCCGACAGACATCCACCGTGGTATCGACCCCGGGGCGTACGAACGTTGGCCCTGGTGTGCATTCGGTGCCTACTTCGCGATCTCCTGGGCACTCGGAGTTGCACACGCAGTTCGCCCGGTAGGCCAACTCCCTGAGCAGGCCAGACGCTTGGGCCACATCTCAGGGAGTGACGTACATGCGGATCGGAGTGGAGGAGGAGTTCCACGTTCTGGAGGTGGAGAGCGGGCTGCTCGTAACGCGTGCGAGCTCGATTCTGAGGCGGCTGCCTCAGCGGGACTTCACCACGGAGCTGCATCAGTCCACCGTGGAGTCGAACAGCGGAGTGCACGCGTCTCTGCACGACCTGTACGCCGATCTGGCCGCGACCAGAGAGCAGCTCGACTCGGCCGCCTCCTCACTGGGACTCGCGGTGATGGCGGCGGGTACGGCGCCGCTTGCGCCGGCCGCCTCGGGGCGGCCGACGGCCGACGCGCGCTACCAGGAGATGGTCGAGGAGTACGGCAGGGTTGCCGAGGAGCAGCTCATCTGCGGCACTCAGGTGCACGTGGACGTACCCGACCGCGACACGGCGGTCCGGGTCATGTGCGCCGTAGCCCCCTGGCTGCCCGTGCTCCTGGCTATGTCGGCCAGCTCGCCCTTCTGGCACGGGTCCGACACGGGCTACGCCAGCTGGCGGACGCTGATGTGGCAGCGCTGGCCCACCGCGGGACCAGCCGGCTGCTTCGCGAGCGGAGCGGACTATGACGCCTTTCTCCAGGAGCTTGTCCAGTCCGGGGTGATCACCGACGTGGGGATGATCTACTACGATGTCCGTCCTTCCGCCCACCTGCCGACGCTGGAACTGCGCATCTGCGACGCGTGCCCGCGCGTCGAAACCGTCGTCCTCATCGCGGGACTGTTCCGCGCGCTGGTGACCGACGCTCGCGAGCGGCTGCGCTCCGGCCCGCTGTCAGAGTGCCGGAGCAGGCACGACTGGCTGCGCGGCGCCTCGTGGAAGGCCGCCCGGGCCGGCCTCGAAGGCACCTTGGTGGATCCCGAGTCCCGTCAGGAAACACCAGCGCCCACGGTCGTCCGGGAGCTGCTCGCCCGACTGCGTCCCGCACTGGAAGCTCACGGGGACTGGCAGACCGTGAGCACACTGACCGATGAGATCCTCGCCGACGGAAGCGCCGCGAAGCAGATGCGCCGCAAGGCCCAGGAGGAAGACCTGCGGGCCTGCTGCGACACTCTCGTCGCCGAGACCCGCGGCGACCGCCACCACCGCAAGCAGCCGTCTGCCGGCCGTACGAGCGCCGCTGTCGCGGGCACCGTCGCGGTGGACCCGTCGCAGAGTTCCAGCGCACCGGCCATCGGTCTCTGACACGCCCATGCAGACGAGATCCGAACGCCGCCCGTGGGCCCGACGGACGAGGCCACGCCTCGTGGCAGCTTCCGCCGACAAGATCGTGGAAAAGGTCCAGGAGGCCGTTCGGCCCGGGAACGAGATCCCTGGCGCACCGGGCCCGGTGCCGCCCCCGGTCGCCGAGCCGACGGAGCCTGCCGGCCCGTTGCCGCCCAAGCCCGACCAGCGCGGACCGGACACCTACAGCCCCACCGGCCAGGAGACGGGGACGTCGCAGAAGAAGGTCGCGCAGGGCGGCGAGCGCCTCACCACCGCGCAGGGTGCGCGCCTGTACGACACCGACCACTCGTTGAAGGCAGGTCCGCGCGGTCCGGTGCTGCTCCAGGACCACCATCTGCGGGAGAAGATCACCCACTTCGATCACGAGCGCATTCCCGAGCGGGTGGTGCACGCCCGTGGCGCCGCCGCGCACGGTGTGTTCCGGGGCTATGGCGCCGCCGCGGGGATCAGCAAGGCCGCATTTCTCGCCGAGGGCGTCGAGACGCCGGTGTTCGTCCGCTTCTCCACCGTGCTGGGCTTGCGCGGATCGGCCGACACCGTGCGCGACACCCGGGGCTTCGCGACGAAGTTCTACACCGACGAGGGCGTCTTCGACCTGGTCGGCAACAACATCCCGGTGTTCTTCATCCAGGACGCGCTCAAGTTCCCCGACATCATCCACGCGGGCAAGCCGCATCCGGACCGGGAGATCCCGCAGGCGCAGAGCGCTCACGACACGTTCTGGGACTTCGTCACCCTCCACACGGAGGCCACCCACCACACACTGTGGAACATGTCCGACCGGGGCATCCCGCGCTCCTACCGGATGATGGAGGGCTTCGGTGTCCACACCTTCCGCCTCGTCAACGCCGAGGGCGCGACCACGCTGGTGAAGTTCCACTGGAAGCCGAAGCTGGGTGTCCACTCGCTGGTCTGGGAGGAAGCGCAGATCACTGCGGGCGTGGACCCGGACTTCCACCGCCGAGACCTCGCCGACGCGATCGAGGCCGGAGCGTTCCCCGAATGGGAGCTGGGCGTGCAGACGTTCCCGGACACCGAGGACCAGATGTTCGCGGGCATCGACCTGCTCGACCCGACGAAGCTCGTCCCCGAGGAACTGGCCCCGGTCCGCCCGATAGGCCTGATGACCCTCAACGCCAACCCGTCGAACTACTTCGCCGAGACCGAGCAGGTCGCCTTCCACGTCGGCCACCTGGTTCCCGGTATCGACGTCACCAACGACCCGCTGCTGCAAGGGCGCCTCTTCTCCTACCTCGACACCCAGATCAGCCGACTGGGCGGACCCAACTTCGGGCAGCTCCCGATCAACCGCACGCACGCGCCCGTCAACGACATGCTGCGCGACGGCGTGCACCAGACCGCAGTGCACCGGGGCGTGGCACCGTACCGGCCCAACTCCCTCGACGGAGGCTGCCCCTTCCTCGCCGGCGCCGACACGGGGGCGTACATCGAGGTGCCGGTCGAGGTGACCGCCGGCCGCAAGGTGCGGGACGCGGCGGCGTCCTTCGACGACCACTTCAGCCAGGCCTGGCTGTTCTGGCTCAGCATGTCTGCCACCGAGCGCGAGCACATCGTCGCCGCCTATACCTTCGAGCTCGGCAAGTGCTGGGAGACCGCGATCAAGGAACGGGCACTGACGGTGCTCGCGAACATCGACCCGGAGTTGTGCGCGCAGGTCGCGGCCGGTCTTGGCCTACCGGCCCCGGAGGCGAGCCTTCCGCCGGTGGTGGTGCAACCGAGCCCCGCCCTGTCCCAGTTGGGCGGGGACTGGCCGGTCGCGGGCCGGATCATCGGCATCGTCACCAGCGGCACGGACGACCTGGACGGTGTACGCGAAGTACGCGAGGCGGTCCTGGACGCGGGCATGGTCCCGCTGGTCGTCGCACCCGTCGGCGGCACCCTGGACCCGGACGGGGAGCCGGTCACCGTGCAACGGACGTTCGCCACCGCCCGCTCCACCGAGTTCGACGCGATCGTGCTGGCCGGGGCGCCGACTCCGGCCGGAGACGCCTACGGAGCCCGCGATGCCAAGGCCGACGACGATGCCGCCCTGGCCCTGGCCATCGACCCCCGCTTGGTGCTGATGCTCACCGAGGCGTACCGCCACGGCAAAGCCATCGGAGCCTGGGGCGAGGGAGCCGTTGCTCTGGAGGCAGCCGGATTCCCTGAGGAGCCGGCCGGAGTGGTGTTCGCCGAAGCGCCGGTTTTGGTGCTGCCGGCCGTGACACGTCTCCTCGGTGGTCATCGCGTCTGGGGACGCTTCACCCCCGCTCTGTGAGAGACACGACTGGCAATGAATCACTTGCTGGTTCTGGTCTCGACGATCTGACGGCAGGCTGCGGCCGTACTCGCGGTGTCCGGCCCGGACGGCCTGACCGGACACCGCGAGGAACCTCACCAGGGCTCACGTGAGAGTTTCCGCATCACGGGTACCCGGCGTTCATGAACGTCACATCGCCGGAGCCGGCCGTGCCCGCCGCTCGCGGCCGGATCTCCGCGGCGGTCGTCGAATACCTGCGGGGTACGGGACCTCTTCCGGATGAAAAGGCGGTTTCCGTCGCAGCCCCGCTCGGGGACGATCTCCAGCTCGCCCTGTACGTCTGTTACGAGCTGCACTATCGCGGCTTCGCCGGCGTCGACGCGGACCGTGAGTGGGATCCCGACCTGCTCAGGGTCCGGGCAGCCCTGGAACAGGCCTTCCTCAAGACCCTCCGTGACGGGGCGATCGCGCACAAACACGCCGACGAGGCGCTGGACGAACTGCTTGTCGAACCCGTTGACGGCAGCGGTGTCAGTCACTTCCTGCGGGACGAGGGAGAGCTGTGGCAGGTGCGTGAGTACGCCGCTCAGCGCTCGCTCTACCACCTCAAGGAGGCTGATCCGCACGCGTGGGTGCTGCCCCGGTTGTGGGGCCGGGCGAAGGCGGGCATGGCGGCCGTGGAGTTCGACGAGTTCGGCGGGGGCCGCGCCGATCGCGTGCACGCCCGCCTGTTCGCCGACCTGATGGCCGACCTCGACCTGGACACGAGGTACGGGCACTGGCTCGACGCGACCGGCGCCGAGGCCCTCGCCACCGTGAACCTGATGTCCCTCTTCGGCCTGCACCGTGCCCTGCGAGGAGCCCTCGTGGGGCACTTCGCGGCCGTCGAGATCACCTCCTCGCCGGGTTCGCGACGCTTGGCCCAGGCGATGCGGCGCGCCGGTGCCGGGTCGGCCGCCGAGCACTTCTACGACGAGCACGTCGAGGCCGACGCCGTGCACGAACAGGTCGTCCGCCGGGAGGTCGTGGCGGGCCTGCTCGAAGAGGAACCGCACCTCGACGGCGATGTCGCCTTCGGCGTGGACGCCACCACGTATCTGGAGGACCGCCTCGCCGAACGCCTGCTGGGTGCCTGGCGGGCGGGGGAGTCGTCACTGCGCCCACCTGTTTGACCGGCCTTCCGACCACGAACAGGTTCTCCCACGTCCCCGGGAACCGGAAATGAAGCCCCATGACCACGGTCACTCTGCCCGGCGTCTACACCCCGCAGGACGACACCGACCTGCTCGTCCGACTCCTCCACGACGAACGCCTGCCCCCGCGCGCCGAAGTCCTCGACGTGGGCACCGGAACAGGTGCCGTCGCGCTGGCCGCCGCCCGGCTCGGGGCCCGCGTCACCGCGATCGACATCTCCTGGCGCGCGGCCCTCAACACCAAGGTCAACGCGCTGCTGGCACGTCTCCCGATCCGGGTCAGACGCGGCGACCTGCTGGCCCCTGTGACAGGCCGGTCCTTCGACCTCGTCCTGTCCAACCCGCCGTACGTGCCCGCCCCCACCGCCGCCTGCCCGCGCCGGGGTCCGGCACGGGCCTGGGACGCGGGACACGACGGCCGTCTCGTACTTGACCGCATCTGCCGGCACGCCCCCGCCCTCCTGAAGCCCGGCGGAGTGCTGCTTCTGGTCCAGTCCGAACTGAGCGGCCCTGAAGAGTCATTGCGGCGACTGCGGGCGGCGGGTCTGCGCGCCGACATCGTGGAACATCGCAGCGTCGCCTTCGGGCCCGTTCTGCGCTCCCGCAGCGGCTGGCTGCACGATCGCGGCCTGCTAGTGCTCTGACCGGGAAGGTTCGCCGGTTGAAATAGGCTGGGCCTTCTCGATGAACGAGGGGGCAGAGTGTCGGCGCGATGGTCGACGGACG
>NZ_JBIWMV010000047.1:16215-19599 GCF_044766845.1 Streptomyces sp. NPDC101776 | reverse complement strand
CAGACCGCCTGGATCAACGACCCGGCCAAGCGCCGCGAACCCGCACCACAAACCTCATAGCGTCACGACCGTCTCACTGGACTTGAAATCTTCCGGCCCGCGCCGTCACACGCTGGCTCCTCACCCACCCCGACGCTTTACCCGAAGGCGACCGAGTCCAGCTCAAAGCCGTCCTGGCCAACTGCCCCGAACTCACCGCACTCTCCGAGCACGTGCGTTCCTTCGGCCACATGGTCGTCCATCTCCGGGGCGACCAGTTGCCGACCTGGATCGAAGCGGCCGCCTCCACTACCGACCTGCCCAGCCTCCGGCACTTCGCCCAGCACCTCGAACGCGACCTCGACGCCGTCATCGCCGGCCTCACACTGCCCTGGAACTCCGGCGTCGTGGAAGGCCATGTCAACCGGATCAAGATGCTCAAGCGCCAGATGTTCGGCCGCGCAGGATTCGAACTCCTTCGCAAACGAGTCCTATTGGCGTGACCGAGAGTCACAAGACCACACGAAGTGGACCAGAGCCACGATTCACCCGTCGCCGACAGTCTGACGTCGACGAGCAGCGGCCCCAGGTCGTCCAGGCGACCACTTCGGCATCGCTCTCTACCGGTGGCCTGCTCCCACAACGAGACCATCGAGCGACAGGCTTGCACCACGCGGCTGCTGCTCGACCATGTCCACGCCCCCGCCGTCCGGGCCGTCTTCCTGTGCCGTGTCCTGCCCAGCCGGACGCGGTGCGGATCGTGACCGGCCCGCACACCGCCTGTGAACGCCGACGGCCGGATCGTGCAGGAGGTTCCACTGGCCGACGACGAAACGATGACCGCGCCACTGATGCTCGGCTGGACATGGACGCTCGCGGTGAGGGTATCGGGGCCGACCCGTCGCGGCCGGCCCGGGCGCCGTGAAGCAACCCCGGTCTGTCACCCCCGGTCTGTCACCCCCGGTACGGCGTCAACCAGCCTGCGGAATGGCCCTGTTGATGATCGACGCGCGACCCATATCGTTACCTCATGTGGTCATATGCGGTGTGGGGACTGGTCGGTGCCGCCCTGTACAGATGTCTCATCGTCCGGGCTGCTCTCCTGCGTGACGAAGCCCCGTTCACACACCGGTACGGGCGGTGGGACTACCCCGACGGGCCCGGCGTCGGCGCCTTCGCCGCAGGCCTGTGCCTGCACGCGCTCCTGGGTGCGGCGGTCGGCTGTACGGCGGCGACTTGGGCCGGCACGGCGGGGGCGGCGAATGCGGTCAGGTCCCTGATCGCGCTGGTCCTGGGGGTCGTCACCCCGATCGTGTTCAAGCCGGCCGGCCGGCTCGCGCTCCGGATCCTGGTACCCGATGCCCTGGACGGGGGAACGGAGATACGGCTGACCGACCGCCGGTACTGGTACACGCCGCCCGGTCACCCTCCCGTGACCGCCGACGGACCGTACCCGTGGGCCGACGAGCTGGCCCGGCGCATCCGCGCGCAGGAGGTGGCCCGGCCGGTCAACCTGAAAGGCGCACACCTCAGCGGGGCGGACCTGACCGGGGTGGATCTGCCCTGGGTCTACGCGCAACTGGGCAGACTGCCGGGGGTGTGTCTTCGGGAAGCGAACCTGTCCCGGAGCTTCTTCTATGTGGCGAATCTGATCGGCGCCGACCTGACGCGGGCTCGCCTGGACCGAGCGGAGCTGGGCTCGGCGATGCTGGTCCGGGCACGGCTTACAGAGGCCGACCTGACCGGAGCGGACCTGACGCACGCGGATCTGCTGGACGCGGACCTCGCGGGAGCACGGCTGCGCGGAGCGGACCTGGGCGGGGCGGTGCTCGTCCGGGCGAACCTCACCGGTGCCGACCTGACCGGGGCGTGTCTTGAACGGGCCGACCTGACGGGTACCGACCTGAGCGGCGCGGAGCTGACGGGCGCGAACCTGGCCGGGGCGCGGTGGACCTCGGAGACCGTCTGGCCCATCGGGCCGGCCGACCGGATGCGGGACGATTCGGAGCAGCTCTTCGATGACGTGTACCGCGTGCACGGCTGGTCGCCCGAGCCCTACAAGTCCAAGGAGAAGAGTCAACCTCCTTTCTTGCAAAGGTTGTTGATCGCCTTCTGTGATGCCGCCCCGGCGTTTCGGCCGCTCCGTGCCGGTGGCGTCGGCCACGGCAAGGAGACGCGGGCCTTCCGTCCCGCCAGACCCGTCGGGCGGGACGGCCTCAGGAGTGCGCTGAAGTCCGGCACGGCCGTTTCCCTGTCAGGCGCGCAGCTGCACCGTATCGATCTCGTGGGCGTGAGCGTCGCCGGAACGGATCTCAGCCGGGCCGACCTCACGAAAGCGATCCTGACGGGCGCCGACTTGAGCCGGACCGACCTGACCCGGACACGTCTGACGCAGGCGAACCTGTCGGGAGCCAAGCTGCAGGGCGCGAACCTGGCCGGAGCGAACACCGTGAGCGCGGACGTGACGGGGGCGATCCTTACCGGCGCGAACCTGGCCGACGTCTATCTGGTGGGCGCGAATCTGTCCGGTGCCCGCCTGACCCGTACGAACCTGACCGGCGCCCTGTTCTCGGGGACGAAGTTGACCGGGGCCGACCTGACCGACTCCGACCTCACCGATGTCGCGCTGGACAAGGCGGACCTGCGCGGCGCGAAGCTCCTGCGGGCCCAGCTGACCTCCGCTGACCTGAGCGAGGCCGACCTGACCAAGGCCATCCTCACCGAAGCCGACCTGACCTGCGCCCATCTCTTCGTCGCGGACTTTTCTCAGGCCCAGATGATCAGAGCCAGGCTCACTCTGGCCTTTCTGTACAACGCGAAGCTGACGGGCGCCGACCTCACCCACGCGGACCTGGCCGGAGCCGACCTGACCGGAGCGCGCCTCAGAGGGGCCAGGCTGGTCGGAGCCCGGCTGCGCGGCGCGGACCTGACCGGGGCCGATCTAAGTGGAGCCCGCACCGACGGCGCCGACTTCGCGGAGGCGGTCTGGTCCAGCACGACCAAGTGGCCCGGCACGATCGCCGAGACTATCCGGGATCGCTCCGAAACAGCCCCCGACGGCACTTTCCGCGTACGCACCGCCACCCCCGGCAAGCACCACTCCCCCAGCACGGAAACCTCCGAACGGTAGACCGAAGCCGTCCAAAAACCTCCGCATCCAGTACGACCGACTCCACCCACCGCAACAGATGCCCCTCCGGCCCACCGTTGCGGTACCGACCGGCCGTCACGCCAATTTCCGGTACCCCGTGTGCCGCCCGTCTTCATGCGAACGCGGCCGTGGGGGGGGCGGGGGGGGGGGGGCCCCCCCCCCCCCCCCCGGGGGCCGGGGCGCGGGCCCCCCGGGCACCGCCGGGCCCACGCCCCCGCCCGCCCCCCCCCACACCCCCACCCCCCCACAACCGC
>NZ_JBIWMV010000047.1:0-16205 GCF_044766845.1 Streptomyces sp. NPDC101776 | reverse complement strand
CGGCCCACGGTGGCGTTACCGCCCGCCCTACACCCAATGTCCCGGTACCCGGGGGGCCCCCGGTCTAAATGCCACCGCGGCGGGGGCCGCGCGGGCCCGGCCCGCCCACGGCGCTCGAACCGGTGTCCAGGTGACGCAGCGAACGGGTCCACCGAGTCGACCGCGACGGCGAAATCGTCGACGAACCGCGAACCACTCGAACAGGCTCTGTTCCTGGCCTCGTTCGCCTCGCTCAGCAGTCCCGGACTCCCGATTAGCCAGCAGCAGAGGGGGCTACGCCATGCTCTATGGGCTGTCCCCGGGCCGGTGAGAAACGGTCCACCAGTACGGACGCAGACGGCCGTAAGACGGCGACCGTAGTGGTAGAGCCATCCGTTCCGCCGGCACACTGACCTGACGGAGACGCCGGAGAAGAAGAGCACCGGATGAGCAGACTGCTGGAAACGGTGTGTGCGCTGACTGTGGGCGTCCTCGTTGCGCTCCTTGTATGGGGTGCTGACCCTGACGCCGTGCGGGTGGCGTGACGGCGAGCTGAGCGGTGTGACGGTCGCGTTCGTGGCCGCGTGTGTGCTGTGGCTGTGGCGTACCGGGCGCGGCCGGCTGACATGGCCGCTTGTGGTGCTGCTGTGCGGTGCAGCTGTTGCGCTGGTGGTGGCGGCCATGGCCGGTTGACCGACGCAGGCAGGTAGGGCTTCCCGTTCTTTTGGGCGGGGAGCCCCACTGGCGTTTTCGGGCTGGGACTGCTGGTAAGGATCTTGGCAAGAAAGGGCAAGGGGTCCCTGCTTGACGGCCGCTGTGTCGCTGACCTAGGCCGATAGCGGGACATCACACCTGTGATCACAGGGCTGCCCGGAACCGGTCCTTGCGCGAGGCCAGAAGTATCGAGCACGGCGCTGGAGGCCGCGCGGGCACCCGTCGAGCAGAGCTTCACCCACCTCACGGCGTTCGTAGTCGCATGCGAGGCGTCGGTGGTGCATGAGTCAACCGAAGCGGGCAGGCGACTTTCTCGCCTTGGCGCGGCCCCGACCACCCGGCTCGGGCTCCAGGAGCGTTCCAATGCCCAGCCCCCTGAGGGCTGTTGAGATGACCAAGCCACGCCGGACAACAGGGCCAGCACAGGGCGCTAAACCCAGACGAACGGCGGGGACGTGCGGCGCCGGTCATGTGTCGGACTGGAGGCCAAGGCCCGCCAGGCGCCACCTCGAAACCATCACAAGGGGCGACGGGGCCAGTCAAGTCCACATGGCCGGCGGCGCGGCACGGCGGCACGCAAGTCAGCCGATGATGGCGACCGGGGCGTCCCAGGCATTGCGGTCGACGTTGATGGTGTAGCCGCCGCGGGTCTCCTTGCTGTTGGCCTTGTACTGGTGGCCGCGGCTGTGGCCGATGTACAGCTTCGGATCCCAGGGCCAGTCCTTGGTGGTGGTCTCCTGGCCGTTCCACAGGGCGTACCAGAGGTTGCCGGGCAGGTCCGTGCGGTTCTTGGCGGTGGCGATCGCCTTGGCACTGGAGCTGCTGAAGCCGTAGAGGCCCGCGCGGTAGGTCCTGGCGCGCAGGGTTTTGGTGAAGGACCGCACGTAGGTGAGGGTGGCATCGTTGCATGCCTTGTCGGCGATGTCGTACGACTCCATGTTGAGGTAGACCGGGCTGCCGGGCTTCATGCCGAGCGCCGACGCCTTGGCTACCGCGTCGTTGGCATTGGCAACGCCTACCGAGGCGGCGGTGGCCGCGGTGAACCTCTCCTTGTTGAGGCTCTTCTGGCAGGGCGGCTGTGCGCCGACGTACAAGGGGATGATCCGCCAGCCGAGGGTGTCGACCGACTTCACCCAGGACTTGGTGAGGTTGGGCTGGGCGCAACCCCGGTTCTTGCCGCCGATGTAGACGGCGAGGCCGCTGTAGTAGGCGTCCTTCTTCCACGCATTCATCGCGGTGAGCGAGGGCGCCGTGCAGGCGTCGAAGGCACGGCCGGTGAAGGTCCTCTGCGCGGGCCACGTTGTGGCGGCCATCGAGGTCTGCGCCGCGATCCCGGCGCCGGACACGACGACGATGCCGGTCGTCGCCAGGGCGATGTAGCGGCCCTTTCTGGACAGCCGATGCTTCGGCATTTCCCCACCTCACAAGTATTCAACCGGCCAGGGCTGTTGCAGCCCAGGCGGATAACGAAAAGAGAAATCGGTGCGCTTTATGACGGCCGATCAGCGTTCAGCTTGCGGAGTTGCGGCCGATGAACCATACGGCCGCTCCTGCGACGACAGCGGCGAGGCCCAGCAGCAGGACAGGAAGGCCCGGGCCGGGAAGAACGTACATCGCTGCTCCGGCCGCTGTGAGAGCGACGCCAATCGACATCACCAGGACGCCGACGCGGGACTGGGACATGCTTATTGCTCCTTGGTTTTCACTGTTGAGAGGTGCTCGAGAAGTCAGGGCGGCTGCCCGGGCCGCTGAAAAGCGGCCCGGGCAGCCTGGAATGTACCGGGGGTCAGTATCCCCAGTAGATCTTCGACGAGTAGACGTAGGTTCGCCGGTAGGTGGTCCACCAGGACGACGTCTCGGAGAACCGGAAGTTGGTGTACGTCTTCCGGTAGGTGATCCGGTCCTGGTACTGGGTGGTGTAGACGGACACCCATTCAGCCAGGACCTTTTCGCGGCTCCACGACAGGAGGGTGCAGCGGACACCGCGCTGGGTGCGCCAGCGCCACCGCTCCTTCCAGCCCACGATCGCCAGGGGCGTCCAGTCGGCGAGCGCGTCCCACATCCAGGAGTACTTCTTGGTGTGCCAGCTGGTGTAGGACCACTTGCCCGACCAGGTGATCTTGATGTCGCTTCGCCAGCCGGTCCACGCGTACCACGGGATCTTGCAGGGCAGGCAGCCGGAGACGTCCTCTGCGTTGACCGGGTCGGCGCAGACGTAGTCGTAGTTGCTGCAGCTGCCGCCGGCGACCGGATCGGTCTGCAGGAACCGGCCGGAGGCCGGGTCGTACAGGCGCACGCCCATGAGCACGAGGTTGCCGAGGGTGTCGGCGGAGCGCTGTTCGCCGCCGAAGAACCCGTAACGGGCCTGCTCGGTACTGGTGCGCTTGCCGAACTCGTCCGTGGTCAGGGCCGTGGGGGCCTTGGAGGTGTCGAGCGGGAGTGCGAGGGAGACGTCGTTGTGCAGGTCGACGAGTTGCAGGACGACGTCACCGGTCTTGCTGGTGGTGGCACCGAGGCTGCGTCCGGCGGATTCCACGTTGCGGGTGATGGCCCCGGTGGTGGTGTTCTCGACGATCCAGGTCGGCTTGTCGCTGTCGCTGCTGTAGTGGTTGACCTTGGTCGCGGTCGTGGCCCAGCTGCCCGAGGCGTTCGACTCGACGGTCCAGGAACGGATCCGGCGGGTGGCGTCGAGAGCCCAGGTCTGACGCTGGTCGCCCAACTGCTGCTGCCTCACGAGGTCGTTGAGGTGGTAGCCGAGCGTGCCCTCACCGGGAACGGTGGTAGCGCGGCCGAAGGCGTCGTAGACGTAGCCGCTGTCGGTCCGCCGATCTGCCGTGTCGTAGGTGCTGGTGACGGTCGTACCGCCGGTCGTCGGGCAGTCCAGACCGGGGGCTGTGGCGGCCGTCGTGACGGAGGTGCGGTTGGAATGCTTGTCCCAGACGTACGAGCGGCGGGTGCAGACGCTGTCGGCGGTGTCCTCCACCGACGTCAGTCGGCCGGCCCTGTCGTAGCCGTAGGCGCGGTTGGTGTTCTGTCCTGCGCCTCCGGCCCGGGTGGCCCACTGGTCGTGAGCCGTGACCGTGGCGGCGTCGCTGAGCAGCAGGGCGCCGTCAGAATCGCGGGTGTAGGCGCGCTCCGTCGGCTTGCCGGCCGGGTCGTTGGACTGGGTCATCGTGTAGCCGCCGGGCAGTTTCTCGGTGGCCACGTTGCCGTCCGCGTCGTACGAGGTGCGGAAGGTTCCCGCGACGGAGTCGGTGAGCGAGACGAGCAGTCCGCGCGGCTCTGCCGAGGTGTCGTAGGTGTAGGTGACCGTGGAGGGGGCTCCGTCGGTGCTCTTGACCGGCCGGTTGAGCTGGTCGTACTGCACCGCGGTGGTGTTGGTGTCGGCGTCCGTGTAGCTCATCTGACGTCCGAGCACGTCGAAGGTACGGGTAATGGCGCCCGCGGTGGTCGAGGAGGTCTTGGTGAGGTGTCCTGCCTCCAGGTCGTAGGTGAAGGTCTGGTCCGGGATGGCGGTGCCGGCGGTGCCGCCGGTGGTCACCGTCGACTGCCGGCCTGCTGCGTCGTAGGTAGTGACCAGGGTGCGGGTGGCGCTGTTGGCGCTCTCCACGACCTTCGCCGGCTGACCGTAGACGTTGTACTCGTTGTAGATCACCGGCAGGGCGCCATTGGTGCCTGCTGCGGCACCCGCGTAGCGCACCTCGCAGACCTGGTCGGCCCACTCAGGACGGCCCGCGCAGGTTCCGGTGCCGGTGGCGGACCAATAGGTGGTCAGCTGGGTTCCGGGGTCGGTTCCGTTCGAATTGGGCATGAGTGACTTGACGGCACGGCCCTTGTCGTCGAACTCGGTGATCCGGGTGATCGCCAGGCCGCCGGGGTCCTGCACGTTCTTCGTGGCCAGGCCCTTGGCCCAGTCGTACTCGGTGGTGGTGACACGCCCGTCGGCCATCTGACCGGGATAGGTCAGCAGTTCGGCGCCGACGGTCTCCTTGGTGGGCTGGTTGACCACGCTGGCCGAGCCGTCGGTGGGACGACCGGCGTCGTAGGACGTGGTCGTCCACGTACGACCGGGAGCCGCGGTGCCCGCTGCGAGCAGGACGGTGCCGTCGGCGGCCTTGAGGTCCTTCCCCAAGGTCAGCATGCGCAGTGGACCACGGGAGTCGCTCGAGCGGGAGCCGTCGGCGGCGATAGTGGTCTCAGTGGCCAGCAGGCGGGCCCGCGCTGCGGATCCGGCCGCGTCGGAGCCCAGTCCGAGCTCGGCGAGGTTGGCCTTGTCCTTGGCGGTCAGCCCGAGAGCGAGGGCGCGGTTCGCGGCCGACAGCTCCATCACCGTGTTGCCGTACCGGTCGTACTGGGTGGTGGTGATGTGGTCGCCAGGGTTGCGCTGGTTGACCTGGCGGCCGGAGGCGTTCATGTAGAGCACCATGGCCCGGGCGTAGTCGGCCTTCGACAGCTGCGCTCCGTCGGAGGATGAGGGCACCTTGTCCGCGGGGAAGACCGCGGTGGCGTCGACGGGAGCCTCGTTCTGTCCCCACTTGGCGACATCGGCCGAGCCCATCGCGGCCGGGGCCGTCGTCGCGGTGAGCGGAACGTTGTAGACGACCGTGGAGGTCGCCGTGCCGGAGACCTGGTCCTTCGTGCCGGCCGCCAGGGTGGGCCTCTGCACGGACAGCAGCATGCCGTCCGAGGCACCCGTCACCGCGGCGACCTTGCCGTAGTTGAACGTCCACGGCAATTGTCCCGGTGGTGTCAGGGCGCTGACGCGACTATCGGGGTCATAGGTGTACGTGGTCTTCAGAGCGGGGCTGATCCGCGGGTCCCACACCTGCCGCAGACGGCCCTGCTCGTCATAGGCGTAGCGGGCCACGCCGACCGCGGTGGAATTGGCGGCGCCGGGTTCGGAGGTCCACACCTTGAGCTCGGAAACCTGGCCTGCGATGTCGCCCAAGGTACTGGCGGTGGCGGTGGTCGTGGTCGCGTAGACGAAGTCCAGGACCTTGCAGCCGCGGGTCGACGGGGTGGCCTCACAGGTCGTGGCCGTGGCCGCGCTCGTAGCGCCGATGATGCGCTTGGGGCGGCTGACCCGCTTGCCGTCGATGGTGACGGCTTCGGATACGACCAGGCTCTCCCCGCCGTCGATACCTGACTTGACCGAGCTGGACAGCTGCCAGGTCGGGGCGTCGGCGGCAGCCTTCTTGAAGGTGGTCACCGAGCCGTCATCCTCCTTCAGGGTGAAGGAGGATGAGAAACCGCCGGTCAGGGCGAGTTCTTCGAAGCCGGGCTCGGGGATCCAGCCGTTCTGGGCCTGGTTGGCCGTGAAGTAAACGGACGCGCCGTCGGTCGAGACGAGGTTGAGCGAGGTGTCGGAGGTCTTCTCGATGTGGGAGTACCCCGTGTCCACCTCGGGGGCGGTGGTGCCGGAGACCCACTCCTTGCCGAAGATCGGCGCCTGGCCCGTCTGCTTGGTGCCCTTGTCCGGCACTCGCGAGGAGGCCGTACGGCTCACCGACAGGCCCAGCACCTCGGCGTCCGAGGCCCCGAGCGAGTAGTCACCGTTGAGCAGGTTCACCGAGCCCGGGCCCACCTGGGAACCGGCGGCACCGTCCGCGTTGCGGTCAACCACCACCGGAAGTGGCTGCGTACTGCCCGCCTCGCCGTTCAGCCCGGTGAAGTCGGCCTTGATCTGGACGCTTCCATCGGGGTCGACGGTGCTGGTGGCGTTCCAGGCGATGGCGGCGTTTTTGCCGTTCACCAGCGGGACCGGCCACGATGTGAGCACTTGGCCGTCCTGGACGACGTCCGCCACCGGGATCTTCGTCCAGGTGTCGGCGTCGGAACGACGCCAGGAGAAGGAGACGGAGTCGTACTTGCCCGCTTCGGCCTCGGCGAGAAGCGGCAGCCGTCGCGCGGTGCTCTCGCCCTCGCTCGGCTGGACGAAGCCGCCAGGCCCGGCGTGGAAGGTGTAGTCCAGAGACTCGGACTTGTTGTCCGCCTTGTCGACCTGCCGTACCTGGAGGGTGTGAGTGCCGTCCTTGGGCGGGGTGATGCTGATGCCCTTGGCCGCGGTGGACCCGCCGGTGGTGACCTTGGTCCACATCAGGCCGTCCAAGGACCATTCGAGCCAGTTGTGATCGGTGCCCCGGGGCGTGACTGTGAAAGTGCCGGCCTGCCCGGCGCCCTTGACCCACGCGGTGGACGGATAGTCCGTCGACGTCACACCGGTCGGGGCCGAGGGGGCGGTGGTGTCGACCGTGAAGGTCCTCCACTCCGACCAGCCCGTGTTGTAGTGCGCCCCGTCGTACGGCGAGGTGCGGAATTTGTACGTCTTGCCGTTGGTCAGGACTCCGGCCGGGACGGTCACGGAGGCGGCCTGTCCGGAGTTCACCCAGGGTGAGACGACGACGTTGCCGACCTGGGCGTTGGTGGCGGAGTCGAAGATCTGGAAGGTGCCGTTGACCTTGTCCCCGTTGGGGTCGACGAAGGTGTCCCGCAGGGTCGGGGTGGCGGTGTTGACCACATAGGCGCCCCCGTAGGAGAAGAACGGCGCACCCGCCTCCTGCTTCGTGCCCGTGCGCGGCCGGTAGTTGTACGTGACAGTCAGCTTCGGCGGGTTCGAGGCTGCGTTAGCGGAGTTGACACGTTTCCACTGCCCCGTGACAGCCTCATCCGTGGCACGCAGACCCATGTGCGACTTGGCCGCCTTGGCCGAGGCCCATTCCTGCACCATGGTCGTGACGTTGGCGTTGATCCAGCCGTCCGGCTGCGTGGAACACGAAGCGTTGCCCAGGGTCTCCGAGGAAGTGGCCTTCTTCGCGGTCCATGACGGCTGGGCCGTCCACCGCGACGATGTCGTCGCAGCGCCGGCGGACCACACCTCCCACGGCTGGGTCGGACATGACGATCCGGTGTAGTTGCCGGAGTGGAAGTTCCACAGCGAGAGCTTCGCGTCCGTCACCACCGCGTCGGCGATCGGCGCGGTGTTCCACGAGACGAACGACCGGGCGGTCCGGAAGGTCCCGTCAGCGTTCTGCGTCCCGGGGTTACCCAGGTCCAGCTCGACATCCGTGGACCAGTCGACCGTGGTGCCCTGCTGGACGTAGGTGTCGAAGACATTGGAGAGCGCCGAGGTGGAAGGGTCCACCGTGACGGGATACTTCGTGGCCGGATCGGCCAGGAACTCGGCGTCGGGGGTGATGACGAGATCGACACCGCCCTTGACCTTGACGACCTTCATGGCAACGCGGACCTGGCGCGTGTGTTCGCCGGAGACCGGGTCGACCGTTGCGTCCCACATGACCGGGGCGGGCATGACAGCGGTCTTCTTCGACTTCTTGTCGGTGAACAGCACGCTGCCGTCGGCTTGCTGCTCGACTTTCAGGCCCTTGGTCCGAAGCGGCAGGGTGTAGGAGAAGCCGGTCTCCGGCCTGGCCTTGACCTCGACGAACTGCTCGAAGCCGGTACGGGTGGCTTCCACCACCACATCCGCGCCGGGCACCGCGTCGACATAGGTGGCGCGAGGACCGTCCAGCTGAGGCGCCGGCAGCCCACCCCGCCACTGCAGGGTGATCTGCTCGTCTCCCTGGCCGAGCGTGACCAGATCGGCGGCCGGAGCGGACTGGGCCGCTCGCAGGGAAGAAGGCTTGGCGCCCGTCTTCCCTGACAGCTTCAACCCAGCCGGGTGCGCCTTGGCGACAACCGAACCGTCGGCCTGAGCGGCCAGGTCGACATCCACATCGCGCCAGACACCCTTGGCGGGGTCCTTGAAGCGCACAGGCCCGGCGGTCAGCTCGGTGGTGAGCGACCCGTCCTTATTGACCCAGGTAGTCGACGTCTCGGTGCGCTCGGAAAGCGCCTCGACCCTCTTACCGGACAACTTCGCGGCGATACGGGCCGAAGCGATGTCAGCGGCCTGCGTCACCGCCTTCCTCTGCGGGACGGCCGCAGGCGCCTGGAGCGGCTGGGCAAGAGCGGAACCAGCGCTGTCCAGCACGGTGACGGCCATGGCCAGGGCGAGACCACTCGCTATGAAGCGCGCTCTCCCACCGGCCCCCGACCGTCTGCGCCTCCCCGGCACAGAGCTGCGAGTTGCCACGATTTCCCCCGTCTCATGCGTAACTGACACACCGTTTTGTGGTGCTGGTGTGAACGTATCGAAGGAAAAAACGGCAAAGAAACAACAAAGCACACGTAAAGCGTCAGTACAGGTTCCACTTTCCAGAGTGATCTACGCCACTCCCCCGGTGGGGCTGCACCATGCCGCCTGCCCTCCCCGATTGCCGCCAAGGTCAGCCGCCTCGGCGACCTACACCCCTCTTCAGCAGGCCGGCCGCGAGTCCGAGACGTGCGACCGCGCTTCACCGATACCGTGGAGGGAGTCGGCGGAGGGCGTCCGTCCATCCAGCTCCTAGCTCGGAGTAAGCGTCGTGCTCGCCACCCCGGTGCCCACGTCGCTGATCGATGTCGTCTTGGTGCGCTCCGCTGTGTTGTAGGCGTTGGTGCGGGTGACTGAGTTCGCTGTTTCGGTGGTCATGCACAGATCCACAGCTGGTGGACAGCGCCACCGGCATCGCCGGCCATGACCGACGACGCCTCACCGTTGGGAGCCCCCCTGGCCGCAAGGGGCGTGATCGGTGCCGAAGCAGTCCAGCAGCCAACTCGACCCGGCTTATCAGCACGCCAGGCCGACACCGTTCCCTGCTCCGTACCAAATACGACGTCGTCTGCTGCGGCCAAGACATCCGGCCGTCCCTGGAGCGCGAACTCACGAAGCAGAGTCCGAGTCTCCAGATCCCACAGACGCAGCTTTCGGTCCCAACCGATGGTCGCCAGACGCGCACCGGCAAGGCTCTCCGGCCGCATTCAGCTCGGCGAGCGGAATGCGGTGCAGCCGGTCGAAGACCCCGGCCTGCTGCCACCGATCCAAACGCCGCCAGCAGGTCTGCACGGAGCCGAACCCCAGCTTCAGCGGCAGCATTTGCCAGGCCATGTCGTTGTGGAGTACCTACAGGATGCCCTGCAGACACAGCCGATCTGCCACCGGCCGCGGCCCCGGCGACTTCTGAGGCAGGGCGGCAGCAGCGGCTCGATCAGCGCCCACAAGTCGTCGTCCACGATCCACGGCCGAATACTCACAGCATCTCGAACGGCACAATTATCACATCGGTCACGCCCGATCAGGGCACTTCAACAAGATCGTGCTACGAGCCCATGGGGCTCGCTGACGGAAAAGCGCGGCCAAGGAGTGGGTGCCGGCCGGCTCGCGATGCTGCGCCGCGGCTGTCTCCACGTGGGAGGGTCCCGCGGCGCAGCATCGAAGGTGGTGCTTGATGTTGGGGCCGGTGGTCACTTCATGTCGAGTGCGAAGTCGCAGCGCAGGGTCTGCCGGTATTCCCTTCCCTTCTGTGAATAGGTGATCTGGCAGCCTTCTAGGTGGTGTCGAACCTGGCCGGTCACGTGGACCTCGACCATTGCGTAGAAGTCGCTTTTTTGGTGCGGTTCGACCGTGATGGGCTTGCCTGCATGGTTGGGTACCTTGGCCATGTCGCGCGGGTATTTGAGCCCGACCTGACTGTCCAGCATGTAACCGTCGGTGTCGTCGACGGAATAGACCGGGTAGCCGATCACCTGGGCACCTTTGGGTACGTGGGTGATCTTCACGCTCTCGACGACCAGCTTTGTGCCCGTGCCGTTCACGAACGGCGGGAACGCAAATCGGTACGACTTTCCGACCTGCGCGTGGGGGAACCCCAGGACCCCCACGGCCTGCGGGCCCGTCGCGCGCAGTGCGGTGCCCTCGCGTACCGCGTTCGAAGAGGCGCACGCGCTCACGGTGAGTACTGTCCCCGCGATCAACGCGAGCGTTCTAGTACGAATAGAAGACACCGGGTTTCCCGTCGAGCGGTCCGTGTGCACCCCAGATGTCGTGTTCGATGTGACTGTTGCCAGCCTCGATCTTCTGGATGTGCTTCGAGTCGTATGTGGA
This sequence comes from Streptomyces sp. NPDC101776, assembly GCF_044766845.1. Taxonomy (NCBI): domain Bacteria; kingdom Bacillati; phylum Actinomycetota; class Actinomycetes; order Kitasatosporales; family Streptomycetaceae; genus Streptomyces; species Streptomyces sp. NPDC101776. Next base: position 5,530 of record NZ_JBIWMV010000047.1, on the reverse strand, counting down.
AGTCACCTTGAGTCCGACGCCCCAGACCGCGACACCGCCTGATTCGTTTTGGGTATTGCCCTTCACCAGCCCGAAGTAGCTGCCGGGAGCGACGTAGCCGCGCCACCTGGAGTTGGAATTGACATACCCGGAATAGCCGTCCTTGCTCCTGACGTCTTTTCCGTACGATCCGACGGCTCCGCCTGCGGGAATCTTGTAGCCGGCGGGAACTATCCGGTAGTAAGCGTTGCTGGTCTGGCGGCCACATGTGGTGTGCGCCCGCTGGTACTTGTAGAGGATGGGTATCCGCCACCGCTTGGCGACGTACGGCCCCTTTCCGGAGAATCCGGTGGAGTGGCCCATGGAGCTGGTCTGCGACGACTCGCCGCTGAGTGTCCATTTGCTCTGGTTGATGCTCACGGCGACGCTGATGGTGCTCGCCATGGTGTCGGTGTAGTCGAAGCTCGCCTTCGAGTCGTAGTAGGCGTGGGCCTCGCCGACCGTTGTGTAGACGATCTTCGTATGGAGCGTCGTGGCGCTGGTGACGCAGCTCGCGAGGGTGGGGGTGGCTGTCGCCGAGCTGTAGTCGGTCCCGTTGACGGTGTCGGCGCTCATGGTGGATATGCCGCCCGTCGCGGACTGCCAGGTGGGGAGGTCCGTGTTGTCCTCCGTTACGTTGCCCGGGTCGTTCTCGACGCGCTGTGCCGCGCTCAATGCGACCTGTGCGTCGGTGGGTGCGTTGTCCACTTCGGTGGTGACCGTGTCGGCGTACATCGGGGTCGTGTGCGCGGTTGTGTCGGCTCGCACCTCGGCCGAGGCCGCAGTGGAGGCGGAACCGTGTGCGACGCCGGCGCTCAGGAAGTCCGTACCGATGAGGAAGGTGCCGTCGCTCGCCGAACCGCCGGCCGTGGCCTCGAGGTTGAGCACCCCGCCGTTGGCGTCGGCCAGGGTCTGCAGGGTGCTGGGGAGCGGGTCGGGGAGGGTGAGCGACCAGGTGCCGTCCGTGCCGGTGGTCGTGGTACCGACAACGGGCTCCTGGGCTTCGCTGCCGTCGTCCGGGACAGCGTCGATGGCGGTGACCGAGACGCTCAGGTTCTGCTGCGGGGTACCAGCGGCATTGGTGAACGTCCCCGCTACCGTGGCGGCGCCGGTGGCCGTCGGCGTGGAACTGCTGGTCGGGGTGGAGGTGTCGCCCACCGTGGGCCCCGGGGACGCTGCGATGGCACCGGAGGGCTTGGGGCCCGGGTCGCTGGCCGTCGGGTCGGGCGCCGTGTCCGTGGGATCGGGCGTCGCGGGATCCTGGCCGGAGGAGAACCAGCCCTGCAGATCGACGATGAGCTGGATGGTGCCGGCGCTGTCGTTGTAGATGCTGACCGCACCCTGGGTTCCGGGCTGGACGATCACCTGGTCCGCGGTGGTGGTGGTCGCCTGGAAGTTGTCCACGGACACACCGGGCGGGGTGGTCGGGCCGGTACCCCACACCTGCAGATAGCCGGAGGTCTCCTGGCTGGTCGCGGTCAGATTGAGTACCGCGGCGCCGAAGGCGGTCGGGATGCCGTCGTTGCCGCCGACAGCAACGCTGACGGTGCTGTGCGCTGCGACGGCGGTGGAGGTCCGGGTGTCGAGCAGACGGTCCTGGACAGCGGTGAACACGCCCCCGCCCGAGGGGGCCTCGGTGAAGTAGCCGTAGACGTCGAGGATGACGTTGACCGACTGCGTGGACGACCCGTTCTTCAGGGTGATCTGACCGCCGGTCCCCACCGGGATGACCACGCCCTGCGAGGTGGTGACGCTCTTGTAGTTGACGACCGGCTGGCCCGTTGCAGCACCGGTGGCATACGCGTACAGGGTGCCGGCGCTCCCGGGGGAGGGGACGGTGATGTTGGCGTAGACGGACGCCTCGTCGGTGACGCCGTCCACGCCGTCGACCTGGACATCCAAGGTGCCGCCAGGTGCGATCTTCGCCTGCGGTGCTCCGGTGCCGTCGCGGGTGTCGACGATCCGTGACGCGTCGACCGGAACGTATCCGCCCGGAGAAGTGGCGCCGGCTGCGGAGGTGAAGTACCCGTTGACACTGACGATCACGTCGACGGTGCCGCTGGAGTTGTAGACGCTGATCTTCCCGTCCGAACCGACCGCGACGATCGCCGAGTTACTCGTGTCGGCGCCGGTGGAGAAGTTGATGACGGATCCCGGGTAAGGCCTGGTGGTTCCGTCGGGCCACATCTGCAGATAGCTGCCCGACGAGGTGGCGTTCGCCGCGGTGATGTCCACCGAAACGGCCGACACCCCGGAAGACGGCACCCCGCCCTGCCCCAGCACCTGGAAGGAACTGGTCGACGTCGCGCCGAGCACCGCACTGATACCAAGGGACGAGCGAGTGTCGACGATCTTGGCGGACGGGGCGACGGGGAAGAAATCACCGCTGGAGGCGGTGGCACTCGCGTGCGTCAGGCTCCCCAAGCCGAGCCATGCGAGTACGGAGAAGAGCACGACGGCCAGCGTCAGAGGTCTGAGCCGGGTGCGTCCGGCTTGCAACATATGTGAACCCCCCTATGAATTTGTGGACTTCACCCCTGATGAGGATCATGTCCGAGTCGGAGGATCGTAAGGATCGCCTAATTAAACAATCAACGATATTCACTTAAAGGGTACATAAAGAAGAGAGAGGGGGTGATGGGTTCTGACCTGCATGAATCCCCTGCTTGACCGCGTGTCAGGCCTGTTCCGGGACTTGTTGCGCTGAGCTCCACGCCCTTTGCGCGTTCGCACAACCAGTGCCCCGGAAAGCGCCGAGAAATGGTGCGAGAGCGACTGCCCCGTGTGCGGTGACTGCGCGGCGATGCGGGGCAGCCGGCCACCGCCTTCGTTGGTATCGGCCTTCCGGCCACGGCAGGGGTGTGCAACTGCATCGCCGGAGCGGCCGCTTCCGTCGACGTTCGTGGCTACCCCACCCCGAATTGGACGAAGAGCCTTGCCGTTGCTTTACCCACTCACTTGTTTGGCGAAGGTCGCCCCTCAAGGGCATCCCGGGCGATGCGTGCCAACGCGTACCAGCTGACCCCAGGGCTGTGCGCGTGACCACGCCTGCGGCCGGCTGCTGCTGCACCGTGTATGTCTTCTGCGGGCCCGCTCCCACCGCGATCTCCTGCCCGGCGCCCCGTCGGCGCCCGACGGACCCGCCGCACCGCTCGCGCTCCCTGACGGCGCGGAGCCGCCCAGTGCAGTGGGTGAGCAGCCCGCGAGCATCAAGCAGGTGAGCAGGACGGATGATGCGGCACGGCGGGTGGAACGCATGACGACCCCTCACGTGCAGGCGATGGCTGAGCAGATGCTGGCCTACCTGACCACCGCCCTACCGCGCCGGGTGCCGCGCGAAGACGCACGCCCGTCGCACGGAGCGGCGCCGGCGGCGTGCAGTACGAAACCCCCTCCCCCGTGTAGCGGTACTTGCGGCCGTCCGTGCTGAACGGCACCGTGAATGCCACCGCGTGCCTGTGTATCTGATGGGAGAAAGCGACATGCCTGACGATGTATCGAGCACCATGACGCTCGTGATGGGCATCACCGACTATCAGCACAACCAGCAGCGCCTGGCGATGTCCACCGACCACCTCACTCGCGTTCAGCTTCCTGCGGAGTTCTCGGCAGACGACATCCAGCGGATCAGGACGGACTTCGAGCTGCTGGCTACGGCGATGCGTGAGCACCCGGACGAGATGGCCGAGCTACTCGGTGCGCACTCTCGCAGGGATACGGACGCGGCCAAACGAATCGCCGAGACACTGGATCTTTCCGAGGAGCGTTTCGTCGCTCAGGGAGGCGGGATCATCTGGGGAGTGGTGGCAGTTGCCGTGGTGTGCGACGTCCTGACGGCGTGCCTGACGGGCTGGACGTTCGGCACACCCCTCGATCCCTCCAGCTGACTGGCGCGCCCGCGTCCGCTGCCCGCACGGTCGGCGGGTTCGGGTTCTAGCTCAGCTTTTGGGCTCTGTCGCTGATTTGGGGGTGTCAGCGGGTTGATCAAGGTGACAGGAGGATGCGGCGGCGTAGGAGGTCGAAGTTGGCCCGGCCGTACATCTGTCTCTTCAGCAGCTTGATTCTGGTGACGTTGCCTTCGACCGCTTCTGAAGTGTGGGTGGTGGTCAGGGCGGCGAGTACGGCTGCGCGGTCGCGGCGTATACCGGCGGCCAGGGTACGGAGTTCTCGTTGTCCGTCGAGGCGGACGTCGGCGAGCCAGACGTCGAGGGCCAGGTGCTCGCTGCGGCGTTCGCGCACCATCGAGGCCAGGCGCTGGGCGTACTGGGTGGTCGTGGCCAGCGCGGGGCTGCGTTCGCATAGCTCGTCGAGGCATTTGCGTTCGGTGTCGGTGAGTTGCTCGGGTCGGCGCAGGATCCAGTCGGTGACTCGGCGGCCGGTCAGATGGGGCAGCGGGGCATCTGTCGGGATCGTCCCGGTGCGGTAGGGCCGCAGGTGGCGGCGGACTGTGTTGACGTCTCCGCGGTAGCCGAGCTGCTGAATCTCCCGGGTAAGGGCGGCAGCGTTGGTGCAACCCTCCATCCAGCGGTGATGCAGGTAGAGCCGGTAGTCGTCGACCATGCTCGGGCGGTCGGTTGCCGCGGCGAGAAGTTGTTGGACATCGGCGGCCCGGGCGAAGCGTAGGACGGTGCCGCGGCTGAGATGGAGTTCACGGGCGATGGCTCGCAGGCTGTCGCCGCGTTCGATGCGTTCGTGGATCTGTGCATGGCGCTCGCGGGCGCGGGCCACCAGCGGTCGAGGCCGTCCGTGCACGTCCAACTCGTCCAGGGCGGTGGGGCGGACGCCTGCGGATGGATGGATGCCGTCCTGGTTGGGCCGGACTGTGAGGGGTTCGCGCAAGTCAGCGCGGTGTCGTCCGACGACGCGCTCGACGGCTTCGGCGAGGTTGTGGAGCAGGTGCCAGGCGTCGGCCACTTGCCGGGCCTGTGGTGCACCGGCGTGGGCGCCGTCGCGGAAGGAGCCGGCACGGTCGCGGCAGACGACCCTCACCTCAGGGTGCTCGCGAAGCCAGGCAGCGAAAGTATGCGCGGTGCGGTCCGCGAGAACGTCGACGGGGCGCCGGGTGTTCATGTCGACCAGGATCAAGAGGGGTCCGCGTGGGGATGGCTGCTCAAGGTGACCAGGAACCTGATCATCGACCGGATGCGAAGTGCGCACGTCCGTCGGGAATCCCTCACCCACGACAGTCCGGACACTGCACTGGCCGATGAGACCGAGTCGCTCCTGGTCTCCCTCGACGCGGTCTCTCTTCTGCGCGACCTGTCCCCGGAACATCAGGAAGCGCTCGTGCTCATCTACATCTACGGACGTACGGCGAACGAGGCGTCACACATCCTGGGCATCCCACCGGGCACCGTGAAGTCACGCCAGCACTACGCACTGCACGGCCTGCGCAAAAGGCACTCGGGCTACTGGTCCTAGTACTGCAACGACACTCCGTGATGCCCTCTGCCTTTGTAGTGGCTGATGCGAGCTCGGGCTTGGCTTCTTCGCCGCCATAAGGACCAGGCGA
>NZ_JBIWMV010000046.1:0-23519 GCF_044766845.1 Streptomyces sp. NPDC101776 | reverse complement strand
ACCCGCTTGCGCAGGAGCTTGAAGCCCGCGCGACCGTACATCTGCCGCTTGAGCATCTTGATCCTGTTGACGTGTCCTTCGACGACGCCTGAGCTCCATGGCAGGGTCAGACCGGCGATGACCGCGTCGAGGTCGCGTTCGAGGTGCTGGGCGAATCGGCTGAGGCTTGGCAGGTCAGTGGTGGTCCGGGCGGATGCTATCCACTCCGGCAGTCGGTTGCCTTGCAGCTCCGTGACCATGCGGCCGAAAGAGCGCACGTAGTCGACAAGTGTGGCCAGTGCAGGGCAGTTGGCCAGGACGGCCTTGAGCTGAATCCGGTCGCCTTCGGGCAGGGCATCGGGGTGGGTGAGGATCCAGCGGGTGACAGCGCGGGCGTCTTCGGCGCACTCGGCACCACCGAAGGCATCGCGACCGTCACAGGCACCTGCGCGGCCGGCTTCCTGGGCCAGTCCCTCGGCATCGTCCCCGTGCTCGCCACCCAGGGCGCCGGCTATTTCCTCGCCGGACTGCTCGTGGTCATACTGCTACGCCATGACAGTGCAGGACACACCGCCCCTGAGTCCCGCCCGCACGAGTCGACGGTCGGACACTGACCTGCGCCAGGCATCACTGCCTGGCCTGCAAAGTTGGGCCGACCGAAGACAACCACAAACCCGTACGCGGAAGCCGAACCGTCCGGGACACACTCACGGGTTCCGGGGTTGCTACCTCCAAGAATCTGCGAACTCACGCGTTTTCAACCGTTCCAAGGCCGACAAGGACCCCGGCGAGTGGCTGCCCCCCCCCGTACGCGGGCTACCGGTGCCGGTACGACACCGACTGGATCGCCGACAAGGTGCGGTGGGGTTGAGCATCGATGCCACCGAGCGCGACGCGCTCACCCAGCAGCCTGCCGACTGCCCTGACTTGCCGATCACCGTCATCCTCGCCCGCTGAGCGCGACTCCGGCCCGCCACTACGGGGGGGGGAAGCGACAGGCCGGAGAACTCCACCGTGCCACAGCCGCGGGCCGGGCGTACGGTGTGCCGGCGAAACTGGCCGACAGACGGCCCCTGGTTCACGGCGTGGGACGCAAAGCGGTCTCCGTCCCCGCGCAGTGTGCGGGGACGGAGACCGATGTTCGAGCGCCGGGCAGGCCTTGGACCTGCATTTCCCCGCAGGAAGCGGGGCGTCTTTCCTTGGACCACCAACGCAGCGCCAGCCGACTGGAGTTGTGGCGACCACCTCAAGATCCACTATAGCCAGTGGAAGGTCGGCAAGGAACTGTGGCCGGACGCCGCCGAGGTTTCGAATCCCTTCCCGACGCGCCGACGAGCGGGAGCGCTCGGTGCGGGGTGGGGAGCCCCTCACGTACGGGCTGGGGGTTAGTGCAGGCGGTACTCCATCAGCATGAAGACCAGGCCGATAACTCCGGTGCCGATGCCGTAACAGGCCCCGCGCAGGACCTGGGTGAGGGCGGTGCGCCGTCGGCAGGCGATCCAGGCGACGGCTAGTCACCCTCAGTAGCGCCCCGACCAGGCCCGACCCGAACGACGGACAGCTCGAACACCCCTGCGCACCCGTGTTCTGCATCACGCCAGGTCCCTCACTGGCGCACACCCGGCGCACATCGGCGCGTGCGCCTCACATGCACGCCCCATAGCTTCACTCAGGATGACGATCCGGCTGCCTGTCGGGAACCAATGGGCACCGCGCACCGCGCGAGCAGACATCCCTCCCCTGGGCACGGCGGATCTACCGGCCGGCCTCTTGCGCCCGCTCGACACGCGCGACGCACGCCACCGCCACCGCCACGGTCATACCCCGGAGGTTCCGCCGGCTTGGACCCGGGCCAGCACCTCGTCGGCCAGCTCCTGCGGGGGCAGCTCGCCGTCCAGGAACACCCTGTCGCTGGGCAGGGTGTCTGGCACGGTCATGCACGGCGCAATCCTGTCCTTGTACAAACGCCGGACCTTTCCGTCCTGCTCGGAATTGTCCGGGGTGAAGCTCCGGCCGTCGGTCCGCTTCTCCAGGACTTCTCGGGAGACCTTCCGCAACCGGTCCCAGCCACAGGCCGGTTGGTTTCATGGCGAGCTGGAGGCAGTGGTTCAGGACCAGGGCATCGGGGTGGCGCCCTCGTGATGTCAGGTGGCGTGCTTCACGTGGCGGACCAGCCACATCAACAGGGCGTCCAGGTCGGCGGCGGCCGCCAGGACCCGGTCGACCGCCTCGGGGGTGTGCAGCCACTGCTCGCAGCCGAGGGGACGGGCGGCGATCAGTGAACGGTGGCGCAGCAGGTCCGTACGGGAGTGGTCCGTCGGATAGCCGCGCGGGGGGCGTTTCATCACGTCCCCGGAGACGTCGTAGCCCCTCTTCCGCACGTCCTCGACGATGGCGGACAGTTCGCGGCCGCTCCCCTCGGAGGCGACGGCTTTGCGGAACATGTCCACCTGGCCGGGGTCGGGGTACCACCAGGCGCCCTGGATCCGCAGGCCGTCCAGGTCGAACCGGAGACCGATCTCGATCTTGCGGCCGAGCCGGATCACCGCGCCCTGGTGCTGCCACCACCAGGAGTCGGTGCGGTAGTGCCAGACGGAGAAGTCCTCGTACCGGGGGTCGGTGTCCGCGACCTCGTTGAGCAGGGCGATCATCGGCTGCCGGACCAGGCGTTCGCGGTCCGCGCGGCAGCGCTCACGGGTCGCCTGGGTCGGTTCGCCCTGGAGCTGCCACAACACGTCCATGGCCTTCTCCGGCCAGCCGGTGAACTGTCCACGCATGCCCGGAGGCTAGCTCACCCGTGATCCGCGCGCCGAGAGCGAGACGGACAGGGACAGGAAACGAGCCAATTACAGACTCGTGGTCAGGCAGGCCGCAGCCTCCGAGCAGCAGCCCGCACCAGAACGTGTCGTGCTCGTGACGGCGGCGGAAGACGTCCAGCTCGATCGCCTCCAGCCGGAGCATCAGCGGCTCCTCCGAGTCCGCGCCGCCCAGGACCACCGTCTGAATCTGCCGCCTGCCACCTCGCACGAAACCCAACCTTTCACCCCAACTCATCGTGCCATCACCGGCGTTGGCCTCACAGACGATCGACGTGGTGGCGCCCTCGTACGCAGCGCGGCCGTCTCCTGGGCGTCGGCCGAAGGCCCGGGTTTCCGGGCCGCGCGTTCTTGCCGAACCCCGCGCCGGGCCGTCTCGATCGCGGCCGACGCGTCGTTCGGCAGCTTGGGGAAGACGCGTCGGCTGAGGTCACGCATCGCGCGGGTCTGCCGTTCGACCGCCTCCGTGATGTCCGGGTCGGCCAGGCGGGGCAGGGCGTCCTGCCGGTAGCCGGTGAGAGCACGGGGCGGCCGTCACTGGCCAACTCCCCTATCTCACCGGCCACTTGGACGCCTCCGAGGCCGGTGGGCGCCGTTGTCCCGCCCCGGTGCGGGTACGGAACCGGGCGGGAGGATCCGCAGACCGCGCACGATCGTACGGTCGGCCGACGCGTTGGCGGCCGTGATGATCCGGGACTGCTCCAGCCGGGCCTTCGTCGCCCAAGCCGCCGACTCCGGGCACACGGTGAGGCAGCCGGACTCCGGGTCGTAGCCGATGACCGCCACGACGTGGCCGACGAGCTCGGAGGGCGATGGCCTCTTACCGCCGACGCAGCGTGGCACCTGCGGCCGGGAGCTCGCAGGCCCGCTCGGGCAACCAGCGCGCCGATCGCCGCCCCGAGACCCATCGGCTCGCGCCCGTCACGCTGGACCACCGACATCGTCCGCGGCTTCGCCTTCGCCGTACGAGTGTTGCCGTCGTTCTTCCTCGCCGTCTCCAGCGCGGCACGCAGTGCGACCCGGGCCAGGTCGACGCCCGACAACTCGCCGGCGCTCACGACCGTTCCCAGGTGTAACCGAGGTTCAAGGTGCCCCAGGCGCGACAGGGGTCGCACGTCCGCGACGAAGTCTCCGGTGAGCAGCCTCTGTGCGGAGTGCTCGCCCTACCGGTCCATGTGGTCGAACACGACCTGGTGGTCGCGGGCGGCACGAGTGCGCCAGTCCAGCACCTGCTCGCGCGTCAGTTCATCGAGGACCACGTCCTGGTTGACGACGCCGACCTCCGGCAGCGATGAGCGCACGCCGGACACTGGGCGGGCAGCACGACCGGGCCCGACTTCGTGGCCGGCTCATCGAGGGCGGAGTGCGCGGCCTCGGATTCGGCGCGGCGCTCGGCGGCCGCGGCCTGCCGGGCCCGGACCTGCTCCCACTCGTGCTCGCGGGCCAACGCCCGGACGGTCACCGCCTCGTGCAGCTGCCGCTCGCCTCGGAGGCGTACGGCATCGCGGTGTCGACGGCGGCTGCGACCGCGGTCCGCTGGGTACGGCTGCCGGCCTGCCGCTCCTCGCGGCGCGGGCAGTTCCGGCCGGAGTCGCGCAGCATGCGGTCGTCGCACAGCCCGTCGCCGCACTCCTGCCGCTGAGGCAGACCCTTGCCGATCAGCCAACCCACCGGGTCCTTGATCGGACCGCCCAGCCGCAACCTGGTCCTCCAGACGCCGTGCGACCGTCTCGTGGACCTCCCGGAGTCCGTCTTCGTATTCCTTCTGCCGCCCTCACCGGTCCGCGTCCTGTCGGCGAAGCCCGTCGAGGATGACGTTCATCAGGGGCCGTGCCCTTGATTCCCATTCATCCCGGCCCAGTCGGCCGAGGTAGGCGATGAGTATGAGGACCCCGTGGGCATCCACGTCCGTGCGGAGGGAGCCGGCCGCCTTCCCGGCGTCCAGCAGGTGACCGAGGGCACCTTCGATGGGGTTGTGGCTGTGGGCGACAAGGCCTTGCCACGCCGCCGGCTCGAGCGCTGCCAGGACGCCGTACTTGATCTCGGCGTAGTCGATCACTCGGTCGAGCCAGTGACGCAAGGCTTCCACGGGCTCGTGTTCCGCCAGCAGAGCCGAGGCAGCGGTCACGAGTTCGTCGACGTCGCGCCGGTAGACCTCGGCGAGGAGGGCTTCGCGGTTGGGGAAGTTCCGGTAGAGGGTTCCCTGTCCCACTCCGGCGCGCTTGGCGATCTCGTTGAGGTGGACATGGTGCGACTCGGCGAGGGCTGCGCGGGCGGCCTCGACGATGCGGGTCCGGTTCTGCACCGCATCCGGACGGCGTCCTGGCGCACTCATAGGCCTCTCCTGATGTTCCGCCGCTAACAAGTGGACACGTGTCCGGTAGGGTGGGCCACACACCGGACACATGTCCACTTTACCTGGAGGCAGCAGTGCTCTCTCTTCACGGCAAGATCGTCGCCATCACCGGAGCGAGCGGCGGTATCGGCGAAGCCACGGCCCGCCTGCTCGCCGAGCGCGGCGCCTCGGTCGTCCTCGCGGCACGCCGCAGCGAGCGCATCGACGCCATAGCGCAGGACATCCGGGAGCAGGGCGGCCGTGCCGCCACCTGCGTCGTCGACGTCACCAAGGCCGAGGACCTGCAGCACCTCGTCTCCACCACCATCGACCAGTACGGCCGTATCGACGTCCTGGTGAACAACGCCGGCATCGCCCCGATCAGCCCGCTGACCGACCTCGACACCGAAGCCTGGTCGGCCATGATCGATGTCAACCTTCGCGGCACGCTCAACGGCATCGCCGCTGCGCTGCCCGCTTTCCGCGAGCAAGGCTCGGGCCACCTGGTCAGCATCATCTCCGTGGCCGGCCTGTCCGGCGTGTCCCCCTCGATGGCCGTCTACGCCGCGACCAAGAACGCGGTGCGCACCGTCCACGAGGGGCTGCGCACGGAGTCCACCGACGGAGTGGTGCGGACGACAGCCATCTCGCCGGGATACGTCCGCACCGATCTCGCCGACTCGATGGCAGACCCGTGCATCCGCGAGCAGACGCGCAAGAACATGGACGCGATCGGCATCCCGCCGGCCGCGGTCGCCCGCGCTGTGGCCTTCGCCATCGAGCAGCCCGGCGACGTCGAGATAGGCGAGATCAGCGTTCGCCCCACCGTCCAGGCATGACACCTGCTGTCACCCAGTGCCCGTACGGCTGAAGACCTGCTGCGCCTGGACTGCAAGCGCGATGACCTGCTCCGGTCCGGTCGGCGATCGCGAGCGGGGTGGTGGTCTCCGGTCCCCTTCTGGGGAAGTGCGGGTGGCTCTACGCTCAGCGGCAGGGGGCGAAGGCCCTCATATGTGCTGCCGGGGACAACATGACGGTGCCGACGCTGCGACATCCGATCACGTCCTGGCCTGTCTCAACCGGATGGGGACAGCCGCCGCACCGGCCCTCCCCCACATCCAGACGGAAGCCGCACTGCCCCGCCGCAGCGGCCGCTTCAAAAGCATCGCCAACGACGAAGAACTGCAGCGCACCTGCCACACCGTTCTGACACGCTTTCCCTGACCCAGAAAGACGAACCTGCTCCTCCCGTCCCGCAGCCGAACGCCCGGTGCCCACCTCCTCCTCCAACACCGCCAGCGCCAGCGCCAGCGCCCAGCTTCCGGGAATTATCCCCCGTAGGCAGGCGAGACCGCTTCCCGACGTCCTGAAGTGGCCCGGGGAGGCTTGCACTGGGACCAGCCGCGGTGCGGTCAGCTCCGCGTGGTTGAGAACGCATGGCGTAGACCGAGCTGGCCCTCCACACCTGCCCACGTCACCCTTCCCATCCCGCCCCGGCGGCGTTGTGGCCGCGGAGGAATCACGACACGGGACTGGAAAGCCATGCAACGTCTGCCGCCGATCCGCGCGGCCGACCGAGTCAGAGGACCGGAAGCTCCCCCAGCCGCCTGCCCCGGTCGGCCTGCGCCGCCGCGAGCACCGCAAGCTCGCCGACATCGGTGAAACAGGGACCACGCCAGGCCTCCGGGGCGGCGACCGCCTGCACGCGCACCTCGGTCCCGAACCGCCGCGCGGCCTCGTACAGGCACTGCAGGATCTCCAGCGCACGGACATGGAGCACACCGATCCATGTCCACCATGTTCGCGAGGCGGAGCCGAACTGGGCGACGGAGCACAGAAGTTGAAGCTGTTCTTCGAAGGCGGCCGGGGCGGCGGGAGCCGTGGCTGCGGCCCGACCTCACCCCTCGACAGTTCGGTCCCGACCCAGCCGGCGTCGACACCCGCTGGTGCGGCGACATCACCTACGTCCCCACCGAGGAGGGCTGGCTCTATCGGTCGTGTCCCTTGTCGTGGTGTAGCCGATCAAGGTGTGGGAGTGCGCGGGCGTCTGCCCGGGGCGCACACCTGATGGGGGTGGCCACTCCCTGACCAAAGGCGGGCCACCGTGCAACTCTCCCTGCTAAAACGCCAGTTCAAGCGGTAGGAGTGCACGATGGCCCTGTCTCAGTCTGACCTGATACGGCTGCTGGAGTCACTACGCTCGTCGGACGGAATCGAACTCGTCCGCAGCGTGGCCGAGCGGATGCTGCAAGAGCTGATCGAGGCCGAGGCCACGGCGCACATCGGCGCGGAGTGGAACGAGCACACCGCCTCGCGGACGGCCTTGCGCAACGGGCACCGCAACAAGGTGCTGACCACGCTGGCCGGCGACCTGGACCTGGAGATCCCCAAGGTCCGCACCGGCAGCTTCTTCCCGAGCCTGCTGGAACGCAGGCGCCGCATCGACCAGGCCCGCTACGCCGTCATCATGGAGGCATACGTGCACGGGGTCTCCACCCGCAGCGTGGACGACCTGGTCAAAGCCCTGGGCGGCGACACCGGCATCTCCAAGTCCGAGGTCTCGCGGATCTGCGCAGCCCTCGACGAGCCGCTGACCGTCTTCCGCACCCGCCCCCTGGACCACACCCGCTTCCCCTACGTCTACCTGGACGCGACCTACTGCAAGGTGCGGGTCAACCACCAGATCGTCTCCCAGGCCGTCGTGATCGCCACCGGTATCACCGAGGAGGGCGGACGCGAGGTCCTCGGACTGATGGTCGGCGACAGTGAGACCGAGGTGTTCTGGAAGGAGTTCCTGCGCTCCCTGCGTGAACGCGGACTCGGTGGCGTCCGCCTCGTCATCACCGACAACCACTCTGGCCTGGTCACCGCCGTCCGCAAGGTGATGCTCGGAGCCGCCTGGCAGAGGTGCAGGGTTCATTTCCTGCGCAATGTCTTCGGCGTGATCGACAAGGAGTCCGGCGAGATGGTCGCCGCGACGATCCGCACGATCTTCACCCAGCCCACCGCGGACCTCGTGCGCACCCAGCTCGACACCGTCGCCGACATGCTCGGGAACCAGTTCCCCAAGGTCAGGACCATGCTCCTGAACGCGAAGGAGGACCTGACCGCCTTCGCGGACTTCCCGCCACGGCACTGGAAGAAGATCCAGTCCACCAACCCGCTGGAACGGATCAACCGGGAGATCAAGCGCCGTACCGACGTCGTCCAGGTCTTCCCCAATCCACCCGCCCTGGAACGGCTGACGACCGCCGTGCTCTGCGAAATGCACGACGAATGGATCGCCTTCCCCCGCCGCTATCTCCCCGAAGGCAGCATGGACAAGCTCTACCCAGAGCTCCCCGAAAGCGCCCCCGCACTCCCCAACACCACGAACAAGCCCACCAGTTGATCGGCTACACCACGACAAGGGACACGATCGCTCTATCCGGCCACCGGCATCGACATCGCCTCCCGCCGCATCCTCACCGGTCAGGACCTTGGCAATCTCGCCCCAGAGCAGCCGCCCGATCTCACGCCGAGTCGAGGGCCGCGCCGGCGACTTCATCGGTGACCGACCGGTCAACTCCGTCATCCAACCCGCTGGTCGTCCCACAACACGCCCCTCTCATCAAGAGTGTTGCTACGACTGGTTGAACTCGGTGAGTTTCCCCGGCCGAGCGTTTTGCGCGGGCGGCGGTCATTCCTTTTCGCGCAGACGGGCGATCTGTTGCCGGGAGAGTTCGACGGTGCGTGGCATGTGCCGGTACAGCCAGGCACCCTCGCCCTTGGTGTAGTCGGCGAACATCGCCTGCCATCCCTCGCCCAGTTCGGATCACGGTTCCATCAGATCCTGCATCGCCTCCGGGACAGGCTCCACCCGGACGCGGCGGCGGTCGGTCCTGTCGCGGTGCCTGCCGGACCACATATCCACCTTTCTCGAAACGGTCGACCAGCCGATCCGCTGGTCAGGCCGGTCAGTTCGGCGATCCGGCCAGTGGTGAACGGGCCAGGCTCGACGGTCAGCAGTTTGAGGCACTGGACTCGGTGGGGTGCAGCTTGAGATGGTCCGCGACCGCCTGGTTGAACATGACGTACGAGGCCAGGTAAAGGCGGGACTCCTCCTGGAGATCGTCGATCAGCATGCACACCCCCGTCGGTAAATACCTGCGTGGCGCAGTAACTGTGCCGTACGGTAATCGCATGACGAAGGAATTCTACCGGCCCGTGGTGGCCGTCGCCGGAGCGACCGGCGCCCAAGGCGGCGCGGTCGCCCGCTCGCTGCTCGATCAGGGCTTCCAGGTCCGCGCCCTCACCCGCACTTCCGACTCGGCCGCCGCCCACGCGCTGAGGGGTCTCGGTGCCGAGGTGCACGCAGCGGACTTCGACGACAGCAAGTCACTGGAAGCCGCCCTGAACGGCGCCGACAGGCTATTCGCGATGTCCACGCCATTCGGCTCCGACCCGGAGTCCGAAGTCCGGCAGGGCATCGACCTGCTGGAGGCCGCCCGTGGTGTCGGGCACATCGTGTTCACCTCAGCCGCGCACGCCGACCGCAACACGGGCATCCCGCACTTCGACAGCAAGCACCGCATCGAGCGGCACCTGCGAGGGCTGGGTGTGCCGTGGACGATCCTCGGACCGGCCGCGTTCATGGACAACTACACGGTCGAGTGGTCGCTCGAGGGTCTGCGCGAAGGCCGGTTCATGCTCCCGATGCCGGCCGACCGGCCGCTGACGCTGATTCCCGCGCGGGACATCGGCGCCTTTGCAGCCCATGTTCTCGCGCGTCCGCAGGAGTTCGCGGGCCGTCGCATCGACATCGCCTCCGACAAGCTGACCTGCATGGAGATCGCGGAAGCCCTGACCGGGGTGTGCGGTCGGCCGATCGTCTTCGAGCGGCTGCCGATCGCCCACGTCGAAGCGTTCTCGGCCGACCTCGCCGCGATGTTCCGCTACTTCACCGACGTCGGCCTCGATGTGGACGTGGACGCCCTGCGGCGCGACTTTCCGGAGATCGGCTGGCAGCGCTTCGGCACCTGGGCGGCCAAGCGCACCTGGCCGGTCAGCTGAGTCCGCGCGGTCAGCACATAGCCGGACTCAGGCCGCGAGCAGTTCGTGCAGGCGCTCGGCCGGGGTTTCCCAGCCGAGCGTTTTGCGTTGGCGGCCGTTGAGTTCGACGGCGACGGCAGCCAGGTGCTCACGGGGGGTGGACGGACAGGTCGGTGCTCTTGGGAAAGTACTGCCGCAGCAGGCCGTTCGTGTTCTCGTTCGACCCGTGCCGCCAGGGGCTGGCCGGATCACAGAAGTACACGGGGATGTCGGTGGTGATCGTGAACTCGCGGCGGCGGCCCATCTCGCTGCCCTGGTCCCAGGTGAGCGAGCGTTTCAGGTGGGACGGCAGCGTCTGCACGGCCGCCACCAGAGCATCGCGGACCAGCTCGGGGCCCCGGCCATGTGGCAGGTGCAGAATCATCACGTGGCGGCTGGCGCGCTCGACCAGGGGCCCGATGGCGGAAGCACTGTCCTTGCCGATGATCAGGTTGCCCTCCCAGTGGCCAGGCACGGCCCGCTCTTCCGCCTCGGCCGGCCGTTCGCTGATCATCACCATCGGGTCGCAGAAGCGGGGCTGACGCTGCTGAGCCTGACGGCGGGGCTTGCGCCGCACGCGACCCGTGCGCAGGGCTTGGGCGAGTTCGCGGCGCAGTTCACCGCGGCCCTGGACATAGAGGGCCTGTTGGACGGTCTCGTGGACCACGTGCATCTCCGGCCGTCGAGGGAAGCGGGCGCGCAGAGCCTGGCAGCTCCGGGCTCCACCGTAGGTCCAGGCGGTTCTGGATGAAGTCCCGCAGCTCGGAGTTCTGGCCGATCTTCCCCGGCTTCGGTCGGGGTCGACGTGCATCGGCGCGGGCCTGAGCTGCATGCGGGCGGAAATGCCGCTGACCACGCGTCCCGACGGTCCGGCTGCGGCGTACCTCTGTGCTGACGGTCGAGGGGCTGCGGCCCAGTTCAGTCGCTATCGTGCGGATCGTGGCCTTCTCCCGCAGCCGGTCGGCGATGTAGATCCGGTCGTCCTCGCGCAGGTACCGGGACGCGCCAGAAGGCGGCACCGCCGGTCGAACCGGGGTTGCCGCCTCCTCTTACTGTCAGCGTTGCGACCGTTGCGCCATCGTCGGCCGGTTTCCGGGTTGATGCCGACATATGGCATGACTTGTTGTTGCTCAGGCCCTGCTGCATGAGCTGGAAGTATGCCTCCCGCTCGCGCAGCGGCCTCTTGCGTCCCTGAGCCATGGTCCGCAGCTCCCGGATCTTGAAGTCCATCGCCTCCCCTGAACTGGGGTGTTGCAACGACCACTAGAACGGAAGGACAGCCCGGCACACGGGCATCCGGTGCCCTCAATGCCTCACATCGGCATACCACCGAGCACCCGCACCGGGCCGATGCGCCGGAGTCAGCACCTTGCCGTCCCGCGCGCGAACCACCCCATCAACCCGCCCAGGAAGGGACCATCTTCGCGAAGGCCGCTCGTCGCAACCGTCACGGTCGTCTTCCCGACGGCGCACATCACGCTGATTACCGTGCTGCTTCGGTCAGTGCGGTGCGCGCCAGCCCGCGCAGCCAGGTGTGGGCGTGGTCGGTGTCGTAGCGTTGATGCCACGACAGGTACCGCCTGACGACGCCCGGTTACGGCAGTCGCCGGGCAGGACGGACACACGGAAGAGCCCCAGCGGCACCCGGCGAATTCCAGGACACATTGCTACTCCTCCGAGGGGTAGTGAGGTGCACGGCGGGACGTGCGGAGCGGCACGCCTCCCGCACCGGGCAAGGCCCGAGGCTCTCGGGGAGGCGTGCGTACTCCTCGGGGTGAGGTCAGCCCACCGCGTTCGCCCGCTCGGCCGCGCTCAGCGACGAGAGGGGTTCGGCGACAGACTTGGCGTGGACCGGGGCCGCATGAGTGGCCGGGACCGGGTTCGCGTGAGTCGCCGCAAACGGGTCGGCGTGAGTGGCGGGAACCGGGTTCGCATGAGTGGCCGCAACCGGGTCCGCGTGGGTGGCCGCAACCGGGTCGGCCTGGGTGGTCGGGACCGGGTTGGCGTGGGTGGCCGGGGTCGCGGCGCTGGCGACGCTGACCATCCCCGCGGCGGCCAGAACGGTTCCGGCGGCCACGCTGTACATGGCGCGGCGGTTATGCGAGAACTTGCGGTGCTTCGACAACGGTGTGCCTCTTCCTCGATCACCGGACACCCACTGTGCGTGGATGCCCTTTCGGGAGAGGGGTACGGAGGCGGGCGGCAGTCAGGTTGCACGGTACCGCGGGAAAATTCTCCCGCCCGCACCGTGCAACCCCAGAGGGCCACTCCCCGTATGTAAGACAGATGGAATGGTGCGCGAAGGAGAGGCCGGCAAAGAGTGAGGGACACCGCCCGGCAACGGGAGTTCCGGGAATTCGCCGAGGCACGCCAGGCGCAACTCCGACGCAGCGCCTACCTGCTCTGCGGCGACTGGCACCAGGCACAGGACCTGACCCAGACGACTTTGATGAAGTTGTACGCGGCCTGGGGACGGGTCAGCCGGGACGGCAACGCGGATGCCTACGCCCGCACCATCCTCACCCGCACCTTCATCGACCAGTGGCGCAAGAAAAGCTGGCGTGAGGAGCCGGTGAGCGAGCCACCCGATCTTCCCTCGGGCGCGTCCAGTGCACCGGAGCTGCGACTGATGATGCAGGAAGCCCTGATGGAGCTGGCACCCCGCTACCGAGCCGTGCTGGTCCTGCGATTCTGGGAGGACTGGTCCGTCGAGCAGACCGCACACGCACTGCGGGTGAGCCCGGGAACGGTGAAGAGCCAAAGCGCCCGCGGGCTCACCCGGCTGCGCGAGATCGTCGAAGGATTTGACAGCGAAGGGACCAGGAGGTGAAACCGGCCATGAACGAACACGAGAACGACGCCCTGCACGCCGCCTTCCAGGCAGTCCTCAGCACCGAGCCCGAGCCCGCGCTGCCCAGCGTCACCGACGCAGCCGTCGTCGGCGGCTCCCGGATCCGCCGCCGACGAGCCGCGCTCGCCACAGCCGGCGCACTGATCATCGCGGCCTCCATCGCCGCCGTGGCCGTCAACCCGCCCTGGCCGGGCAGCGAACGGGCTCCGGTACCCCTGACCCCCGCCAGCACCACACACCCCACACCCCACACACCCGAACCCGCCCGCACCGCAGCAGAACCCCTTCCCTCCGGACACTGACAGCCAACGGGGCCACCCCGGCAACACGCCGCGGAGTCCAGACAGATCCACACAACCTCCGAGTTCCACCTCCGTACACGACCAGGACCGGAACCGGAACTGGAACCTGTACCACTACAGCGACTGATTCCCGCAGCCCTACGCAGTGCTCCCCTGGGCCGACCAGCAGCACCCGAAGCTGATACTGGTGTGATCGCCTAATCAACTGTCGCCAGATCCCCGGGGAACCCAACCAGCTAGTGACCGACTGCGGTTGCCAGCGGCGTATCGGCTCCAGGTCCCGCCGGTCTCGTTGCGCAGGCGGGTGGTGGTCTTGTTGTGGTAGCCGAGGGCGTCTGCGACGACGGGGGCGGGCATCTCCAGGACTTGCTGGCGGATCGCCGCGGTCCGGGCGGCGGCTGCGGGGATGCCGAGGTCGTTGAGCTGGCTGGAGAGACCGTTGGGGGTGTAGCGGCTGACCGGCGCGGCGGCCCGGGAAGAGCCAGCGGGAGGCTGGGTTGGTCGCGGTGTTCATGTTGTCGCGGTTGTCGATCCAGGTCAGGAAGAGTTCGGCGAACTGCGCGGGCACCGGAGAGGCGGGTTCGCCGAGACGAAGCAGGACCTGGCCGTTGTCGTGGATGACGTCGTCGATGGTCAGGCGGACAACTCGGCTGCAAGGCTGGGCGTAGAGCAGGATGATGACTGCGGTGACTCGGCTCCGCAGCGGGAGTCTGTCGTCGGTGAGGAGCCGACCGAGGAGGCTCCTGCGGTCGCTGTGAGAGCGGTGCCGCCCTTGCAGGCCTGCGGAGACGGCAGCCGGAAGCGTCGGGTTAATTTGGTGATCTGGCACCACAACAGGAAAGGCCGGACAGTGTTCCGGTAGCGCTCCTTGTGCTCGACGTGCCAGCGGTCGATGTCGGCCTGACCGCACGTGGTAAGGGTCAGATCGTGAGCGCTGAGCCAGTTCAGGAAGACCGTCGCGGCTTTGACCTGGCCCGTGGCGTATGCCTGGCTGCCGGGTGTGAGGGCTCTGCGATCGGCGGCAGTCCGGAGTTTCGACAGGACATTCCAGGTCGCGAACCGGCGGACGACCTGGGCATGTTCGGGCTCGCAGATGATGGCGAGGTGGCCAGCTAGCCAGCTGTCGAACAGGCAGAGCCGCTTGTCGACGGCTGGGAGGACACCGCAGGCCATGAGGAGTTAGCGAAGGTGGGCGGCGGCCCGCCAGGGCTGGAGGGTGTGGAATGCCTCATGGGTCAGCTCGATGTCCCCCCGGCCTAGTTGCTTACTCATCGGCGGCCGTACGTGCACCAGGATCACAACTGACGTTTTACATGTCACTTCCTTGCCCATCTTTGGGCAGATTGCTCTTGTCGCCGGCCGGAGCCGCGATGCGAAGCAACTCGACTGCCTACGCAGAGCAGCGGACCGCCTCGGCCACGAGGCACCTTCACCGACCGTGACAGCTTCCCGTGATCGCTGCCAGACCCCGCTGACGGACGCCCCAGCCAACGGGCTGTCCGGCGGCGGTGGACAGGAATGGACGAGTTACCTGGACTGCTGCGGGCAAAGCCGGGGCACGAACGGTGGGTTGTCTGGGACCGCCTAAGGGGGCCGCCGTTCTTGGCCGGTGAGGACGGCTGTCATCAGGTCGCCCTCGCGGCCGTGGGGCATGCGCGAGTTCGCCTCATCGCGAACCGGCCGTGACGACGGGCCGGAGCCCGTGAGCAGTTGCCCTGCGGGAGGCGGGCCCCGGCGACAGGCGTGGCGAGATAGCCCCGCAACGCCGTAATCATCTGGTCCGTTCGTGCTCTGGTGGGGCCTGCCGGGCGCTGCGGTGGGCGATTCGCCTGGTCACCAACGTGATGGCAGCCATGAGCCGCCCGTAGTCCCGCGCATGCCAAGGTCTCCGGCGGCGTCAGGAACTTACCCGGTGTCCCAGTCGAGTCGGAGGACGGCGATGTCGTCGGTGTGACGTCCGGCGTTCAGTGCCTGGGCTTCTTTGATGATGTGGTCGACGTGGGCGGCTGCGTCGGTGGGCGGCAGGTTGCGCATGAGGGCGACGAGTCCTTCGACGCCGAGCCGCCCGGTGTGCGAGCCGTTGTGTACTTCGATGAGGCCGTCGGTGTAGAGCGTCAGGGCTGCGGCGGCCGGGAGCGGGATGACCGTGGTCGGCCAGGTGGCGGGCTTCTGGGTGACGGCCAGTGCCGGTCCGTGTTCCACGTCGAGTACGCGTGTGCCGTCGGCGGTGGTGAGGAGCGGTGCGTGGTGGCCGGCCGGGTAGAGGGTGGCGGTGGCGGCCTGCTGGTCGAGAGTGAGGAGGGTGCAGGTGGCGAACAAGGGCTGGGCGCCGCGTTCGGCGACCAGGATCCGTTCCATGAGGTGCAGGAAACCGGGACCGCGGTGGCCGCCCAGGATTAGGGAGCGCCACGCTATGCGGAGACAGACGCCGACTGCGGCGGCGTCCGGGCCGTGTCCGCTGACGTCGCCGACCTCGGCGTGCAGGAGGCCCTCGTCGCCTTCGACGACGTCGAGGAAGTCCCCGCCCAGCAGGGCTCGTTCGGCGCCGGGCAGGTAGCGGGCCGTCACGGTGACCGTCGAGATATCGAGGAGGGGCTGGGGCAGCAGGCCTCGTTCCAGGCGGGCGTTCTCCTCGGCGCGCAGGCGGGCTTTCTGGGCATCGGCGGCTGCGCGTTCACTCTGGCTGCGGTAGACGGCGTAGCGGATGGTCCGGTGCAGGAGGTCGGCTGCGACGTTGCCCTTGACGAGGTAGTCCTGGGCGCCGGCGGCCATGGCCTCGGCTCCCGCCTGTGTCTCGGACAGGCCGGTGAGGACGATCACGGAGGTGTGCGGGGCGATTTCGCGGACGGCGGCGATCGCCTTGGTGCCGGAGGCATCGGAAGGTGGAGATCGAGCAGGATGCAGTCGATGTCGCTGGAGGCGAGTTCGCCGCGGGCATCGGCGAGCGTTGTCCGCGTGGACAGCTCGAAGCGCAGCCCGGTGTCGTGGAGGAGTTCGTCGACGAGTACGGCGTCCGCCTCGTCGTCCTCGATCAGGAGGATGCGGTACACCGGGTCCGGCAAGGGCGTCCCGGAAGGGGTGCGGCGCGGGTGGTCACGGTCCTCGCTCCGTGTCGGCACGGGTCGCTTCGGGCAGCGTTGATGGTTCTATCGCCTTGGGGGGCTCACCGGCGAGGGTGAAGGTGATCCGGGCGCCGTCCTGGTAGGCGGGATCGACGGAGATGGTGCCGCCGTGGAATTCGACGATCTTCTTGCACATGGCCAGGCCGATGCCGCTGCCGTCGTAGGCGTCCTTGGTGTGCAGCCGCTGGAAGATCACGAACACCTTGTCGACGTACTCGGGGCCGATGCCGATGCCGTTGTCGGTCACCGTGAACCGCCACAGTGCGCCGTCCTCGGCGGCGGAGATGTGGATGACGGGCGGACGGCCGGGGTGGCGGAATTTGACGGCGTTGCCGATCAGGTTCTGCCAGAGCATGCCCATCTGGGTGGGGTCGGCGACCAGTGAGGGCAGCGGATCGTGGGTGATGGACGCCTCGCTCTCCTCGATGCTCATGCTCAGAGAGGACAAGGTCTGCCGCAGTACCGCATCGAGGTCGACGCTCTGGAGTTCGTGGTGGACCCGGCCGACGCGGGAGAAGTCGAGGAGATCGCTGATGAGTACCTGCATGCGGTTCGCGCCGTCGACCGCGTAGTCGATGTACTGGTCGGCCCGGGCGTCGAGTTGGCCGCCGTAACGGCGCTGGAGGAGCTGGGTGAAGCTGGAGACCTTGCGCAGCGGCTCCTGCAGATCGTGGGAGGCGACGTACGCGAACTGCTCCAGCTCGGCGTTGGATCGTTGCAGGTCGGCCGCCTGCGCGTGGAGCCTCACCCGCGCCTCTTCGGTAAACGCCAGCTCCCGTACCAGGCGTCGGCGCATGAAGTCGATCTCACCGCTGAGCCGGCGCAGGTCCGCCGGTCCGGTGGGGGCGATGGGATGCCCGAAGTCACCGCCGGCGATGGCGCGGGCATCCGCCCCGAGCTGCCCCAGAGGTGTGGTGATGCCACGGCGCAGCCCTTCGAAGACCAGCACGCTCAGTGCGGCGATGACGACCGCGATCGCGGCGAAGACCCAGTTGCGCAGCCGCATCGTGGACGAGAGGTCTCCGGCGGCCTGTGTCCGCTCCGCCCGCAGTCGCTTCTGCTGGCCGGCCAGGGCGGCACGGAGGGCGTCGAAGTCCGTCTTTCCCTCCGCGGCGCGTACGGCGGCCAGCGGTGAGGGGCTTCCGGCGGGTGCTGCGGAGATCGGGCGGGCGACCCGCGCCTGCCAGGTCTCCGCCGCATCCCGTACGGCCTTCAGATCCTTCAGGCCGACCGCGTCGCCGTGGAGCAGCTTCGTCAGGCGCGCGGTGCTGGTCGTCTGGTCGGCGAGCCCCTGCCGGTAGGGGGTGAGGAAGTCGGCGGTTCCGGTGAGGCCGTAGCCGCGGATGCCGGTCTCCTGGTTCAGCAGCGCCGATTCCAGTTGCAGTGCCGTACTCAGGGCCGGAGATTTCACGTCCACGAGGTTCTGGCTGATCGATCCCGTCCGTTGCAGCATCCACGCGCCCGTCACTCCCAGGAGAGCCAGGGCCGTCAGCGAGACAACCGCCCCGACGCGCAGCCACCGCCGGGTCGTCCAGGTGGACAACGCCCCCGCACGCGCTCTCGTGCTCCCGCTCATCCCGAATACCCCTCCGCTGTGACGGCCGCCTGCACCATACGGGGGCGCGGCCACTGTAGAGGATGTACGACAACCGCAGTTGTCGAACGATCAGCCCGGGGCCTAGGGTTCGGACCATGCCCGGCAAGGACTTCGCTCTGCAGACCACTCCCGAGGAGACGGCAGCCGTCGCGGACGCCGCGGTCGGCCGACTTGCCCGGCGCCTGGCCCTTCAGCTGCAGGACGACGCCCCGTCCTCGCCGCAGGGGGATCCGGCGGCATCGGCACTAACCCTGCTGTATCTCCTGGACCAGCTCCAGCAGGCCGCCGAACGTCTCCAACGGGACGCGGCCGTGTCCGCGGCCCGGGCGGGCGCCGGCTACCCGCAGCTCGGTGCCGCCTGCGGCCTGACCCGCCAAGGTGCCCGCCGCCGCTGGCCAGGACTCTTCAACCACTCTCACGAAGCACCCCTGGAGCATCCGATGATGACCACCCCCGCACGGCCCTTCGACGTCCTCCTCGTCGAAGACGACATGGCCGATGCCCTGCTCATCGAGGAAGCCCTCAGCGAACGCGGCGCCCGCAACCTGGTCCAGGTGACCGACGGAGTCGCCGCACTGGAGCATCTGCGCAGCGCCACCAGCGCACGCCCCGACCTGATCGTCCTGGACCTGAACATGCCCCGCATGAACGGACGCGACCTCCTGCGGATCCTCAAGACGGACGAGGACCTCCAGACGATCCCCGTCGTCGTGCTCACCACGTCCGCCGCTCCCGACGACGTCGCCGGAGCGTACAACAGCCACGCCAACGCCTACGTGAGCAAGCCCGTCAACCTGGACGAATTCGAACACGCCGTCCAGAGCATCGACGCCTTCTACCTCGACACCGTCACCCGCCCGCCTCGCGCCTGACAGCCCCCTCTTCGCTTTCCACACGGAATGAAGAAGTCGGCCCCCCGATCCGGCAGAGCGCTCTGCCGGATCGGGGGGCCTCGCAGAGGCTCCGTGGCGGCCGACGAGACGGCTGGCTGGTCTTTCGGCAGCGAACCCGGCAGCCGTACCGCATGACGTCCCCACCGCGTTTCACGTTGGCCGCGATCACCCTTGACGCATCGAACGCCCCGGCATTGGCGCAGTTCTACCAAAGCCTGCTCGGGTGGCCGACGCGGAAGGAAGAACCGGGCTGGGTCGAGATCGCACCGACCGACGGCAGTGCCGGGCTGTCGTTCCAGACGGAGCCGCTCTTCACTCCTCCACAGTGGCCTTCCAGCCCGTCCGAGCAGCAGATGATGATCCATCTGGACATCCGGGTGAACGATCTGACATCGGCCGTCGACCATGCGGTTGTCCTGGGAGCGACCCTGGCGGAATTCCAGCCCCAGTCCGACGTACGCGTCCTGCACGACCAGGCGGGCCACCCGTTCTGCCTGTTTGTGCGCTCCACGCTGGTCGTCTGACGGACAGGCGGTACAGGCGGTACAGGCGACGGGTCAAGACGCCTGGGGCCGCGTCGCCGGGCAGGCACGTACTCGTGAAACCCACTCGGCCCCCGCGCAACGGCCGCGCCGGCTGAGCCGGTGAGCTTTCAGGGGGCCAGAGTCGGGGAGGCCCGATCGGTGTCCGGGCGGCCGGTGCTCGGAGTAACTGTGTTCCGGCGCTGTTCTTGGAGCAGGTCATCCGCGAGGGCGAGGGCGTTCTCGATGGTGTGCGCCCCGGTGGTGACACACAGGGCGTGGGTCATGTCGTCCAGTCTGCGCCGGCTCTCAGCTGTGTCGTTTTCGAACTGCATGATGCGCGCGTCCGCGTAGCGAGACAGCAGGGTGCGCAGGACCTGGTGCCTTGGAGTGATCATGAAGACCTTCCCGTGCGGTAGTCCCTACCTCTCCGGGAAGTGTGCGCGCATAGCGGTTCGTGTGCAGCGCCACCGCGAGGAAGCGCTGGAGTCGCGGTTCCTCCCACTGACCAGGGGCTTGTACATCGGTCGACTCGACGGCCTCCGTGCCCCACCGGTTTGGACAGCGTGCGCTGAGGGGCGGGAGTGAGTATGACTCGCCCCGTACTGAACACCCGGGGAGTGGGGACTCAGGTCCCCGCGTTGATCCCGAGGCAAGGAGAGCGGTCATGCCGGCAGCCTCCAGCCTCAAACGGGAGCGGCAGTACGAGCACATCAAGGACAGCGCGGAGAAGCGGGGCGCCTCCACCGGGCGGGCGAAGGAGATCGCCGCGCGGATGGTGAACAAGGAACGGGCCCGCTCCGGCGAGGTGCGCCAGGCGGGCAGGACCTCCACCCAGGACAAGAAGTCCGCCTCGCAGCGCGGTGGCCAGCGCACGTACCGAGGTCCCGTGAACCCCACCAGGGACCCGCTCTACGAGGAGGCCAGGAAGCGCAACATCGCGCACTGACGACGCTGACGCCGAGGAGTTCGACGCGCCGCCCAGGATCCTTCACCACGGTGATCGAGACCGGCGGCGGCCCACCTCTCGTCGCGGGCAGCCGAGATATCCAGGCGACGTCAACATGCATACGGAGAGAGAGGGCAGGCGCTGTTCATCCTGATTTCCACCTGAGGCGGCACCGTGACCTTTCCCGTGAATGCCCGCGAACCGACCTCCGCTGTCATCACGGAAACATCCATCAACGTGGGTGACCTGCCGCAGATCGAGGACGGCGCCAAGGTGGCACCCAAGGACGCACGCGTCCTGTCCAAGGTGTTCCTGGACCGCCTCCAGGTCCTGGAGGAGGGCACCCCCGAGCACCAGTACGCCCGCAACACGCTCATCGAGATGAACCTGACCCTGGTGCGCTTCGCCGCCCGCCGCTTCCGCAACCGGGGCAGCGGCGACATGGAGGACGTCATCCAGGTCGGCACGATCGGCCTCATCAAGGCCATCGACCGGTTCGACCTGACCCGCGAGGTCGAGTTCACCTCCTTCGCGATCCCCTACATCGTCGGGGAGATCAAGCGGTTCTTCCGTGACACCACCTGGGCCGTGCACGTCCCGCGCCGCCTCCAGGAACTCCGCGTCGACCTCTCGAAGAGCAAGGAAACGCTCACCGCCACGCTGGGCCGCGCCCCTACTGTGAAGGAACTCGCCACCCACCTCGACCTGACCGACAACGAGGTCATCGAGGGCCTCGTAGCCGCCAACGGCTACACCGCGGGCTCCATCGACACTCCGGGTGGCGAAGCCGAGACCGACGGCGCCGCGCCGAAGTACGCGGACACCATGGGCGACACCGACCCCGCCCTGGAACTGTTCGAGGACCTGCACACACTCGGCCCCCTGCTGCAACGGCTCGACGAGCGCGAGCGGACCATCATCGAGATGCGCTTCGGCCAGGAACTCACCCAGGTCGAGATCGGCCGCGAACTGCACCTGTCGCAGATGCAGATCTCCCGCCTCCTCACCCGCACCCTCACCAAACTCCGCGCCGGCCTCCTGGACGCGTGACCTCGGCCGTGATGGCTGACTCTCTCGCCCTGTTGTCGACGGTGTGCTTCGGCGTCACGCATTTCGTCAACGGTCTGCTGTCCCGCCGGGTCGACGGAATGACCGTCGCCCCCCATGCCCAACTGGGCGGCACCGCGCTCGCGCTCGTCCTGGCACCGACTCTGTCGGACACCTCCGCCGCGTTCGCGGACTACGGCTGGGGAGCCCTGCCGGGGGTCGGCACGGGCGTGGGGGTCGCGTTCCTCCACCGGACGATGTCGCAGGGCGCGATGAGCGTCGTCGTGTTCGTGAGCGACGTCGGTGCCGTGGCCCTGCCAGTGCTGGTCGGCGTGATTCTCCTCAGGGAGCGCCTTTCCGCGCCGACGTGGGTCGGGATGGCCGCCGTACTCCCGGCACTCTGGCTGGTCTCACAGAAACAGAACCCGGCGGGGCGGCCCGGGAGCGTCGCGCGGCACTGTCCGAGGGCGTGCCGAGCGCCCTGGTGGCCGGCATGGGGATCGGTCTGAAGTTCCTGGCCATGGCGCAAGTGGATGCCGGCAGCGGTCTGTGGCCGGTGGTCCTGAGCCGGGTCGTGCCGTCGTCGTCATCGCCGGCGTGCTGGCGTCCTACGGCGCCGTCTGGACCATGCCGACGGGAGCCTGGGCGGTGGCGGCGGGCGTGGTCGGCACCGTCGCGATCGTCCTGTACCTGGCAGCAATCGCGCACCAGCTCATGGCCGTTGCCACGGTGCTCTGCTCCCTCTGCCCCGCCGTCCCCGTCGTCCTCGCCCTGCTGCTTCTGGGAGAACGGCTGAGCCGTCGTCAGGTCTTCGGCCTGGTGTGCGCGGGACTGGCCGTCGCGTTGATCGCCCTGCACTGAGCCACGTGAGGGGCCGCCGGTTCTCAGCGGGTGAGCGCCTCGCGCAGCTCGCTCCGTGACGCGTCCGCCCACACCGCCGGGAGCTCCCGTTCGCGCGCGTCGGCAGCGGCCTGCTCCTGTCCGTGCAGTAGGCCCCATACGAAACCGGTCTCGCCGGCCGCGTGTGCCGCCAGGGCCAGCTCCCGCAGGGCGCCCCGTGCCACCCACGCTGTCCTGATGCTCGCCGAGCACCTTCTGGACGGCCTTGACCCGCTTGCCGAGGTGCTCGGCCGGTTTGCCGAGCGGGTCACGGGCAGGCTCCGTGGCGTATCGCGACCTCTTGGCCGCCTTGCGGGCCTCGTGGAGCGCCGTGTCACGCTCCGTTCCCGGCGGGAGTTCCAGGGCGTGCGTCACGCGGTCGGCGAGTCGGCCGTACTCCGCGGGTGGAACGGATGCGCACGACCGGTCGCAGTTCCGCGCCCCGGGTGCGGGAAAGGGCCAGGTCGCGCAGTGCGTCCGGAACCGTTTCGGACGACGGGGCCTGTACCTCCTCCCGGGAGTCACCGGAGAGCGGCAGTTTGAGATGCCAGCCCGCGTCGCTCCCGCCCGTCCTTCGCCGGAGCGTGGCCGAGGCACCCGCAAGACGCAGGTCGTCGGTGTCGTGGTACACGGCGTCCAGGTCCTGGGTGCCTTGGTCCACGACCGACACGACCCCGCCCACGCCGGTGAGGTCGGGCAGCCATGTCGTGTCGTCGGCGGACGGTACGTCGTACTTCCGTTCTGTTTCCTGTATCGACTCAGTCATCTACTGCGCGTACACGTCTGAGCCCCGAACAAACCCGGCTGATCACGATTTGTGCGGAACAGGCGGCTCGGAGCGGCGGTGGCTGGTGTCGCACCACGGGTAAGTGCGGCTGCGTCGGCAGGTACAGAGAGCGACGCAGAACCGGTCGGACGACACGGTGGTGCCGTCCTCCAGCGTGACGTCCACCGGGCCCTCGACCAGCAGGGGTCCCGCGCGCCGGGCCACTATGCGGCAGCGCCGTTCATCGGGGTCGTACGGCACGAATGATCACCAGCTCTTCCTTCTCGGTGTCGTCCGCTAGTGCTCTGACCGGGATGGTTCACCGGGTCGCGGTTCGCGTCGGTGGGCGTGGGGCCGGTTGGATGTGAGCCGACAGGCTGTCCAACAGGTGG
>NZ_JBIWMV010000045.1:0-24073 GCF_044766845.1 Streptomyces sp. NPDC101776 | reverse complement strand
CCGAAAGCGTGCCCCAACCCCGAAAAGACCGCACCTCACAAACACAGAGTCCCCGTCAGCACACCGACGAGGACTCATGAACGATCGAGGCTAGGGTTCATCAACGGGGGAACGACGTCGTTCCACACCTGCCTGCAGACGGCGGTCACGAAGACCACGTCGAACAACCTGGCAAAAGTACTGACCGCGAACTCGAACGGGAGCAAGTCGGCGGAGCTGCGCAATGTGAAGGACATGATCGCGCGCAAGGTCGACGCGATTGTTCTGCTCAGCGTGGACGCCAGTGCCTTGGGTGCCGACATTTCTGCGGCGCGAAAGGCGAAGACACCCATCACGCTGATCGCACTGACGCCTTCGGACGACAGTGAGATTCTCGGTGCCGTCATCAGCGACTTACCCGGGATAGGCAAGTTGGATGCCCAATGGGTCGACGACGACGCTGCCGGAAAGCCTGCCGAGGCTGTTGTCATCTCCGGCGACGGGAGTACGTCGTCCAACCTGATGGTCGGCGGATTCACGAAGAACCTGGCAGACAATGTGCAGGTGGTGGGGAATGAGCGGGGCATGTTCGACCGGACGACGGCCAGGGCCGCCGCAGCCGGGCTGATCCAGGCTCACCCCGGCATCCAGTACGCGTTCGTCGCCAACGAGGACATGGCCTTCGGTGTGCGTGAGGCGTTCGACGCCGCGGGTGCCCACAGCGTGAAGATCGTGACGGTCAACGGTACCGACCAGGGACTCGCCGCCCTCAAGGACGGAAAGTTCGCGGCGACGGTCTCCAACTCGGTCCAGGACTTGGGAGCACTGGCCGTGACGCACACGCTTTCCCTGCTGCGCAAGGAAGAGAAGGTCAAGATCGCCCAGATCGACGCCCGTCTGGTGACCAAGGCCAACGCGGACACCGCACCGGTGTACTGCGATACGGATAGCTGACGGTTCAGTCGGCGGTGGTTCCCCGGTGGGTGGGGCTGTCCGAGCGTCCCGCACAGGCCGGGCGCTCGGATGGTTCACCGGCAGAAAGTGGCGAGGGAACCGGACTTACCGAAGCTCAACTGCCGCACCCGTATCGCGATGCGGTGACTCGCCGGGCCGGTTGGCCGTCGGCTGGGGTGTCTTGTCTCTGCGCCGGGGCGAGTGCTCGCGGAGTTGTGGAGACGGGTACTGGCAATGGTGGTGCGGGCGGGGCACCAGGCGGGAGCCGCCTGCCTGGTGCCCCGCCCTGTCGGGGGAGCGAGAACCTCGCCGAAGCAGACTGCTGTCAGCGCTTGTCGCCGGCGAAGGGCCTGCGGATGACGGTGGCGCGGATGGCGGTCTGGGAGTGGCGTTCGACGGTGGGGTTGGCGGAGCCGCCGCCGGGCTCGCCCCAGACCAGTTCGACCTGCTGTCCGTAGTGGACGTCGTCGTCGATCATGACGACGGATATCCAGCCGCGGACGTTGGCGGTGTAGCACGTCTTCATGCTCTCGCCCGAGTACACGGCGGGGACGGTGTTCGCGATCCAGCCGGACTCGGTGGCCACGGAGGCGTAGGCGCGGGCACCGATCTGACGGAATCCGAAGGGCTCGCCGGCTTCCAGGATCGCGTCGCGGACGTCGTCGATGTGTTCGTAGGGGCCGAAGAACTCAGGGCCCGGGAAGCCGGACATACGGTGGTTGAGGGCGGTGACCTCGTGCTTGCCGATGTTGAACTTGCCCATGCTGAAGAAGGGGATGTCGGGCATGGGGCCGCCGTTGACCTTCTCGAAGATGGCCGAGGCGTCCGGGCCCTGGAGCTGGAGGCGGAAGAACTCGCGGCCGTGCGGGTTCTGCGCGGTGCGCTCGTCGCGGCGCAGGGTGACGTCGTAGCCGCCGGTCTCGGCATGGAACTGGACCCAGTTGAGGGCCGGCGGGCGGCCGACGAGGCGGACATGGTTGTCGGCGAGGCAGAAGAGGATGCAGTCGCCGATCATGTGGCCGTCGTGGTTGACCGCGACGAACTGCTTGGCCTTCATCGGGCCGAAGCCCTGGAAGGTGTTGGCGCCGACGTCGGCCAACAGCCGGTAGCGGTCGGGTCCTTCGACGGTGAGGTCCGTCATGTGGTGGGACAGGTCCATCAGCGCGGCCGAGTCGCGCCAACTCTCCTACTCGTCATGCCAGTTGGTGAACTCGGCCTTGATCGGGAACGGGTAGGTGCCGGAACGGCCGCTGCGCAGCAGGCCCAACGGCCCTCCGGCCGCCTGGATCTGCGCTTCGAGGTGTGCCATCGGTGTTCTCCATGTCGTCGCGATGCGTGGGTGAGGCGGCGGCAAAGGCGTGGCCGGCCGTTCTGGTGGCGGCAGGGGCGAAGCCGTTTGCGACGCCTGGCGTCGTGAGTGACCCGGCTCGGGGGTGTCGCGGCTGAGGGGCACAGCCCGAAGGGGCGGGCATGCCGAAGGGCCGTAAGCCTTCGTCGGCGTTGTGAACTGTACGGTGCGGTACATTTTCGGTGCGCTCAAGAGCCGGGTGCGGAATTTCTGGAGCGGATGGCCGACAGTGGCGGGCCGCAGGCCACGTTCCGCCTACGCCGGCGAGCGCGTAGGTCCTCCGGCCCGTGGAATCCACGTCGCCGTCTTCATGATCACCGCGGGTGAAGCACGTACCTCTTGGAAGACCACGTGCGGCGCACGGTCATGATGCGGACCGCCGCCCTGCGACGGAGAACGCAGTTACCGCGATGGGACGGCGAAGTCGCCATCGCGGCGAGGCACGCCCCTTCAGGTCGACTCGCGGACCACAACTCGCGCGGGTGGGGGCTCCAGACCACTGGTGTCGAGCCTCAGGGCGAGCCGGGCGCTGAGTCGGCCGTGGGCCTCGCCGTCGACATAGATCGTGGTCAGCGAGGGGACGACGTGTTCGCCGTAGCCGTTGTCGTCGAAGCCGATCACGGCCGTGTCGTCCGGCACACGCCGGCCCAGGTCGCGCAGGGCGGTGAGGACCCGCAGGGCCATGTCGTCGTTGAAGCCGGCGATCGCGGTCGCCCCGGGGGCTTGGGAGAGGAGTGCGCTGACGGCGTCGGCACAGGCGGGCCGGTCCCGGGGGGCGATGAAGGAGACCGGAGTGGGGATGCCGAGGTTCTGTGCGGCGTGTTCGGTGAAGCGAAGGCGGGCCGCGGCGAGCGGTGACTCGGTGTCCGGCAGCGCCAGGGCGATGTGGGTGTGGCCGTGTTCGACGAGGTGGCGGACCTGGAGCGCGGTGTGGGCGGCGAGACCGTTGCGCCAGCCGCCTCCCAGGTCGTCGAGGGCGTGACCGGTGAGGTACGTCTCGCCGAAGCGGATCACCGCGCGGGGGACGATGACGTCCAGGACCTGCTGTGTGGACTGTTCGGTGTGGTGGCCGTACCGGACCAGGAGGACGTGGTCGTGGGCGGCCAGTTCCGCGTCGAGTCCGTGGATGTAGCTGCGGGAATACGCGCCTTCCATGCCCGCGTCGATGTTCAGGACGACGACCCGCGAGGTCCCTTCGCGCAGTGCTCTCGCCACGCCGTGCGGAACGTAGCCGAGAGTTCGGGCCGCCTCCTTCACCCGGTCCCGGGTCGCGGCCGAGATCGTCTGGTGAGGGTCGTCGTTGAGAACGAAACTGACGGTGGCTCGAGAAACACCGCTCGCCGCGGCCACGTCGTTCAGCGTGACTCTTCTGGAAGTCCCCATCACCCCTGCTCTGACGTTCTCGTGCGTACCTGAGTCCCAGCGACACGGGCGTTCACCCATTGTAAGGAGGCCGGCGGGAGCCGAGGCGTGGGCCTCCACGGGACGTCGAGTGCGTCCGTTCTGCCGGATCGGATCGCCTTGCTCCGTACGGCACTGAACCGTACGGTACGTCGCGGCGAGGTCGGAACCTCCTGGATCGGGCGCGTATCGGGAGTTCCGTGTCCTCGCGTCGTCGCGCCGAGCCGTCGGAAAGCCGCCGAGGGGTCCGTACGCCGCGGCGACACCGTAAGAGGCCGGCCGCGTAGCTCTCGCCGGCCTTCCTCGACGATCACCGTCAGCTGACGGCCACTTGATGGTCGGCTCGGCTTCCCTGACGGGCTCCAGCCGGTCGGGCCACCCACCGGCTTTCCGCCATCTCTCAAGGCAGGACGTCGACTTCATGACCTCGAACCCGACACATCGCACGCAGCACGGCCCCGTCCGTTCGTACGTCGTCATCGGTGACACCCACCTGGCCGGCCGGGTGTGCACTGCCCTTCGGACCTCATCCGACCTGGTACGGCACCTTCCGCGGCCACGTGACCCCGAACTGCGCGCGGCGCTGTCCCTGCGGCCGGCGGGCGTCGCCGTACTGCTCCACGACGACATCGCGGCCCTGCGCTACGCGCTCGCCGTCGCGCACGTCTCGCCCGACGTACCTCTGATCGTCACGATCTTCGATCGCACCATCGCCGATGAGCTCGCGCGACTCCTGCCGCAGTGCGATGTCACCTCGCCGGCCGACCTCGCGGCACCGTCACTGGCCGGCCCGTGCCTGGATCCTTCCTTCGTCGCCGCTCGCCGGCGCGGAGGGTGTGTCCAGGTCGTCCGAGAGCGTGACGGCGTCCTGGAAGCCGAGGAATCGGCCCTGCCGGGGCAGTGGCGTCGCCGGTACCTCAGACGGTGGGGCGGGTTCCAGCTGCGCTCCCACGATCCGGGCACCCGGCTGCTCGTCCTGGGCATGCTCGCGATGCTCGTCGTGCTCGCCGCCGACTGGGTATGGCTCACGGCGTTCGGCCATCGCCCGTCCGAGGCACTGTTCGAGGCCGCCCGGGTGGTGGCCGGCGTCGGTCCGGCCGCCGCGCCACCCGATGCCCACGCCTACCAGATCTTCGCCGTCCTCGCGATGCTGAGCACTGTCGCCTTCACCGCCTTCTTCACCGCGGGAGTGGTCGAGCGCATGCTCGGTCCGCGTCTGATCGGGCTGGTCGGGCCGCGCACTCTGCCCCGCGCGGGGCACGTCATCGTGGTGGGAATGGGCCAGGTCGGCATGCGGCTCTGCGTCGAGCTGCGCGCACTGGGCATCCCCGTCGTCGGCGTCGAACGCGACCCGCAGGCCGCGACGGCACGGCTGGCGCGCACCCTCGGGATTCCCGTCATGGACGGTCACGGCGGAGACCGCCATGTACTGGAACGGCTGCGTATCGGTCACGCCCGGGCGCTGGCCGCCGTCGGCTCCGACGACCTGGACAACGTCGCTGTGGCCATCGCCGCCCACGGCGTCGCACCGCACATCCGCGTGGTGATGCGAGCGGGCGAGGACGACGCCATCGCCGAGACGCGCTCGCTGCTGCCCATGGGTGTCGTCTCCGACATCACCGGTCTGGCCGCCGGGTATGTGGTCGCCCGGCTGCGCGGTGAACCGGTCGGCGACGTGGTCGCTCATCGCGACGAGATCCGGTTGCGGGACACCTCCGGAGTGTGGCGCCGCAGCGCCTTGGTCGGTCACGACCGTTGCGCCCACGTCGAGGGGCGCCGTCAGATGACGGGCGACGAAATTCAACTGCCCAGGGCTAGAACGATTTAGCGATTCGTTGTAACGTACCTGCTATATCGATTTAGCTTTTCCAGCTCGCAGGGCGGACGGCCCGCAGGCGGAGGAGGTCGTTCGACCCGTGATCGACATGCGATGTGCCGTTGCACAGCCACCCCCTCAAGGTCCCGCCGGGCTTCCACGGCCCGGCCGGTGCCTGGTGATGGGCATCCTGAACGTGACTCCGGACTCGTTCTCCGACGGCGGCCGGTACGCCGAGACCGGGCGGGCCGTGGAACAGGGCCTGAGACTCGCAGAGGAGGGCGCCGACCTGGTCGACGTGGGCGGCGAGTCCACTCGACCCGGAGCCGAACCCGTCCCGGTGGAGGCGGAGTTGGCCCGTGTGGTGCCGGTGGTGCGGGAGCTGGTGCGTGCGGAGGTGGCCGTCAGTGTGGACACCATGCACGCGGCGGTCGCCCGCGCCGCGATCGAGGCCGGCGCGTGCATGGTCAACGACGTCAGCGGAGGGCTGGCGGATCCCGCCATGGCCGCCGTCGTCGCGGCGGCCGGGGTGCCGTATGTGGCGATGCACTGGCGGGCGCCCAGTCGTGAGATGGACCGCCACGCGGTCTACGGCGACGTCGTCGGCGATGTCACCTCCGAACTGCTGCGCCGCGTGGAGGCACTCACCGCGGCCGGGATCGATCCAGGGCGCATCATCCTCGATCCCGGGCTCGGGTTCGCCAAGCGCGCCGCCCACGACTGGGAACTCCTCACGGATCTGCCCGCCCTGCGGGCCGTCGGTTTCCCCGTGCTGGTGGGGGCGTCCAGGAAGCGTTTCATCGGTGCGGCGTTGAGCGACCGGGCCGGTGTCGATTCCGTGCCCGGCGACCGCGACGCGGCCACCGCGGCGGTGTCCGCGCTGGCCGCCGTGGCCGGCGCGTTCTGCGTGCGCGTGCACGACGTCCGCTCCAGCCTGCACGCGGTGTGTGTGGCCGCCGCCTGGGCGGGCGACCGCCGGCTCTCGGAGTCCGGAGACCGTCGTGCGGAGCCGACAATGAATGCGCCGCACGAGTCTCCCCAAGCTCTGAACCCGTCTGCTAGCTTGCGCTAGATCGTTTTAGCGATCCCTTTTTCCTCCCCGAGTGCGTCGATTGTGACGAGCCGCGTCACTAGATCGATTTAGCACTTCAGGGAGATGGCTTTGAGAGGAGCCGCAATGGCAATCCCCAGTCTTCAGGACGGCATCGACAAGGCCGGTTCGCCCGTCGCCCTGCTGTGGCGGCCGAACGCCGAGCCGTGGACCCCCGAGGTGGTCGAGCGGGAGTACGTCGGATGGCGCCAGGAGCAGGCGGCCTGGCACGAGGGCGTCGCGCTGCTCAACCTCTCGCACCACATGTACGACCTGTGGATCGAGGGCCCCGACGCCACCCGTGTGCTGGCCGAGTACGGCGCCAACAACTTCGAGAAGTTCGCGATCGGCCAGGCCAAGCAGTACATACCGGTCACCCGGGACGGCAAGATCGTCACCGACGGCATCCTCCTGCGGCGAGCCGAGGACAAGTACCTCCTCAGCGGTGTCCCCGCCGCCCAGCACTGGGTGCAGTACCACGCGGAGAAGGGCGGCTACGACGTCGCCTTCGAGACCGACCCGTCCTCCGCCTTCCGGCCCGGCGGCGGTGACCCCAAGCTGTTCCGCTACCAGCTCCAGGGTCCGCTGGCACTGGAGCTGATCGAGAACGTCTTCGGCGGCCCGCTGCCGGAGACCAAGTTCTTCCACTCCACGCCGGTCACCCTGGACGGCCGTTCCTTCGAAGCGCTGCGCCACGGCATGGCAGGGCAGGCCGGCTACGAGTTCATCGGCCCGTGGGAGCACGCGGGATACGTCCACGAGGCGTTCCTCAAGGCCGGTGAACCGCTGGGCCTGGTACAGGTCGGCGCGCTGGCGTACACCACGCCGAGTGTGGAGAGCGGCTGGATCCCCTCGCCGGTCCCGGGCATCTACGCCGACCCCGAACTCGCGGAATACCGTGCCTGGTTGCCGCTGTTCGGCATCGAGGGCAAGCGCCCGCTCAACGGCAGTTACTTCTCGGAGGACATCGAGGACTTCTATGTCTCCCCGTACGAGCTGGGCTACGGCCGGCTGATCCACTTCGGGCACGACTTCCACGGCCGCGACGCCCTGCTCAAGGCGAAGGACGAGCCCCGCCGCACCAAGGTCACCCTGGTGTTCGACGCCGACGACGTGCGCCGGGTCGTCGGCGGGGGAGCGGACCCCGGCTTCGTCCTCACCTACGCCCGCCACCGGGTGGAGACCTCGGCCGGACTGGTCGGCGCGACCATGCAGACCGCGTCGATCGACCCGGTCGGCACGGTGCTGGCGCAGACGCTGATCGACTCCGCGCACGCGGAGCCCGGCACCGAGGTGACCGTGGTCTGGGGCGAGCACCCGGGTCTCGGTACCGACCCCGAGGCCGACCTCGGGTTCCCGCGCATCCGCGCCACCGTTCAGGCCAGCCCGTTCGACCGGCACGCGCGCACGGAGTATCGGCGCGGGTAGCTCCGCCGGATGCCGGTGAGTCGTCTGCGGGTCTGTGGGGGCTGGCCGCGCAGTTCCCCGCGCCCCTCTGCGGCGCGCTGGACGTCGCCGGAACTGCTCGGCGGGCGGCCGGAGTTGGCGTCACGCGTCCGGCCGCCCATCGCCCCCACCCCTATCGACAAGGAGCACGATGAACCCCCTCAGCACGGCCTCGGCGGCGGTGAGCACATCGCTGCTGGAGGACTTCTCCCTGGAGATGACGGGCAAGGACGTCCCGAAGCTGGAAGAGGCCCGGCACTCCATCCCGCAGGGCACCCGCATCAACGTGACCTTCCTCGGCAACGAGAACCTCGAACTGCGCCTGGAGGCGTCCCGGGCGGTGAAACGCCTCGGCTTCGTGCCGGTGCCGCACATCTCCGCCCGACGCCTGGGCTCACAGGCCGAGTTCGAGGAGTTCCTCGCCCGACTCCGCGCCGACGGCACCTGCGCCAACGTCTTCACCGTCGGCGGCGACCCCACCCGCCCCGAGGGCCCCTACGAGGACTCGCTCGCCCTCATCGAGACGGGACTGCTACGGGAGTACGGCGTCCGGCACATCAGCGTCAGCGGCTACCCGGAGGGCCACCCGGACATCGCCGGGGACGCGCTGTGGTCCGCGCTCCGCGAGAAGAGCGCGTCCATCGCCGCGCAGGAACTCGACGGCAGCGTCATCACCCAGTTCGGCTTCGACGTCGATCCCGTCCTGGCCTGGCTGGAGCAGGTCCGCGCGGAGGGCATCACGCTTCCCGTCCGGATCGGCGTCCCCGGACCGGCCGGTGTCCGACGCCTGATGTCGTACGCCACCCGGTTCGGCGTCGGCACCAGCGCCTCCATCGCCAAGAAGTACGGCCTGTCCATCACCAACCTGATGGGCACCGCGGGCCCGGACAAGTTCCTGCGCGCACTCGCGGACGGCTACGACCCGGCCCGCCACGGAGACATAAAGATCCACTTCTACACCTTCGGCGGCCTGCGGGCCACGTCCGAGTGGATCGCCCAGTTCAGGAAGGACAACCTCGTATGACCGTCACGCAGGCCGCGCCCACCGGCATCACCAAGAGGACCGGGGGAGCCGGGCACCAGGCGTCGCTGATCGTCCAGGGCGCCGACGCCACCGGCATCGTCGCGGCCGTGACCTCGGTCCTCGGGCGGCACGGCGCCAACATCGTCTCCCTCGACCAGTACTCCGACAACCCGCAGGGCGGTGCCTTCTTCCAGCGCACCGTCTTCGGACTGGACGGACTGCGGGCCGAACTGCCCGGCCTGCGCGCGGACTTCGACAAGGAGTTGGTGAAGCCGTACGGCCTCAGCTACACCCTGCGAGACCTGTCGATGCCGAAGCGGGTGGCGATCTTCGCCTCCAAGTCCGACCACTGCCTGCTCGACCTGCTCTGGCGCCACCGGCAGGGCCAACTCCCCGTCAGTATCGCCATGGTGATCTCCAATCACCCCGACACCGCGGAAGAGGTACGCAGCTTCGGCATCCCCTTCTTCCACGTCCCGTCCATGGGCGCGGACAAGTCGGCCGCCGAAGCCGAACATCTGCGGCTGCTCAGGGACAACGTCGACTTCGTCGTCCTGGCCCGCTACATGCAGATCCTCTCCGGCGACTTCATCGAGCAGGTCGGCGTGCCGATCATCAACATCCACCACTCCTTCCTGCCCGCCTTCATCGGCGCCGGTCCCTACGCCAAGGCCAAGGAACGCGGTGTGAAGCTGGTGGGTGCCACCGCCCACTACGTCACCGAGGACCTCGACGAGGGCCCGATCATCGAGCAGGACGTGGTGCGCGTCAGCCACGCCCACACCGCCGGCGACCTCACCCGTCGTGGCGCCGACGTGGAACGCGCCGTTCTCTCCCGCGCGGTGCTGTGGCACGCGGAGGACCGGGTCATCCGCAACGGCAGGCACACCATCGTCTTCGCCTGAACCCGCGCGGGTCATCCGGGGCGGCGGACACGGCGGGCCGGACGTGTCTCGCGCGCAGTCCCGCCGGGGTGTTCACCCTCGCCCGGTTCCGGTGCCGTACACCCGCGGTCGGTCGACCGCGACCTCGGTGCGCAGTTCTCTGCGACGAGGGGGACGTTCACCAGCAGAAAGCGGTTCGCCCTCATGACAACCACCATCGACGGTGCCCGGATCGCCCGTGACATCCGGGCCAGGGTCGCCGAACGGGTCGCGGAGACCGCGGTCCTGGGACGGGTGCCCGGTCTGGCGACCATTCTGGTCGGCGACGACCCGGCCAGCGCCGTCTATGTCGCCGCCAAACGCCGAGCCATCCGCGAGGCCGGTATGCGCGACTTCCACCGACCCCTCTCCCAGCACGCGTCCGGGTACGAAGTCGCCGCGGTCATCGACGAGTTGGCGGCCGAGCCGGACGTCTCCGGAATCCTGCTCCAACTCCCTCTGCCCGCCCACCTCGACGCCGCGGCCCTGATCGACCGGATCCCCGCGGCCAAGGACGTCGACGGCCTGACGACGGCCAGTGCGGGCCGGCTGGCCCGCGGCGAACGCGGACTGCGCCCCTGCACACCGAGCGGCGTCATCGAACTCCTCGACACCGAAGGCATCGAACTCAGGGGCGCGTGCGTCGCCGTCGTCGGCTGGGGTGAACTCGTCGGCCGCCCCCTGGCCCAGTTGCTGCTGCGGCGCGGCGCCACGGTGACGGTCGCGCACGAGTTCACCGCCGACCTGGCGGCTGTCACCCTCCCCGCGGACATCGTCGTCGTCGCCACCGGAGTCCGGGGTCTTGTCGGACCCGAGCACGTCAAGCCCGGCGCCACCGTCATCGACGTCGGCATCCACCGCACCCCCGAGGGCCTCACGGGCGACGTCCGCGCCGCCGAACTCGACGGCGTCGCCGGCCGCATCACCCCCGTTCCGGGCGGGGTGGGCCCGATGACCATCGCCATGCTGATGGTCAACACCCTTCGGGCGGCCGAGTGGAACGCCGTGCCCAACACCGTTCCCGTATAGGCGAGTCCGGGCGGTCGGTGCCCAGGGCGGTGATGCCGGCCCGCGCCGTTCGTCCACGCTCAGGAAAGGCGCCGGACATGACGCACCTCCCACCGCTGGCCCGGCTCGGTGACCGGGTGGCGACCGGTCTGATCGACGTCACCCATGACCCCGCCGCGCTCGACTCCGAGGGCTTCTGGGCGGTCGTAGCCGACTTCGAGGGGCGTTTGACCTGCGCCCGCTTCCGTGACGTCCGGCCCGCCGCGCAGCACCCCGCCCGAGGTGCCCGATGGGACGGTCCCGCGCCCGGCCTGTGGACCACGTCGCTGGACCGCGACGCCTACATGGCGGGTGTGCGGCGGATCCGCGAGCACATCGCGCGCGGAGAGGTGTACCAGGCCAACCTCTGCCGTGTCCTGTCCGCACCCATCGGCGCGGACGCCGGCATCGAGGCGCTGGCCGACCGGTTGGCGGCACGCCACCACGCGCCGTACGCGGGCCTGATCAGGCTGCCGGACCTGGGGATCGAGGTGGCCACGGCCTCCCCCGAACTCTTCCTGCGCCGCGAAGGACGCGTGATCGAGTCGGGCCCCATCAAGGGCACCGGGCGCACCGAGGCGGATCTCCTGGAGAAGGACTACGCCGAGAACGTGATGATCGTCGACCTGGTCCGCAACGACCTCGGGCGCGTCTGCGCCACCGGCAGCGTCACCGTGCCGGATCTGTGCGTGGTGGAGCGCCATCCCGGACTGGTCCACCTCGTCTCCACAGTGCGCGGAGAACTGCGCGACGGAACGGGGTGGCCCGAACTGCTGGCGGCGACCTTCCCACCGGGATCCGTCACGGGCGCTCCGAAGGAGAGCGCCCTCGGCATCATCACCGCACTGGAGACCGCACCCCGTGGGCCGTACTGCGGCGGTATCGGCTGGGTCGACGCCGATCACGGCACCGGCGAACTGGCCGTCGGCATCCGCACCTTCTGGATCGACCGTGCCCGCCAGTGCCTGAACTTCGGCGCCGGAGCCGGCATCACCTGGGGCTCGGACCCCGAACGGGAGTGGCAGGAAACCGAGTTGAAGGCGTCGCGGCTGCTGGCGATCGCCTCCAACGGTGCTTCGGCAGGCGCGGAGTCACGCCGACGGCTTGCCCTCCTCGACGGCACGTGAGGACCCGCGGCCGGTACGGTGCCGCGTCAAAAGCCCACTGGGCAGAGGCTGTTGAGCAGTGAAACCGGCACCGTCGTGCCCTGACCGGGTGTGGTGGTGCCGCGGTCAGCCCCAGACCAGACGGGCCGTCTCCGCGACAAGCTCCAGCTTGCGGCGCTGTTCGTCGACGGTCAGCAGATTTCCCTGGCTCGTCGAGGCGAACCCGCACTGCGGGCTGAGGGCGAGTTGCTCCAGCGGCAGATACTGGGACGCCTCGTCGATGCGCCGGCGCAGCGTGTCCACCGACTCAAGCTCCGCCACCTTGGACGACACCAGTCCCAGGACGACGGTCTTGGCGGGCGGCACGAAGCGCAGCGGTTCGAAGCCGCCGGAGCGCTCCGTGTCGTACTCCAGCAGGAAGCGGTCGACGTCGACCTCGCCGAACACCCGCTCGGCGATGGGCTCGTAGCCGCCCCGGGCGGACCAGGCGCTGCGCATGTTGCCCCGGCAGAAGTGCATGGCCACGGTCATGCCGGGGCGCCGCGAACGGGCCGACCGGATCAGGCCGTTGTCCGTGTCGATGATGTGGGAGAGATGCCCCTCCAGGTCCGTCACCC
This sequence comes from Streptomyces sp. NPDC101776, assembly GCF_044766845.1. Lineage (NCBI taxonomy): Bacteria > Bacillati > Actinomycetota > Actinomycetes > Kitasatosporales > Streptomycetaceae > Streptomyces > Streptomyces sp. NPDC101776. Next base: position 11,322 of record NZ_JBIWMV010000045.1, on the reverse strand, counting down.
GGCGCATCCGCGCGGCCTCGGGATCGATGTTGGCCCAGTAGGCGAGCGAGTCGAGCTGTAGCCAGGAGACTCCGGTGTCGATCAGGTCGGCGATGTCCTGCCGGTAGATGTCGGCCAGCGCCGCCACCGCGTCCCGTCGAGTCGGATAGACGTCCTCCGACACCCCCGGCCGCCAGAAGCCCGCCACCATCGTCGGACTGGCCATGGTGATCTTGTACGGCCCCGGTGTGTTCGCGGACAGCCACCGGGCCTCGGCGAGGGACAACGGTGTACGCCGATACAGGGGCGCCGTGATCGCCACCGACGCGACGTCGCCGTCGAGTTCGGCGCCGTCGCTGTCGCGGATCCAGCGAGGCCGGGCCGAGGACTCCTCGGCGGGCGCCAGCCCGCCGACCGTCTCCACCACCGAGGCCATGAAGTCGTCCCGGCGCACCTCGCCGTCGGTGAAGACCTGTATCCCGGCGTCCTGTTGCAGCTTCACCGCGGCGGTTGCCGCCTGGTCCTCCAGCTCCGCGAGCTCCGTGTCGGAGAGCGTGCCGCGTCTGCGTGCGGCGCGCGCTGCCAGTAGTTCCTCGGGACGCAGCAGGCTTCCCACATGTTCGGCTCGGATCGTCGTCGGCATCGGCCGTCCCTTGCTCGAAGGTCGCAAGACAGCTGTACGGTACGGTCTAGTACACATCGGGGGCAAGATGTGAGCCGGGTGCGGCATGCCTGTTTCGGATGCCGCCGTCGGGCCGGGGAGAGGTCAGCCAGGGGTGACCAAAACACCGTGCAGGAAGACCCGTACCGCCTCGGCGATGGACGCGTGGACCTCGGCCTCGGTCAGCTTGACCGGCGCATCCGTCAGCAGCCGCATCTGGGCGTGGCCCAGCATGGCCTGGTAGAGCTGTTCCGCCGCTCGCACCGGGTCCTCGACCCTGATCAGCCCGTCGTCGCACGCCTGTTGGAGGCAACGCCCGAGCACCGCGTGCCCCGCGTTCGGCCCGTGCTCCGCGAAGACCTCTCCGAGCCCGGGAATCCGCACGGCCTCGGAGGTGACCAGGCGGTGCAGGGCGATCGCCTCGGGAGTGAGGACGACACCGGCGAAGTGTTCACCGAGCGCGACGAGGGTGTCGGTGAGGTTCGCGCTGCCCGGCGCGAACGTGTGCAGCGGCTGGGACCATTCGTCGCACAGCGCCTGCACGGACGCGCGGAACAGGGCGCTCTTGTCGGTGAAATAGCGGTACAGGGTCGCCTTGGACCCGCCCACCGCCGTCAGCACGTCCTCCATGGAGACGCCGGCGTAGCCGCGCGCGATGAACAGCTCACCCGCAGCCCGCGTGATGAGTTGTCGCCGGTCTGTCGCTGTCATCCTCACACCGGCCATGTTAGGTGCCTGCCTGCTGCGGACTTCGGCCGCGCGCGAGGCGCACCGCCTGACGGCGATGGCCCTCGCGCGGCTGTGGTGTCGCCAGCAGGTCATGGACTACGGCGGCGCAGCAGGGTCGAGATGGTGACCGCTGCCACCAGGACACCTCCGTAGAAGACCGAGGAGACCCACGCTTCCAGACCCAGCAGTTGGAGCCCGAGGATGCCGGTCGCCAGGAAGTAGATTCCGATGAAGGTGCCGATCGGGTTGAAGCGTCCGGGCAGGACGATCGCGGTGCCGAGGAAGACCGAGGCGAAGACCGGCAGCAGCAGGGTGTCGGACGTGGTGGGGTTGTAGCCGCCCAGGGCCGCGACGGAGATGACCGCGCCGACACCGCACAGGGCGCCGGAGGCGACGAAGGAGCCGAAGCGGATCCGGTTGACGCGGATGCCGGAGAGGCGGCTGACCTCTCGGTTGGCTCCGACGAAGCGGATGTGGCGGCCCAGCGGTGTGCACGCCAGCAGATAGGCGAAGCCCGCCACCAGCACCACGCCGTAGTAGAAGGAGACCGGCAGGCCGCCCACGGAGTACAGCGCGATCTTGCCGAACCCGGTCGGCAGACCGCTGACCGTGTTGAGGTGCGACAGCCACAGGGCGATGCCGCCGAGGAGGGTGCCCATGCCCAGGGTCACCACGATGGTGTTCACCCCGACCACGACGACGAGCAGTCCGTTGACCACGCCGGCCACGATCGCGCCCAGGACGGCGACGAGCGCCGCCGGCCACACTCCCCAGCCGTGTTCCACGACCAGAACGGGCAGGATCGTGGCGGAGAACCCGAAGACCGCCGGGACCGACAGGTCAACGAACTCTCCGACGCAGACGGTGCACAGCAGGGCCATGGTGAGGAACACCAGGGCCTGTTGGGAGCCGAAGATGGTCTGGAAGGTCCCCTCGGTCAGGAACACCCCCGGTTCCGCGGCGGCGTACACCGCGATCATGGCCATCCAGATGGCGATCACCGAGTACCGCGACGCGAGATGCCCGGCAAGGGCGGAGGCCGATGTCGGCCTGCCGGTGTGCGCAGCCCTCGGCGCGGCAGGGGATGTGTCGGTGTCTTGCTGGCCGGTGACGTCCATCAGTCTCCCTGCCCCTTTCCTCGAGGTGTCGTGTCGTCGCCGAAGACCGCGTGGACGATGGCGTCCTGTTCCAGTTCGCCGCTCAGCTCCCTGGCGACATGGCCGTCGCGGAACACCAGCACCCGGTCGCACAGCACGGCCAGGTCGACGGCGTCGATCGAGGCGAGGACGATTCCGCAGCCGTCCCGCGCCGCCTCCCGGATCGCGTCGATGATGTCGTGGCGGGCGCCGACGTCGACGGCCTGCGTCGGTTCGTGCAGCACCAGCAGATTCGGCGCGCCGGCCAGCCACTTGCCCAGCAGGACCTTCTGCTGGTTGCCGCCGCTCAGTGTGTGGACCGGCGCTTGTGGGTGGGGCGGCCGGATGTCGAGCTTCGCGATCATCGCGGCGGTCTCCTCGGCCTGCCACGCGGAGCCGGTCCGCAGCCGGCGACCGCGACCGCGTACGCGTGGCAGTGTCAGGTTGTCGGCCACCGAGAGTTCGCCGGCCACCCCCGCCGCCAGACGGCGCTCGGGTACGAACGCCACCCCCGCGTCCACGAACTCCTCGGTGCAGCCACGTCCGCGGTCCAGGGCGAGGTCGAGCCCTTGGACCGACAGCGTGCCGGCGTCGGCCGGGCGCGCGCCCGCCAGCGCCTCGGCCGCCTCGACGAAGCCCGAGCCGATCAGCCCGGTCAGTCCGACGATCTCGCCGCGCCGGATGTCGAGGTCGAGTCCGGTCACCGGGCCGACCGCGAGCCCTCGCACCGAGGCGACGGCCTCATCCCTGACCTGGCTTCCGACCCGCCCGTGCGTGACGAGGTGACGTCCGAGCATCATGCGGGTGAGCGAGACCTCGTCCACCTCGCTCGTGCGCAGGCCCGCCTCGACCACGGCGCCGTCGCGCAGCACCGTGACCCGGTCGGTCGCCTCGACGACCTCTTCCAACTGGTGCGAGATCAGCAGGACCGAGGTGCCCTCGTCGACGAGCGACCTGACCAGCTCGAAGAACCGGGCCCGTGCCGACCTGCCCAGCGCCCGTGTCGACTCGTCGAAGACGATCAGACCGCCCCCCGGGCGGTGGTCCTGCACCGCCCGGGCGATGGCGACCACGGCCCGGTCCTCCGCCGAGAGCTGCCCGACCTGGCGGCCGACCTCCAGGGGCCGGTCCAGCCGGGCCAGGACCCGCTCGGTCGCCCGCTGCTCCTCGCGGCGGTTGATCCGCCGCGAGAGCCGGCCTGCCCGGTAGTGCCCCAGCCGCACGTTCTCCCACACCGTCAGGTCGTCCACCAGTCCGCTGTTCTGGTGGACGACCGAGACTCCCGCCTCGCGCTGCTGCATCGGGCGGACGGGCAGCGCCAACTGCCGCCCGTCCACCGCGATGGACGCTCCCGGGTCGGGCGAGTACACACCCGTGAGGATCTTGACGAGGGTGGACTTCCCGCACCCGTTCTGACCGACCAGCCCGTGCAGCTCTCCGGGGGCGATCCGCAGATGGACCCCGCGAAGCGCCCGGGTCGAGCCGAACGCCTTGGACAGCCCGGCCACTTCCAGACGATGGCGCGGCGCCGTGTCCGACGGGTCGGTCCGCGAGCCGGCGCTCACGGTGCGCGCCTCCTCCATCACCCGATGCCCCAGAGCTTGGCGAAGTCCGCCTGGAAGGAACCGTCGCCGAACCACTCACCCGAGGCCTGGGCCGCGGCCGTCACCTTGATGCCGCCGATGTTCTCCTTGGTGAACAGCCGCATGGGCTGGGCCTCGTCGATGGGCCCGGACTCGGTCATCATGCGCAGGAGTTCGTCGGTCACGCCGTAGCCCATGTAGAGCTGGTCCGCGGCCACGACCGCCTTGACCGAACCGGTCTTGATCAGGCCCAGCCCGTTCACCGAACCGGCCGCCGTGGACACGGAGATGCCGGCGGAACGCCCCGACTGCTGGACGCCCTGAAGGGTGGCCTGGAGGCTGTCCTCGAACTCGGTGTAGTAGTAGGTGGCCTTCGGATTGCTCAGGACGTTGGAACTCGCCTTCGAGGCCAACAGGGCCGGCGTCGAGGCGGTGATCTCCTTGACCGTGACCTTGCAGCCGGGGCAGTACTTCTTGTAGATCGGCAGCGAGTCGGCCACCATCTTGATGGCCGTGGGGCTGTCGGCGTTCTGCGCGATGATCAGATTCGCCTTGCCCTTGGAGTCGGCGATGATCCACCAGGCCATGGCCGTGGCCTGAGAACTCGCACCCGGCACATAGCTCACCTGGTTGCTGTTCTTGACTCCGGCCGGGGGGTTCTGGTCCGCGATGACGATCGGGATGCCCTTGGCCTTCGCGGCGTCGAGGGCGTTCTGTGCCATGCCGTAAGGGATCGCGTCCAGGATGATCCCGGCCGCGTCCGCGGTGATCGCCTGCTGGACGCAGGCGGCTATCGCGGTCGGCTGGGCCTTGCCGTCGCACACCTGCTGCGAGAGGCCGGCCTTGGAGAGCGCCTGCTTCGTCGACCCGGCCGTGGCGACGAAGGCGGGCACCTGCTGGACGATCGGGATGTAAAAGACCTTGCGGCCCTTGAACTTGTCCACGCCCGGCACACTCGCCGTGGGGACGGGGTAGGTCTTGGCGACGGCCTGAAGTGCCGCCACCTTCTTCTCGGCCGTGGCAAGACCCGATGCGGAACTGCCCTTGCCCGAAGTGGTCGAGCCGGAACCGGAGTTGGAGCCGGAGCTGCCGCATCCTGCCAGCATCGCCGACGCGGCGAGCACAGCCGTGCACGAGGCCAGCCACTTCTTTCTGATAAGCGTCATTGCTTATGCCTCCATGGCCGAGCGTCCGTACTCTCGTGAGTGGACGCTGGTGGTGTCTGGAACCGCCCGCCGTCACTGAGGAGGGGCGGAGAAGATACGAGAGGAACGTGTTCGGGCCCTGGTCCACGGCGTGCGCCGCGGCGGCACCTCACACCCGAGTCGGATCGGGAAGCGGGCCGTGGCTTGGTGAGGCGGCCGAGGAGCCCTCGTCCACGTGCCGCTCGTTGATTTCCGGCTCGACGTCACGATGACGCCGAGCCCTTCGGCGGCTCGTTCCTCCGCCACCGAACCGAGTGCCGGGCAGTGATCACGAACTGCGTCGTCAACTCCTGCCTGCCACAAAGGCCCAGTTCGCGGACCAATTCCCGTCAATGGCCGAAAGTGTGTGCACGTCGGCAGGCGCGCGGAAGCGCATCGGCAACAAGTTAAGTTTGCGAGCCGCGCACCGGCCGCAGCCTCCCCGGGGGATCTCCCTGTGGTCGTGGACGCCCTGGACCTGGATCCACGGAGTTCCAGAGATCAGGAGTTCTCGTTGAGTACCTACAGGTGCTCGGCCGAGTTCCGGGCCGAAGGCGTCGCGCTGTACTGCGCCAGTGCGGGGTGGGCGCCCAGGATCGCGGCCGCGGAGCGGAGGACGCCGGTTGCTCGGTAGTTGCCACCGACGTGATCCGACTGGTCGGTGGGGGGAATCTCGTCGGCCCGCCTCCCGCGCCGTGCGACGGCCTTCAGCCGAAGTCCGCAGGCCCGCACTGTGCCGAACCGGGTCTTCAGCCCGGGCCTCGCGATCATGACGAGGTTCTGTTACGGTTGCTAGATCGATCTAGTTACCGTAAGTGTGTCGACCGACATGACCCTGACGGTCTTCCGCTTCGCCATCGCCCGCCTTCCGGGTTCGTCGCCTGCGAGATGGCTCCGCCCGACCGCATCACCCCATGTTCGACACGGCCCGGAGGGACACCGGCGCCGTGGACGACCGGAGGAACGCCATGGACCGTCTGCTCCTCATGCGCTGTTTCGTCATCGTCGCCGACCTCGGCAGTTTCAACGGCGCCGCCAAAGCGCTGGGGTCGTCGGGATCGCTCGTGTCACGGCATGTCGCCGAGCTGGAACGACAGGTCGGTGTCCGGCTGGTCAACCGCACGGCCCGCTCGGTGAGCCTGACCGGACCGGGCCTGCGCTACGCCGAGTTCGCCGCCCGCATCATCAAGGAGATCGAGGCCGAGGACTCCGACATCGCGCATCTGCACGACAGCGCGGAGGGCGTGCTCGGCATCATCTGCCCGAAGTGGATAGGGAGCCTGGACCTCGGGGACGCCATCGCCGCGTTCTCCGCCGCGCACCCGAGGATCCAGATCCGGTTCGAGCTGGGCGGCGTGTCCGACCGGACGTACGACTTCCTGGACGGCGGGTTCGACCTGGCGTTCCACACCCGGGACCTGCGGGACTCCAACGTGCGCCTGAAGAAGATCGCCTCGCTGCCCTTCGTCCTGTGCGCGTCGAAGTCGTACGTCGAGGAACACGGTGCCCTGACACACCCCGACGACCTCGCCGGCCGCGACTGCCTGGTGCACGTCAACGACCCGGTCTGGCGCATCGGGCACGGACCCGCCTCCACACTGCACAAGATCCGCAACGTGGCCTTTTCGTCCAACTCCTACATCGCACTCCAGAAGGCGGCCGTCCACGGGCGCGGCATCGCCCTGCTGCCGCAGCGGTCCGTCTACGACGATCTCGTCTCCGGGGTCCTGCAGGTCCAGCTGCCCGAACTGGCGGCCCCCGACCGGCCGCTCTACGCGATCCACGGACCCGGCCCGGGTACCCAGCGCAAGATCACGGTCTTCCTGGACTTCCTCGCCCAGTGGTTCGCGGAGAACCCGATTCCCACGATCGGCTGTTGACATCCGCGGATACTTGCACGACGCGAAACTTTATAATTCGCCCTGGTAACACATATTTTGTACCGACCGATGGACAGCCGTGCTCGGTGTGGCCACTGTGGCAACGCGAATCGAGCCGCGAAGGAGCTGTCTCTCCATGTGCGAACCCCTGAGTGAACCGACGTCCCGCAGGACGATGCTGGGCGCGATGGCGGCATCCGCCGCTGCCGCTGTCGCCGTACCGCTGCTTGGCGCGGAGCCGGCCGCGGCGTCGGGGAACACCGGATCCGTGCCCTCCGGAACAGGCCTGTCCGTGACACTGCTCGGCACCAACGGTGGCCCGCCGCCCCTGGCGACCCGATATGGCATCTCGTCGGCGCTGACGGTCAACGGCAGAACGTACGTGATCGACTGCGGACGAGGAGCGGTGACGCAGTACCTGCGCGCCGGGCTGTCGATGCCGTCGCTGGCCGGGATCTTCCTGACCCATCTGCACGCGGACCACATCGTCGACTACTACTCCTTCCCGCTGCTGTCGGCGGGCGCCTCGGGCGCGCAGGGCTTCCAGAACCCGATCGAGGTCTACGGCCCCGGTCCGGCCGGGATCGCCTCGACCGTCGCCGGGGCTCCGGGGCCCGTGCCGGGCACGGTCGAGATGACGAGGCTGGCGGGCCAGGCGTACGCGGCGTCGCCGACCTTCTTCATGGCCGAGCACGCGGGCATCGACGCGGCGACCCTGCTCCACGTCCACGACGTACTGCCGCCCTCCAGTGCCGGCGCCTCGGCGAGGGACTCCGCGCCGGCCATGACCCCGTTCACCGTCATGGAGAACGACGACGTCAAGGTCACCGCCGTCCTCGTCCCGCACGGAGCGGTGTTCCCCGCCTACGCGTACCGCTTCGACACGGACCACGGCAGCGTCGTCTTCTCCGGCGACACGGCACCGACCCCGAACATCATCACGCTCGCGGCGCACACGGACGTCCTGGTCCACGAGGCCCTCTACCCGGCCGGTCTCGCGAGTCTCGGCCTGCCCCAGACACTGATCGACCACATCACCTCGACCCACACGGACGTGGCCCAACTCGGCCGAATCGCGGCCGAGTCGAACGCGGGAACGCTGGTCGCGACCCACCTCGGCCCGGGACAGCAGACGGTGGTCTCCGACGCGACCTGGCGCCACCTGCTCCGCGACAGCGCACGCCGGGCCGACTTCGGCGGACCGATGGTGCTGGGCACGGACCTGCTGCGTCTGCCGGTACGACGGCGCAGGCCCCGCAGATCCTGAGCCGTCAGTTGCTCCGTCGGAAAGGCTGTCGCCACAAGTGGTTCGCTGGTCGACCGGGTTGAGCACGGACACCGCGTCCTCTTCCGCGCAGTCCTCCCGGCGACCAGCTGCTGACGTGACGCGCAGCCACCGCGGGGAGCCCAAGAAGAGACCAGCGAGGATCTTGAACCCTCGGTCGGGCTTCCCGGTAACGGCCATGGGAACTGCTCCTCACGGGAGTTGGGCCGGCGGCTGCGGGAGAACGCGATGCGCGGGTCGACCGGCGAGGCCGCCGCAGCGGAGGCGGCGGGAGCGGGAAGTGGCGCCTGGCCCGGGAGGGCAGCACGGGCGGGGCTGAAGGCGAGCGCCGCGCCGCGGATGGGGAACTCGCGGGTGATGACGCCCTGATTGCGCTCGTGACGCGCGGCCCTCACGGGCGCGGAGGGGTGGCGCGCGGTCATGTCCTGGGCGATGCCGCCAGCCGTGTTTCCCGAGGAGGAGCGGTCACTGGTGGCCGCGATGATGCCGAGTTGTGGATGTTCGGCGAACGCGACGTCAGCATCACCGGAACCGAGCGCCCCAGCCAAGTGGCGCGCGCCGCTGCCGCAGGCCACGCCCACGCATCGAGGCAACCGTCGGGACTCCGGACTCCGAGCGGGCGTGCCCAGCATCCTCGCGTCGTGTTCCTTCGTACAAGTGCCGTGCGGAACGAAGCGGTTGGTGCTCGGATGACCGCCTTCGTCAAGAAGATCGACCGCGCTTCGCGTCGTGATCCGTGTCGGGACGGCCGCCCGCTGGCGGTACTTCACCGCCCTCACACGACGGGTGCCGCTCGTCTTGGACACCTTGCTGCTGTCGCGCAACGGGCACGGCAACTTCACCCAGTTCAGCGCAGCGGGAGGGGGCTACGGCGGTCTGTCGGATCCAGTGGACGGGGTGCCGATCGCTGGGTCTCCGTCCCAGGCGGTGGGCCGGGAGGCGTCGGTGAGCAGCGTGCGTGCGGCAGCGGCTGCGCCGCTCGGCCATGCCTGGCGCCCGGCCGCCGTCGATGTGCACGATGTCGCGGTGGCCCAGTGCCACGAAGTGGTCGACGCTTCGGTGGGCGCCCGCGTCGTCGGCTGTGCGGACGACGTCCACTCCGGGTGCCCGGATACGCGGCCGTCGGGCGACGGATGCGCCGTAATTCGCTGGCGCCGCAGCCCGCGCACCCTCTATGGTCCGTTCTGTTGGGGCGGCAACCGCGCGTTGTCGCCGGTGACTTTGCTTGAGTGTGTCCGGGAGGTGTGACCGATGGCTGTCTCTGTGACGGGCGCTGCCCGCATCCGGAAGTTCATCAAGTCCACTCCCGTGGCCGCCGGCTGACCTCTCTCTTCTTCCCGCGTCTGTGTGCGCGGTGCCGGGGCCACCCTTGTGAAGGGTCACCCCTTGTCTTTCTCCTCTCTCCCGGGTCTGCTCTCGTCTCCCTCGCACCCGCTCCAGCCGTACGGCTGGGACGCGGGCTGGGAGGCCGAGTTCGCCCCGTTCGCCGAGCGGGGTCTCCTGCCCGGCCGTGTCGCGCGGGTCGACCGCGGCCTGTGCGACGTCATCACCCCGGTCGGTACCGTCCGTGCCGACACCGAGTTCGTCGTCCCGCGTGATCCGATGAAGGTCGTATGCACGGGGGACTGGGTTGCCGTAGATCCCGAAGGCAGCAACCCGCGCTACGTGCGGACGCTCCTGCCCCGCCGTACCGCCTTCGTGCGCTCGACCTCGTCGAAGCGTTCCGAGGGCCAGGTGCTGGCCACTAACATCGATCACGTCGTCATCTGTGTGTCGCTCGCGGCCGAACTGGACCTCGGGCGGATCGAGCGGTTCCTGGCCTTGGCCATGTCCTGCTCCAGTGGTGAGGCACTGCTGCATAACGCGGCGGACTCCTGGGAGAGCGGGGCGACTTGTGCAACGGTGAAAGGGGTCTTCCCTGCGTCGATACCGGCCCAGATCGCGACCATGTGATGGCTCCGTGCGGTGTGGTGCCGGCGCCTCCCGACGGACTACCTCGTTGTTGATTCCCTACTTAGCGATCATTCGCAATTCCTCATTGGCAGCCGAGTCGTCGTGGGGCGCCGGGCGGCCAATTACTGAGAGCCACAAGCGGCAGAGCTTTTTCAACCACACCCGGCGCCCCTGGGTTGGTGAACCATACGAAGGGCTCGCCGCCTCCAGCAGGGCAACGTAGGGAGCTTCTTCAGCGTTGCCGCTCAAGGGTGAGGATGGCTTTGGCGATTGGCGTCATGCGGTTCGGGCTGCATCGGGATCTGCGGAAGATCTGCCACGACTTCAGGAGTGCGACGCCGCGTTCGATGGGTGCCCTGGCCGCGGCCAGGGCCCGGTTGAGGGTCTTCTCGGTGTGGGTGAGTTCCTGTAGGGGCTTGCGTTGATGCCGGTGGTTACCCAGAGGCCGCCGCCCTGGTAGGCGAGGTCGGCCAGGATGGGGACGCCCTGGCGCTCGCAGATGCGGATGATCCGGTGGGTGCGGGCCGCGGTCAGGACGTGGGTACGGCCGGGCAGCGCGGGTGAGAGCCACAGCAGCCGCCCCCTGAAAACCTTCCCTGTCTGCAGATGTTCGGCGGGTGCGGCAACATGCGCGAGCATCCGATCTGCCGACTGCACGCCGACGCACGCATACAGCGGATCTACGTCGGAGATCATCAACCGGGCCATGAATCTGTGAACAGAATTGAAGTCGTCACTCCCCGCGGCTTGCCGACCGGGGCCTGAGCCCTGACGAGATCACCGAACTCAGAAAGGAAGACGCTCTGCGATGACCGTCATCGACGTGTGGGCCCAACACCCAGGGCTGTTCCAAAGTCCTGCCGGGTGGGTGAATGTGCTGGTCACGGCGTGGTGACGATGTCGGCGCGGGCCGCTACGAACAGATCGAGGCT
>NZ_JBIWMV010000044.1:0-26286 GCF_044766845.1 Streptomyces sp. NPDC101776 | reverse complement strand
TACGTCACCCCGCTCGAAACGAGATCCTTGCTCAGGCAGAGCTTCGTCCCGGCAGCGTAAACACCCGCTGTCCAGTTCGCGGGGGGAACTTCACTCCGTAACCCGGCAGGGAACTGCCCACCGCACCTGGAACCGCGGTGAGCCGTTCCTCCGGGCACCGGACCCCTGCCGTAGCCGCGTCGCACTGCCGCCTGAGCCGAGACGGACTGCACCGGCAGCCGGACATGTCCCTGTCTCCCGCCCGCCCCGGCCGTTGGGCCCGGGGCGGTTCACTTGCTGCGCCAGGACTCCAACTGCTGGGCGACGGTGCGCAGATCGGCTTCCTGTGCACGGACCGACTGGGCGAGCTCGTACAGGTCGTCGTCCTTGGCCTGGAGGGGCTGGCCGGAGACGTGCATGTACTGGCTGGCGCAGGCCCAGCCGATGACCAGGTTGTAGTCGGTGAAGGGCCGCAGCAGCAGGGCGGTGTGCAGGAAGGTCGCGGCCCGGGCGGCGGCCTCCTCGTAGTACAGGACGCCGCGTTCCCGTTCGAACGTGTGCCGGTCGGCCATGAACCCCAGGGCGCCCCAGTCCGCGATGGGCACGTTCAGCGGGGAGATCGCTGACTGGATCTGCAGGACCCAGCCGACATCGACACGGATGATCGGGCTCACCGCTGTCCCTCGGGGAAACGGGCCATGACGCCGGGCAGCACCCGGGCAGCTTCCTCGACCGCCCCCTCCACGAAGGAGAGCCGGTCGGCTTCCTGAACCGTCACATCGTGCACGTGCTGCTTCAGACTCCGACCCGTCAGCGCCGCCCGCTCGCGCAGCCGCGCCATTTCATCTTCGGTGAATTCCACGTTGAGTGCAGGCATGACCTCAAGGTACCGCGTTTGGTACCACATGCGGTACCAAACGCGGAGAGACCGCCCTCTACGCCCTCTCTGCCAAATGCGTCGACCGAACCGAGCTGGCCAAGGGATCGGCGGCTCTCGTCACCGGTCTGCGTACCGCCGTCGCCGCCGCGCCCGGCGCCGGCATCGCCCTGCTCTGTACCGCCCGCGCCTGCAGCCTGCCCCGACGCGGCCAGATCGCCGACCGCTTCACCAAAGCCCTCGAACGGCTCGGCGAGGTTGCTTTCGAGGTCGCCAGCCACCTGGGTGATGCGTTCGGCGCTGTGCAGGTCCATTCCCTCGTCGCCGAGCGGCTCTCCCCTGTTACGGGGGCCGGTAGCCGGATCGGTGGATACGAATACGTCCAGGTTGCGGTCGCATGTCTGTACGCCGGGGCCGGATGTGCACAAATCGGTTATGGCGTCGATGCGTTCGCTATCCTGATGCCCAGTCAGATTACAGAGGGCGAGTTCGCCTGGCTTTACCATCGGGGGATGGTGTGAGTACCGCATTCGTGCCGTAACAGCCGCAGCTGCCCCGGGCCACCACGCCGCCCGATGCCGCCACTCCGTCGTACGCCACCGAGTCGACCCGGCTGCTGTGCGCGGGCACCTATCTCGACCCGCTCTACCGCGACCGCGTGATCGACGAGCCCCGCTGACCATCACGCTGCCCCACCCACCAGGCCCCGCGCACCTGTTGACCCCACCACTCCCGTCCCCACCGAGGAGGAAACCTCTCCTGACCAGCGCTGATCCTGTAAGGCGAATATGCGGCGACGTCGCCCGTGGGGCCCACAAGGCCTTCGGCAGGAGGGACCGCGGACAACGCGTTCGTTGCCGCGCCGGGCCCCTCGTGCGTGACTGACTCCACCTCCACCAGAGTGGTAACAGCTGTTACCATGTGGGGGTGAAGACTCAACTCGGCGTTCGCGTCGACACCGACGTCAAGGAACTCGCGCAGGCCCGGGCCAGGGACCGCGGCATGGACCTGGGTGAGTACATCGCCCGCCTCGTCATCGAGGACACCGACGGACTGCGCCGGCGCGGCCTGGACGCCGCGGGCCGCTTCCTCGACGAGCACCAGGACCTCTTCGACGAGGCCGAGGACCAGGACGCCGGCCGCGGCGCGCAGGGAGCCCACGCCGCGTAATGGACCTGCACATCGACGTCCCCTGGATCCTTCAGGTCGCCGAACTGGCGGGCGCCGGAGACCCGGCCCCCGACGACTACGGTGTACCGGTCGCCGCCGTCGCCTGCCACCAGGCCGAACTCCTGGAACAGCCCGTCTACGACGGCCCCTACGCCCGCGCCGCGGCCCTGGTCCACATCCTCGGCCGGTGCCACTGGCTGGAGCGCTCCAACATGGCCGTCGCCGCGGCGACCGGCGTGATGTACCTCGAAGCATCCGGGATCCAGGTCAAACCCGCCCGCGAGGACGCACTCGGCCTGCGCGACCTGCTGCGCGACCCCACCTGTAGCGCCACGAGGATCGCCGCACTCCTGCGCACCTGGCCCGTCACCAGCTGACACATCTCCGGCTCCTCACGGTCCGGACCGCGCACGGGTAGCCGGGGAGTAGCGGTACGGACCTGGTCGGGGACGGCCGTCACACGGACTGCGCTGCGGAAGGCCACCGGGCGCACGCTGCGCCTCACCCAGCGGCGGCGTGCATCGCGCACGTGTCGACCGCGCGCTGGAGTCCGGCCGGTAGAGCCGCGTGCCCGGGCACGCGTGCGGAGCGCGGCCGCACTAGCGGATCCGGAATCCCGGAGGTCCAGGCCTGGACAGGCGGCGTTTCGGCGTGGGATCAGTCCGGCGCTCGCCAGATGTCCGCCCCGCAGCCGCAGTTGTCGGAGACCAACTCGAAAGAGGTTGGTGCCAATTACTGCCAACTGGTAAATCCCCAGCTTCACGCCATATCCCCAGCTCCGCAGCCTGATCCCGCCCAACGCAGCTCCCAGCGCTTCCACCCCGCCGAGCAACCATCCGCGTTCGTCCGTACGAAAGGGGTGAGGCTCCCGCGCAGCGCGGGAGTTGAGTCGGGGGTCTGCTCGCCAGGATTTGGCCGTCGTAATGAGCAGACCCCCCAGCCGAAAGGACTCACGTGCCAGACCGTTTCGACATGACCACCGCGGTGGTCCAAGGTTCTGAAGAAGGACGTCCGTGAGCCGTTCTGGCGCGGCACCGGCGCAGTATCTAGGCCGCTTCTGACGGGTCCTCAAGAGCCGGGGGTATGCGCAGGAACAGGGTGTCGAACGCGCCCGCGCCGTGATAGGTGGGGAGGGTGATGGTCGGGCTCTCGTCCGCGGTGTAGCTCGCCCAGTCCACTCTGGGGTCGCGGATGGCGGTGTGATGAAGTGTCAGAGGGGCTTCGTACGGGGCGTGGGACGGGTACGGCGGTATTTCCGTGCGGTGTCTGCCCTGCTGTGTCGCGGCCTTTCCCCGGCTGCTGCCGCTGGTCACGACGACGGTGACGCCGACGATGATCAGCAGGAGTCCGGGTACGGTCGCGGGCTTGATGCCCTGCTCCATGAACCACCACGCGGCGAGCGCCGCGACCGGGGTCTCCAGCAGGAGCAGGACGCTCATGGTCGTCGCCGATGTCCTGCCGAGGGCGAAGTTGAGTGAGCCGAGTCCCAGGATCTGGGGAAGGAGGAGCAGTCCGAGCAGTGACAGGTGGGTGGCTCTGTCGAAGCCGGTGAGCGGGATGTGGGCCAGCAGGCAGAGGGCGAGGAGTTCCAGGCCGCAGACCAGCGAGGTGAACGTCGAGTACAGCGGTGTGCTCACGTCCGCCCGCGACCGTTCGCTCAGAGCGGTGTAGCCGGCTTGGGCGACGGCTCCGACGAGGGCGAGCAGGTCGCCGAGGAGCGCCGTACCGCCGGACCTGATGTCGAGACCGCCCGCCGCGGCCGCGCCCAGCACGGAGAGTGCGAGTCCCGCCCAGGTACGGCGGGACGCCCGGACGCCCTGGCCCGCGGCGATGAGGGCCTGCCAGACGGGCTGGGTGGCGACGAGCGCCGTGGACATGGCGACCGAGGTCAGCCGGGTGCTCGTCATGAAGGCCGCGAAGTGGAGGGCGAGCGAGGTGGCCGCGAGGAAGCCGAAGACCAGGGGCCGCCACTGCTCCCGGCGCAGGATGCCGCGCTCGCCGCGGGCCACCCGCACCACCTCGCGGCGGCGCAGTAACAGGAGGAACGGCCCGAGTACGGCGAAGCCCAGGCAGTTGCGCCAGAAGGCCATGGCGAGCGGCGAGGCGGAGGCGGCGGCGGTGAGCGGCGCGGTGGCCGAGACGGAGACCACGGTGACCGCCATCGCCGCTACGGTCAGCGGATCGAGTCGGGACTTCACGCGTTCGGACCGCCGTCCACGATCGACCGGGCGACGGCGGACACCCGGGCTCCGATGCGGTCGCGCGGGGAACACGGCGGCGGAACATGGGAGTTCGCGCGGCGGTGCTCCGCCCCGCCCCTCCCACCGCGGCCGCGATCGAGGATTTCCGTGGCGCCCGGACCCGGCAGTGTTCCGTTGCGCACGCGCACGAACTGCCTCGTGGCCGCGGATATCGACATACCGCCGGCGCTTGCTGCGCCGGCGTCAGGCAGGTGAGAGGTGAGACCGTTGCCGTCGAACACGGCCAACTGACGGTCGGCCGTATGTCCACTATTGATCACTGAGTACACGGTTTCTGTGCTGTGGGGGGTGAGGGACGACTCAAGGCTCCGGCGACGGTGGTGGGACCGGTCGATGACATGAGCCGGGGAGAACACCGGCCGTCCGAAGTCCCCTACTGGGCTGCGGCCGTTCGCCCGAGTGATGTCGCAGTACGCGCACAACCTGATGTGTGGCCTGCGTCAGCCGGTCAGAGGTGTACTGTTCCTGGCTCGGCAGATGCGCGCCCGGCACACGGCCGGGGCGGTGACGATGCGTTTCATGAGGGGCTCCTCGGTTCGCGGTACGGTCGGTCCCTACCGGCCGCTCTCCTCAGAGCCTCGTGCCGCGCCCGCCCCCGCCGCCTCGGCCCAACGGCCGGTTGAGCGCCTCCGCCTCGGTCGAAAGGACTAGTGCCGCATCAAGGAACGTTCGCCCCGTCTTGCCGGACGGGTCCGTGGCAGGTAGCCGTTGGATGCGGTCCGCGTAGCCTCGCGGGATGCATTCTCATCTGAGCTTCGAGAACCCTCCCGCGCTGCCTCACGGGGTGGTGGTCGAGACGTTGGAGCGGGCTTTGCGTGACCGCTCAGCAGAGGGCGAGGCGGCGGGAGTTCTGGTCGGCACCGCGTTGAACGACGACGACTCGGGGTTCGTCGAGCACTGGTGCGTGCAGGTCGGGACGAGGGCTGTGTCGGGGAGTCCGCTGCTCGGGCTGGCCGGCCTGTGCCTGGGCCATACCGCTCGACGCTTTGGGCAACTCGGCGATGAGGCCCGCGCCCTGGCGGAGTCGCTGGCGGCGCGGGCCGAGGCGGACCCGTCGGATGTGGACGGTCGGGCCCTCGACGGCCTTGACGATGTCCGGAGCTTCCTTCACCTATGGTGACGTCGCGGGATGCCGCTGCTGTTGCAGGTCAGGCTGCGTTGGCTCTACTCACGAGGGCTTTGAGGCGCTTGTCGGCGGCGTTCTTGTTCCGCCAGATGATGTAACGGCGGATCATGCTGCCCTGGGCCTTGTGGGTGGGGTGGTCGGTGCCGTCGAGGGCGAAGTAGCGCAGGGCGGTGAACTGGGCCTCGATGCGGTTGAGCCAGGAGCTGCTGGTCGGGGTGTAGGCGATCTCGACGTTGTTGGCCTCGGCCCAGTCGGCGACACGGCGGCAGCGTTTGGTGGTCAGGTGCGGGGAAAAGTTGTCGCAGATGATCGCGATGCGCTTGCCGACGGGGTGGAGGGAGCGCAGGTAGCGGCAGAACTCCAGGAACTTGGAGCGGTTCTTGGTCTTCTTGATGTGGCCGTAGAGCTGGTCTTTGCCCAGGTCGTAGGCGGCGAACAGGTGGCGGACGCCGTGCGGGCGGTTGTAGGTCGCGCGGCGGCGCGGGCGCGGCTCACGGTCTCGGTCCTTGTGTTTGCCGCCGCGTCCGGCCCACTGGCGGCCGGGATGGGGCTGGAGATTGAGGGGGCCGAACTCGTCCATGCAGAAGACGGTTTTTGGCTCGCCCTCCTCGGGTATGACCTCGCCGTCGGCGATGGCGTAGAGGTGCTCGACGCGGGCCTTCTTGACCGCGTAGTCGGGGTCGCGGGAGGTTTTCCAGGTCGTCAGGCGTTGAAAGGTGACGCCTTCCTCGCGGAGCAGGATGCGCAGGCCCTCGTGGCTGATGTCGTCGACGACCCCCTCGGCAACCAGGAAGTCGGCCAGTTTGACCAGGCTCCAGGTCGAGAACGGCAGGCCGTGCTCGACCGGCCTGGACTTGGCGATCTTCTTGATCTCACGGCGCTCGGGCAGGGTGAAGGTCTTCGGCCGGCCGCCCTTGTACTTGGGGTAGAGCGAGGTGAAGCCGTCGGTGTTGAAGTTGTGGATCACGTCCCGGACCCGGTCCGGGCTGGTGAACGTGACCTCGGCGATCTTGGTCACGTCCATGCCCTGGGCCGATAAGAGCACCATCTGGGCTCGGCGCCAGGTCACCACGGATCCGGTGCCTCGGCGGACGATCCGCAGCAGTCGCTGCCCCTCGTCGTCATCGATCTCGCGGACCCGCACACGCTCAGCCACCCGCTAAGCATGGCGCACAACGTGCCGCCCGGAGCACCATCCGGACGGCACGTCACAACAGGGCGAACCTTGCTTGATGCGGCACTAGTGTGCTGCGCCAGAAATTCTGGGGATTAGTAAGTACCCCGTCGTCATGTCGCATTCGGGGCCTTCTGCTGTGGCGATCGCGTTGTCCGAGGCCGAGCGCGCCGAGTTGGTGTGCCGGACGCAGATGCCGCACCGGCGCTCGGCCGAGAAGGCCCGCATCATCCTGGCGTGCGCTGACGGCATGTCAAACGCGGCTGTGGCGCGGGTCGTTGGTGTCCAGGCCAAGACGGTGGGTAAGTGGCGTCGGGCTTTCGCCGCAGAGCGGATGGCCGGGCTTGAGGACGCCGGCTGGATCGGCCGGCCGAAGGCCGACCTGGTCCTCGACGATGCTGAGCGCAGGCAGCTGACCCAGTGGGCGCGGCGGGCGAAGACCGCGCAGTTCCTCGCGCTGCGAGCCAAGATCGTGCTGCGTTGCGCGGAGGGCGGGACGAACCAGCAGGCCGCGGCCGACCTCGGCATCGACAGGTCGACCGTGGACCGCTGGCGGGCCCGGTTCATCGCACAACGCCTCGATGGTCTGCAGGACGAACCGCGCTCGGGCCGGCCGCCTTCGATCCTCCTCGACCAGGTCGAGGAGGTCGTCGTGGCCACCCTGGAATCGCTCCCGGGCCAGGACACGCACTGGTCACGGGCCTCGATGGCCCAGCGCACCGGCCTGTCGAAGTCGACGATCGGGCGGATCTGGAAGCGGTTCGACCTCAAGCCCCACCTGCAGGACTCCTTCAAGCTGTCCACCGACCCTCAGTTCGTCGCCAAGGTCGTCGACATCGTCGGCCTGTACCACCATCCGCCCGAGAAGGCGGTGGTGCTGTGCGTGGATGAGAAGAGCCAGATCCAGGCGCTGGACCGGTCCCAGCCGGTGCTGCCGATGATGCCGGGCATGCCCGAACGCCGCACCCACGACTACCTGCGGCACGGCATCACCAGCCTGTTCGCGGCCTTCAACATCGCCGACGGCAGCGTCATATCGGCACTGCACCGCCGCCACCGGGCGATCGAGTTCAAGAAGTTCCTGATCCGGATCGACAAGGCGGTGCCCCGCCGGCCTCGATGTCCATCTGGTCTGCGACAACTACGCCACCCACAACACCGCCGAGATCAGGACATGGCTGGGCAGACACCCCCGCTTCCACATCCACTTCACCCCCACCGGCTCCTCATGGATGAACCAGGTCGAGCGGTGGTTCGGCCTGCTCACCGACAAGCTCATCCGCCGCGGCGTCCACACCTCCGTGAAGGCACTGGAGGACGACATCACTGCGTGGATCAACGCCTGGAACGAGAACCCGCGGCCCTTCACCTGGACCAAGACAGCCGACGAGATCCTCAATTCCCTCGCCGACTACCTCACCAAAGTCGGAACCACCAATCAGAAAACAGAGCAGAACTAACCCTCAGAATTTCTGGCGCAGCACACTAGCGAGGTTCGACGTCCGGGGCATAGGGGGCGGGCCTACGCGAGGGGCTTCCACCGTCGCGGGCGGATACTCAGCTCGCGGTGTCGTCGGTGCGGTTGCTCCGGTCGCCACGGAGGGCGGCGGTCAGCCGGTTGATGCTCTGGACCGCGAGTTCGGCGAGGTTCGAGCGGGCGACGACGGCGGTCGTCTCGCCGTGCCGTCGGACGCTGCGCAGGTCGCGCTGGACCTGGCGCGACAGTTGGTGCGACTCCCGCTGGGCGGTGGCGAGTCACTGCTCGGCGGCGGTGCGCAGCTGACGGTGCTCACGTCGGGTACGGGGAGTGCCGGTGCTGTCGGCAGAGGTCTCTGTGGGCATGTCGGGGCCCGATTCCGTGTCCACGGACACGTCGGCCACGATCGCCCGCACGCCGAGGGTCCTGCCGGGAAAGCCGATGTCGAGAGCCTTCCGGACGAGACTCGATCCGCCGTCGGCGCCGATCAGATATCGGGTCCGTACGGTCTGTTCGCCGTCCGGGGTGACGATCCGCGCGGTCACACCGTCGGCGTCCGGCTCGAAGCCGACGAGTTCGTGACCGTGGTCCACGGCGGCGAGTCACAGTCGCCCTGCTACGGCGCGGTGGCGACGGCGGGATGTGACGCGCGAGCGCGACGGGCTACGCGGCCACCGCGACCACGTGTTTGCCCACGACGCCGCCGCTCTCGAACGCCTGGTGTGCCGCGGCGATGTCCGCGAGCGGGTACACGCTGTCGATCACCGGGCGCAGCGCACCCGACGTGACACGGTCGGCGACCTCACCCAGCACGGGGGTACCGGGATTGGCGCTGAAGGTTCGGATACGGCGGGAGCCGTGCACGCTGGACGCGGCGATCGCGGCCAGGGCCGACGGGGACAGTCCGACGGTGACCATCCGGCCGCCCTTGGCCAACCGGCTCCGGTAGCAGTGCAGTTCCGTGCCGACGGTGTCGACGATGACGTCGAAGGGTCCGATCTGGTCAGAGGTGGTGGAGCGGTAGTCCAGGACCTCGTCGGCACCGAGGTCGGTGAGGAACTCGGCGTGCCGGTCGCGGGCCAGCGCGGTCACGTGTCCGCCCATCGCGTGCGCCAACTGCACGGCGGCCGTGCCGACTCCGCCGGCCGCACCGCGGACCAGGACCCGTTCTCCGCTCTCCATGTGCACGCTGTCGCGCAGCGCGATAAGCGCCGTGGCACCTGTGACCACCAGGGAGGCCGCCTCGACCGACGAGACGTTCTTTGGGGCGTGCGAGACGCGGTCCGCGGACACGACGACGTACTCGGCCGCTCCGGCAGTGGTGTGCTTCTGCCGGGGGTGCACCATGCCCCACACCCGGTCGCCGGCCCGGAAGCCCTCGACATCGGCGCCGGTCTCGACGACAGTGCCCGCGAAGTCCAGGCCCACACCGATCGGGAAGCGGCGTCCTGAGACCATCTTCAACTCCCCGGCGCGGACGATCACATCGTGTCCGTTCACGCTGGATGCCTCGACCGACACGAGGACGTCACCGGCGCCGGGGGTGGGGCGCTCGATGTCGTTGACCCGCAAAACGTCCGACGTACCGTAACTCGTGATCTGAACGGCCTTCATGTCGCTGTCCTTCCGAGGCTGCTGCTGTGGTGCCTCCGATGCTGGACCCCGCATGCGGAATCACGGTCGTTCTCCTTTTCCTGGGTCTGGCAGACCCACCCTCGTGAGCCGCGCGGGCGGCATACTGACGACGTGGCCGACGTCCCCTCACCATGAGCGAAGATCCCCGGCGCGAACTCTCCGAGTTTCTGCGTACCTGCCGAACTCGTCCGCGACCGCGGGACGTTGGCCTGGAACCGGGCGCGCGACGGCTCGTCGCCGGGCTACGGCGCGAGGAACTGGCCCTGCCGGCCGGGGTGAACTCGGACCACTGACAGCGCATGGAGCAAGGACGCGACGTCCGGCCCTCCGACCAGGTCTTGGACGCCGTTGCCGTGCGAGGACGACGACCGCTGCGCTTCTCCTGCGGCGGCCTCCTCGCCACGCGAGCAGGCTGCGGGCGCGGTCTCGGATTCCGTAGTCGTCTGCACCGATGTCCGAAGTCCTCTGCACTCGCGCCGAGCGTGGTCGGCGACGGTCGTCCGCGTCCGAGCTTCCCGTGCCCTCGACTGCGAACACGCTGGTCACCCATGCAGATGACTTCGGACATTGACAGCAGTCGACCGGCAGACCCGCCGGATGCGTGAGCTCAGCCGACGCGCCTTCCCCGAGCCCCTGGACGACGCGCCAGCCGCGATCGAGACGGCCCGTGCCGAGCGCCGCCGCCAGGCCGCGGCGACCGAGGCCGCCGCCCGGCGCCGGGCACGGCAAGAGCGCGCGGCCCCGAAGGGACAGGCCCCGGACGGCGTGATCGGCACAGCGACGGGAGCATCACGGCTGGAGCGTACGGCGTGAGTCGAGCCGAGAAGCGATCTGGTTGGTGAACTCCGCCGGTGCCAGGATGGGTTGGCGGGCGGGGACGAGGGAGTTTGTGTACACGGACAGGCGACAGATCCAGACGGCGGTGCTTGGCGGCGCTGACTCGGATGAGCCGTTGATGCTGCCGATGGAAGCGATCGAGCTGGATGCATTCCGCCGTTCTCACGAGGACAACACTTTTTGGTGCGGGACTCTGCTCGGCGGCTGCGGGGGCCAGCTGACCACGAAGCTGTACATGGACCGGGCCTGTCTCCTACCGCGTCACCGACCTGGACCGCTCGCTCGGTTTCTACACCGCCTTGGGCTACGCCGAACTGGGCAGGGTCAAGGTCGGCGACGGGGCTCACCTCGTGATCCTCAAATTACCCGGTGAACCGGCGGCCTCGCTCGAACTGGTCCACCGCCCCGGCGACGGACCGGTCGACGTGGGCAGTGGTTTCGACCACCTCGCGATCCAGGTGGACACGCTCGCCACCACCCTGGAGACGCTGACCGAAGCCGGCCTGCGACCCGAACCCCTCCAGTACCCGGGCGGCCCCGACGGCCCGAAGACGTCGTGGCTCACGGACCCGGATGGGTACCGGATCGAGTTGGTGGAGTGGCCGCCGGGACATCCCGACGGCATCACCGCAGCAGACTTCGCCTGAGGCGGCCACGGTCTGCGCAGTGACGAAGCGTCCCCTCGGCGCGACCGCGACGCAACGCCAGGCGACATCCCACCCCATCCACAGGTCTTGACGACTACTCTTCTCGGATCCCGGACGGGGATCCCTGGGGGCCGCTGCTCAGGGATTCTGCCGGACCTTGGGCCTCGTGACCGCCTGTGCCTCGTCACGGATGGTGCTCCCGGACTCCAGGTGTTCCCGGAGCCACCTCTCGGTGCTGTTGACGTGCATGAGTGCGGCGGCCTGGCTGAGGGTGGCGTCGCGGGCGGCCAGTGCGTCGAAGATGGCCTCGTGCTCGGCGAGGGTTCTTCCCGCCGCCTGGGCGTCGACCAGTCCGCGCCATACACGGGCCCGGAGGGTACGGCCCGAGACGCCTTCCAGGATGGTCAGCAGTGTGTCGTTTCCCGTGGCCGAAGCGACGGCGCGGTGGAACGCCGCGTCATGGGAGTTCAGGCGCTCGACGTCGTCGCGTGCTTCCCGCATTGCGTCGAGATGCCGCTTCACCTCGGCCAGGGCTTCGTCCGAGATGCGGGTGGCGGCCAGCGCGGTGGTCATGGGCTCAAGCAGCCGTCGCACCTCCATCAGGTCCAGCAGAGCGCCCGCATCGCCCTGGAGCAGTTCCACCGCGCCGCCGAGCCCCTCCAGCAGCAGGCTCGGCTCAAGGCTGGTGACGTAGGTGCCGTCGCCGCGCCGTACCTCCAGGATCCGGGCCACGGCCAGTGCCTTGACCGCCTCGCGTGCCAGGTTGCGCGACAGGCCCAACTGCGCGGCCAGATCCGGTTCCGGGGGCAGTTTCGAACCCGGGGGCAGTGCGCCGGTACTGATCAGCTCACGGAGCTGCTCGATGGCTTTGTCCGTCAGAGACACAGGGTGTCCTTCCCGTCGGTGGTGTCAACGGGCATGTCCGCCCTGATCAGTTCCCGGGCGCGGAGATCGTCCCAGAGGTCTCCTGGCACGTGCCGATGGTGGAGTTCCACGTTCCGCGTGACCTGGTCCGGATTCCGCATGCCAAGTGTGACGTTGATGATAGTCGGGTGCGTGAAAGGGAAGGCGATCGCGGCGGCGGGCAGGCTCGTACCGTGCTCCTCGCAGATCCGGGCGATCGCTCTGGCCCGGTCGACCAGTTCCGGAGCGGCCTCCTGGTAGTCGTACTTCATGCCCTCGGCGGGCCGGTCGCGCGAGAGGAGTCCCGAGTTGAACACGCCGACGGCCACCACGCTCTTGCCCGACTCCTGGGCGGCAGGCAGCACGTCGTCCAGGGCGGACTGGTCGAGGAGGGTGTAGCGGCCGGCGAGCATCACCACGTCGGCGGCGGTCTCGCGCAGGAAGCGGGCCAGCATGGCCGACTGGTTCATGCCGGCGCCGATCGCACCGATCACTCCTTGGTCGCGCAGTTCCGCCAGGGCGGGCATGGCCTCGTCGGCGGCCTGTCTCCAGTGGTCGTCGGGGTCGTGCAGGTAGACGATGTCCAGGCGGTCGAGGCCGGTCCGCTCCAGCGTGGCCTCGATGGACCGCAGTACCCCCTTCCGGCTGAAGTCCCACTGGCGACGCAGATCGTCCCGTACGACGAAGCCCTCGCTGTCCATGCCCTGCGGGTGTTCGTTGGGCACGAGCAGCCGTCCCACTTTGGAGGAGACGACGTACTCGGCGCGGGGCCGTTGCCGCAGACAGGCGCCCAGGCGCCGCTCGGAGAGGCCCAGGCCGTAGTGCGGAGCGGTGTCGAAGTAGCGGATGCCGGCGTCCCAGGCGGCGTCGACCGCGGCGCTCGCGTCCTCGACCGGGGTGACCCGGTACAGGTTGGCGATGACCGAGGCTCCGAAGCCGAGTTCGGTGACGTCGACGAGGGTGTTCGCGATGTTCCGGCGTGCGATGGTCCGTTGCCTCAACTGTGCTCCTGGCGACTGCGATAGGGCGTGTGGGTGGTGCGGGCGGTTCAGCGTCTGACAGTTGCCGAGCCGTCGGCCATGAGTGCTTCGACCTCGGCGAGCGAGGCCATGGAGACGTCTCCGGGGGTGGTCATGGTGAGCGCGCCGTGTGCGGTGCCGTAGGCGAGGGCCCGCGTCAGGCGGGCGGTCGTCAGCCTGCGCGGCCCGATGCCGTCCCCGCTCAGCAGACCGTGGATGAGACCGGCGGCGAATCCGTCGCCGGAGCCGATGCGGTCCAGGACGTGCAGGCCCGGCATCCGGGGGCCGGTGACCAGGCCGGTCTCGGGTGACCAGGCGGCGGAGGCCCAGTCGTTGACACCGGCCGAGGGGACCTCGCGCAGGGTTGTCGCCAGTACCCTGGCCGAGGGGAGCAGGGCCGCCACCTCGGCGAGCGCGTCCGGTAGCGCGTCGGCGCGGACCCGCACGTCGCCCGGTCGGGGGCCGGCCAGGCCCAGGGCGCCCACGACGACGTCCGCGTGCCGGGCGAGCCGCAGATCGACCTCGCGGGCCCGGTCGGCGCCGCCTCGGTCGGCCCAGAGGCTGGGGCGGTAGTTGGGGTCGTAGGAGACCGTGATGCCGTGGCGCCGGGCCGCGGCCATCGCCTCGTCCGCGACGTCCACGGTGGTGTCCGACAGGCCGGCGAAGATGCCACCCGTGTGGAACCAGCGTGGGCCTGCCGCGAAGATCGTGTCCCAGTCGACGTCTCCCTTTGCCAGCTGGGAGACGGCCGTGTTCCCGCGGTCGCTGACGCCCAGCGCGCCCCGGATGCCGTAGCCGCGTTCGACGAAGTTCAGGCCGTTGCGGGCGGTGCGGCCGATGCCGTCGCCCGGGACCCAGCGGATCAGCGAGGTGTCGACGCCGCCCTGGAGGATCAGGTCCTCGACGAGCCGGCCCACCGCGTTGTCGGCCAGGGCGGTCACGACTGCCGTCCGCAGTCCGAAGCAGCGGCGCAGGCCGCGGACGACGTTGTACTCGCCGCCGCCCTCCCATACCTGGAAGGTGCGGGAGGTGCGGATCCGGCCCTCACCGGGATCGAAGCGGAGCATCACCTCGCCGAGTGCCACCACGTCGGTCACGGCTGGCTCCCTTCCACGGCTTCGGCGGTCAGCCGACGGATTACCTCGTAGTCGCCCCGTTCCAGGTGTGCGGAGGTCGCCATCCAGCTGCCGCCCACCGCGACGACCGTCGGCTCGGCGAGGTAGCCGGCCAGCAGATCGGCGCCGATTCCGCCGGTCGGCAGGAAGCGCGCCTGCGGAAATGGCGCGGCAAGCGCCCGCAGGGTCCGCAGGCCGCCGAGGGCTTCGGCGGGGAAGAGCTTGACCGTGTCCACACCGGCTCGCAGGGCCCTCATCAACTCGGTGGCGGTGGCGATACCCGGCACCACCGGGACTTCCAGCTCCCGGCACTTCGTCACGACTGCCTCGTCGAACCCGGGGGAGACCACGAAGCGGGCCCCGGCCGCCACGGCCCGCTCCGCCTGTTCGGGGGTGAGGACCGTGCCGGCGCCGACAGTGAGCCCGCCGTGCGCCGCCATCGCCTTGAGCACCTGCTCGGCTTGCGGGGTGCGGAAGGTGACCTCGGCGCACCGGGCGCCGCCCGCGGCGAGCGCGGCGGCCAGCGCGGTCGCCGTGTCGGCGTACGGCACGGTCAGCACCGGCATGAGGCGCGTGCCGGCCAGCACGGAGGCCAGGTCCTTGGTGTTGTCGTTCACCGGCCGAGCCATCCGCCGTCGACGGGCAGGATGGCGCCGTGGATGTAGGAGGCGGCGTCGGAGGCGAGGAAGACGGTGGCACCGGCGAGGTCGTCGGCGGTGCCCCAGCGTCCGGCCGGGATGCGGCTGAGGATCGCCCGGCTGCGCACCGGATCGACCTGCAGCGCTTGGGTGTTGTCGGTGGCGATGTAGCCGGGGGCGATGGCGTTGACGTTGACGCCGTGGGGGGCCCATTCGTTGGCGAGTGCTTTGGTCAGGCCGGTGATGCCGTGTTTGGCTGCGGTGTAGCCGGGGACGTTGATGCCGCCCTGGAAGCTGAGCAGCGACGCCGTGAAGATGATCTTCCCCTGGCCGCGGGCGACCATCGCCGCCCCGACCGCCCGGGTGAGCGCGAACTGGGCGTTGAGGTTGACCTGGAGGACCAGGTCCCAGTCGGCGTCGGTGTGTTGCGCGGCCGGGGCGCGGCGGATGGTGCCCGCGTTGTTGACCAGGATGTCCACCGGCCGTTTCCGTCCGGCGAGGTCTGAGCCCAGCGCCCGAACCGCCTCGGGGTCGGCGAAGTCGGTTCGGATCGCCTCGAAGGTGCGGCCCGCGGCGGCGACGTCCTTCTCGATGTCGCTGCCGGAGGCCTCCAGTGCGGCGCTGACGCCGATGACGTCCGCGCCGGCGACGGCGAGCGCGCGGGCCATGGCCCGGCCGATGCCGCGCCGGGCACCGGTGACGACGGCGAGCTTCCCGGTGAGGTCGAAGGAGGTCATACGGCCGCTCCCTGAGCGTCGTCGGTGCAGTCCACGAGGATCTTCATCACGTCGCCGCCCGCCTCCAGCGCCTCGAAGGCGGCGGGCGCCTCGGTGAGCGGTACGACCTTGCTGATGAGCCGATCGGCCGGAATCGTGCCGTCGGCCACGAGAGACACCGCCTTCTCGAAGTCGGAGCGGTCGTACAACCGTGCGCCGACGAGGGTGAGTTCGCGCCAAAAGAAGCGGTGCAGGTTGATCTCACGCGGGCGGGGGTGGATGGCGACGAGACACAGCCGGCCCCGAACTCCGAGCACATCGACCGCCGTGTCGACGCCGGCGGCGGCGCCGGACACCTCGAAGGCGACCTCCGCGCCCGCCTCCCCGGTCCACTCGCGGACCAGTTCGGGCACGTCGTCCACCGCCGGGTCCCAAGCGGTCAGGCCCGATGCCTCGGCGAGCGCGCGCCGGTGGGCGCTGAGTTCGGCGATGCGTACGTCGGCGCCCGCGGCCCGCGCCACCAGGGCGATGAGGATGCCGACGGGTCCGCCGCCGACCACGACGACCCGCTCGCCCTCCCGCACCGCGGCCCGGCCCACGTCGTGCACGGCGACCGCCGTGGGCTCGACGAGCGCGGCCCACTCCAGGGGAACGGAATCGGGGACGCGCACGAGCGTCGAGGCGGGCACGGTCCAGCGCTGCTGCATCGCGCCGGGGGAGTCGATGCCGATGAAGTCGAGGTGCTGGCAGATGTGTTGATGCCCCGAACTACAGGCGGGGCAGGTGCCGTCCCAGCGCAGCGGCATGACGGTCACCGCGTCACCGGGAGCCCAGCCCTCCACGTCCGGGCCGACGCGCACGACACGGCCGGACATCTCGTGCCCGAGAACGGCGGGCGTGGTGACCCGGGCGTCCATGTCGCCGTGGAAGATGTGAAGGTCGGTGCCGCAGATACCGACGTAGGCGGGGGCCAGTTCCACTTCGCCGGGGCCGGGGGAGCGGGTCTGGGTCTCGGCCGTGTCCAGGGTGCGGGCGGCCGTGTAACGGACGGCGACTGTCATCGTGTTCTCAGGGTCCCTTCAGCGCGGACGCCAATGGTCAGCAGCAGGTTGGCGTAGGTGCGGATGTCGGCGGTGACGATGGCCAGCGCCAGGTCGGGGGAGCGGGCGGCGTCGTAGAACTCGAAGCGGCCGAGCGTCTCGACGGTGACGGGCGCCAGCCGCGCGCGGTATCCGGCGATGGCCGGCGGCTCCGGTTCGCCCTCGGGCGGGACCATCACGTGGGCCGACTCGACGGGCAGGGCACGCAGCAGGACGTCGAGCACGGTGGTGACGTCCAGCAGGCCGGGAGCCAGGTTGAGGTGGACGGTCCGGGCGCGCTCGCCGGTCGCGGTGCTCGCGGGATAGTGGCCGTCGGCAAGCAGCACGCGGGCGCCGTGGCCGGCTCCGGCCAGCGCTTGGAGGATTCCGGGGTGCAGCAGGTCGGTCAGGAGCACGGTGTTCCCTCCCTTCTCTCAGGGGGCTTTCAGGGCAGGGGAGTTCAGGCGGTAGAGGCGGGTCGCGGTACGGGTGAGGATCGCCGAGGTTTCGGCGGCGGAGCAGTCGGCGAGCAGTTCCTCGACGGTGGCGGCCCACTGGTTCCAGCCGCCCGCGAGGACGCAGACCGGCCAGTCCGAGCCGAACATCAGCCGGTCGGCGCCGAAGGTGGAGAGCAGGATGTCCCACACCGGGCGGATGTCCTCGATCGTCCACCTGCGGTGATCGGCCTCCGTGACGAGGCCCGAGACCTTGCAGCGCACCTGGGGATGGGCGGCCAGTTGCCGCAACTCCGTTTCCCAGAGCTTCAGTTCGCCCGAGGCGATGGGTGGCTTGCCCGCGTGGTCGAGGACGAGCGGGAGACCGGGGAAGCGTTCGGCGAGCCGGACGGCCTGTGCGAACTGGTGGCTTCGGACGAGTACGTCGTACGCCAGCCCACGCTCGCCGACCGCCCGCAACCCCCTTTCCACGGAGGGCCGTTGAAGCCACTCCGGATCCACCTCGCCCTGGACGAGGTGGCGTACGGCCCGCAGATACGCGCCGCCGGGGCCGGCGCGCAGTTCGTCGAGTACGGCGGCGATCGCGGGCGAGGCCAGGTCGGCCCAGCCGACGACCGCTCCGATCAGAGGGTCCCGCTCGGCCAGGGCGAGGAGTTCGCGCGTTTCCGACACGGAGGTGACGCACTGGACGACGACGGTGCAGTCCAGTTGCCGACCTGCGATCGGCCGGGTCGCGGCCGATCGCAGGCCGGCCGTGCCGAACGTGCGGCGGATCGATTCGTGGCCGGGCTCGTCCAGCCAGGGCTGGGGGCGGTGGTCGAGGTCCCACACATGGTGATGGGCGTCCACCAGGCGCCGGGTGTCAGACACGGACCGACCAGACCGGGCCGTCGGGATACGCGTACTCCTTGAGCGACTTCGGGAGCATCTGCGCGCTCAGACCGGGCAGAGTGGGCGCGGCGTAGTGGCCTTCGGCGATACGGACCGGGTCGACGAAGTGTTCGTGCAGATGGTCGACGTACTCGATGACCCGGTTCTCGACGGTGCCGGAGACCGCGATGTAGTCGAACATCGACAGGTGCTGCACCATCTCGCACAGCCCGACACCCCCGGCGTGCGGGCAGACGGGCACGTCGAACTTCGCGGCGAGCAGCAGGATCGCGATGTTCTCGTTGATCCCGCCTACCCGCGCGGAGTCGATCTGCACGATGTCCACCGCGCCGGCCTGGAGGAGCTGCTTGAAGACGACCCGGTTGGCGATGTGCTCGCCCGTGGCCACCTTCATCGGGCTGAGCGCCTTTCGGACGGCGGCGTGGCCGAGGATGTCGTCCGGGGAGGTGGGCTCCTCGATCCAGTACGGGTCGTACGGCGCCAGCTCGCGCATCCAGTCGATTGCGGGCTGGACGTCCCATCTCTGGTTGGCGTCCACGGCGATACGGATGCCGTCGCCGACCGCCTCACGGGCCGTGTGCATGCGCCGGATGTCGTCCTCCAGGGACGCGCCGACCTTCAGCTTGATCTGGGTGAAGCCGTCGGCAACGGCCTCGCGGGACAGGCGGGCCAGCTTCTCGTCGGAGTAGCCGAGCCAGCCGGGGGTGGTGGTGTAGGCGGGGTAGCCGCGCTCCAGCAGTCGAGCGATCCGCTCCTCGCGACTGGGTTCGGCGCGGCGCAGGATCTCCAGTGCCTGCTCCGGTGTGAGGGCGTCGCTGAGCCAGCGGAAGTCGACCTGGGCGACCAGCGCCTCCGGTGACATCTCGGCGAGGAACCGCCACACCGGCTTGCCCGCCCGCTTGGCCGCAAGATCCCAGGCGGCGTTCACGACCGCGCCGGTCGCCATGTGGATGGCGCCCTTCTCCGGTCCCAGCCAACGGAGTTGGGGATCGTGGACGAGCGTGCGCGAGAACACCCCGAGGTTGGCGCAGACCTCCTCCACGGACAGGCCGACCACGTGGGGGGCCAAGGCCGCGATGGCGGCTGCCTGGACATCGTTGCCGCGTCCGGTGGTGAAGGCGAGCGCATGGCCCTCTAGACCGTCCAAGGCGTCGGTGCGCAGGACGACGTAAGCGGCCGAGTAGTCCGGTTCGGGGTTCATGGCATCCGACCCGTCCAGATGCTCGGACGTCGGAAAGCGCACGTCCAGGACGTCCAGGGCGGTGATACGGGCGAATGCGGACAGGGCAGAGGGCATGGCGGCAACTCCTGTGAAGGCAGGGGGAATACGGGCCTGGTCGCGACGGCCACGTGGGGGGCAGGGCCCGAGAGGGCGCAGACGGGACGGCCGGGTCAGTCCTGCACCTTGCCCCCGGTGATGCGGGAGATGATCAGTGCTACGAGGATGATCAGTCCGTTGAGGGCGCCGATCCACTGGGCGGGGACCCCCGCCAGGGTGAGCACGTTCTGGATCATGAAGAGCAGCAGGATGCCGGTGAACGCCCCGAACATCGTGCCCTTGCCACCGTTGAGGCTGATGCCGCCGATGACGGCGGCGGCGAAGACGGTGAAGATGTACCCGTTGCCCTGGGCCGAGGCGACCGAGGCCAGCCGTCCGGACAGCAGCAGACCCGCCAGGGCGGCCAGCAGGCTGCCGGTGACAATGACGATCCACAGCACCCGGTCGGTGCGGATGCCGGCCGCCTTCGCCGCGTCGACGTTGCCGCCGATGGCGTACAGCGAGCGGCCGAAGCTGGTCCAGCCGAGCACGACGATGCCCACGGCGAAGAGGATCAGGCAGACCCAGATGGACACGGGCATCCCGGCCCACTCGGCGGTGCCGAGGTAGAGCATGGACGACGGCAGTTGGAAGAAGGTCTGGCCGCCGGAGATACCGGTGAGGATGCCGCGCAGCACGATCAGCATGCCCAGGGTGACGATGAAACCGTTGAGACCGAATCGAATGATCAGTACGGCGTTGACCAGGCCGATGAGCACACCCATGGCGAGCGTGATGGGGACAGCCCAGCCCCCTGGGAGGAGGCCGAGGCCGTGCCCCGCACCGGCCGGGACCACGAGCCAGGCCGCCACGCCTGGTGCCAGACCCATGGTGGACTCCAGGGACAGGTCCATCTTCTTGACGATCAGGATCATCGTCTGGGCCAGCACGAGCAGGGCCATCTCGGACATGGTCTGCAGGACGTTCATGAGGTTGTCCGGCTGCAGGAAGACCGGGTTGACGATCTGGCCGACGATCGCGATGACCACGATCGCGGGGACGAGCGCGAGGTCACGCAGCCGGGCGAGTGGTATCCGGCCGCCCAGCATCCTGGGCTGCTTGCCGTTGGGCACGGCGGCATCCGTGGTGGCCGTGTCCGCGAGGACGGTTTCAGGCATTGAGGTCCACTCCTTCCATCGCGGCCACGAGGTCGTGGTCGTGCCAGCCGCGGGCGATCTCGTTGGTCACACGGCCCTGGAACATGACCAGGATCCGGTCGCACATGCGCAGGTCGTCGAGTTCGTCGGAGGCGATGAGCACTCCGGTGCCGGACTGCGCGGTTTCCTCGACCTTCCCGAGGAGGAACTCCTTGGAGCGGACGTCCACGCCTGCCGTCGGGTTGATCAGGACCAGCAGCCGGGGGTTGTCGGCCAGGGCGCGGGCCATCACGACCTTCTGCTGGTTGCCGCCGGAGAGTGACGAGACGGGCAGTTCGGGGCCCGGCGTCTTGATCGCCAGGTTCTCGATCATGCCGACGGCGAGCCGGTCCCGTCGGCGCGTGCTGATGAAGCCGTTCCGGCCGAGCCTGCCGGGGATGGACAATGTGCCGTTGTCCGCGATCGACATGTCCGGCACGAAGCCCTGATGGTGCCGGTCCTGCGGGACGAAGCCCGCGCCGGCGGCCAGCGCGGCGGGCACGCTGCCCGGGCGGGGCCGGTTGCCGGCGATCTCCACCTCGCCCGCATCGGCGGCGCGCAGTCCTACGACGGTCTCGGCGACCTCGGTGCGGCCGCTGCCCGCGGCCCCCGCGAGGCCGACGATCTCTCCGGCGCCCACCTCGAAGGTGACGTCACCGTAGGTTCCTTCGCTGGTCAGACCTCTGGCGCTCAGGGCTGTCGCGGCGCCGGTGTCGAGCGTACTCGCCCGTGCCTCGCGGTCGGCCGCGGCCGCCTCGCCGGTCATGGCCGCGACGAGCTCGGTGCGGGGAAGGTCGGCGACCGGTGCGGTCACGATGTGCCGGGCGTCCCGGAAGACCGTCACCGTGTCGCAGATCTCGTAGACCTCCTGGAGATGATGGCTGATGAACAGGAAGGTCACGCCCTGTTGCTGCAGGTCGCGGATGCGCCCGAAGAGGCGGTCGATGGCCGCCGCGTCGAGCTGGGCGGTGGGCTCGTCCAGGATGATGAAACGCGCACCGAACGAAAGCGCCCGCGCGATCTCCACGAACTGGCGCTGCTCCACGGAGAGATCGCCGGCAACGGTCTGCGGGTCGACGTCCACCGACCAGGTCGACAGCAGGTCCTGCGCACGGTGGCGCAGCGCCTGCCAGCTGATCAGCCGGCTGCTTCCTCGGCCGTAGCGGTTGAGGAAGAGGTTCTCGGCCACGGTCAGCGTGGGAATGATCGTCGACTTCTGGTAGACACACGCCACGTGCTGCCGCCAGGCCTCGCGGTCCGAAAGCCGCGGAGCGGGCTGCCCGTCGAACGCCACCGTGCCCTCGTCCGATGCCTGCAGGCCGGTGAGGATCGACACCAGGGTCGACTTGCCCGCTCCGTTCCGGCCGATGAGTGCGTGGGTCTCCCCGGGCCTGACCGTGATCCGGGCGCCGTTGAGAGCCACCGTCGAACCGAATCGTTTGGTGATCTGCCTCGCCTCGACAACGGGCGGTCCGTCAAGGACCGCACCGCCGCCCGCGGGCGCGCGGCTGCCGGCAGCCCGCTCCCCGTCGTTCATGTCAACCACCTTGCTCTGTTGCTTCGTCGGGTTGCCCGGCCGGCGTCCGTGAGGGCGCCGGAGGGCAGGTCGTGCCGTCAGCTGAGGTTGTTGCCCCACAGCGAGGTGTCGTCGCTCTTGACGCTGACCACATCGCCGAAGGTGCCGCCGTCGGCGGTGACCAGCGGGGCCGAGAGCTGGTCCTCCAGCAGGCCCTTGCGCACCTGGATGATGGTGCTGTCGTGGTCGGTCTTGCCGGGCTTGAAGGTCTTCCCGTCGATCGCGGCCTTGAGGTAGTACAAGGCGTACTTGGCGTAGAGGTCGGCCGGCTGGGAGACGGTGGCGTCGATCTTCCCGGCGGCGATGGCCTTGAGCTCCTCGGGGATGCCGTCGTTGGAGACGACGAAGACGTGCTTCTTGTCCTTCGGGTCGACCAGCAGGCCCTTCTGCTTGAGCACCTGCAGCGTGCCGGACAGGGCGAAGCTCGACTCCATGTAGACGCCCTTGATGTCCGGGTGGGCCGTGAGGTCCGTCTGGAGCTTCTGTGCGGCGGTGGCGCCGTCCCAGTTGGTGGCCTCACCGAACACCTTGATGCCGGGGTAGTCGGCCTTCATGCACTCGTTGAACGCCTCGGTGCGGTCACGGCCGTTGATGGAGTCGAGACCGCCCTCCAGCATCACGACCTTGCCCTTGCCGCCGAGCTTGGTGCCGAGGAACGTGCAGGCCTTCTCGCCGTAGGCGCGGTTGTCGGCTCGGACCACCATGTAGACGTTGCCGGAGTCGGGCCTGGTGTCCACGGTGACGACGGGGATCTTCTTGGCCGCGAGTTGACTCAGGGTGGGTGCGATGGCGGCGGTGTCCTGCGGGGCCATGGCAACGCCCTTGACGCCCTGGCTGATGAACGTCTGCACGTTCGCGGTGAGCTTGGCGACGTCGTTCTGCGAGTTGGTGGTCTTGAGCGAGAGGCCGAGCTTCTTGGCGTACTCGGGCGTGTACTTGATGTACGAGTTCCAGAAGTCGGTGTCCGAGCGCGGGTAGTCGACGCCGACCAGCGGCGCACCGCTCGCGGTCGATCCGGAGCCGGAACTTCCGCTGCAGGCGCTGACCAGGGCCAGCGCCGACAGCACGGAGAAGGTGGAGCAGAGAGCGGTCCTGAGTCTCATCGGTGGTTCCTCGCACTCGTCCAGTGGGAGACAGGGGGCTGTTCGCTTGCTTGAGAGGCGCGCGAAACGCTGCGCCGATACATGGGATGTATGTATAAGCGCGGACCTTGCGGGCTGTCCAGTCCCCCGCAGGTAACAGGGAGGAAACCCTGGTGGTGGGAGCTGAGGAGTTCGGGCGTATGACTTGCGTGCTGAAATCCATCCCATTAATCAGCGCCGACTGTGCGGGGTGACTCGTCCGGGTGCTGATCCGATGGCGCGTTCGCAAGGCGGCCGCATGGAGACATGCCATGTCTGGGGTGACGTAAATCGTCTTATTGCCTCATGTAAGGGTTGAAAGTGCATCCTGTGAATGGCTTTTCATCCCTGTGCGGTGGTTGACACCGGGTGGTTACATGCTCGAACTTCATGCGTAACACCCGCTGCCGGAGACCCCGTGGGTACCGCACAGCCCGACCTAACCTCTACGCCCGGGATGCCCCCTGCGCGCTGCCCGCTCCGTCGCCACGCACCACGTCTCCGCCTGGTCGGCGATTCGGCGTGGCGCCTTCGGAACGGTCATGCGGTGCTGACACACGCGAACTGGAGTGTGACCATGTCGTCTGGAAGACTGTCCCGCCGAACCTTCTTGGGGGCCGCAGGCGCCGCTGCGGCGGCGACGGCCCTGCCGATCGTGCCCGCTTTCTCCGGTCTGCTGCCCGAGGCGATGGCCGCCGACACGCAGACCAACCTGAGCAACCTCGTGAACATGCGCTTCGGCATGTTCAACCACTTCAACATGGGAACCTTCACCGACGAGGAGTGGGCCACCCCGAACCAGGACCCGGCGCTGTTCGCGCCCACGGCGGTGGACTGCGCCCAATGGGCGGCGGCGGCCGCAGCGGCGAAGATGAACTACGGAGTGCTGACGACCAAGCACCACGACGGCTTCTGCCTGTGGCCGACCGCGTACAACGACTACAACGTCGCGAACAGCTCCTACCCCCACGACATTGTCGCCCAGTACGTGAGCGCCTTCCGGGCCAAGGGCCTGCGGGTGGGCCTCTACTTCTCGATCTGGGACCGCAGCTACACCGTGCAGGCCTATGACACCCGTCACGGTGTGGCCTCGGACCAGGTGATCCAGCCCGGTGACCTGACCTACATCCTCAACCAGATCACCGAACTCCTGACGAACTACGGCACGATCGACGTGTTCGTCACGGACGGCTACGCATGGCAGATGGGCCAGCAGGCAGTCTCGTACCAGCGCATCCGGGAGCACGTGAAGTCGCTCCAGCCGGACATCGTCATGATTGACCACGGCGGCCTGTCGGTGCCCTTCCTGGGCGACGCGATCTACTTCGAGGAGCCGTTGGGCATCACCTCGCCCTCCGGGAACACCTATGCGTCCCTCCAGGGGCAGACGATCAGCAACGGGTGGTTCTGGCACCCGTCGACGCCGACCACCGATCCGCTGAGCAAGGCTTCGGTCCTTTCCCATCTGGCTGACCTGGAGCCGAAGTACACCTCGTTCATCCTCAACTGCCCGCCCAACCGGAGCGGTCAGCTGGACACCAACATCGTGACCCGGCTCGCCGAAGTGGGCGCGGCCTGGAGTCCCAACACCTCCCGGCCGGCGCTGCCGACGCAGATGCTGCGCGCAGAGCACCCCGTGACTCCGGTCAGCGCGTACGCGACCGGTTTCCACACGGGTGAGGGACCGATGAACGCGCTCGACGGCCTGAGCGACAAGAGCTTCGAGACGTGCTGGTCCACCTGGGGCCTCACGCTGCCGCACTCGATCACCATCGACCTCGGCGGGGTGTGGAGCAACGTCTCAACGCTGGAGTACCTGCCCAAGCAGTGGAGCCGGACCGAGGCCTCGGCCGGCGACATCACCGGGTACACGGTCTACACCAGTACGGACGGCACCACGTTCACCCAGGTGGCCAGCGGTACCTGGGCCACAGGCCGCGCCACGAAGGTCGTCGAGTGGGCGGCCAGGAACGTGGGCTACGTGCGCATCCAGGTCGATGCCGGCACCGGCGGGTACGCGAACATCGGCGGAGTCAAGATCGGCGGCCGCACGGCCAAGCCGGCACTGGTGTCATCGGTCCTACCGGGTGACGCGACGGTGTACCGGCTGGTGAACCGCAACAGCGGCGAGGTGGCCGACGTCTACAACTTCGGTACCGCGAACGGCGGCAACATCCAGCAGTGGCCCTGGCTGAACAACGGGGCGCAGAAGTGGACCTTCACCTCCACCGGGGACGGCTACTACAAGATCAAGAACGTCAACAGCGGCAAGCTGATGGAGGTGGCCGGGCTGTCCCGCGCCGACGGCGGCAACGTCGGCATCTGGTCGGACGACAGCGTTCCGCAGCAGCACTGGGCCGTGACTCCCACCGGCGACGGCTACCACTACCTCACCAACCGACTGAGTGGACTGTCACTCAACGTCGACGGAGGCTCCACCGCCGACGGAGCCAACGTCAACCAGTACACCTACACCCGCGCAACCCAGGAGCAGTGGCAGATCGTCGCCCTCTGACACACCCTCAGGGAAGGCGAGCGGGTGATGCCCGGTGGCGGACACACCGCTCGCCGACCTGTCAGCGCGGTGCGAAAACATGTGCGACGACCCTATCGCGGGCACGGAGCGAGGAAGTTGACGTACGTCCGCCGGTTGATCCCCAACACCACGACGAGGGACACGACCTGGCGGCGAGCTATGCAACTGTTACCGCTTCGCCCGCGGACGCCGGCGATGACGCGACCGGGACCGTCAACCAGGCTGGCTATCCGGCGGTTTACCCCGCGGAGAGACTGTCAAGCCCCGGGGTTCGTGGTGGCTGAGTTAGCTGGTTTTCTGGAGTGACTCGTGGGGTTCGGCCGCGTAGTAGGCGACCTCGTGCTCGGCGGGGGTGACGTAGCCGAGCTCGTCGTGCAGGCGTCGCTGGTTGAACCAGTCGATGTACTCGGCAACGGCGGTCTCGACGTCGTTGATGCCGGTCCACGGGCCCTTGTTGCGGATCAGCTCGGCCTTGAAAAGGCTGTTGAACGCCTCGGCCAGGGCGTTGGTGTGTCCAGAAGGTGAATGTGCGGTTCTGATGTAGAAGACGGAAACGAACAGTCGCCATGCTGTTGTGGAGATGAAGGTAGGTCCTTCGAC
>NZ_JBIWMV010000043.1:0-32400 GCF_044766845.1 Streptomyces sp. NPDC101776 | reverse complement strand
TCCACCCTCGAACGGGGGATCCGCCGAGACGACGACCTCACCCACGCCTACCGCGACTGGCTCCAAGCCGCTTGACAGGCAATAGGAGCATCAACGCCCCGCGAGCGGCCTCAGAACCCCTTCAGCGCGGACCGCACCACGTCCGGCTTGTTGGTGATGAGGCCGTCGACGCCGTACCCGGCGACCTTCCAGGCCGTGGGCGCGTCGTCGACCGTCCAGGCGTACACCTCCATCGGACGGCCGTGCGGGCCTGTGTGCCCGTGCACGGAGGTGACGTAGCCGAGGGAGATCGAGCCGTACGACGGGTTGATCAGATCGGTGAAGGCGGCGTACTCGTGGAGGGCGGACGCGGGGGGAGTGCCGAGGAAGCCGGTCCTGATGGCGGGCTTCAGGTCGTGCACGATGCGGATGCTGTCCGCGCTGAAGCTCTGCACGATCAGCCGGTCGTCGAGGTGTCCCTCGTCCAGCCATCCCTCGTTGCCCAGGAGCTTGAGGGCCTGCTGCTCGATGCCGGGGTACAGCTCCGGGTTCTTGATCTCCAGGAGCAGACTCTGGTCGTTGTGCTCCACCTCGCGCATGTACTGCGTGAGCGTGGGCACGCGCGTGCCTGCGTACGCGGGGCCGAACCAGCTTCCCGCGTCCAGACGCGCGATCTCGGCGGCGGTGAAGTCCTTCACCTTCCAGGGGGCCCGGTCGGGGAACATCTTCTGGACGTCGGTGGTGCGCTTCAGGCTGTCGTCGTGGATGACGACGAGTTCGCCGTCCTTGGTGCGCTGGACGTCGTTCTCGACCCACTGGAAGCCGAGCTGGGCCGCCTTGTCGATGGACGCCAGGGTGTTTTCGGGCGCATAGGAGGACGCGCCCCGGTGAGCGACGACCGTGGGCCACTGGGCGGCGTCGCCGGCCCGGGCGGCGGGGGAGGGGAGCAGAAGGGCGGCGGCCCCCAGGAGCGCGGTGGTCGAGGCGGCAACTGCGCGCAGGTGCATGCGTACTCCTCGCATCGAGCGATCACATACAGCTCAAGAGTGACAGCGGAACGTCACTACCCGTGGGGTACAGGATGGACACAGAATGAATGGAGTTGCCCGAGTCCGCTCACCGGTGCCGCACAACTGGGGCGAGGCCGTGTT
Organism: Streptomyces sp. NPDC101776; assembly: GCF_044766845.1. Taxonomy (NCBI): domain Bacteria; kingdom Bacillati; phylum Actinomycetota; class Actinomycetes; order Kitasatosporales; family Streptomycetaceae; genus Streptomyces; species Streptomyces sp. NPDC101776. The sequence goes on along the minus strand of NZ_JBIWMV010000043.1, from coordinate 31,270 downwards.
TCTTTGCCGGAAAATCGTTCGACCATTCCGGTGGGGGTCATACTCTCTGCGTCGACCCTGACCGTTCCTGCGGTCCTGGGGCAGGGCGGGTTTCAGGAATTTGCGGGACGGAACAGGGCGGAAGGGTAACTGCGCATGCAGGGCACGGTCGACGGATTCAGCTACGGACTCGTCACACCGCTGGTGGCCTACCTCATGGCGTGCCTCGGTGGGGCCCTCGGTCTGCGCTGCACCACCAGATCGATGCTCGTGGCCCGGTCCTGGCGCCCCGGATGGCTCGCCCTCGGTTCGGCGGCGATCGGTTCCGGCATATGGACGATGCACTTCATCGCGATGATGGGTTTCTCGGTCCGCCAGACACCGGTCCACTACGACAAGCCGATGACCTTCGCGAGCCTCGCCGTCGCCATCGTCATGGTGGGCGTCGGGATCTTCATCGTGGGCTACAAGGGGGCCCGGGGGACCGCGCTCTTCACCGGCGGCACGCTCACCGGTCTGGGCATCGCCTCGATGCACTACCTGGGTATGGCCGGCATGCGCCTCAACGGAAAGCTCGAGTACAACACCTTCACCGTCTCCGTGTCCGTCGTCATAGCGGTCGTCGCCGCGATCAGCGCCCTCTGGGCGGCCGGACAGGTCCGCGGGATCCTGTGGAGCGTGGGCGCGAGCCTCGTCATGGGGCTCGCCGTCACCGGCATGCACTTCACCGGCATGGCCGCCCTCACCGTCCACGTCCACGGCACGGCCCCGACCACCGACGGAGTGTCGCCCGCGGCACTGCTCGCGCCCATGATGGTCGGCCCCCTCGCCTTCCTCCTCCTGGCCGGCGTCGTCGTGATGTTCGACCCGATGATGGTCATGGGGAAGCCCGCCCGGACCCCCGTCGAGCACAAGCCCGGCGTCCCGGCCGGCGCCCTCGTCCCGCACCCCCGGCGTACCCCCGTCCGCGTCGACCGGGACCTCGGACACCGCCCCTCCCGCACCCCGCAGAACCGCTGATCCGACCCCGTTGTCAGTGGCGGGTCGTACGGTTGGTTCCATGCGGCCCGTTTCCCACATCGAACGCACGGTGGCGCCTTTCGAGGTCGTCAGTTCCTACCAGCCCAGCGGCGACCAGCCGGCGGCCATCGCCGAGCTGGCCCGACGCGTCGAGGCAGGTGAGAAGGACGTCGTCCTGCTGGGCGCGACCGGCACCGGCAAGTCCGCCACCACCGCGTGGATGATCGAGAAGCTCCAGCGCCCCACCCTCGTGATGGCACCGAACAAGACCCTGGCCGCCCAGCTGGCCAACGAGTTCCGCGAGCTCCTGCCGAACAACGCGGTCGAGTACTTCGTCTCGTACTACGACTACTACCAGCCCGAGGCCTACGTCCCGCAGTCGGACACCTACATCGAGAAGGACTCCTCGGTCAACGAGGAGGTCGAGCGCCTGCGCCACTCCGCGACCAACTCGCTGCTCACCCGCCGCGACGTCATCGTCGTCGCCTCGGTCTCCTGCATCTACGGCCTCGGTACTCCGCAGGAGTACGTGGACCGCATGGTCCCCCTCAAGGTCGGCGACGAGATCGACCGCGACCAGCTGCTGCGCCGCTTCGTGGACATCCAGTACACGCGCAACGACGTGGCCTTCTCCCGGGGCACCTTCCGGGTCCGCGGCGACACCATCGAGATCTTCCCGGTCTACGAGGAACTGGCCGTCCGCATCGAGATGTTCGGTGACGAGATCGAGGCCCTCTCCACCCTCCACCCGCTCACCGGCGAGATCATCAGCGAGGACGAGCACCTCTACGTCTTCCCCGCCTCCCACTACATCGCGGGCCCCGAGCGCATGGAGCGGGCCGTCAACGACATCGAGAAGGAACTCGGCGAGCGGCTGGCCGAGATGGACAAGCAGGGCAAGCTCCTGGAGGCCCAGCGCCTGCGGATGCGGACCACGTACGACCTGGAGATGCTCCGCCAGATCGGCTCCTGCTCCGGCGTCGAGAACTACTCGATGCACTTCGACGGCCGTGAGCCGGGTTCCGCGCCGAACACCCTGATCGACTACTTCCCCGAGGACTTCCTGCTCGTCATCGACGAGTCGCACAACACGGTCCCGCAGATCGGCGCCATGTACGAGGGCGACGCCTCCCGCAAGCGCACCCTCGTCGACCACGGCTTCCGGCTGCCCTCCGCCCTGGACAACCGCCCCCTGAAGTGGGAGGAGTTCCAGAAGCGCATCGGACAGACGGTCTACCTGTCGGCGACCCCCGGCAAGTACGAACTCTCGCGCGCGGACGGCGCCGTCGAGCAGATCATCCGCCCCACCGGCCTCATCGACCCCGAGGTCGTCGTCAAGCCCACCGAGGGTCAGATCGACGACCTGGTGCACGAGATCCGCAAGCGCACCGAGAAGGACGAGCGGGTCCTGGTCACCACCCTCACCAAGAAGATGGCCGAGGACCTCACCGACTACTTCCTCGAACTCGGCATCCAGGTCCGCTACTTGCACAGCGACGTCGACACCCTGCGCCGTATCGAGCTGCTGCGCGAACTGCGCTCCGGCGAGTTCGACGTCCTGGTGGGCATCAACCTCCTCCGTGAGGGCCTCGACCTGCCCGAGGTGTCCCTGGTCGCCATCCTGGACGCCGACAAGGAGGGCTTCCTGCGCTCCGGCACCTCCCTGATCCAGACCATCGGCCGCGCGGCGCGCAACGTCTCCGGTCAGGTCCACATGTACGCCGACCGGATCACCCCGGCGATGGAGAAGGCCATCGAGGAGACCAACCGCCGCCGGGAGAAGCAGGTCGCGTACAACACGGAGCGGGGCATCGACCCCCAGCCGCTCCGCAAGAAGATCAACGACATCGTCGCGCAGATCGCCCGCGAGGACGTCGACACGGAGCAGTTGCTCGGCTCGGGCTACCGCAAGAACAAGGACGGCAAGGGCGCCAAGGCCCCCGTGCCCGCGCTCGGCGGCAAGGCCGCGAAGGCCGCCAGGTCCGCGAAGGGCAAGGCCCAGGCCGGGGTGCCGACCGACCGCCCGGCGGCCGAACTCGCCGAGCAGATCGAGCAGATGACGGAGCGCATGCGCGCCGCCGCCGCCGACCTGCAGTTCGAGGTCGCGGCCCGGCTGCGCGACGAGGTGCACGAGATGAAGAAGGAACTGCGGCAGATGAAGGAGGGGGGCCTGGCCTGATCGCCTGGCCTGACCGCGCGGGTGGAGCGCCGGACCTCGGGGTATGCGCTCTGTGTTGCAAGACCGACACAAAGTCCGATGCGGGGTTCGGCACTGTCAGTGCCGCTGCGTAGGGTTCTGGACATCCGCGGATTCCGCGGAAACAGGGGACAGTTCGAGAGGGGAACAGCCGTGACCGTCAACATGACCAAGGGTCAGGCCATCAGTCTGCAGAAGAATGACGGGTCAGGCCTGACCGCGGTCCGTATGGGTCTCGGCTGGCAGGCGGCTCCCCGGCGCGGCCTGTTCGGCTCGCGCACCCGGGAGATCGACCTCGACGCGTCCGCCGTGCTGTTCGCCGACAAGCAGCCGGTCGACGTGGTGTTCTTCCGCCACCTGGTGAGCGACGACGGCTCCGTGCGCCACACCGGTGACAATCTCGTCGGCGGTGTCGGCCAGGGCGGCGACGACGAGGCGATCCTCGTCGACCTCGCGCGCGTGCCGGTCCACATCGACCAGATCGTCTTCACCGTGAACTCCTTCACGGGCCAGACCTTCCAGGAGGTGCAGAACGCGTTCTGCCGCCTGGTCGACGAGACCAACGGCCAGGAGCTGGCCCGCTACACGCTGGCGGGCGGCGGCCAGTACACGGCGCAGATCATGGCGAAGGTGCACCGCACCGGCTCGGGCTGGACACTGACGGCCCTCGGTACGCCGACCAACGGCCGCACCTTCCAGGACCTGATGCCGGCGATCCTGCCGCACCTCTAGGACGGCCCGGCGCACACGAAACGACACGGCTGAGCAGGGGGACGAGCGATGGCAGCCGAGCTGGTGCGAGGGCAGAATCACCCGCTCTCCCAGGTGCACCTGGAGATCCGGGTCGCGGCGGGCAAACCGGTCGTGGCCGCCGCCGCGCTCGGTGACGAGCACGGCAGGATCCACGGCGTCGAGTGGGTGGCCCACCCGGGCACACCCACCCTGCCCGGCCTGGAGGTCTCCAAGCAGGCGGCCGCCGACCACCGCCTCGCGGTGGACCTGGGCGCCATGCCGGAGACCGTGCACCGCGTCAGCGTGCTGCTCGCCCTGCCCCTCGGCGCCGACGGCCCCGCCCGCTTCGGCGCTGTCGCCGCGCCCTTCGTCGCGGTCACCGGCCTCGACGGCACGGAGGTCGCCAGCTACACGATCACCGGCCTGGACGCCGAATCGGCCGTCGTGGCCCTGGAGTTGTACCGCCGACAGGGCGCCTGGAAAGTGCGCGCCGTCGGCCAGGGCTACGCGGGCGGCCTCGCCGAACTCCTCACCGACCAGGGTCTGCCCGAGGCACTCCACCTCGCCGGCAGCATCAACGAAGCGGTGGCCCAGGGCCTCGCCCGCTCCGTGGCAGCACCCCCGCCGCGCACCACGGACGGCGACCGCACCCGCCAGACGGCCACACCGGTCCCTGGCCCCGACACGAGCGGAACTACGACACCGCCGGGTGCCTCCGGAGCCGTAGCACCGCAACCGGGGTCTCCGTACGGGGCGCAGGGCACACCCGGTGCCGTAGCGCCGCAGTCCGGATACGACAGTGGTGCGGCGACCGCGAATCCCTCCGCCCAGGCTGCCGGCGGCGGGTCGATCGACTACAGCCACCCGCGTCGGCAGAGCGGGGCGCCCCCGGCACCCGCGCCGACCGCGCCGCCTGCTGCGCCCGGGCAGCCCGCGCGGCCCGTCGCCGGGGACGCGACCGGGTGGTCGATGGAGGAGCGGCTCTACAACCAGGTGTGGGGTATGTTCGAGGACCTGGCCCGCACCATGGCCGCGTACCGCAGCGCGGTCGACTTCGCCGACGCGCGCATGGAGAAGGAACTCGACCAGGCCCTGTCCGATCCGCGCAGCCGGATCGGCGGTCAGGGCGACACGGCCCGCGAGACGGCCCAGGCCAAGCACGCCCACCTCGTCGACCAGGCGCGGGCGGCCCTCGACAGGGATCTCGCCCAGCTCGCCGCCGAGTCCGAGGTGGTCGAACCCGCGCTTCCGCTCGCCTTCGCCGGCTGGGACAACCCGGTCTGGCACGGCTACCGCGTCCCGATGGAGATCCCCATGGCCCTGCGCCTCGGCGATCTCCACCTCCCGGAGAGCCCGGATCTGCGCATCCCGATGCTGGTGCGGCTGCCGCTGGAGCGCGGCCTGTGGATCGACAGCGGTGGCGGGGAGTCCCTCGACGGCTCGTTCGTCGACTCGCACGAACTGCGGCGCCTCGCGCTGGACACGGCCGTGGCACACGCGGCCCGGCTGCTCGCCGTCTATCCGACGGGCGAGTTCGCCGTGCACGTCATCGACCCGGCCGGCTCGGCGGCGCAGGCGCTGGTCCCGCTGGTGCACACCGGCGTCCTCGCGGCGCCGCCCGCCGTGGGCGCCGCCGGGGTGGCGGACGTCCTGACCCGGCTCACCCAGCGGGTGGACCTGGTACAGATGGCCGTGCGCGGGGGCGCCGCCGACTCGCTGCCGCCCGGTCTCGACACGGCCGAGCAACTGCTGATCGTCAACGACTTCCCGCACGGCTTCGACGACCGGGCCGTGACCCAGCTCCGCTATCTCGCGGACGAGGGCCCGTCCGTCGGCGTCCATCTGATGATGGTCGCGGACCGTGAGGACGCCGCGGGCTACGGCCCGTTGCTCGACCCCCTCTGGCGTTCGCTGATGCGACTCACCCCGCTGCCCGACGACCACCTCGCCGACCCCTGGGTCGGACACGCCTGGACCTACGAGCCCTCGCGCGTGCCGCCCGGCAGTCAGGTCCTGCGGCAGGTGCTGACAGAGGTCGCGACGGCCCGCACCAAGCACAGGTAAGGCCTCCTCACCTGCACTTTTATCCTTTCTTTGGTAATTGCTTTACCTTTCCTTGGTGGTTGGGGTAGGCTTTTCCGTACGGAGGGGAGTACTCCCTATCTGCTGCGGCGTACCCGTCAATACGGATCAGGCCAGATCCCGGGGCGTCGGCCCTGGACGCCCGTCCAAGGTGGAAGAGACCTCCGGTAGCGACGACGCTGACCATTTGCCGTTAATACCGCCGGAGGACAGTAGTGGATGTTTCCGTGACCCTGTGGGTCCTGACCATCGTGGGGCTGGCCGCCCTCATCGCCGTCGACTTCTTCATCGGCCGCAAGCCGCATGACGTGTCGATCAAGGAAGCCGGAATCTGGACGGTCGTCTGGATCGCCCTCGCCGGACTCTTCGGACTCGGCCTGCTCCTCTTCGGGGGCGGCCAGGCGGGCGGGGAGTTCTTTGCCGGCTTCATCACCGAGAAGTCGCTGAGCGTCGACAACCTCTTCGTCTTCGTCCTGATCATGGCGAAGTTCGCCGTGCCCTCGCAGTACCAACAGCGGGTGCTGCTCGTCGGCGTCCTCATAGCCCTGGTCCTGCGGGCCATCTTCATCGCGGCCGGCGCGGCCGTCCTCGCCAACTTCGCGTGGGTCTTCTACATCTTCGGCGCCTTCCTCATCTGGACCGCCTGGAAGCTCATCCAGGAGGCCAGGGCCGACGACGAGGAAGAGGAGTTCGAGGAGAACAAGCTGCTCAAGGCCGCCGAGCGCCGCTTCGGTGTGGCCGACCGCTACCACGGCACCAAGCTGTGGATCCGGGAGAACGGCAAGCGGGTCATGACCCCGATGCTGGTCGTCATGCTCGCCATCGGTACGACGGACGTGCTGTTCGCCCTGGACTCCATCCCCGCGATCTTCGGCCTGACCCAGGACCCGTACATCGTGTTCACGGCCAACGCCTTCGCGCTGATGGGCCTGCGGCAGCTCTACTTCCTCATCGGCGGCCTGCTGAGGAAGCTGGTCCACCTCAGCTACGGCCTGTCGGTCATCCTCGGCTTCATCGGCGTCAAGCTGGTGCTGCACGCGCTGCACGAGTCCGGGGTGCACGTCCCGGAGATCTCCATCCCGGTCTCCCTGGGTGTGATCTGCGGGGTCCTGATCGTCACCACGATCACCAGCCTGATGGCCAACAAGAAGACGGCGGCGGCCGAGGCGGCGCGGACGGGGACCGAAGGCGCTCCGAAGGACAGCATCGACGCCTGACCACGCCCGACGTAGGAACAACAAGCACCGGGAGCACCGCACGATGAATTGCCGACCACCGCTCCCGGTGCTTCGTTGGATACCGAGCGCACCCGGCCCGGGAGCGCCACGGCCGGGTGGAGGCATCCGTGGACGCAACGATGAAATTCGTGCAGATCGTCGACTTCGAGACCGACCGCTTCGACGAGATGCGGGCGGTGGCCGAGGAGGCGGACAAGCGCTTCGCGGGCCGTTCCGGCGGGCCGACGCACCGCCTCGTCCTGCGGGACCGGAACAAGCCGGGGCATGTCCTCGTCGTGATCGAGTTCGACTCGTACGAGGACGCCATGCGCAACAGCAACGACCCCGGGACCACCGAATTCGCCCAGCAGATGGCTGCGTTGTGTACCAGGCCGCCGTCGTTCACCGACTGCGACGTACTGGACATGACCGAGTTCAAGTAGCGCGGTACAGGTCCCGCAGCGCCGGAGTGCGGGGCCTGTGCGCCTCTGCGAGGATCGCTCCATGATCACTCGGCTCAGGTCGCTCACCACCCGGTGGACGACCCTCGTACCGGTGCTCGCGGCCGTTCTCCTGGTCTTCACCTGGGGGCGGAAGGACCTGCCCGGCGTGGTCGTCGCCCTGGTGACGGTGGTTCTCGCCGGCGCCGTGCTGGCCGCGGTGCACCACGCCGAGGTGATCGCCCATCGCGTCGGCGAACCCTTCGGCTCCCTGGTCCTCGCCGTCGCGGTCACGATCATCGAGGTCGCCCTGATCGTCACCCTGATGGCCGACGGCGGCGACAAGAGCTCGACCCTCGCCAGGGACACCGTCTTCGCGGCCGTCATGATCACCTGCAACGGCATCGTCGGCCTGGTCCTCATCGTCGCCTCGCTGCGCCACGGCACGGCGGTCTTCAACCCCGAGGGCACCGGCGCCGCCCTCGCCACCGTCGCGACCCTGGCCACGCTCAGCCTGGTCCTGCCGACCTTCACCACCAGCAAGCCCGGCCCGGAGTTCTCCGGCGCCCAGCTCACCTTCGCCGCACTCTCCTCACTCGCCCTGTACGGCCTCTTCGTGGCCACCCAGACCGTGCGGCACCGCGACTACTTCCTGCCGGTCTCCCGGCAGGGCGAGACGATCACCAAGGACCACCACGCGGACGCGCCGTCCGCCCGCACCGCCCTGATCAGCCTCGGCCTGCTGGGCCTCGCCCTGATCGGCGTGGTCGGACTGGCCAAGGGTGTGTCGCCGACCATCGAGTCCGGCGTCGAGGCGGCGGGACTGCACCACGCCGTGGTCGGCGTGATCATCGCGCTGCTCGTGCTGCTCCCCGAGACCATCGCCGCCCTGCGCTCCGCCCGCCGCGACCGGGTACAGACCAGCCTCAACCTCGCGCTCGGCTCCGCGATGGCCAGCATCGGGCTCACCATCCCCGCCGTCGCCCTGGCGTCCATCTGGCTCTCCGGACCACTCGTCCTCGGCCTCGGCTCCACCCACATGGTGCTGCTCGCCCTGACGATCGTGGTGAGTTCGCTGACAGTGGTACCGGGACGCGCGACACCGCTCCAGGGTGGGGTCCATCTGGTGCTGTTCGCGGCCTACTTGGAGCTGGCGATCAATCCGTAGCACGCGCGGAGTTCTGTGGCGCGAGGTGTTCCGGATGGGACGTAAAGGCTTGCGCAAGCCTTTACGTCCCCTCCCGCGCAAGCCCTCACCCGGCGACCGGCTCCGGGACCACCACCGCCACCGGCCGGGTCTCCGGCAGCAGCGCGAAGCAGCCCAGGCTGAACAGCGCGACCCCGGTCAGATAGGCACCCACGCCCCAGGGGACGCGTCCGCTGTGCTCGGCGAGCGCCGTCGCCACGATCGGGGTGAGCGCGCCGCCGAGAACCCCGCCGAGGTTGTAGCCCACGGCGGCGCCCGTGCAGCGCACCCGCGGCTCGTACAACTCCGGCAGATACGCGCCGAGCACGGCGAACATCGTCACGAACGCGAGCAGCGCCCCGAGGAAGCCGAGGAACATCAGCAGCGGCGCACCCGTGGCGAGCAGCGCGACCATCGGGAACATCCACAGCGCGGCGGCCGCGCACCCCAGCAGACACAGCGGCCGGCGCCCGTAGCGGTCGCTCAGCATCGCCACCAGCGGGGTCAGCGAACCCTTCACCACCACGGCGGCCATGATGCAGGCCAGCATCTCGGTACGGCCGACCCCGAGCCGCTCGGTGCCGTAGGCGAGGGACCAGGTCGTCACCGCGTAGAAGATCGCGTACCCCACGGACAGCGCCCCGGCGGTCAGCAGCACCAACCGCCAGTGGTCGCGCGCGACTTCGGTGAGCGGCACGCGCGCGTGGTCGTCGATCTCCAGGAACCGGGGACTCTCGGCGAGCGACGAACGCAGCCACAGCCCGCCCAGGGCCAGCACCCCGGCCACCCAGAAGGGCACCCGCCAACCCCACTGCGCGAACTGCGCGTCCGTCAGGGTCGCCGACAGCGCCAGCATCACGCCGTTGGCCAGCACGAACCCCACCGCGGGGCCGATCTGCGGAAAGCTCGACCACAGTCCGCGCCGTCCGGCCGGCGCGTGCTCGGCGGTCAGCAGCACCGCCCCGCCCCACTCCCCGCCGAGCCCCAGCCCCTGCAGAAAACGCAGGCCCAGAAGGAGCACGGGAGCGGCCACCCCGATCGAGCCGTACGACGGTACGCAGCCGACCGCGACCGTCGAGGCACCGGTCAGCAGCAGGGAGGCGACCAGGACCGGCCGCCGTCCGCGCCGGTCCCCGAAGTGCCCGAACAGGATCGAGCCCAGTGGCCGTGCCACGAAGCCCACGCCGAACGTGCCGAAAGCGGCCAGTGTCCCCGCCACCGGCGAGAACGTCGGGAAGAACAGGGGGCCGAGAACCAGGGCCGCCGCCGTGCCGTAGACGAAGAAGTCGTAGAACTCGATCGCGGTGCCGACCAGGGAGGCGGTCGCGAGGCGGAGCATGGACGGGGTGCTTACGGTGGGTGCATCACGCATGCCGCGTCAACTACCCACAGTGAACGACGGTTACGGGGGCGCGCGGTGGTGCGGGGGCGGCGTGATAGACCGGGTCCGAGCAGCGGCCGTCGACCGGCGGTCCCGCCTGCGACGACATGTCCGAACGGACCGGAGGAACCGTGCCCCGCACCCTGGCCAACGCCCCGATCATGATCCTCAACGGCCCCAACCTGAACCTCCTGGGCCAGCGCCAGCCGGAGATCTACGGCTCCGACACGCTCGCCGACGTCGAGGCCCTGTGCGTCAAGGCGGCGGCCGGGCACGGCGGCACGGTGGACTTCCGGCAGTCCAACCACGAGGGCGAACTGGTCGACTGGATCCACGAGGCGCGGCTCGACCACTGCGGCATCGTGATCAACCCGGGGGCGTACTCGCACACCTCCGTCGCCATCCTGGATGCCCTCAACACCTGTGACGGGCTACCGGTGTTGGAGGTCCACATCTCCAACATCCACCAGCGCGAGTCGTTCCGGCACCACTCGTACGTCTCGCTGCGTGCCGACGGTGTCATCGCGGGGTGCGGAGTGCAGGGGTACGTGTTCGGGGTGGAGCGCGTCGCCGCGCTGGCGGGGGCGGGCAAGGCCGACACGTAGGGCGTAAGCACCGGCCTCCAGGCGTACGCCCCTTACAGACCGGGCGGACCGCTGCTACAGCCGGCCCGCCTCCACGATCCGTCGCAGGAAGCGTTGTGTGCGCTCCTGCTGCGGGTCGCCGAAGATCTGCTGGGCGGTGCCGCGCTCCAGGACCACGCCTCCGTCCAGGAAACAGACCTGGTCGGCGACGTCCCGGGCGAAGCCCATCTCGTGCGTGGCCAGCATCATGGTCATGCCCTCGCCCTTCAAGTCCCGGACGACGGCGAGCACTTCACCGACCAGCTCGGGGTCGAGCGCGGCGGTGATCTCGTCGAAGAGCAGCAGCCGGGGCCGTACGGCCAGGGCGCGCACGATCGCCACCCGCTGCTGCTGACCACCGCTCAGCCGGTCCGGATAGGCGCCCGCCTTGTCCCCGAGCCCGAGCCGCTCCAGCAGCTCACGCGCGTGTGCCTCGGCCTCCGCGCGGGACGCACCGTGCACCCGGCGCGGGGCCAGGGTGATGTTCTCCAGGACCGTCATGTGCGGGAACAGGTTGTACGCCTGGAACACCACGCCGATACGGCGCCGTATCGCGTCCTGGTCGACGCGCGGGTCGGTGATCTCCTCGCCGTCCAGCCAGATCGCGCCGTCGTCGATGTCCTCCAGGAGGTTCGCGCACCGCAGCAGCGTCGACTTGCCGGAGCCGGAGGCGCCGATCAGCGCCGTCACGGTGTGCTGCGGGACCTCCAGGTCGACGTCCCGCAGGACGACCGACGTACCGAAGGTCTTGCGGACGGACTCCATGCGCAGCACGGGGGAAGTGTTGTCGGTGCTCATGTCATGCCTCCCTGGGCGCGCTGCCGGTCCATCCGCGCGGTCACCCAGTCCGTGAAGCGGGTCATCGGGATGGTCAGCGCCACGAAGACGAGCCCCGCGACGATGTACGGCGTGTAGTTCAGGGCGCGCTGCGCGATGATGTCGGACGCCCGTACGGCGTCGATCGCGCCGCCGATCGACACGAGCCCGGTGTCCTTCTGGAGCGACACCAGATCGTTCAACAAGGGGGGCACCTGCCGGCGTACGGCCTGGGGGAGCACCACGTGCCGCAGCGCCTGCCGGTTGGTCAGGCCCAGGGAGCGGGCCGCCGCGCGCTGCGAGGGATGCACGGACTCGATGCCGGCGCGGAACACCTCGGCGACGTACGCCGAGTACGTCAGCACCAGCGCCGTACCGCCCAGCCACACGGGGTCGACGGTCACGCCCTGGAGACGCAGAGCGGGCACTCCGAAGACCACGATCATCAGGTTGATGATGAGCGGCAGCCCGCGGAAGAAGTCCGTGTACGCCGCCGCCAGCACCCGCAGGGGGAAGAACACCGGGCCGCGCAGGGTGCGCGCGATGGCGATCAGCATCCCCAGGACGAGCACCAGGACACCGCAGATCAGCAGCAGCCGGATGTTCAGCCACAGTCCTTCGAGGACCTTGGGGAACGCCTCGCGCGCGTAGTGCCCGTCGAAGAACGTCTCCTTGGTGCGCTCCCAGCCCGGCGCGCTGACCACGACCAGATACAGGACGACGGCCGTGACCAGGGTCGACACCGCGGCGATCGCGGTCGCGCGACGGGCACGCGCGTGTTTGTGACTCTCGCGGTCCAGGCGCCGCTGCGAGGGGACGTACGCGTCGCCCCCGCCGGGCATGTCGCCCTTGTCGTCCGCGGCCTCCCGGCCCGACTCGCCCTTCACCACGGTCACTTGAGGACCGGGGCGTCAACGGCGTCGGACAGCCACTGCTTCTCCAGCGCGGCGAGCGTGCCGTCCTTGCGGAGCGCGTCCACGGCCGACGTCACGCAGGAGGTGAGGTCGCTGCCCTTGTCGAGGACGAGCCCGAACTGCTCGGGCGTGCCGCCCTGGTTCTCGAACTGGCCGACGATCTTGGCGTTGGTGACCTCGGCCGAGGTGATGTAGAAGGCGGTCGGCAGGTCGACGACGATCGCGTCGACCTGGCCGTTCTTGAGCGCGGAGACGGCCTGGTCGTTCTTGGAGAACGCGGCCTCCTGCTGCGTCGGCTTCACCACGTCGCTGATGTAGTTCAGGCTCGTGGTGCCGACCTGGGCGCCCAGCTTGAGGCCCTTCAGGTCCGCGATGCTCGTCGCCTTGGAGGCCTTGCTGCTCTTGAGCGCGATGACGGCCTGACGCACGTCGTAGTAGCCGGACGAGAAGTCGACGGCCTTCTTGCGCTCGGCGCTGATCGACACCTGGTTGATGTCGAAGTCGAAGGTCTTCACGCCGGGCGCGAAGGCCTTGTTGAAGGGGACGCTCTGCCAGACGACGGCGCTCTTGTCGTAGCCGAGCTGCTTCGCCACGGCGTACGCGACCGCCGACTCGAAGCCCTTGCCGTTGGCCGGCTTGTCGTCCTCGAACCAGGGCTCGTACGCCGGTTCGTCCGTCGCGATCGTCAGCTTGCCGGAGGTCTGGGTGGCCAACTTGCCCTTGGCGCAGGTGGTCGCGGTCGAACCGGAGGCCTGGTCGGAGGCTTTGTCCTCCGGTTGCGGAGCACAGCCGACGGCGGTGGCGAGCAGGGCTACGGTTGCGGCGGATATCGCGCGGCGCAGTACGCGAGGGGCAAGATGCATGGCGGGAGAGTGACAGTCGGACGTCCTGATTGTCCAGGTCACAGCACAGATTGTCCGCATAGTGGGAACACGTGTTGCGCCCTTGTGAACAACGCCTGTGCGGTGCGGATCCCGGCCCGCTCGCCGGGGCCGCCGGTCGAGGGCGGGGATCGATGGACCGGCGGCCCATCCGCGCAGGAGCCGTCGTCCTGAGCGGGGCTGCTTCCAGTTGACCGCGCAACCACGTGTGTCGGGAGCGCGCGTGGGACACCGGCGCGTGCGAAGGATTCACACGGGGCGCGTGCGCACCGGTTCACGCCCCGCGTTCACTCCCGGCCGATGCTCACCACCCGCGCGCGTGCCACTCGGGCAGATGCGGGCGCTCGGCGCCCAGGGTGGTGTCGTTGCCGTGTCCCGGGTAGACCCAGGTCTCGTCCGGGAGCGCGCCGAAGATCTTCGTCTCGACGTCGTGGATCAGACTGGCGAACGCCTCGGGGTCTTTACGGGTGTTGCCCACACCGCCCGGGAACCCACTGGTCACCCGGTGAACAAGAGCGGCCTGACCTGCGAAGATGCCTCGTACCTTCTCAAACCCGGAGGTGCGGCCACGCTAGAGCGGGTACCGGTTGGACATGGCGGTGCAGGTCTCGGCACCGTCTGCCCAGGACCACACACTCTGCTCAGGCGAAACGGTTCCGGTCCACGTTCCAGATCACCTCAGGTCCTCCCACACCCAAGGGACCGTGGTGCCCCCGTCAGGCTCCCGACCGAACGTGAAGCGCTCCCTGTGGTCATCGATCCTGATGGATTGATCGAAGTACCCTACGGCGGCAAGCCGTTCGGCTGGGACGTTGACCCCCGCTGCCTCCGCCTCCCACAGTGCCTCCAGCAGCCCGGCCACGGGGGACGGGTCGTCGAGGGGCAGGTGTGCGGCGGTCCATTGGGCGAGGTGGTGGTCGTTGGGGTGCAGGGGGTGAAGGAGGTTGATGAGGGAGGGGCGGCGTGGTGGTGGCGTGTTTGTGGAGTTGGACGGCCTCGCGGTACACGCCACGGCGCGAGGCGGCATCTGCGAGTGCGGTCAGGTCGGCGGGGTGGGCGTGGGCGGTGGCTGAGGTCCAGAAGTCGATGGGGGAATCGTCTCGGTGCGGTGGTGGCGGCCGCACTGGTCGAGGTAGTCGGCCAGCCAGTAGAGCGGGCTCTATCCAGCCGGGGCGGGCTGTCCGGCTGTGGTGTCGGCGGGCGTGCTGGTGAGTTGGTTGCGGGGTGCCGCTCTTGATGCGGGTGAGGAGGCCGGGGATACCGTTGCAGGGTTGCGTGAGGTAGCCGGATTTCGTGGCGACTCTGCACGAGGCCGGGTTGCGGTTCGAGTGGTCCAGCTCCAGCCGGTGGAAGCCGATCTCGTCCAGGGCCCAGGTGGTGAGCGCCAAGAGAGCGTGCGAGGCCACGCCAGCGCCGCGGGCGGCGGGGAGTACCCAGTAGGCGGCGCCCGCCGTGCCGTCGTCGAAATCCAGACCGCGTAGTGCGATCGGGCCGAGCACCTCAACGCTGTCGCGGGTGATTGCCCAGTGACCGCCCCTCTCGTGTTTCCAGTCCTGGCGGTATGCGTCGAACCATTTCCGGACCTGCGGCTCGGTGACGGGCCGGCGTGTGTGCCAGCGGCGGATTTCATCATCTTGGCAAGCAGAGAGGAACGCTGGTACGTCGGCTTCTTCCCAAGGACGCAGCAGCAGGCCCCGGTGGTGGGGAGCGCGGGTTGGGGGGCCACCGAGTATGCCGGAGGCGATGACGGGCGGCGTCGACAAAGCGCGAGCCATGCACCATGATCGCCTAACACTGGTCGCACACGTCAACGACGAGCCAACCACCAACGTTCACGACCGCCACCACCGCATATGGGTGGTGTGCCGCGACGCCCTCGAACCCCGCCTCCGGGGCGGCGAGGTCGAGGTCGCCCGGGCCAGGATCGAGGTCGGCGAGCAGTCAGACGTGGTTATCGGTCACAGAGCGGCCCGCTCCTTCAGCGGTTCCCACCAGGCGCGGTTGTCGCGGTACCACTGCACTGTCTCCGTGAGGCCTTCCTCGAAGGTCTTGCGGGGCTCGTAGCCGAGCTCCTCACGGATCTTCGTGCAGTCCACCGAGTGGCGGCGGTCGTGGCCCTTGCGGTCGGTGACGTACTCGACGCTGGTCTCCCAGTCGGTGCCGCAGGCTTCCAGCAGCAGGCCGGTGAGCTCCTTGTTGCTGAGCTCGGTGCCGCCGCCGATGTTGTAGACCTCGCCGGCCCGGCCCTTGGTGCGCACGAGTTCGATGCCCTGGACGTGGTCGTCGATGTGCAGCCAGTCGCGGACGTTGCCGCCGTCGCCGTAGAGCGGGACCTTCTTGCCGTCGAGGAGGTTGGTCACGAAGAGCGGGATGACCTTCTCGGGGAAGTGGTGGTGCCCGTAGTTGTTCGAGCAGCGGGTGACGCGCACGTCCAGGCCGTGGGTGCGGTGGTACGACAGCGCGATCAGGTCGCTGGACGCCTTCGCCGAGGAGTACGGCGAGTTGGGCTGCAACGGGTGTGTCTCGGGCCAGGAGCCCTCGTCGATGGAGCCGTAGACCTCGTCGGTGGAGATGTGCACGAAGGTCTTGATGCCCGCGCGGTGGGCGGCGTCGATGAGGGTGTGGGTGCCGACCACGTTGGTGCGCACGAACTCCGCGCCGCCGTCGATGGAGCGGTCCACATGCGACTCGGCGGCGAAGTGCACCACCTGGTCGTGCTCGGCCAGCAGTTTGTCGACCAGCGCGGGGTCGCAGATGTCGCCCTGCACGAAGGCGAAGCCGGGGTGCTCGCGCACCGCGTCGAGGTTGGCCGGGTTCCCCGCGTACGTCAGCTTGTCCAGGACGGTGATCGCGACGTCACCGGGGCCCTCGGGACCGAGCAGCGTGCGGACGTAGTGCGAACCGATGAAGCCGGCGCCGCCGGTCACCAGGATCCGGGTGGAGGGGGCCGGAGCCGAAGGGGAGGTCATGAAGAGATCTGTACCTTGCTGTGGTCGCCGAGGACGAGACGGTGGGCCGCGGGGTGGCGGGGCGCGGGGGTGACCTGGACGTTGCGGCCGATGAGGGACACCTCGACGCGCCGTACGCCGGTGATGGAGGAGTCGCGCAGGACGATGGAGTACTCGACTTCGCTGTCGTCGATCCGGCAGCCCTCGGAGACCGAGGTGAAGGGGCCGATGTAGGAGTCGCTGATCACCGAACCGGGACCGATGACGGCCGGGCCGACGATGCGCGATCCGCGGACCTGGGCGCCGGCGTCGATGCGCACGCGGCCGATGATTTCGCTTGACTCGTCGACGGTGCCCTCGATGCGGGGCTCGACCGTCTCCAGGACGGAGCGGTTGACCTCCAGCATGTCGGCGACGTTCCCGGTGTCCTTCCAGTAGCCGGAGATGGTCGTCGAGCGCACGTCCTTGCGCTGGTCGATCAGCCACTGGATGGCGTGGGTGATCTCCAGCTCGCCGCGCCAGGAGGGCTCGATGGAGCGGACGGCCTCGTGGATCGCCGGAGTGAAGAGATACACGCCCACCAGGGCGAGATCGCTCTTGGGCTCCTTCGGTTTCTCCTCCAGCCCCTTGACGCGGCCGTTCTCGTCGAGCTCGGCGACACCGAACGACGTCGGGTTGGGCACCTTGGTCAACAGGATCTGCGCGTCGGGGTGCTCGATACGGAACTCGTCGACGAGGCCGGTGATGCCGCCCACGATGAAGTTGTCGCCGAGGTACATGACGAAGTCGTCGTCGCCGAGGAACTCGCTCGCGATGAGCACCGCGTGCGCCAGGCCGAGCGGCTTGTCCTGCGGGATGTACGTGACATCGATCCCGAGCTTCGAGCCGTCGCCGACGGCTTCCCGGATCTCTTCGGCGGTGTCGCCGACGATGATCCCGACATCCGTGATCCCGGCGTCGGCGATGGCCTCGAGACCGTAGAAGAGCACGGGTTTGTTGGCGACGGGCACCAGCTGCTTGGCCGATGTGTGGGTTATGGGGCGCAGGCGTGTGCCCGAGCCACCGGAGAGAACGAGAGCCTTCATGCGCGGCATCCTAACCGGGGCTCTGTCAAGCGACACTCCGGCTGGTCCGCCACAGTTCGCGAAACCGTTCCATGAGCTTTGTGATCCGTTTGTATCCTCGTCCGTCACTTGCTGTGACTGCGGCGGGTTCGCCACCCGCTAGCCTTAATCGAACGTCTACCGAGCGGCGACATGCGCCGGGTCCTGACGAATGACTCCCAGTAGCTGAGGCGGAAGAAGACACATGCCCATCAAGGTGAGCGTGGTGATCCCGGTCTACAACCCGGGTAAGTACATCGAGGACTGCATTGCCTCTCTTCTGCGTCAGAGCCTGCCGGACGACGAGTACGAAGCGATCTTCGTGAACGACGGTTCCACCGACGACACTCCCGAGCGCTTGGACCGGCTCGCCGCCGAGCACGCGAACATGCACGTCATCCACCAGGAGGCATCCGGCTGGTCCGGCAAGCCCCGCAACGCAGGCATCGCGGCCGCCCAGGGCGAGTTCATCCAGTTCGTGGACAACGACGACTGGCTGGGCGACGAAGCTCTTGAACGCATGTACAACTACGGCGTGGAGAACAAGGCCGACGTCATCGTGGGCAAGATGGTCGGCAAGGGACGTGGCGTTCCCCGGGAGTTGTTCCGCAAGAACCGCCCGCACGCCACTGTCGACAACGCCCCACTGATCGACAGCCTCACCCCCCACAAGATGTTCCGCAAGGAGTTCCTCGACCGGCACAACCTCCGCTACATGGAGGGGCGTCGACGTCTTGAGGACCACGTCTTCGTCACCGAGGCGTACCTACGGGCCGAGAATGTCGCGGTGCTCAGCGACTACCTGTGCTATTACCACATCAAGCGTGAGGACGCGTCCAACGCGGGCTTTCAGCGCTTCGACCCGGTCGGCTACTTCAAGAACCTGCGTGAGGCCCTCGACGTCGTCGAGAAGCTCACCGAGCCCGGCCCGCTGCGCGACAAGCTGTTCCGGCGCTGGCTGCGCAACGAGATGGTCGAGCGCATGCGGGGGCAGCGCCTGCTGAAGCTGCCGGAGGACTACCGCCGGGAGCTGTTCGACGAGATCCACAAGGTGGTCGTCGAACGCTTCGGACCTGGTGTCGCGGCCGGTCTGCAACCGGCGCAGCAGATCGTCGCGGGGCTGATCGCGGCCGACCGGCTGGCCGATGTCGAGGAGTTCGCCCAGTGGGAGTCGGGGATCAAGCCCTCCGGTGTTCTTGAGGAACTCGGCTGGGAGGACGGCAGGCTGACGATCGGTTTCACCGCCGAGTACAAGTCGGCCGGCGAGCCCATCACCTTCCGTGCCGACGGTGCGAAGGACCTGCTCGTACCGCCGTTGCGGCAGGCCGGCCTGGACGCCATCGCCCTGCTCGGTGCGAACACCGCTGCTCCGCTGGCCAAGTCGAAGGTGGACCTCGTCCTGCGCGAGCGTTCGACGGCTGCGGAGTTCTTCCAGCCTGTCGATCTGACCCGCGAGAAGGTCGCCGTGGCGGGACAGGAGGGATATTTCAGGCAGGTGCTGCGTGCCGTCGCGCGGGTGAACCCGTTGTCGGCGGCGAACGGCGCCGAGCTGGACGCCGGTATCTGGGACGTCCTCATCCGCATCAACTCGTGCGGGTGGGCCAAGGAGACCCGCCTCGGTTCCGTCCGCGGCGAGGCGGCCGAGCGCGGGCGCGGTGGCGCCGTCGTCGGCTCCCCGGCCCACCTCGTTCTGCCGTACTGGACCGACCCGCAGGGCAACCTCTCGCTCGACGTCGACCAGCAGACCGATCGGCTCTCGTACGAGTTCGCCCATCCCGCCTCCGCCGACGTCACCGTGACGTCGGACCCCGGCCGGATCGTCGTCGTCCTGCCGTTCCACGTCCAGGACGGGAGTGCGGCAGCCCTGAAGCTGACGGACGCCGCGAGCGGTCGTGCGGTCGACCTCCCCGCCACGCTGACCGCCCGGGTGACCGGCGACGCCGACCTGGGTGCCGACCTGCCGCTCGACGAGTTGGCGGACGGCCAGTGGCGACTGGAGTTGACTCCGCCCTCGGCCGGGGTCGGCAAGCCGGTGGCCCTCCCGCTGGTTCTGGACGTCTCCGCGAGCGGGGGCGTTGTCGTCAGACGTCTCGCCGCCGCTGCGGCCGATCTGGCGGCCAAGGACCCCGGCCGGCGCAGGCCCGCCCCTCGCCCCACCGCGACAACTATCTTGCGCCGCGCCGCGGGCAAGATCCGCCGGTCGCTGAAGAAGTAGCGGGACCGGCATCCTGCGGGTCATCCATCCGCTGGACTCGGACCCTGCCTTCGAGCGGCCGGTCGGACAGCAGCGATTCGGACATGTCCAGGACGGGCCCTTCCGTGAGAACACGGAAGGGCCCGGGTCTTTCTCCCGGCCGGGGACGGTGGCCCGGGCCTCGGCCGTCCAGCGCGTGGTCAGATCAGGGAACTCTTGTAGTAGAAGCTCGCCATCTTGTCCGTGTCGGTGGCGGAGTTTTCCGAGGCGAATCCCATGACCAGTCGGCAGGCCGCCGTATTACTGGTGTCCGGGATCTGAATGGCGAGGCCCTCGGGTTCGCGGTAGTAGAGGCTTACCGCGGCTTTGGTGAGCTGGCGGTCGCTCACGGTTCCGGTGTTCCAGTCGATTCTCGTGATGTATGTGTTGCCGTCAAGATTGGTGGGCGTCGTGGTCGTGCTGTCCGCGTATGTGTACGCGTTTCCGTCGATCATGTACAGGTATTGCCCGAGGGCTGTGAAGCCCTGGAAGTCGGAATACGCGCTGCCGGTCGGCTGTGTCACCGTCGCGAGCGACGTGAATGTGCCGGCCTTGAATGTGGCGAGGTCGTAGAGGCTGAATTTGAAGACGCCGCTGACGCGGTACCGCACGGCCAGGCGGCTGTTCACCGGGTCGATGGCGATGGTCGTGCGGTCGGCTCCGGACACTGGGCTGAACTTGGTGACCTGCGACGAATCGGTCGTGAGGACCGTGCCGTTGACGAACTTGAAGCGGGCGATCTTGCTGCCCCAGCCATTGGTGACACCGGCCGAATCGGTGGCGGCGACGGCGTCGGTCTCGGTCCACAAGTAGGCGCTGTTTCCTGAGGGTTCGGCGGCGATCGCGACGCCGTGTCCGAATCCCTTGAGGTACATGCGGCCGATTTCCGCGCCGGTGAGATCGAGGCGGGTGACGGCCAGGTCGCCGTTGGCCGCGCGCTCGGTTCCGGTGTACTGGCGGGTTTCGCCGGGGAGTTGGCGGCCGCCCTGGATCAGGTTGACCGTGTAGATGTGCTTGTTGGTGTTGTCGAAGGAGAAGGACTGCAGGACACGCACGTCTTGGAGGTTTATTTCCCGCAGCAATTCGCTCGATGGTGCGGTGAGGTCGAACTTCGTGGACGCGGCGACCGCCGCGGACGCGGTGCCACTGGTCAGGGCGACGGTCGCGGCCGAACCCAGTGTGGCCGTTCCCAGCATTCCCCCTGCCCATTTCACGAGCTGTCTGCGACTCATCCCCGAAAGAGCGTCACCCATGTCGTCATCCCCCTGGAGTTCTCCGTGGCTGTGAGGGGGGATTGAAGCATCCGGAGATCTCGTGACGCCAGCCTCGGTCTGTCGCCGTTCCCGAGGGCGGGTCGATTCCGGCGGAATCGGGAGTAAATCCCGTAGTGCGCCTGTAGTCCTCCTGAATCGATAAGGAACGGACTTTAGGTAACGCAAATCGCGACCGATGCCCAAATTTTCGATAAACGTGATCCAAGTCACTTCTGTAAGGAGACTGTGAAGAGGTGATTGGTATTGATCATCCGTTTTGTGGGGCTGTTGGCCAATGGGTGAGGCCGTTTAGCGTGCACCTTTGATCGGGTCATGACCGATGGTTGACTCAAAGACCACTCAACGTCATGGCCCGTTCACTTTGCTTTATCGCTGGAATGTGGATGATTTTGGCCTGTTTGGGGGGATGGACCGTGCGATTGAGGCGCAGACACAGAACGAACACGTCGTGGGCGCTGGCCGCGGCGGTGGTCGTGTCGCTGTTGGGGGCACCGGCGGCCGAGGCCGCGGCAGCGGTCGTCACGCTGGTGCCGAAGCCGGTGAACGTGCCTGCCGAGGCTTCCGGGAGCGTGCCGCGTGATGGCGCGGAGCCGACGCGGACCGAGCCCGCCCACGCGACCTGGCCGAAGTCGGCCGAGGCGCGGATATCCCTGGCCGGCCTGACGGCGGGCAAGTCCGCCCCGGTCGCCCCGGCCGCCGGAGGCAAGGCGACCGTCCAGGTCGGACCCGCCTCTGCGGCCGCCCTCGTGTCGTCCCTAGCTGGGACCCGGTCACCGCTGACCGCCGCCCCGAAGGACGTCGACGTCAAGGTCCTCGACCGCGCCCAACTGGCGCCGGTCGGCGGCACCGGCGTGGGCGTCCGGGTCACCCGGAGGGACGGCACCGGCACTCCGGGCCCAGTGCGCGTCGCCATCGACTACTCCGGTTTCAAGGACGCCTATGGCGGCAACTTCGCCTCCCGGCTGCGCCTCGTCGCCCTGCCCGCGTGCGCGCTGACCACCCCGAAGGCCAAGGGTTGCTCGCACGACACCCCGAAGTCCGTGCCGATCACCAACGACACGGCGAAGAACACGATCACGGCGACCGTGCAGGCGGACGGCGACCCGGCCGCCCGCGTCTCGGTGATCCAGCCCAACGGCTCGACGCTGTCGCAGTTCCAGTCCGCCCAGACCCTCGCCGCCACCACCGACTCCGGGACGGTATACGCGCTGGCGTCCGGCTCGTCGTCGGACGCCGGTGATTACCGCGCCTCGACGCTGAGCCCGACCGGCTCGTGGAACGTCTCCAAGGGGTCGGGCGCGTTCACGTACAGCCTCCCGATCGACGTACCGAAGCCCCCGGCCGGCACCGCGCCCAGCCTGTCGCTCAACTACAACTCGCAGTCCGTGGACGGTATGACCTCGGCGGTGAACACCCAGGCCGGGACGGCCGGCCTGGGCTGGGATCTGGGCATCGGCTTCATCGAGCGGCGCTACCGCGGCTGCCAGGACGACGGCACCGGCACCGGCTGGGTCGGCGACCTGTGCTGGGACTCGCCGAACTCCACCACGGAGCCCGACGGCGCGGTCTACGTCATCAACCTCAACGGCGTTACCTCGCAGCTGGTGCAGGACAACGACGGCACCGGCTGGTACCACGTCCTGGACGACCCGGGCTGGCGGGTGCAGCACCTGTCCGGCGGCTACGGCTCGGACGACGAGTACTGGGTGGTCTCCAGCCAGGAGGGCATGCGCTACTACTTCGGCTGGGGCCGCTCGGAGCGCCAGACGGGTACCGCGACGAACTCCGTGCTGACCGTCCCGGTCTTCGGCAACAACCCGGGCGAGCCCGGCTACAACGGCGGCGTCGGCGTCTCCACGCAGGCCTACCGCTGGGGCCTGGACCGGGTCGTGGACCCCAACGAGGTCGAGACGGCCTACTTCTACGAGAAGGAACAGAACAAGTACCGCTCCGTCCTGCTCACCGACCAGGCCCGCACCTACGACTCCGCCGCCTACCCAGTGCGTATCGAGTACGGCTGGGCCTCGCAGATCGCCGGCGCGCAACTGCCCGCCCAGGTCGAACTGCGGTACGTGGGCCGCTGCGTGGAGCGGATGAGCGACACGGACCCCCTGGCCAAGGAACCGGACCCGTGCCCCGGCATTTCCAGCAACCCGAGTTCGTATCCCGACGTGCCCACGGACCTGATGTGCGACGGCACCGACGGCTGCAAGAGCATCACCGGTGAGACGTACTCGCCGACGTTCTTCGCCACGAAGATGCTGTGGGACGTCAAGACCTGGGTCCGGGACAACGACAGCTCCGCCTGGGACCCGGCGATGCAGTACCAGATGAAGTACGGCCTGCCGAACCCGGACGGCGTGATCGACGCCAACCTCTGGCTGGACTACGTCCAGCGCCGCGGATACGGCAACGGTACGGACATCACCCTGCCCACCATCAACATCAACGGCGAGTGGCGGGACAACCAACTCGGCGGCGGCGTACTGAACTTCCGCCGCGTCACCCAGATCCACGGAGACCTGGGCGCGTTCACCAACGTCACCTACCGGAACTACGACGCGCAGGACACCTGCGACATCAACAGTCCGCCGTCGGAGTCCAACAACACCCAGGCCTGCTTCAAGCAGCGTTGGGTGCCCGAGGGTTCGACCACCGAGAAGACCGGCTGGTTCAAGAAGTACGTGGTCGCCAAGGTCAGCGTCGACCCCGGCCCCGGAGCGGGCACCGCCAACGACGGCGACCCGATCATGACGACGACGTACGACTACGTGGGCAAGCCCGCCTGGGCGTACCCCAACGACCCGCTGGTCAAGGACGCGAACGAGTCCTGGACCGACTGGCGCGGCTACCAGCAGGTCGAGGTCCACACCGGCACCAAGGACAACGCCGCTTCCACCTACTACTGGCTGTACCGCGGCATGGACGGCGACCGCACCTCCAAGACCGACTCGTCGGCCACCCGTTCCGTAACCGTCGACGACGGTGACAGCGGCAGCGCGGCGAAGACCGACTCCCCGTGGCTGGCGGGCCGGATCCTGGAGTCCAGCGACCGCGATGGCACCGGCCAGTCGCACAAGCGGGTGTGGCACGAGTACTGGGTCCACGACACCGCCCAGTACGACGGCCTGCCCGACGCCCGGTTCGTGCGCGAGACCAAGACCACCACGCACGACCTGACCTCCGCGGGCTGGCGCGAGCACGTCGTCAGGGACGAGTACGACGACGCGGACGCGCGCAGCACGACGTACGGCCGCCCCGTGCGCACCAACGACTGGGGCCTCAGCTCCTTCGACGACAACCGCTGCACGACGTACGGCTACGCCTACAACACGGACCTGTTCCCGAGTTCGCAGGTTCAGCGCTGGATGGTGCTGGAGGACGACGTACGCCACTACGACGCGGACTGCGCCGCCACCGACCGGCTGAGCAAGCAGAACGGCCACGCCGTCAAGCTCTTCGACAACGCGGCGCTCGCGACCGGCAGTGAGCCGGCCGCCAACAACAAGCCCGGCGACGCCAACATCACCGCCGTCCTGAAGTACACCGACGGCACGAACTACCGCATCACGAAGTACGGCTACGACGCGGCGGGCCGGACCACGTCGAGCACCGACGGCAAGAACAAGACCACCACGACCGTCTACCAGCCGAACACGTCCTGGCCGGTCAACGGCGTCAAGGTCACCACTCCCGACCCGGACGACACCGGTCCCGCGACCGCGCAGTCCACCACCACCTGGTCGTCCCGGCTGTGGGGTATCCCGCAGCAGGTCCTGGACGCGAACGGGCAGACCACCCGGACCGTGCTCGACGCGGTGGGCCGCGTCGTCCAGGTCTTCAAGCCGGCGCAGATCGCCAACTACCCGGACGGTACACCGACGGCGAAGTTCAGCTACACGATCACCACGTCCGACAACAGCGAGGGCGTCCCGGACCTGGTGTCCACCGTCCCGCCGAAGGTGACGACCCAGCAACTGCTGTCCGGCTCCACGTTCATGACCGGCTACACCTACACCGACGGACTGGGCCGCACCCGCGAGACCCAGACCCTGGCACCGACCGGCTCGGGCCGTACCGTCGTCTCCACCCGGTACGACACCTCGGGCAACGTCACCGGTACCAGCGCGCCGTTCTACAACGCCTCCACGGCGGGCTCCGGGATGGTCCTGCCCACGGTGGCGAACCTGCCCTCATACACCGACCTGATCATCGACTACGCGGGCCGTACCACCCAGTCGCGGCTGATGGCGCTGGGCAACCCCCAGGCTCAGCTGCAGACGCTGAACAACTACCACGGCGACTACGTCACCGAGATGCCGTCCGTCGGTGAGCGCAGGAACGTCTACAACGACGTCTTCGGCCAGACCTCCAAGATCGTGGAGTTCGGCGGGTCCACCTACACCACCAGCTACGAGTACGACCGCTCCGGCCATCTGACCAAGCTCACCGACGCCAAGGGCAACATCTCGACGTACGAGTACAACTGGCTCGGCGAGCAGACCAAGTCGGTAGAGCTGGACACCGGCACGCGGCTGACGCAGTACGACGCCAACGGCCTGGTCCAGCAGACCACCGACGGCAACACCGCCGTCCTGACCTACGCCTACGACAACCTGAACCGGCCGACGACCGCGTCCAAGGGCAGCACCGTGCTGACCCGCAGGACCTACGACACTGCGACCGGCGGCATCGGCAGGGCGGCCACCTCCACGTCGTACTCGGGCGGCTTCGCCTACACGACCGAGGCCGTGAAGTACGACGCCAACGGCCGGTTGACCGACAGCAAGGTCACCGTTCCCACCGACGGCAACGGGCTGCAGGGCACCTACACCGCGACCTACGGCTACGACGCCGCGGGCCACCCCACCACCGTCGCCTACCCGGCCACCGCCGGGCTGCCGGCGGAGACGGTGACCACGTCGTACGACGCGTCCGGTCTTGAGGACAAGGTGACCAGCAGCATCAGCGGCACCACCTATGTCGACGGCACCGACTTCGACTCCCTCGGCCGCCTCACCGGCCGCACCTACGGAGCCACCGGCGCCGCCAACAGCGCCAAGCGCGCCTACACCTACGAGGACACCACCGGCACCGGCTGGCTGAAGAACATCACCACGACCACCACGGCCAAGGGCACCGTCCAGAACGACGACTACACCTACGACCTGGGCGGCCAGATCACCGATCTGAACGACAGGACCACAGGCCAGCACCAGTGCTTCGGCTACGACGAGCTGAACCGGCTCTCCCGGGCGTACACCACGCTGAGCACCGCCGGTTGCACGGGCCCGTTCGCACCCGACCTGGCCACCGGCACGGACCCGTACCAGCTCGACTACACCTACGACGGCGCCGGCAACCTGCAGAAGGTCACCGACACCAAGTCCACCGGCGCCGAGGTCAACGACTACGTCTACCCCGGCTACTCCGCCGACCAGTCGACGTACACCCCCAACGCGGCACGCCCGCACGCCGTCTCCTCCGTCAAGACGCCCACCGGAACCGACAGTTACGGCTACGACAACGCCGGCCAGATGACGTCGAAGACGGTGAAGGGGGCGAGCACCACACTCATCTGGAACGAGCTGGGACAGCTCGTCCAGACCACGGGCGCCTCGGCCACGTCGTACGTCTACGACGCGGACGGAAACCTGCTGCTCCGCAAGGGCAGCTCGGCCACGGTCCTCTATCTGGGCGGGCAGGAGATCCGCAAGGTCGGCAGCACCGTAACCGGCACGCGGTACTACGCGGACGGCTCCAGCACGGTCGCGATGCGCACCTCGGGCACCGGCGCGACCGTCACCTGGGTGATGTCCGACCCGCAGGCGTCGACGTCGGTGGCGGTGGACTCCGTGACCAACGCCGTCACCCGCCGCCGCTATCTGCCCTTCGGCGCCCAGCGCAGCGGAAGCCTGCCGAGCGGCACCGATCACGGCTTCCTCGGCAAGAGCGAGGACTCCGACACCGGGCTGTCCGTCCTGGGCGCCCGGATGTACGACTCGAAACTCGGCCGGTTCATCTCCACGGACCCGCTGAGAACGCCGTACACACCGCAGAACATGAACCTGTACAGCTACGCGATGAACAACCCGATCGCCTACAGCGACCCGACCGGCCTGGAACCGCACAACGACCCGTGCGCGTACGACCTCGACGACTGCCCGAAGAGCGTGCAGGAGTCGGTGGGCTACGACCCGGGCTCGGGCAAGGTCTACCCGGAGAAGGGCACCAACATCGGCGACGGGTCGATCAACGAGTGGATCGCCAGCGGCAAGAAGCAGGACACGTCCAAGAAACTCAGCGAGAAGACCTTCGACTGGCTGAAGAAGAACCTCGGTTACTCCGGGTCGCAATATATGAGCCGGGGTGACGCGGCGGCATGGCTGCAGAACGCGAAGGATGAGTGGCAAGGGGCGATCAACGCGTTCGCGGGTTGCTACGTCGTCTCGTCGCAGAGTTCCGACCAGTGCAGGAAGGCCGTGCAGCACGACTACAAGGACGTCTTTGAGAAGGACGAGGACAAGCCTTGGTGGTCAACCGCATGGGATCACGTGAAGGAACATATCGGCGATGTGGTCTCCATCGTCCTGACCATCGGCTGCACGGCTGGTGTCGCCTTCGTGACCGGAGGTGTGGGCGTCCTCGCGGCCAGTGCCTGTGCGGCGGGCGCAGCCGCTATCGGAGGTGCAATCAATTACCGAATGTCTGACGGCAAGAAGACCCTGGGCGGGTATGCGGAAGCCACCATCTGGCCGGCTGCTACCAGCCTTGTCAGCGCGGGCGCCGCGGGTACGGCGACCAGTCTGACTGCCCGGTCGGCGCTCAGCGGGGCCGCCTTCCGTATGATGCTGGGTCGCTAGCGCGGCCGGGACTCATGGTCTGGCCCGGGCCTCAGGGCCCGGGCCAGACCATGTAGTGCGAGGAGAGAACAATGAGCCGGATCAAACGAATATTCTTTGCAGCCGATCGAGCCTTCGGCGGGCATCTGCCCCCGTCCGAAGGCCGCAAGCGGGCCGTTCAGCATCCGCTGCGCTTCGGCCTCGTCGGTGCCGTGTTCTTCGGCGGGGTAGCCGCGTGGGCCATCGGGCGGATCGATCTCCCGATCGTCCTGTACTCGCTGGTCATGGGCGCGCTCGTCAGCCTTGGCGTCATCGGTGAGCGCAAGCGGATGATCCACTACGGCTTTCTGCCCCGGCCGGACCGGCCCGCCTCGCGCCGCTAGGCCGCCCGGTCCTCGACTGACAGGTCCGCAGATGTGGATATCGGCGCCGTCGCTTCGCGAACCTGCGCTGCGCCCGTGCACCGGTGTGCGGACGAGCCGGGTGTCAACTCGCCGCCGGACTCGCCCAGTTCACCTTGACCGCACCCAATTCACCTCGACGGTGTGATGCCGACGGACTCGTCGGCCGACGGCGCCGTGACGATCGCGTAGCCCAGGCGGGCCATGTAGCCACGCGGGGGAAGCGCGACGGCCCTTCCAGTGGGGAGGAGTGTCCTAATGGCCATGAGGTCGGGGTGGTGGTCCTGGCTGGGAAGGGCGGCCGCGTTGAACGTTCCGTTCTGGTCGGCGTAGACGATCTGGTGGGCGGCGCTGCGCCGGACAGCCCGTTCGACGAGGGGCGGTTCCCCGCAGGCCACCCGGGTCGCGATGATCGCGCCGTCCAGTCCCGTCACGGGTTTCGCCAGGTGCGGTACGAAGTCGTCGGCAAGCCGCCCGTTGACCTCGATGATCACCGGACCGTCCGGGGTCAGCCTGATTTCGGTGTGAGCAAGATGGGCCGCCGCCAGGCGCTGCGCGAGTCGGCCCATCTCCAGGAGCGTGCGGCCCAGATCGCGCGGCACCACACGCTCGGGAAAACGCATCCGGGCCAGCTGGGCCACATGCTGAGCCAGGACACCGCAGCGCTCCAGGTCGGCGCTCATGCCGTGGCCAGACCGACGGCCGAGCTCGAAGCCCAGCGTCGTCATGTACGGCGAAAACTTAAGAGGCGCTATCCCTTGTGCTGCAACGAGGAAATGGCGATGCCCGCCGCCTACCCTTTCGGCACGCGGATGTCGACGCTGCTCAGCGTCTGCGGCCGGTCCGTGAACACCCGCAGCCGGACCCGCAGACGCTTCCGGTCCGGGAGGGAGTAGCTGCCACCGGCGGGCACGAGTTCGTAGCGCGCCGACTGGTGCGGGCCCAGTACGGCCGGGCCGCTGCGCACCGTCCAGTACGAGGACGTGCTCTCGCCGGTGCTGGAGGCGAAGTGCGGAGTCAGCGCGGTGTCACCGGAGTTGGTCGCCCGCACGGTGAGCCCGTGGATCCCGCCGCTGTCGCCCCGTACGCCACTGACCGTCAGCCGGATCGGTGGCCCGCTCGCGGCGGCGACGGCCACGCACACGGCGGCCGGCGCCAGCACCGCCGCCGCCACCATCGCGCTGACGGGCCGCCGCCGGCCGAACGGCAGCCGGGGCTGCCAGGCGGAGGCGAAGTCGGAGCTGGTGACGGTCGCGGCGGCAGCGACCCACAACGGGGTCATCAGCAGGTAGTAGCCATCCTGCGACCGCGTGGCCAGATAGAACGCGCACCACGGCAGGACGGTGGCGGCCGGGCCCAGCCGCCGTACGAAGAGCACGAACAGGGTGAGCAGCCCGGCGGCGAGCAGCATGCTGGCGTAGGAGTAGAAGTCCAGTCGGCTGCTGCCCTCGGAGAAGTAGTACGACAGGCCCATGATGCCCTGGCCGTGCAGGACCCCGTGCTGGGTGAACGGCAGGGCCAGGCCGGTTATCCAGGCCCGGGGGCTCTGCGCGATGAAGTAGGCGTTGGCGGCCAGGGCCACGACCGCGGCGATCGCGGTGAACCGCGCGACCAGGCCGAGCGCCGCCCGCGCCGAGAGCTCGCCGCGCCGTACCGCGTAGACACCGACGAGCAGGAACGGCGTGAGGAACCAGGGCAGTTGGTGGGTCGCACAGGCGGCCCCGAGGAGCCCCGCGCGCACGATGTCCGAGCGGCGGAGCCGTCCCCCGGCGCCGATCGAGGGCCAGTGGATCACCACCGGGATGAGCAGCACGAGGGCCGGGATCGCCGGGTAGCCCATGGCCGCGTAGCCCTTGAGCATGGGAAAGCCCAGGCAGACCGCCGTCGCGGCCGACCGCCACGGTGTCGGCAGCAGCCACCACAGCACCGCGGCACCGGCGAGCAGCATGAGGGTCGGGACGAGCGTGGCCGCCTTGGCGCCGATCACCGCGTACACCGGGGCGTTGAGCAGCACGGCCAGGGGCGGATACGCGAAGGAGTAGTCCGCGCCGCCCGACATCGTCTTCGTCACCCCGACGTGGTGCTGCTGGAACACCCACGGCCACTCGTGCCCGTACACCGCGTGGCCGTGCACCAACTCGTGCGTGGCCTGGGTCATCAGCACCGTCTCGTCGTTCATCCCGCCACCGAGGGCGTACGAACACAGGGCCAGCACCATGCCCAGGAGCAGTACCCCCGCGTCGACCAGTACGAGGGCGCGACGGCCCCGCACCGCGAGGGCCAGGACGCCCAGGATGAGGATGCCCGCATACCCGAGCATGATCACTCCGCCGACCTTGGGCCGGGAAGCGATCGCCGTCGACCATTCACCGCGTGTGCCGATGAACAGACTGATGACGGCGAGCAGGGTGATCGCGCGGTGCAGCGGCGCAGGGCTCGCCGACCGCGACGGACTCGGGTGGATCAGTGGGGCGTGGGTGGCGATACCGCCGACCGTCTTGCTCATGTGGGGCACACCTCAAGCAGTGCAGATCGTGGTCAGATGAGACTGCTCTTGTAGTAGAAGCCCGCCATCTTATCCGTGGCGGTCGCTGAACTCTCCGAGGCGAACCCCATGACCAGTCGGCAGGCGGCCGTGTTGCCGGTGTCCGGGATCTGAATGGCGAGGCCTTCGGGTTCGCGGAAGTACAGGCTTTGCGCGGCCTTCGTCAGCTGGCGGTCGCTGACGGACCCAGTATTCCAGTCGATTCTGGTGATGTAGGTGTTTCCGTCAGGGTCGGTGGGCGTCGTCGTCGTGCTGTCGGCGTACGTGTCTGCGTTTCCGTCGATCATGTACAGGTACTGGCCGAGGCTTGCGAAGCCCTGGACATCGGAATAGGCGCTACCGGTCGGCTGGGTGACCGTGGCTAGCCTCGATCGTTCATGAGTCCTCGTCGGTGTGCTGACGGGGACTCTGTGTTTGTGAGGTGCGGTCTTTTCGGGGTTGGGGCACGCTTTCGGC
>NZ_JBIWMV010000042.1:0-33015 GCF_044766845.1 Streptomyces sp. NPDC101776 | reverse complement strand
AGCCTCGATCTGTTCGTAGCGGCCCGCGCCGACATCGTCACCACGCCGTGACCAGCACATTCACCCACCCGGCAGGACTTTGGAACAGCCCTGCGTGCTTTGATGACCGCAGCCTGTGCCGCTTTCCGTCCCACCCGCTACGACAGCCGGGATCTACGGGAACCTGGAACGTTCGCACCGGCTCTAACCTGGGGGAACACCGACTCCCTGGAACGCGGAACTGGGATGGGGGCAGGGTGGCGACGCCTGAGGAGACGGCCGAGTTCGCGGCGCTGATACGGGAGCTGAAGGACCGGTCGGGGCTGAGCTACGGCGTACTCGCGAAGCGGCTGCACATGAGCACGTCGACGCTGCACCGGTACTGCAACGGCGATGCCGTACCCACGGAGTACGCCCCCGTGGAGCGGTTCGCCCGGCTCTGCAAGGCGACCCCGGACGAGCTCGTCGAGGCCCACCGCCGGTGGATCCTGGCCGACGGCGCACGTCAGCGTGAGCGGAAGGCCGCCACCGCGACACCCACAGCACCACCGGCACCCTCGGTATCCCCGGCACCATCGGCACCCCAGACAACACCGGCAACACCAGCACCAGCACCCGCATCCGCATCCGCACCGACACCGACACCGACAAGCGGAACGCCCCAGCCCCCCACCAACACCCCCGCCCATACGCCCGCCGTCACCCCCCTCACCACACCCACCCCCGCACCAGAACCCGCACCCGCCTCCACACCCACACCCACACCCAGCCGGAAACCGGCCACCACCCCCACCACCCCCGAAGCAACCCCACCCGACACAACCCAACCCCCCACCCCCAACCCCACCCCCCGCAACCGCCGCCGCACCACCCTCCTCACCGCCGCCGCAGTAGCCGTAGTCCTCGCCGCCACCGCACTCGTCCCCCGTCTGCTGTCCGGCGACGGCAGCGGTGATCGCAAGCAGGACGCCGGCTCCGTGACCTCCACCGGGCAGAACACCCGCTCCCCGTCCGCCTCGGCGAAGGCGAAGGCGAGCTCGACAGCCTCCCCCTCCCCGTCCACCTCCACCTCCCCCTCCGGCAGCCCGAGTCCTCCCGGGCCCGCCGCGGCGAAGGACGGAGCGTCCGCGGGTGCGCAGGCCGGCGGGAGCACGGACGCGGCGGCGGCCGTCCCCCTCACCGTGACCTCCCGGCCGTATGCCTGGGAGAGTCCGTGCAGTCAGACCTACCTGGTCGACAAGGACGCGGCCGAGGTGCCGCCGCCGCCCACCGAGCAGGACGCCCCGAGCTGGGTGAGCGCGCTGGGGGCGGTCTCGGCCGGCAGTCAGTTCCTCGAACTCACCGTGCAGGGCACCGGCAAGGACACCGTGGTGCTCCAGACCCTGAACGTACGGGTGGTCGACAGCGGTGCGCCGGTCGCCTGGAACGCGTACGCCATGGGGTACGTGGGGGTCGGCTGCGGTGGCGGTGTCCCCACGCACTCCTTCGACGTCGGACTGGACGCGAGCCGTCCGGTGGCCACGCCGAAGTCGGGGCAGACGGGCCTGCCGTACAAGGTGAGCGAGAGCGATCCCGAGGTCCTGTACATCACGGCCGCCGCCGCGTCCCACGACGTGCGCTGGTACCTGGAGCTGGCGTGGACCAGCGGCACCCGGCACGGCGTGCTGCGCATCGACGACCAGGGGAAGCCGTTCCGTACCAGCGGGGCGAGCGGACGTCCGCGCTACGGCTACTCGCTGGACGACAGTGAGTGGGTGCCGCACCAGGCCGACTGAGGCGACCATAGACAGGAGCGTGGACACGACCGTGGATATGACCGTGGACATGACCTGGAGCCGACCGTGGACGGACAGGAAAAGGCGCGGAAAGGGGTGGTGATCGCCATGGCCCGCGAGCGACGTCTCGCCGAGATCTTCGTGGAGGTCGCGGACTCCCTGGTCGAGGACTTCGACGTCATCGACCTGCTGCACCGGCTCGCCGCGCGCTGTGTCGAACTGCTCGACGTGTCGGCGGCCGGGATCCTGCTCGTGGACGCGTTCGGCGAGCTCCAGATCATCGCCGCCTCGGACGAGCACACCCGCCTCCTGGAACTCTTCGCGCTCCAGCACGACCAGGGCCCGTGCGTCGAGTGCTGCCGCACCGGCGCCCCCCGCACCAACATCGACCTGACCGGAGAGTCGGCGAGCGGCGCCTGGCCGCGCTTCGCGGCGCGGGCCCGGGCGACCGGATACGTCAGCACGCACGCCGTTCCGCTACGGCTGCGCAACCGGGTCGTCGGCGCGCTCAACCTCTTCCAGTCCTCCGCACACCGCCTCGGCGACGACGACATCGCACTCGCCCAGGCACTGGCCGACGTGGCCACCATCGCCGTGCTCCAACAGCGCACGCTGGAGCAGTCGCACGTCGAGAACAGCCAGTTGCAGACCGCGCTGACCAGCCGCATCCTCGTCGAACAGGTCAAGGGCGTGCTGGCCGAGCGCTGGAACACGTCCGTCGACGACGCCTTCGCCGCGTTCCGGTCGTACGCCCGTGCCCGTCATCTACGGCTGTCGGAGCTCGCGGCGCGGATCATCGAGGGCGACTTCGACACCGCGGCCATCCCGGCACCGCAGCGGTCGTAGCCAGGCCGTAGTCCATGTCACGCGGGTCACGCGCGGCGCGCGGCGACCCGGTCGGGGGTCGGCCAGCGCACGTCGTGGACCCAGCCGGCGCGCTCCATGAGACGGATGACGGCGGCCGACGGGTCGATCTGGCCGCGGTCGACGCCGTGCCGGGCGCTGGTGGGGTCGGCGTGGTGGAGGTTGTGCCAGCTCTCGCCGAAGGAGAGCAGGGCCAGCGGCCACAGGTTGGTGGCGCGGTCGTGGCGCCGGGTGCGGAACGGGCGCTCACCGATCATGTGGCACAGCGAGTTGACGCTCCAGGTGACATGGTGGAGCAGCGCGATACGCACAAGTCCCGCCCACAGCAAGCCTGTTACGCCGTACAGCCAACTGCCGCCGATCGCCCAGCCCAGCCCGAACGGCAGCGCGAGCGTCAGCAGGCACAGCCACGGGAAGGCGCGGGAGACGGCCCGGATGTCCGGGTCGGCGACGAGGTCGGGGGCGTAACGCTCCGCCGATGTCGGCTCGTTGCGGAACAGCCAGCCGACATGGGCGTCCAGCAGTCCGCGCAACTGGCCGCGCAGGCCGGTGCCGTAGCGGTACGGCGAGTGCGGGTCGCCGGGCAAGGTCGGTGAAGGCGTGATGGCGGCGGTGGGTGGCGACCCAGCCGATGACATCACCCTGGAAGCTCATCGACCCGGCCACCGCGAGCGCGACGCGCACGGGCCGGACCGCCCGGTACGAACCGTGGGTGAGCCCGCGGTGGAAGCCGACCGTGATGCCGAGGCCGGTGACCGTGTAGAGGACGGCCGCGAGCACGAGGTCGACGGGGTGCACGAGCCGCCCCCACAGCAGCCGGCCGGCCAGGCCGAGCGCGATGAACGGCAGGACGACGATCGCCGCCGTGATCCCGACGTAGAACCGGTCGCCGCCGTCCCGGCCCGGCGCCGGGGACTCGTCCGGCGGGAAGGGCGAGGTGCCGTCGTAGGGCGGGGGCGGGGGGCTGGTGCCCGTCATGGACGGGGTCGAGACGACAGACATGGCGAGACTCCTCGGCCTCGCTGCGGATGGCGCGGCCGGGGTCACGGGCTGCCCCTGGGAAGGGAAACGCGAGGACACGGCGCCGGTGCGGACAGCGGCGCGCGAAGGGCCCTCGGTCCTTCCACGGTACTCCGGCGGACGCCGTGACGCGGCGGCCCGGAACCCGCGACCCCCGCGTTGACACGAACCGTCGCCGCACGTTGACTGGCAGCACGGCGCAGGGCAGTGGCCGGTGGACGGACGATCCCAAAAACGCCTTCGGGCGGAAACGCCTTCGGGCGGAACGGAAACGACACCCGATGATGTACGACCAGACACGCGCCCAACAGCCCGCGGGCCAGAACCGGGGCTCCTCCGAACGCCGCACCCCGGGCCCCGAGCCGCTGCTCCCGTCGAGCGAGCGGGACAAGGTCCTCCAGCGGCTGCGCCACGCCCTCAACACCTTCGCCGACACCCCGCACGACGCCCTCCAGGAGGCGGAGAGCGCCTACGACGAGGCGACCGCCCAACTCGTGAGCGCGCTCGCGGCCCGCCGGGAACTCCTCCGCGCCGGCTGGGCCGACCAGGACCCCGAGTCCCCGTCGGGGTCCGCGTCCGACTCCGAGGAGTTCCGGAACGCGTTGCGGCAGTACCGCGAGATCACCCAACGACTGCTCCAGCTCTAGCAGTTGGCCGAGCCGGTCGGCGGTCGTCGGCCCGGGCCGGCCGCCCGGTTGATCGCCGACTCCACCGCCCCGACCCGCTCGGCCAGCACCCCGAGGGCCACCACCGCACGGCGCACCGGGTCGTCCTCCGCCACGCCCCGCTCCCGCACGTACGCAGCCTTCAACTCCGCCCACCGCACGGCCTGTTCGGCGGTCAGCGTGCCGCGCAGCTCCCCCAGTTTCAGCAGGTTCGCCTCGGCGCCCGCCCCCAGCGTCTGCGCCTCGGCGGTGTAGTGGTCGTCCAACACCGCCGACAGTTCGGGGGAGTTCATCACCGGCTCGATGCGCTGGGCGATCCGGTTCATGGTGCGATACGACCCCTGGAGCCGGAACGGCGGTTCCGTGCGGGCCGTGTCCGTCGTGGCCGCCGACGCCATGTACGCGGAGTTGACCGCCAGCACGGTGTCCCGGGCGGTGACGAGGTGCTTCAACACCCCTACGATCCGGGCCAGTTCGGCGGGGTCGCAGGCGTAGGACAGCCGGTCCGCGCGAGCTGTCGGGTCACCTTCCGCGAGGCGGATCAGCAGGTCCAGGTCGTCCCGGTCGCGGCCGGCGAGCGGGGCGAGCACCGGGTTGGAGGTGAGCGCGTTCTCCAGGAAACTCAGCGCGAACACCGCCTCCTTGCCGGTCAGTACGTCGCCGAGGTTCCAGACGTCGGCGCGGTTCGCCAGCATGTCGGGCACCCGGAACCGGCCGCCCGACTCGGTGTACGGGTTGCCGGTCATACAGACCGCGAACCGCTTGCCCCGTAGGTCATATGTGCGCGGCGCGCCCTCCCACACGCCCTCGATCCGCCGCGTGGCATCGCACAACGGGATGAATTTCTCCAGGAGTTCGGACGAGGTGTGCTGGATGTCGTCGAGGTGGAGCAGCACGTTGCTGCCCGCCGCGAGCGCGAAGTTGACCTTCTCCACCTCCTGCCGGGCGGTCGCGTTCGGTGCCTCGGCCGGGTCGAGGGAGGTCACACCGTGCCCGAGAGCCGGACCGCTCACCTTGACCAGCACCAGCCCGAGCCGGTCGGCGACGTACTCCATCAGGGTCGTCTTGCCGTACCCCGGCGGCGAGACGAGCAGCAGCAGACCGCCGTCCGCGCCGGTGCGCCGCCCCTCCCCCGTCGTACCGATCTGCCGCGCCAAGTTGTCGCCGATCAAGGGGAGATACACCTCGTCGACCAGCCGCCCCCGGACGAAGGACGACATCACCCGCGGCCGGTACTCGTCGAGGCGCAGCCGGGCTCGTTCCGCCGCCACCAGGGCCGTACGGCGGCGCTGGTAGGCGCGGTGACCGGGGACGTCCGCCGCCCTGAACTCCCTTGTCCGGGCGAGGAGTTCGTCGACCCGGAGCGACAGCGAGCCCGCCTCGATCCGCGGGTGGGTGCCCAGCAGTCCCGTCACCGTCTCGGTCAGCCGGGCGTCCGACTCGTGGCGGGGTACGTCCGGGCAGAGTTCGGCCGCCACCGCCTCGGCGAGGTCCCCCGGATCGGCCTCCGTGCCGGACGCCGTCGTGTACGCCGTCAGCCACGCCTCGACCAGTTGGCGGCGCGCGGCCAGGTCCCCGACGGCGAGCACGTCGTCGTCGTAGGCCGAACTCCCCACCGTGCGGCGGAACTTGTCGAGGAGGGTGCGGGCGGCGGCGCTGAGGACGAAGCTCTCGGGGGCGGTGGTCAGTTCGTCGAAGAGGTATGCGGCGGCGGGCTCGTCCGTCCGCCGAGCCAGTTCCGCGAGGAAGTCGGCGACGGCCGGGGTCGGTCCGAAGATGTCGCGGACCCGCGCGAGCGACCTCGCCCGGCGCGTCCAGCCCGCGCGTTCCTCCGCGCTCGTGCCGTGCGTCCAGAACAGCAACGCCCCTGCCCGGGCGGCCGGTTCGTGCCGCAGCAGCCCCGCGCCCTCGTAGCGACGGAGCAGGGCGCGGAGGATCGCGGTCGCGTCGTGGTCGTGCACGCCGCGTTCGTAGCCTTCGTCGTACGACTCCTGCGCCGCCCGGCGGACCAGTGCGGCGAGGTCGTTCTCCTGGGCGAGGGCCTGGGCGCCGTGTTCGTCGAGGAGGCGGGCGGCGAGGTGTTCCGCGCGGTAGACCCGCGGCGACTCGGAGGGCAGCGGGCGGTCCCAGTACGCGCGGGTGGCCGCGAACTCCGGGTCGGTGACCGGGGATCGGTAGTCCGTGCCGGTGAGGGCGAAGGCCAGGCCGTCGCCGGCGGGAACGAGGGTGAGGTCGAGGGGCTCGGTGTTGACGGCGAAGCGGTGCCGGCCAAGACGCAGGGTCCGGCCGCCGTCCGTGTAGAGGTCGGTGCGGTCGCGCAGGGCACGGACCGCCTCCTCGCGGGCCGAGACGAGCCGGCCGGTCAGCTCCTCCGCCCTCATCCGGTCGCCCAGGTCCCGGAGTCGGTCGACCGTCCCGCGGATCTTCGTCACCATCGGGTCGGAGGCGAAGTACGTGCTGACCGCGTCGGCGTCGGCGAGCGTGGCCGCCCGCCGCTCCACCGTCTCCAGGACCCCCACCCCCGAGGCCGCCAACTGCTCCGCCCTGCGGGCGCGTTCGTCGGCCAAGGTCTGCTTGCGGGCGGAGAAGACGTCGTAGATCTCGATGCGTCTGCCGTCCAGTTGGGCGAGGAAGTCGTCGAAGTCGGTGAAGCGGGCTTCCAGGTTCTCCAACTGGACCAGCAGCCGGGCGAGTTGGGTGTCACAGGTCTCCGGTGTCGCCGCGTCCGCGAGCGCGCCCGTCACCGACTGGCCCAGCAGCGCGAACTCGGCCGCGAACTCCGCCCGGCCCTCCCGGTCCTGGAGTTCCCGACGCCGGGCGTCCAGCGTGGCGCGGGCGCGGTTGACGCCGCCCAGCACCTCGGCGATCCGCTCCAGGATCGACGTACGGACCGTGGCGTCACCGATGTCCAGCCCGGCGATCACCTCGGTCACCGTCCGCAGCCCGTCGGTCAGTCCGTCGAGCCGGGCGGCCTCCGGCGCCGACTCGGCCACGGTGGTCAACTCCCCGGCCCGTGCGACCAGTTCACCGACCACCTCGTGGTGCCCGGCGAACGCGTCCGCGTGTGCCAGGAACGCCACCGCTCGCTGCCCGAACGCCCCGAGCTCCGCCTCCGCCCCGGCCACCGCCTCGTCGATCCGCGCGAGATCCGCGTACCGCAGCTCCTTCAGTGTCAGCAAGTGCCCCTGCGCACGCCGAAGTTCGGACAGCCCATCCACCCACCCCGCCGCATCCCGGGGCACCTCGCCCCGCAACCGCCGCACCAACCCGGTGAGCCGGTCCGTGGCCTCGGTGAGCGCGTCGGCCGCCCGCCGGGTCAGCGTCCGGACCGTCTCGAACTCGGCCAGGACCTGCTCCGCCGTGACCCGCACGTCCTCCAACGGGCCGCCCAGATCACCGAGTTCGGCGTCCCCGAGCCAGTGGTACGAGTCCGCCGCCCGGACACACGCGGCGACCAGCGCCTCGTACACCTCCGCCGCCGGCTCCATCCCCGCGACGGCACCCGCGAGGGACAGACAGTCGGAGACCCCGCGCACGAGATCGGCGTTGCCCACCCGGAACAACGGCCCGGAGCCGACGAGTTGAGCGGCGGCATACGTGTCCGAGACGAACGGAGTACGCCAGATCCGCACGGGATGAACACGCCCAGCCTCCCCACCCCCGCCAAGCACCATCAGCGCACCGTCGTCGAAGAGCGCCCAGCCCTGACAGGACAGCGGGTTGGCGACCTCCTTTCGGATCAGGTTGTACGGCAGCAGGAGGCCGCGCCCCGGCACCCGCGCCCGGTACGCGAACAGCACGTCCTCACCGTTGGGCGAGCGCACCACCCGCTCCAACTCCAGCCCGGAGGTGTCCACTTCGAAGGTCTTCCGCACCCCGGTGGCCAGGCAGTACCCACCCGGGAACACTATCCCCTGCTCCTCGGGCAGCCGCCGGCACGACAGCCCGATCCCGTCGAGCCGCACAACCCCCTTGGTCAGGGTGTTGAAGACCAGATACCGGTGGGCCTCCTCCTTGTAGGGACGCACCCGCAGCAGCACCAGCACACCCACCCGCGCGTACGCGAGCTCCGCGTCGGCCGGCGACTGGAGCGGCTCGTCCACCGGTTCGGAGTAAACCCCCTCCCCCGTCTCGGTGTTGTCCTCCACCTTCACGGTGAGCGTGCCGCCGACCGTGGAGACGAACAGCCCGTCCTGGATGCGCACGTGCGGATGCCGGCCGGGGACATGCTCCTCGCGGGTGGTCTCCGCCCACTCGACGTCGTGCGACGGCGGGAGGACGTGATCGCGCTCGCCGTGCGCGTCCAGGAAGGCCGCCGACCGGCCGTCGTCCGCGAGCGCCCAGCGCAGCACCCGGATGTCGTCGGCCTTCTCGCCGGTCCGGAAGACGGCGAGCAACTTGCCGTCGATACACCGGAGTTGAAGCAGCCGCGCCTGACGGAAGTACCGGTGCAGGGCACCGAACTCCCGCACGAAGTCCGGGTCGTCGAGCAGTCCGGGTACGGCGTCCTCGGGCAGCCGGCGCAGATCGTGGCGGTCGTGCAGAGCGAGGACGTCGGCCACCGTCGCCTCCCCGGTGACACCGAGGGAGACCTGGCGCCCGAAGAGCAGTACGTCTCCTACGGCGACGAGGTCGCGCGGCACGGCCGGGTGCTCGGTGTCGAGGCGGGCGGTGCCGGTGAGTTCCAGCCGGGTCGAGCCGAACTCCTCGGTGCGCCGGGCGTTGAGCGCCTCCGCGCGGCGGGCGAGTTCGGCGGCCTGTGCGGCGAGGCGGTCGCGCAGGACCTCGTAGGTGCCGGTGTCCAGGCCGGTGGTCATGGGTCCCTCTCAGATCTCGGAGTCGGTCTTGTCTTGCTGGGGTCCGGAACTGCCGTCCCCTGTGCGGCAGTTCCGGACCGTCGGTGGGGTCAGGCCTGCGCCGGGTGGCCGTTGAGCGCGGCCAGCGGAGTGTCCGCCAGGCCCAACTCGCCAGCCCTGTCCAGCAGTTGCCGTACCTGACCGGCGTTCGCCGAGTCCGAGGACATCAGCTTCATCAGCAGCGCGGACACGGTGAGGTTCTGCACGTCGGCCGTGGAGACCGAGCCGAGGACGCGTCCGAGATCGTCGGCGATGTTCGACGTGCCGTCGAGCCACGGACGCGCCAACGCCTGTGCCGTATCGGAGTGTTGGACGAAGCCGTCGACGCTCCTGCCGAACGAGACCGCCGAGACGAGCCGGTCGAGGAAGACCGAGTCGCCGCCGACGATGTCGATGTCGGCGTGCTCCAGCCCGGTCGCGAGGACCGTGGCCTGCGCCTCGGCGACCTGCCGCTGCACATCGAGCCCGGCCAGCCGGATCTCCTTCTCGGCCTGCAACCGCAGCCGGTACTCCTCGTGCCCGCGCGAGGCGTCGTCGAGGGCGGCCATCGCGGCGGCCTTCTCGGTGAGCCCCGCCGCCTCGGCCTTGAGCTTCTCGCCGATGCCGGTGGCTTCCGCGAGCGCGTTCGCCCGGACGCCCTCGGCCTGCGCCAGCGCGTTCGCCTGCGCGCCCTCGGCCTCCGCGAGCGCCTTGGCCCGGGTGCCCTCGGCCTCCGCCCGCAGCCGGGCCTCGGTGCCGTCCGCCTCCGCGCGCAGCCGCGCCCCCGTGGCCTCGGCCTCCGCGCGGCCGGCCTTCACGGTGACCTCGGCCTCCTTGTCACGGACCTGGACCTCCGCGAGTCCGGCCGCGGCAGCCTCCGCCTGGATGCCCTCGGCGAGCCGCAGCTTGGCGCGTGCGTCGAGGTCGGCGGACTTCAACCGGGCGTCGGCGAGGGTGAGTTGCTCGCCGGCGCGGTGCTTGGCGGCGGCCTCCGCGGCCTCGGCGGCCTTGATGTCCTTGACCAGCTTCTCCTGCGCCTCGGCCTCGGCGGCGATGATCACGGCCTGCCGGGTGCGCTCCGCCTCCTCCACCACCCGCAGCTTCTTGATGGCCTCCTCCTGCTCGGCCACCGTACGGTCCACGGCGATCCGCTCCCGGACCACGTCCGCGACCTCGCGCCGCTCCGCCTCGACCTCCTTGTCCCGGGCGATCCCGGACAGACTCGTCTCCCGTTCCCTGGCGATGACTTCGAGGAGGCGGTCCTTCTCGATGCGCTCGTTCTCCACGGCGATGACCCGCTCGCGGTTCTTCTGCGCGACGGCGATCTCGCGGGCCTGGTTCTCGCGCTGGACGCCGAGTTGCTCCTCGGTGCGCAGGAACGCGGCCTGCGCGCCCAGCCGTTCCTCCTCCTGCACCTTGGCGGTGGCGGCCTCCTCGCGCGCCCGCAGGACCTCCACCTCACGGCGCTGCTTGATCTCCGCCTCGGCCTGCCGGCGCTCCAACTCCAGGATGGTCTCCCGGGCGTCGACGTTCTGCCGGGTGATCTCCTTCTGCTCGGTGCGCTGGAACTCGTTGGTGCGGACGTGCTCGATGGTCGTCAGCTCGGTGATCTTGCGGATGCCCTGCGCGTCCAGGATGTTCTGGTTGTCGAGCTGGGTCATCGGCGTCTGTTCGAGGAAGTCGATGGCCGCGTCGTCGAGGTGGTAGCCGTTGAGGTCGGTGCCGATGACCTGGATGATCCGGTCCCGGAACTCCTCGCGCTTGGTGTAGAGATCGACGAAGTCGAGCTGCTTGCCCACGGTCTTCAGCGCCTCGGAGAACTTCGCGGCGAAGAAGTCCTGGATCGCCACCGGGTCGCTCGCGGTCTGGGTGCCGATGGCCTGCGCGACCTTGATGACGTCCTCGACGGTCTTGTTGACCCGCACGAAGAAGCTGATGTGGATGTCGGCGCGGATGTTGTCCTGGCAGATCAGGCCCTCGCGCCCGGTGCGCCGGATCTCGATGGTCTTCACCGAGATGTCCATGAACTCGGCCTTGTGCAGCACCGGCAGGACGACCGCCCCGGTGAAGGTGACATCGACCTTCTTCGTCTTGGAGACGATCAGCGCCCGCCCCTGCTCCACCTTCCGGAACAGCCGGCCGACCATGAGAAGCAGGGTGAGCGCGATGAGCAGGAGAACGGCGACGAACACACCGATGCCGACGGTGATGGCGTTCATGACATGGGTCCTCATGGGATGAGAAGGGTGGTGGAACGGGCGTGGGTCAACGGGCGTGGGTCAACGGGCGTGTGCCAACCCGCGGTTGCCAACTGGCGTGGGCCAACCGACGTGGGCCAACAGCGGTTGATCAGCAGACGTGGGCGACAGGCACGGCACTGCACGGCACGGGCCGACGGGCGGAAGCCAACGGACGTGGGCCAACAGTCGTAGGCCAACAGGCGCGTGCCAACAGTCGTAGGCCAACAGGCGCGTGCCAACGGTCGTAGGCCAACAGTCGTCCGCCACCACGCGTAGGCAACGGCCGTGGGCCAACAGGTGTTGGCGATCTACCCCGGGTGGCCGCCCGAGTCGGTCGACGGGCCGGTCCGCGGGTCCAGCGCGCTGTCATAGGGCGCGACCCAGAAGAACTCGCCGGTCTCGTCGTAGGCGTAGAGCAGTCCGGTGCTGCCACTCGCGAGGGCGTCGTTG
This sequence comes from Streptomyces sp. NPDC101776, assembly GCF_044766845.1. Taxonomy (NCBI): domain Bacteria; kingdom Bacillati; phylum Actinomycetota; class Actinomycetes; order Kitasatosporales; family Streptomycetaceae; genus Streptomyces; species Streptomyces sp. NPDC101776. Next base: position 21,187 of record NZ_JBIWMV010000042.1, on the reverse strand, counting down.
CCCGGTTGCCGGACCTGGACCACCGCGGCGGAGCCGTCCGCGGCCCTGACCTCGGCCTGTCCGAACCCCGCGTCCACCCGGCCGGTGCGGATGACACAGGTCAGCCCGACGAAGTCCAGCCGGGACGGCCCGTGTCCGTCGGGGAACAGGCGGTGCAGGGGTCGTACGAGCAGCTTGGTCGTCTGCCAGGAGACGTACACCGTGCCGATCAGCACGACCACCCCGACCAGGACGCCGGCCAGGCCCGCGGGGACGAACAGCACGCTCGCGCAGAAGCTGATCAGCCAGCCGACCGCGACGAACAGCGAGAAGGCGAGCGTCACCGGGACCCCGCCGAGTCCCCAACCACCCGAGTGGGTACGGGAGTTGACGTGCAGGTGGGCGTGTCCGTGGGCGTCGGCCGCGCCGAGCGCGACCAGCAGCCAGTACAGGACGACCACGACGAGCGCCGCGCTGAAGACGATGGCGGGAAAACCGACGGCGGCCGTGACGAACGCCCCCATGACCCCGTCCCCCCGTTCCCTCGCTCGCTCCGACAGCTCACAGCTCAACCCGGCTCGGCTCAGCTCACGGGGATGCGCGGATCGCGGAACCGGTGCTGGACACCTGCCGGTGTCCGGCACCGGAACCTTCCGCGGTGCTCCCCTGGCGCCATGGTGCACGCGGGGTGCGCGCCCGCGCATTGCCGGAACCCGGCAGTGTTCAATAGGGTCTTGATGCCGGGGACGCGCTAAGAAAGCGTCAGTGGGACGTCAAGAAAACAGGGGGCGGAGTTGCCGGAGCGCGGCATACCTGAGCAGTATCTGGCGGGGTTCGCGCAGCTCCTGGCCGATGTCGCCGACACCGGACGCCGCCTGACCCGGGCCGAGTTGGAGGCCCGCCGCACCCTGGGCGAGTACGCGGCCGAGGCCGGCCACGAACTGCGCGCCCTGGTCAGCGCCCATCTCACCGCCACCCGCACGGCCTGGCCACAGACCCCCGGTTCCGCCGACTGCACACTCGCCGCGGTGCAGCAGGTGATCGACGCCTTCACCGAGGGCTACGAACGCGCGCAGCGACTCGCCGTACGCCAGGAGGAGGCGGCGCGGCGGGAGTTCATCGACGACCTCCTCTACGGCCGCGGCGGTCCGGGCCGGCTCGCGGAACGCGCCGAGCGCTTCGGCCTGCGCCTCTCCCACACGCACGCCGTCGCCGTGGTCCAGGGCCCGACGCCGTACGACGAGAGCGCGCCGGTGCCGCGGCAGGTGGAGCGGGCGATGATCAGCCGGTTCGGTGACCGCAACATCCTGCTCACCACGAAGGCCGGCCGGATGCTGTGTGTCGCGCCCGGCGACCAGGACGACGTGCTGGCCCACTTCGCCAAGCAGGCGTACGCGGCGGCGGAGAGCACCCGCACGGCGATCGGCCGCCCGCAGCCGGGCGCGGGCGGGATCGTCCAGTCGTACGAGGAGGCCCTGAACACGCTCGAACTGGCCGAGCGGCTCAACCTGGAGGGCCCGCTCCTGCGCGCCGCCGATCTGCTGGTCTATCCGGTGCTCACCCGCGACCGGCAGGCGATGGCGGATCTGGTCCTCGACGCGCTGGGCCCGCTGACGAAGGCGCGCGGCGGACCGCGTCCGCTGCTGGACACCCTCTCGACGTACTTCGACTGCGGCTGCGTGGCCGCGGAGTCCGCCCGCCGGCTCTCACTGAGTGTGCGCGCGCTGACCTACCGGCTGGAACGCATCCATCAGCTCACCGGCGCGGACCCGGCGGATCCCGGCCAGCGGTACACGCTGCAGACGGCGGTCATCGGGGCACGACTGCTGGACTGGCCCGACAAGGAGCTGTGACGGCGGTTCCCGTCGGGTCGGCAGGGACGCAAAGAGACGCAAAGAGCGACCTCGCGCCCGGATGGATCGATGGCGGCGTGGTCGCTCGGGGTGTGCGGGGACGTACGGGCGGTGGCGTCAGCCCAGGGTGGTACCGATGTACGAGGTCGAGTCGGGGCCGGAGTCCGCGGTGGTGTCCGCGACGGGGGCCGGTGCGGGCGCGGGGGTGGCGGGCGCGGGCGGCGTCTCGTGGCAGGTGAAGCCGAGCCGGGTCAGGGCCCTGGTCACCTCGAAGGCGGTGAAGTCACGGCGGTCCTGCTTGGTGATGACCTCGCCGACCTGCTTCACCGGGTACAGCTTGCGGCTGATGACGGCGCACTGGCCGGTGACGGGCTGCTCCGGGCGGATGCCCTTGAGCATCTCCTCCACCTCGCTCTTCGTCAGATCGAAGGGGTAACGGGCGATCACGCAGCGCATGGTGCCTCACCAAGGGGTTCGAGCGGGAGGAGAGGGGAGGATTTCTCCTCGGGGAAAGCCGGGGAAGCCGATGAACGGCCATGGAACGGCGGGTACCGGCCGGGGAACGGCAGGTAAATGAGCGGATACGAAAAGGGGCCCGCACCCAAGGTGCGGGCCCCTGTTTCGCAGTCTCGCGTGCTTAGGCGGGAACGATGTTCTCCGCCTGCGGGCCCTTCTGGCCCTGCGTGATGTCGAAGGTCACCTTCTGACCTTCCTGCAGCTCGCGGAAGCCCTGGGTGGCGATGTTCGAGTAGTGGGCGAAGACGTCAGCGCCGCCGCCGTCCTGCTCGATGAAGCCGAAGCCCTTTTCCGCGTTGAACCACTTCACGGTACCGGTGGCCATGTCTTAACTCCTAGGCAGTGCACGAGATCCGCACTTTACGAATCTCCTCCATCGCCGTGATGATCACCTGCCCGGAAGTACCGGTCCAAAATTGGCAACCACAACTGCAACTGAAGTCAGCCTAGCACGGAACCCTTTTGCGCAACGGTGGAATTGGGCTCGAAAAGCCCCTTCCGAAATGGTGAATTTCTGTTTCACCGACATCAGATTTTCTCACCATGGGACGAGCCGTGCAGCTCCCTGTTGCCCCGCAGCTCCTCGTTGACGCGCAGGGCCTCGTCCAGCCGGTCCTCCAGGCTGATGATGCGGCACGCGGCCTCGATGGGGGTCCCCTGGTCGACCAGTTCGCGGGCGCGGGAGGCCGTACGGAGCTGATGGCGCGAGTAGCGGCGGTGACCGCCGTCCGACCTCGTGGGGGTGATCAGCCCGGCCTCACCCAGTGACCGGAGGAAACCGGGGGTGGTGGCGATCAGCTCGGCGGCCCGGCCCATGGTGTAGGCGGGGTAGTCGTCGTCGTCGAGCCGGTCGGCCGCGGGCTGCTGGCTTTCTGCGGGCATGTACACCTTCCTGCGGACCACCGGGCGGGGGCGGCCTGCCGCGGTGGAGCGGGTTCCCCCGTACCGGAACTCTAGTCGCACCCAGGGAATCTCTGTCGCGGCGAGCACAGATGTCCTAACGCCGGTTGACGCGCTCAGCGTCCCAGAACCAGCACCCGGCAGGCCCCGGAAGGCCGTGGATCAAGACCGTCAGGGCCCGTCGCGACGTCCTGCCAGCCCCAGGCCCGGTAGGCCGTCAGGGTCTCGGTGTCGGTGTGGGGCACCAGGGCGACGCCCAGGGCCGGCACGTGATCGTCGAGCAGCCGGCGCTGGAGGCGCCGGGCGAGGTTCCAGTCCCGGTCCTGGTAGTGGGTGCGCACGCGGGGCGGGACCACGATCCCGGAGACCGCGAAGAACCCGCCGGTGACCGCGAGCCCGCGCAGCAGCCGGGGCAGCCGGGTGTCGTGGCCCTGCCACCAGGGATCGGCGGCGCGCACGGGGAAGCCGTAGGCGCAGGCCGTCAGGGTCGTGTTCTCGGCGATCAGCAGGGCGAACCCGGGCCGCCGGACGTCACCCGCGAGGCGCCGCAGGAACGCGGTGCGGGAACGGCTGCCGGTGCGGGCCGCGCCGCGGGTCTCCTCGTACAGCGCGCCCAGGTCCTCCAAGCGGTCCTCGATCTGGCGCCGGCTGAGCGGACGGACACGGTCCCCTTGCCAGGGTGAGGGGCCGCGCTCGTGACGGGACGACCACGTCTGCTCCGCGTGCGTCTCGTCGGCGCCGACGTGCGTGACGAGGGCCGCGGCCACCGGCCGACCGGGCACATTCACGGTCATGGGCTGAGCCCTGCCCCGGGCGCGGACACGTCCGCCCCGGCGTCGTGGTTCGCCGAGGACGACACCGGTGTGATCCGGTGCGCGAGAAACCCTCGGTCCTTTCACGGTACGCCCGCGGGCGTGGCGGGGACGGGCGCGGCGAAGTGGGCCACCCCCGTTCCGCGCCGGGTCCCCTACTGGTTCCAGCTCTCGTCGTACGGGTCCTTCGGGGTCGGGACCGGTTTGGCGAGGGAGACCTGGAAGTAGGGGATCGGGCCGTTGTTGATGGGGTCCTTGGTCTGCTTGGGGCTGTAGGTACCGGTGACCTCCAGCCAGGTGTCGGGCTGGAGTACCGGCGGGATCTTGCCGGTCAGCGCGATCTTGACCGGCTGGGCGTCCGCCGCGCAGCAGTTGAGGGCCATGCGGACGAGGTAGGGGGCACCGGACTTGTCCAGGGCTATGAAGCCGGTGACCTTGAGCTGCCGGGTGCCGAGGGAGTGGCCGTGGTCGTAGACCGCGCGGCTCGCGTAGTCGACCAGGCCGATGGTGAGCGGGTCGCTGTCGGGGAGCTTGGAGAGGCCGTAGGGCTTCATGAGCGCTGTGCCGGTGCGGACCGCGCTGTAGGAGCCGAGGGCCGGCGGGGCGACCAGGATCAGGGCGAAGAGGGGGAGGACCAGGAGCCAGGAGATGCGGGGTTCGCGGTGTACGTGGACGCCATGGCTGTCGTGGGCCGCGTCCGCCGTCTCGACCGTCTCCTCGTGGGCCTCGGCATGGGCCTCCGCCTGGGTCTTCTCCAGCCGTGCCCGGCGCCACTCGTACCAGGCCGTCGCCAGTGCCGCCACGATCAGGACCACGCCGGAGAGCAGCAGGAGGGGCTGGAGTCCGGCCTTGACGTAGCGCAGGTAGAGGTTGGTGAAGCCCGCGTGCAGGAGGGCCGCGCCGACCAGGAACAGGACCGCCGCCTGTGCCTGGCGGTTCACAGGAGCACCGCCCCGGTGACGACCGCGCCCGCGATGGCGAGAACGAAGGTGGCGGGCGCGAAGCGCAGGGCGAAGCCGCGCCCGAACGTCCCGGCCTGCATGGCGAACAGTTTCAGGTCGATCATCGGGCCCACCACCAGGAACGCGAGTTTTGCCGTGAGCGAGAACTGGGTCAGCGACGCGGCCACGAACGCGTCCGCCTCCGAGCAGATCGACAGCAGGACGGCCAGGATCGAGAGGGCGAGGATCGCCACCACCGGGTTGTCGGCCGCCGTCCGCAGCCAGCTCGCCGGCGCGACCGCCTTGAGCGTGGCCGCGGACATCGCGCCGAGCACCAGGAACCCGCCCGCCTGCATCACGTCGTGCCGCACCGAGCCCCAGAACGCGGCCCCCTTGGTCTCCCCCGCGTGCGGTTCGTGGGCGGGCAGCTTCAGCCAGTCGGTGCGCCCGAGGCGCTGCCACAGCCAGCCCATCACACAGGCCACCAGCAGGCTGCCGACGAACCGGGCGAGCACCATCTCCGGGTTGCGCGGGAACGCCACGGCCGTCGCGGTGAGCACGATCGGGTTGATCGCCGGGGCGGAGAGCAGGAACGCGATCGCCGCCGCCGGGGTGACGCCCCGGCGCACCAGCGCCCCCGCCACCGGCACGGACGCGCACTCGCAGCCGGGCAGGATCGCGCCCGCCATCCCGGCCACCGGCACGGCGAGGACCGGATTGTTCGGCAGCGCGCGGGTGAACCACGTGGCCGGTACGAACACCGCGATCGCCGCCGACAGCAGCACGCCCAGCACCAGGAAGGGCAGGGCCTGCACGACCACGGCCACGAACACCGTCATCCAGCTCTGCATCACCGGCGCGGACAGCGCCTGCCGCACCGGCCCCTGCGCCAGCACCGCCACGAGCATCACCATGGTCAGCACGAGCGGCGAACTGAGCTGCCAGCCGTCCTTCGAAGGCACGGGCGCGGGTGGCTGTGGGGGCGTTTCCGCGGTCGGCGGCGTCTCCGTGGTCGGCGCGGCTGGTTCGGTGGTGATGGCCACGGGTGAGATACCTCCGGCAAGCACATGGTTTCGCGAGTTTTGCTCCCTCCCTCTGCATACGGCGGTCGGGGCAAGGGTGTTCAGCGGAATACTGGAACCACCCACCTCCTTGGGGCAGTCTTTCCCCTCGTGGCGAGCAGCGTTCCGAATCAGAGTCCTCCGGGCGGTGCCCGTGCGCACATGGTGGTGTGCGGCGACGACGCGCTCGCGCACCGGCTCGCCGTCGAACTGCGCAGTGTCTACGGCGAACAGATCACCCTCGTCGTCCCGCTCTCCGACGCCACCGCCCGCCCACCCGTCGTCGGCCGCGCGCGTGCCGCCTCGGCGGCGCTGCGCGACCGGGTCAACGCGGCGGTGGCCCGGGCGAACGGCACCGGCAACGGCAACGGCGCCCCCGCCGCCCCCGAACCCCCGCGCGGGGAGCGGGTGTTGGAGGTCGCCGAGCTGACCGAGGCGGTGTTCGCCGAGGCGGGCGTGGAGCGGGCGACCGCGCTGGCCCTCGTCTACGACGACGACGAGAGCAACATCCGCGCCGCCCTCACCGCCCGCCGCCTCAACCCCCGTATCCGGCTGGTGCTGCGCCTCTACAACCGGCGGCTCGGCCAGCACATCGAGGAACTCCTCGACCAGGCGGCCGCGTTGGCGACCGGTGACGAGGGCGGAGGCGGGGGCGGAAGCGGGAGTGGTACCGGGTTCGACGCCTCGACCACCGTTCTCTCCGACGCCGACACGGCCGCGCCCGCGCTGGCCGCCACCGCGCTCGCCGGTACCAGCAAGGTCGTCCAGACCGACGGGCTGCTGCTGCGCGCGGTGGAACGGCCGCCGCCGGGACCCGGTCAGGTCGCCGATCCTGGGCTGGCCACGCTGGCCCTGCTGTCGGCGACCAACAGCGACCCGGCCGGCGCGGACGGCTCCGAGGGCATGGGCGAACAGGGCCCGCGCCTGCTGCCCGACGCGGCGGCCGTCGCCTCGGCCACCGGGCGCGGGACCGTCGTCCTGGAGCAGGTCTCGTACGCCGGGCCGCAGTTGCCGGGCGGGCGGGGCGGCGGGGTCGTACCGGCGTTCTCGTCTCTCTTCTCCCGGCGGCTGCGCTGGTCGTTGGCGGGCATGGTGGCGTGTGTGGTCGCGCTCGCGATCTCGTTGTGGCTGGTGACCCGGATCCATCCGCTGACCGCCTTCTATCTGACCCTGCTCGATCTCTTCGCGATCGACGACCCCGCGATCGGGGCGCCGTTGGGCCGGCAGATTCTTCAACTCCTCTCCGGTCTCGTCGGGTTGCTGATGCTGCCCGTGCTGCTGGCCGCGGTCCTCGAAGCCCTCGGTACGTTCCGTACGGCGTCCGCCTTGCGCAAGCCGCCGCGTGGGCTCGGGGGTCATGTGGTGCTGCTCGGGCTCGGCAAGATCGGCACCCGGGTGCTGACCCGGCTGCGCGAACTCAACATCCCCGTGGTGTGCGTCGAGGCCGACCCCGAGGCCCGCGGCCTCGCGACCGCCCGCCGGCTGCGGGTCCCGGTGATCCTCGGTGACGTCACCCAGGAGGGCGTCCTGGAATCCGCCAAGGTCCACCGCGCCCACGCCCTCCTCGCGGTCACCAGCTCCGACACCACGAACCTCGAAGCGGTGCTGTACGCCCGCTCGGTGCGGCCGGATCTCCGGGTCGTACTCCGGCTCTACGACGACGACTTCGCGACCGCCGTGTACCGGACCCTGCGTGCCGCTCACCCGGGTGCCCTCACGCGGAGCCGGAGCGTGTCCCATCTGGCCGCGCCCGCGTTCGCCGGGGCGATGATGGGGCGGCAGATCCTGGGGGCGATCCCGGTCGAGCGGCGGGTGCTGCTGTTCGCGGCGATGACTGTGGGCGGGCATCCCCAGCTCGACGGGAAGACGATCGCCGAGGCGTTCCGGGCCGGGTCCTGGCGGGTGTTGGCACTGGACACGGCAACGCGGGACGCCTCCGAGGACGTACGGCGGTCGGGGTTGGTGTGGGACCTTCCCGACACGTATGTCCTGCGGAGCTCGGACAGGGTTGTGCTGGCTGCTACTCGGCGGGGGTTGGCGGAGTTGCTGGGGCGGCGGCCTCGGGATCGTGCAGGTGCTTGAACAGGTGCCCTTGGCCGAAGCGGGCGTTCCTGGGGGCTGCGCCCCCAGACCCCCCGCTTCGGCCCTGAAGGGGCCTCGTCCTCAAACGCCGGACGGGCTGATTGTGCGGGCCTGTGCCGAAAAATGACCGGCGTTGAAAGGTCCCCTCAGCAAGAGGTGACCGGTGTTCAGGAGCCCAAATGCCGCTCCGCGAAGTCCAGTTCCAGCCTCACCTGCTTGATCCGCTCGTCCACCACCAGCGAACCGTGCCCCGCGTCGTACCGGTACACCTCGTGGACGGCACCGCGCTGCTCCAGCCGCTTCACGTAGTTGTCGATCTGGCGGATCGGGCAGCGGGGGTCGTTGACGCCGGCCGAGATGTAGACCGGGGACGTGACCTTGTCGACGTAGGTCAGCGGGGAGGACGCGTCGAAGCGGTCGGGAACCTCTTCGGGCGTGCCGCCCAGCAGTGTGCGGTCCATGGCCTTCAGCGCTTCCATCTCGTCGTGGTACGCCGTGACGTAGTCGGCGACCGGGACCGCAGCGATGCCCAGGGTCCACGCGTCGGGCTGGGTGCCGATGCCGAGGAGGGTGAGGTAGCCGCCCCAGGAGCCGCCGGTGAGGATCAGTCGGGCGGGGTCGGCGAGCCCCGAGGTGATCGCCCACTCCCGCACCGCCGCGATGTCCTCCAGCTCGATGAGACCGACCCGGACCTTCAGCGCGTCCGTCCAGGCGCGCCCGTACCCGGTCGAGCCGCGGTAGTTGACCCGGACCACCGCGTAGCCGTGATCGACCCACGCCGCCGGGCCCGCCGAGAACGAGTCGCTGTCGTGCCAGGTCGGGCCGCCGTGGATGTCGAAGACCGTGGGGAGGGGGCCGGTCGCGCCCGCCGGCTTCTGGACCAGGGCGTGGATCCGGCCGCCGGGGCCCTCCACCCACACGTCCTCCACCGGGACCGAGCCGGGTGACTTCAGGCCGGGCGGGTCCAGGACGACGTCGCCCGTCGTCGAGCGCACGGCGGACGGCTCGGCGGCCGACGACCAGAGGTATTCGACGCTGCCGTCGGGGCGGGCCGTGGCACCGGAGACCGAACCGGGCGGGGTCGGCACCTTCAGCAACTCGCCCGAGGCCAGGTCGTAGCGGAAGACCTCGCTGCGGGCCTCGAAGCTGTGCGCGATGAGGAGGGCCGAGCCGTCCGGGTACCACTCGGCGCTCACGTCGCCGGGCAGGTCCAGGGACAGGTCCGTCTCGCCGCCCTTCACCACGTCCCACACCGACGGCTCCCAACGGCCGCGCCGCTGATGGCCGATGAGGAGCCGGGTGTCGCCCTCCACGGGGGCGAAGCCGAGCACCTCCAGGCCCAGTTCCTCGGTGCCGCCCTTGGTGTCGTCCAGGTCGGCGACCGCCGTGCCGTCCGGGCGCAGGACGCGCAGCGCCGAGTGCATCGCGTCGCCGTGCTCGGTGTGCTCGATCGCGATCAGCGAACCGTCGTGCGACAGGTCGCCGACGCCCGCCGACTCGCGGTGGCGGTAGATCAGCGTGGTCTCGTCACCGGTGCGGGCGAGGTGGATCGTCGTACCGTCCTCGTCCGTGGAGCGGCCCACGACCGCCGTGCGGCCGTCGCGCGCGAGGGCCAGTCCGGCCGGATAGGACGGTTCGAGGCCGGGGACGGCCGGTTCGTCGGGGCCGCCCTTGAAGGGCTGGCGGCGCCAGACGCCGAACTCGTCGCCGTCCTTGTCGTCGAACCACCAGATCCACTCCCCGTCCGGGGAGAGCACACCGTCCGTCGTGCCGTTCAGCCGGTCCGTGACCTGGCGTTGCTCGCCCGTCGCCCGGTCCCAGGCGTACAGCTCATACGTCCCTGTCGCGTTCGACACGAACAGGGAACGGTCGGGTGCGTCCTCCGCCCAGTCGGGCAGGGACACTCGGGGCGCCCTGAAGCGCTTCTCCCAGTCCGGTGTGTTCGCGGACCCGTTGCTCTCAGTCATGGCCCCATACTGCCCGCCCACACAGACATTGCACTGATCGGATCCTCAGCCTGTGGATAACTTCGACCAAGACCCGGCCGGACCATTGCCGACGCCGGGTGAACCTCCGGGCCGACCCCCTTGCCGAGAGCCCCGCGACAGCCCCGTACCGTGGAAGGCGTGTACCGGTTTCTGCTGACATCGCGCTGGTGGGGCATCAACGTCTTCGTACTGCTCGCCATCCCCTTCTGCGTCTTCATGGGGTCATGGCAGTTGAGCCGGTTCCAGGCGCGCGTGGACAGCAGCCACCAGGCCACCCGGCAGGTCGAGACCGACCGCACGGAAGCCGCGCGTCCACTGGCCGAACTGCTCCCGGTCGACCAGAACACCTCGGGCCGGCAGACCACCGCCACCGGCCGCTACGGCAAGCAACTCCTCGTCCCCGACCGCCAGTTGGACGGGAAGAACGGCTTCTACGTCCTGACCCTGCTGCGCACCGACGACGGCAAGGCGCTGCCCGTGGTCCGCGGGTGGCTGCCCGGCACGCCCGACGCCACGAAGGCACCGGCCGCGCCCACCGGCGAGATCACCGTCACCGGCTCGCTCCAGGCGTCCGAGACCCCGGGCGACAACGGCGTCAGCGCCCAGGGCGGACTGCCCTCCGGCCAGACCGCCGCGATCAGCGCGGCCTCGCTGGTGAACCTGGTCCCGTACCACCTGTACGACGCGTGGATCACGCTCGACAAGGGCGATTCCGGGATGCGGACCGTACCGGCGACCGCGCCCGCGAACACCGGCCTCGACCTGAAGGCGTTCCAGAACCTCGGCTACACCGGTGAGTGGTTCGTCTTCGCGGGCTTCGTCGTCTTCATGTGGTTCCGGCTGCTGCGCCGCGAGGTGGAGTTCGCGCGCGACGCGGAGCTGGGCCTGGTGCCCGAAGGGGACGCCGAAGACGCAGCGGACGCAGCGGACCCGGAGAAGAACGAACTACCGGCTCACGAACCCGCCAGCAGGTCCGTCCGGTAGATCGTGCCCGCGCACGCGTTGGACACCGTCGCGGTGGCCGTCGTCGAGCCGTTGTCCGTCGTGTGGGAGATCTGGACGCTGCCGTCGAGCGTGCCGTCCTCCAGCAGTTGGGTGGTCGAACCGGTGTCCCCGGTCGTGGACCCGCTGCTCGTGGTGGCGTCCTCGCTGGGCGACGGGCTGGCCGTCGAACCGCCGGTGGTGGTGCCGCCGGTGCTGCCACCGCTGGTGGGGCAGGTCTCGGAGGGCACCCAGGCGAACTTGACCTGGTAGGCGGAGCCCGGCAGCAGCACCAGCTGGGTGGCCGCCGTCGACGGGTCGGGCAGCCCGGCCGCCGCGTCCCCGGCGCTGTGCTGCATCACGTTGATCTTGTTCGCGTCCGCGGCACCCTGTACGGCGTAGCCCACGGCGCCGGGGCCGCCGACGGTACAGCTGGTGGCGGAGACGTTCGTGACGGTGAACGTGCCGTAGACCGCGCCCGCCGCGTCGGGGGCGTCCAGGGACGACGTGGCCGAACCGAGCTGTTCCCGCGAGCAGATGGGCGCGGCCGTCCCGGTGCTGGCCGAGGGGTTCGCGCTCGCGGTGCCGCTGCCGGAGGGCTTGCCCGAGCCGTCGTTCTTGGGGCCGCCCGGGTTCTGCGAGGCCTGCCCCGACGATCCTCCGGACGTGCTGGAGCCGCCGTCCGGGCCCTTGCCCTGACTGGTGCCGCCCTGTGCCTGTGAGCTGTTGCCCGCCATGGACGGGTCGACGGAACCGGTCGAGTTCGAGACGTGCACGAGGGCCGGGATGGCGGTGCCGAAGAAGAGCGCGGCGGCGGCCACGCCGACGAGGGCCTGGCGCTTGCGGGCCCGGCGGGCCGGTACCGCCTTGCGCAGGTGGTCCAGCGTGCCGTCCCGCGGCTCGACCTCCTGGACCGCCTGGTGGAGCAGCCGGCGCAGGACCAGTTCGTCCGCCTCGAACCCTTCGGTGTTGTCCCCGCCGATGCCGGCCATGGCCATGGCCGGTGCGGGATCGGGGCTGCGCCCCTCGGGGTTCGGGTTCTCCGGGCTCTCGGGGTGCTCAGAATTCCCGTCGAGGCTCGGCCCGTTGGGGCTCTGTTCGTCGGGGCCGTGGTTCACAGTTCCGTTCCCAGCGTGCGATTCGTTCGGTTCTTCCTTGCGCGCCCAGGTCGGACCGCGCCGGATTTCCGGCTCGCGCCGTTCACGCGAACCGTTTCCCTCTGCGTTGTCGCTCATGCCGTCGCCTCCATCGCGACCCGGAGGGCGGCGATCCCGCGTGAGCCGTACGCCTTCACCGAGCCCAGCGATATGCCGAGCGACTCGGCGACCTGCGCCTCGGTCATGTCCGCGAAGTAACGCAGGACCAGGACCTCGCGCTGGCGGCGCTGCAGACCCTTCATCGCCTTGATGAGGGAGTCGCGCTCCAGCAGGTCGTAGGCACCCTCCTCCGCGCTGGCCATGTCCGGCATCGGCTTCGAGAGGAGCTTGAGGCCGAGGATGCGGCGGCGCAAGGCGGAGCGGGAGAGGTTGACGACGGTCTGGCGCAAATACGCCAGGGTCTTCTCGGGGTCACGAACGCGTTTGCGCGCCGAATGGACCCGGATGAACGCCTCCTGGACGACGTCCTCGCAGGACGCGGTGTCGTCGAGGAGGAGTGCGGCCAGGCCGAGCAGCGAGCGGTAGTGCGCCCGATAGGTCTCGGTGAGATGGTCGACGGTCGTTCCGGCCGCGACGGTGTCGTCGACGCCGTCGCGCTGGTTCGGGATGCGGGCGGGCCGCGCTGCGGGCATCGGCGCGATCACCGGCATGCCGCCGGGCGCACGGGATCCACGCGGTGGCCGGAGGGCCGTACCGCGTGCCGCAGTGAAGTCGAGTACCTGAGCCACGCCAGTTGGACGCGCTTCCCCCCTTGGGGGTTGTACGCGTCGGCCGTCACATTTACGTCAGACGAAACAATCGGTCCACCCACCGGTCCGCCGTCACCACCCGCCCGTCTGGTGTCAGGCAGCACAACCGACAGTGCGTCGAACACCCTCATGCCTACCCGCTCTTCCCCTGTGTCACGAATGGCCGGGGCGTCCCCACGCCCCTCACCGCATCCCCGCACCCCCTGAAGGGCGTTCGCAAAGACGCTCCCCGCTCGCCGCGCGGTTGCGGAGAGCGGGGAGTGAAATCTTCGGATGCGAAGGTGGCCGGATTCAAGTGGTCCCAACCATTAATCCGACCACATCGCGCACAGTGATCCTACAAACCCCTGCGCCACTGGCCAGCGGATTTACGGACGGGCAGGGCCTCGGGACGGGAGGGTCAGGCCAGCTCGCGCGCCACCAGCTCGGCGATCTGTGCCGTATTGAGGGCGGCTCCCTTGCGCAAATTGTCCCCGCAGACGAACAGTTCGAGCGCCGTCGGATCGTCCAGCGCCCGCCTCAGCCGCCCCACCCAGGTCGGGTCGGTGCCCACCACGTCGGCCGGTGTCGGGAACTCCCCGGCGGCCGGATCGTCGAAGAGGACGACACCCGGGGCCGTGGCGAGGATCTCGCGCGCCCCGTCGACGGTGACCTCGCCCTGGAAGCGCGCGTGAACGGTGAGGGAATGCGTGGTGACCACCGGGACACGCACGCACGTCACGGCGACCGGCAGCGCGGGCAGCCCGAGGATCTTGCGGGACTCGTCCCGCACCTTCATCTCCTCCGAGGACCAGCCGTCCTCACGCAGGGACCCGGCCCACGGTACGACGTTCAGCGCGACCGGCTCCGGGAACGGCCCGGTGTTGTCCCCGACCGCCCGCCGTACGTCCCCGGGCTTGGTGCCCAGGTCCGTGCCGGCCACCAGGGCGAGCTGCTGGCGCAGGGTCTCGACCCCGGCCCGCCCCGCCCCGCTCACCGCCTGGTACGACGACACCACCAGCTCGCGCAGCCCGAACTCGGCGTGCAGCGCGCCCACGGCGACGATCATCGACAGGGTCGTGCAGTTCGGGTTGGCGATGATCCCGCGCGGTCGCCAGCGCACCTTGTGCGGGTTGACCTCGGGGACCACCAGGGGCACCTCGGGGTCCATCCGGAAGGCGCCCGAGTTGTCGACGACCACCACGCCCTTGGCGGCGGCGATCGGCGCCCACTGGGCGGAGACCTCGTCGGGTACGTCGAACATCGCGACGTCGACCCCGTCGAAGGCCTCCTCCGTCAGGGCCACCACCTCGACCTGCTCCCCGCGCACGGCCAGCTTGCGGCCGGCCGAGCGCGGAGAGGCGATCAGGCGGATCTCGCCCCAGATGTCCGCATGCTGGGACAGGATCCCGAGCATGACCGTGCCGACGGCCCCGGTCGCTCCGACAACGGCGAGTGTCGGACGCACGGTCGCTCCGGTGCTGGCCATCAGCGGCCGGTGCCTCCGTAGACGACGGCCTCGTCGCTGTCGGAGTCCAGGCCGAACGCCGTGTGCACGGCACGGACGGCCTCGTTGACGTCGTCGGCGCGGGTGACCACCGAGATACGGATCTCGGAGGTCGAGATCAGCTCGATGTTGACGCCCGCGTCGGACAGGGCGGTGAAGAAGTCGGCGGTGACGCCGGGGTTCGTCTTCATGCCCGCGCCGACCAGCGAGATCTTGCCGATCTGGTCGTCGTAGCGCAGCGACTCGAAGCCGATGCCGCCCTTGTTCCGCTCCAGGGCGTCGATGGCCTTGCGGCCCTCCGCCTTGGGGAGCGTGAAGGAGATGTCCGTGAGACCCGTCGAGGCCGCCGACACGTTCTGCACGATCATGTCGATGTTGACCTGGGCGTCGGAGATCGTCCGGAAGATCACCGCGGCCTCGCCCGGCTTGTCGGGCACGCCGACGACCGTGATCTTGGCCTCGGAGGTGTCGTGCGCGACACCGGAGATGATGGCCTGCTCCACCTGCTGGGCTCCTTGCTTCGGCTCACTGCTGACCCAGGTGCCCTGAAGTCCGCTGAAGCTGGACCGCACATGGATCGGGATGTTGTATCGGCGGGCGTACTCCACACAGCGGTGGAGCAGCACCTTGGAGCCGGAGGCGGCGAGCTCCAGCATGTCCTCGAAGGAGATCCAGTCGATCTTCTTCGCCTTCGCGACCACCCGCGGGTCGGCGGTGAACACCCCGTCGACGTCCGTGTAGATCTCGCAGACCTCGGCGTCGAGGGCGGCGGCCAGCGCGACGGCGGTGGTGTCGCTGCCACCGCGCCCGAGCGTGGTGATGTCCTTCTTGTCCTGGCTCACACCCTGGAACCCGGCGACGATGGCGATGTTGCCCTCGTCCAACGCCGTACGGATCCGACCGGGCGTGACGTCGATGATCCGCGCTTTGTTGTGGACCGAGTCGGTGATGACGCCTGCCTGGCTGCCCGTGAACGACTGGGCCTCGTGGCCCAGGTTTTTGATCGCCATGGCCAGCAGCGCCATGGAGATCCGCTCTCCGGCGGTCAGCAGCATGTCGAACTCACGCCCGGCGGGCATCGGAGATACCTGCTCGGCGAGATCGATCAGCTCGTCCGTCGTGTCGCCCATCGCGGAAACGACGACGACCACTTGGTGGCCGTTCTTCTTCGCTTCGACGATTCGCTTGGCGACACGCTTGATGCCCTCGGCATCGGCTACGGAGGAGCCTCCGTACTTCTGCACGACAAGGCCCACGTGCGCTCCTCGCTCAGTCCTGGTGTGTCGGCTCAGTTTAACGAGCACCCGAAATTCGCTTCCGTGGTATCGCATCGTGAGATTCGGAAGCTTCGGACGCCCAGGTCAGCGCATGCCCATTTGAGGGGTGCGGGAAAAGTGCCGAGTGTCACAAGTGACGGCCGTTCATTAAGTTTCAAGCACTAAGGTGCGCCGTGTGCGCGTACTTCTGGTGGAAGACGATGAACCGGTGGCCGAGTCACTACGACGCGGACTGCTGCGCTACGGCTTCGCGGTCGACTGGGTCACCACGGGCGGCGCGGCGCTGAGCCACCGGGACCCCTACGACGTCGTCCTGCTCGACCTCGGCCTTCCCGACACCGACGGCCTCGACGTGTGCAAGGCGCTGCGCGCCCGCGGCGACGTGCCGATCATCGTGATCAGCGCGCGCAGCGACGAGACGGACCGGGTGGTCGGCCTGGAGCTGGGCGCGGACGACTACGTCTCGAAACCCTTCGGGGTCCGGGAGGTCATCGCCCGCATAAGGGCGGTGATGCGCCGCGCCCAGCCCCGGTCGGTCGCGGAGGCCGCCGGCCCCGACGCCTACGGCAGCCGCCTCACCGTCGACCGCAGGGCCGCCCGGGTCCGCCTCGACGGCGAGGAGGTGCCGCTGGCTCCCAAGGAGTACGACCTGCTGTCGTTCCTCACCGAGGAGCCCGGGGCGCTGATGTCGCGCGAGCAGATCATGGAAGCGGTCTGGGACGCGAACTGGTTCGGCCCGACGAAGACGCTGGACGTCCATGTGGCCGCGCTGCGGCGGAAGTTGGCGGGCGCGATCACGATCGAGGCGGTACGGGGGGTCGGTTTCCGCCTGGAGATCACCTCCTCCGGAGACGGATCGCCCGCCTCATGATCCGGCAGCTGATCGTCAGCTACGTCCTGCTCGTGGCCGTGGCGCTGACGGCGTTCACCGTGCCCGTCGCCTTCACGCTGACCGCCCAACTCCGGGGCGACACCGAGCAGTCGGTACGGCGCGAGGCGAGGACAATGGCGTTGCTGCTGAGCGGCGACGCCGCCTCGCGTGCCGCGCTGGACCGCATGGTGGTGGCGTACGCGCAGGAGACCCCCGGCACGGCCGAGGTACTGCCCGCCGCACAGGCGAAGACCGCGACGCACTGGGGCGACGGGGAGTTGGAGGTGACGGCACCGGCGAAGCGCGACGGCCGGACGATCGGCGCCGTACGCATCACGTACCCGACCTCCGACCTGACCCGGCGCCTGGTGCAGATCTGGGGCTTCCGCGCGATCCTCGCCCTCGCCGTCCTGGCGGTGGCGGCCGGACTGGGCGCGCTGGTGGCCCGTCGCCTGACCCGCCCCCTGCGCCAACTCAACGACATGGCAAGCAGGTTCAGCGACGGCGACCTGACGGCCCGCACCCCGGTGACGGGCCCGCACGAGACGCAGACGCTCGCTCGCACCCTGAACCAGGCGGGCGAACGCCTGGACACCCTGATCGCCTCGCAGCGCATCTTCGTGGCCGACGCCTCGCATCAACTCCGCACCCCGCTCACGGCGTTGCGACTCTCGCTCGACAACATCGCGGACGGCGTGGACGACGAGTTCGTGCGCGAGGACGTGGAACAGGCGACGGCCGAGGTGGTCCGGATGAGCCGCCTCGTCAACGGCCTGCTGGTGCTGGCGCGGGCCGAGGCGAAGGTGACGGCGGCGGAACCGCTGCCGCTACGGGAGATCGTGGCCGAACGTCTCTCGGTGTGGAGACCGGCCGCCGACGAGCGCGGGGTCGAGATCGCGCTCAGGGGGAGTGTTGTCGACGGCCGGCCGCTTGTGCTGGCCAGTCCCGGTCATCTCGAACAGGTCCTGGACAACGTGCTTTCCAACGCCCTGGAGGTGTCGCCGGACGGCGCGACGATCACCGTACGGGCCCAATCACAGGGCGACGAGGTCGAGTTGACGGTGGCGGACGAGGGCCCCGGCATGTCCGACGCGGACAAGTCCCGCGCCTTCGACCGCTTCTGGCGCGGCCAGGGCCTCACCGGGCGCACCGGTTCGGGCCTGGGCCTGGCCGTCGTACGCCAGTTGGTGACGGACGACGGCGGCACGGTGACCCTGCGGGACGCGCCGGAAACCGGACTTGCCGTCGTCATCACCCTTCGGGCATCGCCGAGGAGTGGTGGTTGACGATCAGCCACGTGCCGCCGCGCTTCTCGTACTCGTAGGTGTAACGGGCCTCGACGAGCCGCTTCGCGCCGGTGTCCGGGTCGGTGAGCGTGAACTCGTAGATCCCGGTGTCTATCGCGGAGTTGCTGTCGAGCACGTTCACGATCGTCTCGATCTTCTTCCCGACCGGCTTGTTCGGCAGGAAGTGCTCGAAGTAGTCGATGATCTCGGCACGGTCGGTGCGGATCTTGTTGGACACGGTCGGCAGCAGCACGGCGTCCGGCGCGTACCGGTTCGCGACCTTCTTGGGGTCACCGGTCTTGAGCGCGGCGTTCCAGCCGTCGAAGAGGGCGGCGATCTGCTTCTTGCTGGGCTTGGCGTCCTTCTGCGGCCCGGCGGTCGCGGCGACGGTGCCGAGGGTGCCGAGGGCCAGGACGGTGGTGACAGTGACGACGGCTGCACGCTTGCTGATGGACCGACTCATGGACCGGCGGGTCATCTCAACTCCAGTTGTACTGGTGCCTTTTGGGATGACTCAAGCCTCGCGTCCGGCCGTTTAGCGCCCGTGCAACGGACGTACAGGACTGGGCCAGGACCGGCCCAATTAACGCGCTGCGTCCGCCCGATCACGGTCCCGCACCAGGCTGACCCCGGCACCCAGCGACACGACGCCCATCCCCACTGCGGTCATCACGCCCTGCGTTCCGTCGACCACGAAGGGTGCGACTGCGGCGACGGCGAGGTTGAAGAGGAAGAGGAACCAGAGGACGGGCCGGGAGGAGAGGAGGTTCTTCATGACGGTCACCTTCGGGATCCGGGCCGGTGGCTCTTTCACCGGCTGACGTGTTCAACGATCCCGTTTCCGCAGGTCCACGACGAGGGAGCGCGGTCCCGAAGTGAGGGTGTAGCGGGCTACACCCCGGCCCCTGAATGATGTTGGTCCATGACGACCGACATACTGCTCGGCGCGATAGTCCTGCTGGGCTCCTCCGTCCAGTGGCTCACCGGCATGGGCTTCGCCCTGGTAGCCGTACCGGCCCTGGTCCTCCTGCTCGGCCCGGCACAGGGGGTCGTCCTCGCGAACTGCGCCGCCGGCGCGATCAGCGTCGTGGGCCTGGCGGGCGGCTGGCGTCAGGTCCGGGCGCGCGCGATGGTCCCGCTGTGCGCGGCGGCGGTGTGCACGGTGCCGGCGGGGGCGTGGATGACCCGCCAACTCCCGCCGCCGGTTCTCCTGTTGGTGATGGGCGGCCTGGTGACGGTGGCTGTCCTGCTGGTGATGCGCGGCGCCCGCGTCCCCGCCCTTCGGGGCACTCGCGGTGCCGTCGCGGCGGGCGCGGCGGGCGGCTTCATGAACGCGGCGGCGGGGGTGGGCGGCCCGCCGATCTCCCTCTACGCGGTCAACGCGGGTTGGACGGTACGGGAGTTCGTGCCCAACGCGCAGTTCTACGGCGTCGTCGTCAACGCGTTCTCGGTGGCGGCGAACGGGGTGCCGTCGTTGAGTGGGGCGCGGTGGGTGGCGGTCGGCGCGGCGATGGTCGTGGGCGGGGTGATCGGGCGGGGGTTGGCGGGGCGGATACCTGAACCGCGGGCCAGGTGGCTGGTGTTGTCGCTGGCGTTGGCGGGCGGGGTGACGGCGGTGGGGAAGGGGGTGTGGGGGTTGTGATCAGTCGGCGAACTCCTTGAGGGGGTCGGTGTCGAGGGTGATGTTCACCGGGTCGGGAAGCTTCACCGCGGCCCCAAAGGGCAACTTCTCTTCATGCCGGTAGCGGCCGTCCTCCGGCTGGTTGAACACGACGACCGAGCAGTCGTCACGGTCGATGAGGAGGTAGACGGGGATGCCTGCGGCGGCGTAGCCGTCGGGCTTCTCGACTCGGTCGCGCTGGTTGGTGTCGGAGTCGTGCGACGTAACCTCTACGGCCATCAGGACTCCCTCAGCCTCGGACCACTCGCCCTGTCCCTTGAGGCCGCCCTTGGGCAACAGGATCGCGTCCGCACGAGCGCGTCCCTTGCGATAGGCCTCGGTCTTGAGACCTCGCTCCGGATAGAGCCGCAGATCGGGACGCAGTTGCATGCACCGCTCCAGAAGCCACATGTAGATCTCCGTGTGGTTGCCATCCGGCACGGGCTTTACCTGCACCTTCCCCTTGATGAACTCCAGCCACACGGTCTCCGGGGCGTGGCGTTCCAGTTGCTCGAACTCCTCGACGGACATCTCTGGCTGCTGCTCGGTCCTGGGGGTCATGGCGTCGCCTCCTCGACTCCATAGTGCCCCGACCGGCACGTCCTGCACGCTCATACGCCGCCCCCCTCTCCTCCGTGCCGCTTCCCGACCGTCACGGCTTCCACCGCCTCGGCGGGAGGCCGTTCGCGATGCGGTCGCGGTTGTCGCGGTAGTGGTAGTGGACTCGGTCCTCGATCGGCACGGGACGGAACGTGTCGGGCACGGGCCCGCCCGTACGGCGTTCCAGCTTCTGCTTCAGGAAGCGGGCCGTCGTGGTTCCCAGGTAGGCGATCTCCTCGAACCCCTTCTTGATCTCCTCCTCGCTCAGATCCGGCTCCGCGCGGCATTCCTCGCAGATGCCGTTGATGATCTTCGCTGTCCGCTCGTCGGCGTCGCAGGTGGCGCAGGCCATGAGCACGCGGGTCACCCGGGCGCGGAGGGGGCGGGTCTCGGCGGCGTCGTTCTTCTTCGGGGGCATCTTCGACTCCAGTCGGTTGCGGGCCAGTCCGCCCGGGTTCGTGACGTTGGGTGGCAGTCCGTCGGTCAGTGCGCGGGCCATGCCTGCCGGGGTGGCGCCTCGTGCCAGCCACTCGGCGGCGAGGGGTTCGAGGGCTCGGCATTCGGCTTCGGACAGGCTCATACGGGGGTCGGCGGAACGGAGTTGAGTGAGGGCGCGGTACGCGGCGCTGGGCTCGGGCGGCGTCGGGTCCGTCTCCGCCGTTCCGTCGCTATCGCCATCGCGCTCGCTCTCCGGCGCAGGGGTCGGGTCTTCCGCCCTCGCCAGGCCCGGCTGGTGGTCATGCGTGACGTCCCTGCCGTGGCGCTCACGCGCGAACTCGGCCCACCACTGCGCCGACCTGGGCGTACGCGACCAGTACGTCCGCGTCACCCACCGCATCGAGTTGTCCTCGACGGTGATGTGTTCCTTGATCCAGCGCAGGTGGCCGGCCTCAGTGAAGTTCCCCCCGCGAACTGGACAGCGGGTGTTTACGCTGCCGGGACGAAGCTCTGCCTGAGCAAGGATCTCGTTTCGAGCGGGGTGACGTAC
>NZ_JBIWMV010000041.1:0-36840 GCF_044766845.1 Streptomyces sp. NPDC101776 | reverse complement strand
CTCATGTTGCTCTTGCTACTCACTACCTATGACTGCTTCCTCCGGGACCATCCGTCCCAGTATCAAGCTGTCCAGGTCAAAGGGGGAGCTTCAGTGTTGTCTCCTCGGCGGTTCGGGCTGACCGGCGCGACCGTAGAGCCTGTGACGTTGGTGTCTCATTGCATTCGAGCTGGCAGGTGGCAGGTCTTCCCCGCGGGACTACCAGATATCTTGAGAATGCAATCCGTCATCCGGCAAGGGCTCAGGTGAGTTTGGCCATCGTGGGGACGCTCTCGCAGCCGCTGGAGGGGCCGTGCTGCGAGGCAGGTGGAAGCCACGTACAGCTTGCGGCGTGGCTCGACCGTGCTTCCCCGGGGAGATGGGGGCTCTGCAGGGCCGGCTGGCGATGTCATTCGGGGCGGGGGGGCGGGAACATGGGCGAGGACGGACTCGAGGGTCGGCTCGTGTCGGCGGTTCGGGCGCGCGATGCCGAGGCGGTCCGGGATCTGCTGAGCAGGGGCGCGGATCCGGACGCGGTGGACACGGTTGACGCGACCGGGCTGCCGGTACTGTGTGTGGCGGTGACGGCTTACGACGCGCAGGTGGCCGAGGCGTTGGTGGAGGGCGCGGCGGACCCTGACCGGGTGCTGCCGGACGGGACCACACCGCTGGGGCGCGCCGTCGACGGCGGTTCCCCGGCGCTCTTCTCGGCGGTGCTGGGCAAGGAGCCCCGGCTGCGGCTTGCGGAAGGCGCCCGTGAACGGCTGCTCGCCCTGGCCCGGGACTGGTACGAGACGGGCGCGGTCGAGGAACTGCGGCGCAGGACGGGCGCGTCCGGTCCGGCCGCGACGGTCCGCGTTCAGGACGGCGAGTACGACTGGGTCGATCAGGTCACGCTCGGCGGCCGGGTCGTGCGGGCCGGGCACGGCGCCATCCTGACCGCGCTGGAGTGGGCCTTCCGTGTTCTGACCCCCGTCGACGAACTGATCGCCCGCGCCGTGCGGCAGCCGGACGAGGAGCATGTGGACTGGTCGACGGTCTGCTGGATCCTCACCGAACGCCGCAGCTTCGAGACCTGGTCCGCGGTGATGGCCCATCGTCACTCCACGGACCGGGCACATCGCCGGTTCGTCGTGGACTACCTGCGAATGCGGGGGTTCCTCGATACCGGTCCCTACTACGAGAAGAAGGAGGGTGAACTCCTGGCCGCATGGGCGGCCGAGGAAACGGACGGCGAGATGCTCGCGAAGGTGCTCGACGCCTTCACCAACCGCGATCATCCGGATCAGGAGGCCATCGGTCTTCGTCACGCCGACCATCCCGACCCGCGCGTACGCCGCGAAGTGCCCCACGCCCTCTGCGCGGGCTACCTACCCCGCACGCCCGCAGCCAGGACCGCCCTGCTCACCCTCATACGCGACCCGGACGCCGAAGTGCAGCTCAGGGCATGCACGGCGAGCATGCGGGACGGCGACCTCCTCCCGGAGATCACCCAAGCGCTGCTGCTGCTGGCCAGGGCACCGGATGCCGACGTGCGGGGTGCAGCCACAGTGGCGCTGGCCGGCTCCCCCGACCGTACGCCCGCCGTCGCCGACGCCCTGGCCGCGTCGCTCGGCGAGGAGAACCAATTCGTGCGTCTGGAGGCCGCCTACGGTCTCGCCCTGCGGGACGACCCGCGCACCGCCGAGGCGATCGAACGGGTGGGACCACTCGGTGACGGCTTCGAACACGACCACCGGGCCTACGAACTCTCGCGATGGAAGTGGCGCAAGGACAACCCGGCCGACGAGTAACGATTCCCTGTCGAGGTGGAGTTGGCAGGCTGCGGTTCACCGACCTGCAAAGGCGCCAACTGGATTGAGAACACTGGCGGCCCCTGTTCTCAAACAACGTGGCCTTCGCGGAAGTCTCGTTCGCGGAAGGGCAGAAGAGCCAGGCCAGGAGCAACGACACGGCCCCCAGAAAAAACTTTTCAAGACGTGACGCGATGAGAATCCGACAGCCTGAATGCGACAGGACACCGGAAGTCTCAACGCTGCGTCGGATCCGAATCCGATCCGACATCGGCTGTGACATTCCGACACGCAATTTGCGGCCCTGCACGAGCCTTAGGGATCAAGGGGACTCGGCCCTAAATCAGCAGTCAGACACGCTTATTAGCTGCCCAGGGAGTGGGTTGGGGGCCCCACGTCTGTCTACATGTGATGCGCCGCTCCGCAGGCTCCCGGGGCCAAGGCGGGACGCCCCACTGCGGGGAACATTTCGATAGAGCTCGAATTGCTCGCGTCTGCCCTCTGGCTGAACTACGTTGCCGCAAAGGTTGGTCAGCGATCGATCGAGGGGGACGTCCGCATGAAACTCGACAAACGGGTCGTCGGTGTGGTGGCTGCGGGACTGTTCGCGGTCGGATCGAGCCTCAGTTTCGCCACCGCTGCGGAGGCGAAGCCCCAGGCGATCCCGTGTGCGTACGGACATATCTGCGGCGAGGACGGCCGCGGGAACAGCTTCGACTACTACAAGTGCGGAATCACGTCGGGCATCGACCTGTACGGCCCCGGCGCCTACAACAACAACCAGACCCCGGGGACCGTGGCCCTTCTGTACGACGTGAACGGCAAGATCGGGGGGTGGATCGAAGCGCAACACGCTGGATACATCGACTGGACGGACATCTATTTCATCAAGCCCTGCTGATGTGGCCGGCTCCCTGATAGGGCGCTCGAAGCCCCCGGAACGCGCCAGCGTCCCGGGGGCTTGCCGTGAGCGGAGCGGCGGTCCACTCACCGGCAGGGTCGACGATGTTGCCGGGGTAGTTGCTGGCGACAGCCCGGGCCGTGGCTGGGTTGTGGCTCTGGAAGGCGACCTTGCCGTTGCCGCCGTCGAGAACCACTCGTTACAGGACGCGGGCCGGCCCGGGAGGCGCGGGCCGCGCCTCCCGGGCCGGCCCTTGTTGCAGCTACATATCAGCTGCCCGCCTTGGCGATCTCGCGGACCTCGCGGCCGGTGCCGCGTGCGGCCATGCCCTCTCTGTCAGCCTGTGGTGAGACGCCCCGCTTTGTCGGGTTAGCCTGAGAGGGCACGACAGGAGAAACACCCCCTCATGACCAGCACCACGTCCGCCGGCCCCGACCCGGCGCCCCGGCCGAAGCGCCGCACTTTCAGCCCCGAGTACAAGCTGCGGATCGTGGCCGAGTACGACGCCGCGCCCAAGAACGAGAAGGGCGCAGTCCTGCGCCGCGAGCGCCTGTACCACTCGCACGTCAAGGAATGGCGGGCTGCGCGGGATGCGGGGGCCCTGGAAAAGCTGGTCGACCAGCGCACCAGCCCGGCGAGGCCGAAGAAACCGGCGGCCGGGGCGGAGAACGAGAAACTTCGCCGCCAGGTGGAGCGTCTGGAGAAGGAACTGGCACGCAACAAGGCCGCGCTGGAGGTCATGGGAAAAGCTTCCGCGCTCTTGGAAATGATCTCCGAGAGCGCGGACTGACGCACGCCGCCGACCCGGTCGCCGACGACGCCTTCGCCGGCGTCGAGCGCCAGCTGGGCATTACCACCGCGTGCCGGCTGACCGGCCGCTCGCGGGCCACCCACTACCGCAGGCTGCAGCCCGCGCCGAAGCGGAAACCCAGGAAACCGCAAGTCCAGCCCTCGGCTCTGACGGACCAAGAGCGGGCCGCAGTAGTGGAGTTGATGAACTGCGACGAATACGCCGAACTTGCGCCCGCGCAGATCTGGGCCCGCGAGCTGGATGCCGGGCGCTATCACTGCTCCGTCTCGACGATGTACCGGATCCTGCGCGACAAGGGCCAGTCCGGCGAGCGCCGAAGACAGGCCGCCCACCCCGCCCGGGCGGTGCCCGAGCTGGTAGCCACCGCCCCGTCGCAGGTGTTCACCTGGGACATCACCAAGGCGGCCGGACCGGCCAAAGGCATCTGGTACCACGCCTACGTCATCATCGACATCTTCAGCCGCTACATCGTCGGCCACACCGTCGAGGCGGCCGAATCGGCCCAGCGGGCCGAGGAGTTGATCCGCGAGACCATCGCCCGCAACCAGATCGTGCCCGAGACCGTGCACGCGGACCGAGGCACCTCGATGACCAGCAAGAAGGTCTCCCAACTGCTGATCGACCTCGGGGTGACAAGGTCGCACTCCCGGCCGAAGGTCTCCAACGACAACCCCTACAGCGAGGCCCAGTTCAAGACCACGAAGTACATGTCGGACTATCCCGACCGGTTCGATTCCCTCGCCCACGCCCGCGAGTGGTTCGACGCGTTCATCGCCTACTACAACCACGGACACAGGCACTCCGGCATCGGCTTCCACACACCCGCCTCCGTCCACTTCGGGACCGCTGACGAGGTCCGCGACCAGCGGGCCGTCACCCTCGCCGAGGCATACGCCCGACACCCCGAACGCTTCGGCCGCCGCCCCCGACCACCCGAGATACCCCAGACCGCCTGGATCAACGACCCGGCCAAGCGCCGCGAACCCGCACCACAAACCTCATAGCGTCACGACCGTCTCACTGGACTTGAAATCTTCCGACGGCGTCGGCGGTCGTCTTGTACGGGGTGGGCCCGAACACCCGCTTCCCGGCGGCGTCGACAACCTCGTACTGCGTCTTGTTCTTCTGGCAGGCGCACGGCATGGCTAAGGGCTCCCAGAGAATCAACCTGTTGCTTCGCGTGATTCGACTCGTTGCTCCGGTATGGATGTCTCGAGTGAGGTTCGTGGTCAACTCGCTGTGAAGTTCGGGGTGTTGTTCCCGCATCTGGACGAACGGCAGCAGCGGCTGTTGATGGGAGCCGAGGCGCGGGTCCTGAGGCATGGTGGTATCCGGGCGGTCTCGCGGGCGGCCCAGGTCAGCGAGGCGACGGTCCGCAGCGGCGTGGACGAATTGGAGGCCGGCGAAGAACCGTTGGATCGGGTGCGCAGGCCTGCCTGCGGGCGTAAGAAGGCCGCGAAGCTTGATCCGGGGCTGCGGTCCACGCTGCTGGCGCTGGTGGAACCTGACGAGCGGGGCGATCCGATGTCGCCTCTGCGCTGGACGGTGAAGTCGACCAGAAGCCTGGCGGCCGAGTTGACCGGTCAGGGGCACCGGGTGTGCGCGGACACGGTCGCCGATCTGCTGCGTGAGGAGGGCTTCTGAGGGGTCCTGGGACTTTCCGAGCAGATCGGCCAACGCCTGCGTGGTGAAAGTCAGATCGCCGGCCGACTCACGCTCACTGTGCGGTACGCCGACCGCAACTCCACCACACGTACGCGCTCGCTGTGGGAACCCACCAACCACTCACCAGCTCTTGCCGCAGCTTCCCTGAGCTTGCTGACCTCCCTGGCGCTGCAGCGGGCGCGAGTCAGGGCCTTCACGATCCGTACTGACCGCTTGGTACCGGCCAAAAGCGCCTACCGCCAGCTCTCTCTGGATTCTGGTGATACCCGTGCCCGCGCAGCCGAAGTCGCTGCGGATCGCGCCCGCCGACGCTTTGGGCCGGAGGCTGTACGTCCGGCACCTCTGGCGAACTGACCGCTCGTGCCAAGAACCGGGCGGTTCAGCCGTGGGGCCCCATGCCGCGCAGAAACGTGTCGACGACGAGCGTGGCCAGTGCGTCCGCGTTCTGCCGGACCTGCTCCGGGTCGAGACCCGCGCCGCCTCCGTGCTGGGCCTCGTCAACAAGGGCGTAGTAGACCCGCCGCGCCCACAGGAGGTCCGTGTCCGGGGCGAGGAGCCCTTCGCGCTGGGCGCGGGCGAAGAACTCCAGGACGCCGGCGTTGATCTCGGACCAGATCACCTCGGTGAGGGGGGTGTCGGCGAGGGGGTGGCCGAGAGTGAACCGCCAGACGCTTTTGGTCCGCAGTACGTTCGCCGTGCCGCGGTGCAGTGCCACGAGCGGTGGGGCGGTGTCCATGTGGGCGTCCTCTACGGCCTCCAAGAGCTGCCGCTTCGCCGAGGCGGCGAGTGCCTCGATGAGGGCCTGGCGGTTGGCGAACCGCCGGTGCACGGTCGTTCTGGCTACGCCCGCCTGCTCGGCTATCTGCTCCATGGAGGCCCCGGGGTCTTGGGCGAGGACCTGCTCGGCCGCCTCCAGAATCGCGCGCACACTGCGCGCGGCATCTGCCCGCAGGGGTCGGCCCATGACTTATCCACTCCCGTTTTGATTCGTGATGCACGGAAGACCATACGCCTGACCTGCGGATTTGTACTGATTTGCATCAGTACTGTTGCGTGTGAATGTAAAGTTGCGACAAGTGTGATGCAATTAGTCGGTCTAACTGCTACGATCCTGTTTTAGATCATGGACCTCCTCTCATGATTCGGCTCCCCGGCTGGCGGTTCTGAAGTCCGCGGAGCGGAGTCCCTCTGGTCCTGGCCTATATGCCTGATGGCCCCCCTCAAGAGAACGAGCCCTCGGGTGAACCGGAGGAATGTCACGGTGGAGATCGAGCTGCGGATCAATGGATCCGCCCAGAAGCTGGACGTCGCGCCGCAGGTGAGTCTGCTCGACGCGCTGCGCGAGTACCTGGGCCTGACCGGTACCAAGAAGGGCTGCGACCAGGGCGCGTGCGGCGCCTGCACGGTGCTGGTGGACGGCCGGCGTATCAACTCCTGTCTCGCGCTGGCGGTGCAGTACCAGGGGCGGGAGATCACGACCATCGAGGGGGTCGACCATCCGTTGCAGGAGGCGTTCGTGCGCACGGACGGGTTCCAGTGCGGCTACTGCACGCCGGGCCAGATCTGTTCGGCGATCGGGATGCTGGCCGAGCACAAGGAGGGCGCGCCGAGCGCGGCGACCGAGCATCTCGCCGACAGTGGCGGGGAGCTGGACGAGGCGGAGATCCGGGAGCGGATGAGCGGCAACCTGTGCCGCTGCGGCGCCTACAACGGCATCGTCTCGGCGATCAAGGAGGTCGCGAAGTGAAGTCGTTCTCCTACCTCAGCGCCCTGGACGTGGGCACGGCGCTGCGCACGATCGCGGACAGCGGTGACGTGAAGTTCCTCGCGGGCGGCACGAACCTCGTCGACCTCATGCGTGAGGGCATCGAAGAGCCGGCAACGGTCGTGGACATCACCCGCCTGCCGCTGGACGGCATCGAGGAACTGCCCGACGGCACCCTCCGCGTCGGCGCCCTGGTGACCAACAGCCGTCTCGCCGCGGACCCCCTGGTCAGGACTCGCTATCCGGTGCTGGCCAAGGCGATCCTGCTGGGGGCGTCCGCCCAGCTGCGGAACATGGCGACGGTGGGCGGCAACCTGCTGCAGCGCACCCGTTGCATGTACTTCTACGACGAGGCCTCCGCCTGCAACAAGCGTGTGCCCGGCAGTGGTTGTGACGCGATCGGCGGGTTCTCCCGCGGCAGCGCGGTGCTGGGGGCCAGCGAGCACTGCATCGCCACGCATCCCTCGGACATGGCGGTGGCGCTGGTGCTGCTCGACGCGGTCGTCGAGGTCGAAAGCGTGCGCGGTGTGCGCCGTATCCCGGTCGCCGACTTCCACCGGCTGCCCGGCGACACCCCCCACATCGAGACGGTGCTGGCCGCCGACGAGCTGATCACAGCGATCGAGCTGCCCCCGGTGCCGGCCGCGGCGCACTCGCACTACCGCAAGGTCCGCGACCGTGCGTCCTACGCCTTCGCCCTCGTCTCCGTCGCTGCCGCGCTCAAGGTCGGCGCCGACGGCCGCATTGCCGAGGTCCGCCTCGCCCTCGGCGGCGTCGCGACCAGGCCGTGGCGGGCACGCATCGCGGAAGAGCTGCTGCTCGGAGCCGAAGCCACTGACGAAAGTTTCGCCATGGCTGCCGCCGCCGAACTCGCCCCCGCCCTGCCCCTGCCCGACAACGCCTTCAAGATCGACCTGGCCCGGCGGACGGTCGTGGCCGTGCTGCGGAAACTCAACGCCGAGCGGAGCGCATCGTGACCACACGCACCTGGACAGGCTCCGAGCCCGGCACAGGCGCTTCTGTGCCCGTCGGGGGAGCGGTCGGACGGCCGGTGGACCGCCGGGACGGCCACGCGAAGGTGACCGGGGCGGTGCGGTTCTCCGCCGAGCACCACTACCCGAACCTCACGTACGCGACGCTGGTGCATGCCACTGTCGCCCGTGGAACGATCACCGGCGTCGACACGGCCGCGGCGGCCGCGGTGCCCGGCGTCGTGGCGGTCATCACCCACCTCAACGCGCCGAGGATCCGGCCCGTACGCAAAGCCAACATCGTGCTGAACCTCGGACCGGACGTGTCGGGCACCAGCCTCGACTACCTCAACACCGATCAGGTCTTCTGGGACGGCCAGCCGATCGCCGTCGTGGTCGCCAACACGTCGGCCGCGGCGAACGAGGCCGCCCCGCTCGTCGAAGTGACCTACGACCCGCTGCCCGCGCGGGTGGACTTCGCCGCCGAGCAGAAGAACGCCACCCCGGCGAAGGGCGACCTCACCTTTGCCGGCCACACGAAGAAGGGCGACGCCGAGGCGGCGCTGGCCACTGCGGAGGTGTCGGTCGACCTGCGCTACACCACGCCCGGCCTGCAGCACAACGCGATCGAGCCGCACGCGACGGTCGCCGTCTGGGACGGTGACCATCTCACCGTGCACGACACCACACAGGCGACGGACCAGAGCCGCCGCCACCTGGCCGGGCGGTTCGGCGTGCCGGCGTCTCACGTCCGTGTCCGTGCCGAGTTCCTGGGGGGCGGCTTCGGAGGCAAGTTCGCCGTCTGGCCCGGCACGGTCATCGCGGCGATGGCGGCCAAGGCTGTCGGGCGGCCCGTGCGCCTGGCGCTGAGCCGCACGGCCGTCAACCGCGCCACCGGCGGGCGCACCGCCTCGACCAACCGGATCGCGCTCGGCGCGACCCGCGACGGCCGGCTCACCTCGCTGATCCAGGACAGCATCACCCGCACCGGCTCGGCCGGGGGCCTGCTCGAGGCGACCAGCTCGCCCGCCCGACACCTCTACGGCGCCGAGAACATGCTGACCCGGCAGAACCTCGTCGCCATGGATCTGATGCCCAACACCTGGCTGCGCGCCCCCGGCGAGGCGATCGGCAGCTTCGTGCTGGAATCGGCGATGGACGAACTGGCTTACGAGCTGTCCATGGACCCGATCGCCCTGCGGCTGCGCAACGAGCCCGCGACGGATCCGACGCGCGGCAAGAAGTTCTCCCAGCGCATGCAGCGTGAAGCCTTCGAGGCCGGCGCGGAACGCTTCGGCTGGGCGGACCGCGACCCCGAACCGGGCTCCATGCGGGACGGCGAGTGGCTCGTCGGGATGGGCATGGCCACCGCTTTCCACCCGACCCTGCGCCTGGTCGCCGACGTCAAGGTGCGTCTGAGCGACGACGGCAGCGCGCTCGTGCAGTGCGGTTTCCACGAGATGGGCATGGGCGCCGCGACCGTACAGGCACAGATCGCCGCCGACGCGCTCGGCATCGCGTACGAGAAGGTCCGGGTCGAGTACGGCGATTCGGCCCTGCCGTCCGGCCCGATGGCCGGCAACTCCAACCAGACGGCGACGGTGGCCACCAGCCTCCTCGCCGCATGCGCCGAGCTGACCCGGAAGGTGACCGCTCTGGCCCGGCGAACGGGCACGACCGGCCAGGAACCGGCGGCCGCCCTGCGCGCAGCGGGGCGACCGTTCCTCGAGGCCTCGGTCGGGTCGGACACCCGGCGGGGGTTGCTGGGCAGTCAGGGCCGGTTCCTCACCAACTTCCTGAAGGACCAGCGCTGGTCCAAGGCGGCCCGCGGCGCTCAGTTCTGTGAGGTGCGGGTGAACGCCGACACCGGTGAACTGCGGATCTCGCGCTGGCTCGGCATGTTCGACGTCGGCCGCATCATCAACCCCAAGACCACGGCCAGCCAGCTCCGCGGGGCCGTGGTCATGGGTATCGGCATGGCGCTGTCGGAGCAGAGCCTGGTCGACCCGCGCAACGGGCCCACGATGAGCGCCGGCCTCGACTCCTACTACGTGCCGGTGCACGCTGACATCCCCCCGATCGATGTCGCCTGGCTCGACGAACCGGACAAGACCATGCCCCTTGGAATCATCGGGCTGGGCGAGGTCGGCACGACCGGCGTGGCGGCCGCGATCGCGAACGCCGTTTATCACGCGACCGGCAAGCGGATCCGAGACCTGCCGATCACGCTGGACAAGCTGCTCTGAGGACCAGGGCTGTTCCAAAGTCCTGCCGGGTGGGTGAATGTGCTGGTCACGGCGTGGTGACGATGTCGGCGCGGGCCGGCTGTGCCGACGGCCAACGCCACCACACCGATCCAGGCGCTGCCCGGCTTCTACCGCTTCCTCGCGGAGTTCGAGCCGCTGCGGCAGATCGCCGGCGGCATCCGCGCGATCCTCTACTACGACGCCCAGGGCGACGCGGGTCTGACCCGGGGCTGGGTCATGATGGCCGTCGGCCTCGTGGCGGCCGCACTGTTCGGGTTCGGCGTGCTGGGGTGGTACGACCGCAAGGGGCTGCACCGCATCCCGGCGGAGACGGAGCCCGAGAAGAGCGCCACCCCGGTGTAGCGCACTCCTTCCGCATCCCCAGGACGGGGCCGTTGAGTGGGGTGGCCCCGAGTGTGCCGCCCCCATGGGGACGAGGGGCGGGCACACCGTCAGGCTCGGCGACGGTCTTTCTCCTCCGAGACCGTCGCCGAGCCTCTGAGCGGACTTCGGCGCCCTGGACGGCGCCGTCGGTTCCCGACACCCCTGAAGACCGATCGGTTTCCAATGCGTCCGATTCGAGTCAACCTCACGACAGGACCACCGAAGTGAAGTCAACTTCCAGAGAACGCCTGCTGGAGGCGGCGGCCACGCTCACCTACCAGGACGGCGTCAATATCGGCGTCGACGCGCTGTGCAAGGCGGCGGGCGTGTCGAAGCGCTCCATGTACCAGCTGTTCCACAGCAAGGACGACCTGCTGGCGGCAAGCCTGGAGGAGCGCACTGCCCCCTTCGTGGCCACTCTCCTGCCCCCGGCGGACGACGGCCGCTCCTCGCGCGAGCGGATCCTGCACGTCTTCGGGCAACTGGAGTCGCAGGCGGGCGCGCCCGCCTTCCAAGGCTGCCGGTACCTGGCTGTGCAGATCGAGCTCAAGGACCAGAATCACCCTGCGAGCCAGGTGGCACACCGGATCAAGGCGAAACTGACCGCCTTCTTCCGCACCGAGGCCGATCGCGGCGGTGCGAGCGACCCCGACCTGCTGGCGCGGCAGCTGACCCTGGTCTTCGATGGCGCCGGCGCCCGCGCCGGGATCGGAGCCGACACCATGACGGGACTCATCGGCCCCACGGTGGTCACCCTGCTGGATGCGGCAGGCGTGCGCTGACGCCTCGTACTTCCGGAAGGCTTCCTGGCCTCCTGGCTCCTTTCCCGCGCCGGGGGGCCGGTGGCGGTGAAAGTGTTACCGAGCATGCCGCAGCAAAGAAACGTGCGGTCCGGTCGGCATCGGCATCCAGCGCCGGGTGCTCCCCATATCCTCAACCGGCCCAGGCCGATCTCCCGATCAGGTTGTCGCCCTGCATCCCGGCGGCCGCCACGAAGGCGTATCCCTGCACCTGCAGTCTGCTCGCCCGTCTATGGCGCCGTGAAGAGCAGTGGGAAGCGCAGGCCCAGCCACGGTTTGCGGCCCCAGACGACGACCTTGGCGCGGGCCATGGCGGTGGGGGCGGTCCAGCGGCCCAGGGCGAGGAGCAGGAAGGCGACGGGGTCGATGGCTATCGTGCAGTCGGGCCGGCGGGGCGGGGTGTCGGTGACCGTGGGCACGCCGTCCGCGAAGGTGACGGCGAAGCGGTCGCGGCCGATCCGCAGCAGATAACACGCATGGTGGTCGGCCGCGCCGGCGTTCACGACGCGCGGCATGCCCAGTCGCATGAAGGGCAGCGTGAACGCGACCATGTCCCGGTCGACCATGTGGGGCCCGCGCAGGGCGACCGCGATGTCGTATCCGTGCCCGAGCAGATGTGTGAGCAGGTACGAGCCCAGGGTGGCCAGGTCCATCGGCCCCATCGGCGTCAGCACCGCCTCCTGCGGACTGCGGCCGGCCGCAGCCGCGACGAACGCCCTGGCCGTGTCCGCGATCTGCACGCCGAGGACCGCCGGATCGCGCTGCGGGAAGACGGCCAGAGCCGCACGGTTGGCCGCCGCGAGACCACTCGGCGTCCCATCGCCGTAAGGGCGGTCCTCGCCCGCCCCTACGTCCGCCATCAGCTGCCCCGCCAGCGCGAGGTGCGCCGCCGCCTCGCCCACCGTCCACTCGGCGCCCGGCAGCGGCGTCCGCGGGTCGGCCCCCGCCTCCAGCAGCTCAGCGATCCGGTCGGCAGTGGCGACAATGGCATCCTCGGGTGTCATGAACGCGATCGTGTCCGCGCTCGGACTTGCTGTCCAGGGCCCTGCCGGTCCAGCTCCCGCCTGTACCTGAAGGACTAGTCGGGGGGTACAGCGTTCATGATCGGGTCCCGGCCGGCGAAAGGGCCGTCTCGGTCAGGAACGAACTCCACGGCTCCCTGGGCGAGAAGGGCGCCTTGGCCGATGCGATCGCGTGGGAGTTCGGTCCCGGTGCACCGGCCCGGGCAATCGCCCAGGCCGTTGAGCGAACCACCGCACCCGCCCCTACCGGCCGGCAACAAACGTTGCCTGGTGGGCGGCTGCGCTGGACACCGTGCATGCCGAGCCTGGGTGCCCAGAGGCACTTGGGCCTTGGCCCCACCTCTACACTCCTCAAAGCCCCTGCTGCCCAACCGCCACCATACGAACGGTTTCCTTGTCCGGTACGGGACCCATCACGTCACCCGGCCCACGAGTACGCAGACCTGAACACTTTCGAGATACGGGCCAGATGGCAGCGACTGACGGATCCGCTCGGCAAACGCCGGCCGATCGTCCGGCCTGGGAAGTTGGTCTGCGGGGATCGCGGAGTAGACGCCGCCGATGCGCTCGTCGAAGCCACCGACACATCGGCGCGCCACCAGACCCCTGGCCTACCTTCAAGAGGGCGGCAGTTCAGTGTTGAGAGTCTCGGCAGGCAATCTCTCGAACGACTACAGCACCGCGCTCAAGCGCGCGTACGGCACAGGCAAGCTCCCCGTCCCCCTGGCCGACAGCCGCACCTTCACCCTCGACCTCGACAAACTCCCCCGACCGGAACCGGAAACCGCCGCTCACTGAAAAGATGCCGGCCGGGCCAGGTCGGACAGGAGCGCGGGCAGGAGGCGTTCCTCGATGACCGCGCTGCCGGACTCCGTCATGGCACGGGCCAGTTCGGGGTCCCAGGGGCTGGTCGCGGGCGGTCCCGCGAGCGGTGTGGACTCGCCCTCGCCGAGTGCCGCCGTGTAGTCGGCGGTCGTCATCCGCCAGGGGCGGGCCCCGTGGCGGGCCACGGCATTCGCGGTGATGCGCAGGCCGGCCCAGTCGAAGTCGGCGCGCCAGTGCAGTTGGGCTCCCGCGCGTACCGCGTCGCCGAGCAGTTGGTGGCAGGCGGCGGACGGCACGCCCTCGGTGCAGACGAGGGCGGCGCCGGTGTCCTGAAGTTCGCCCGCCGCGGCGCGTAGGACGGCCGGGTTCTCGCAGACGAAGATGGTGCGGGCGGCCGGGACGACGGGGTCGGTGGTGAGCTGGTGGAGGGTGAGCCGGAAGGGGAGCCCGAAGCTACCGGCGTCGCGCAACCAGTTGCAGACGACGGTGTCGCCCCTGGCACCGATGTTGAGGACGAGTACCTGGCTGGCGAGATCGTCCGCGATGGCCCCGGCGCTCTCCCACAGGGCGCGCCGCCCGGTCCGGTCGCGCGGTACGGCCGGGCGGCCGCCGTCGCGCAGGGCAAGGGCACGCAGGACGAGCTGTTCGAGCGGGGTGCCGGGAACGAGAGCCTTGGTGTCGCCGGTGGCCCACTCAGCGAGGACCGGAAGCGGCAGGACACCAGATCCCCGCTCCGAGCTACTGAGGAGCCTTTCCAGGACCCGTACCGCCGCGTCCAGGAGGAGTGCGTCACCCCGGCGTACGAGACGGGTGAGGGTGCCGTCGGCGGCCATCCGCTCCAGCCAGGCCGCGAACCATTCCTGGCCGGCGAGTCTGCTGGAGTGGGTGGATTTCAGGGCCTGTTCACGGCGTGCTTCCTCGTCGGCCCGTTCGGCCGGCCGGTCACGCAGGGGGCCGTAGAGCCGGCCGAGGGTCGCCAGAAGACCGGTGCCGTAGCGGTCGTACAGGTATCCGTCCAGGTCGCGCAGGGGTACGGAGAGACGCCTGGCGGTCTCGGGCCGGTAGCGGCCGGTGATGCCGATGACGGTGCGGCGCTCGGCCTCGCCGGGGCTCGTGAGCCCGATGTCGCCGTCGAGGGCGCCGCCGGTGCGCTCCAGTTTGCGGCGGGCGGCGACGAGCAGCCGGGTCCATCCCTCGCCCCGCAACTCGTCGTAGGCCGACGGCTCATTCTCAGTGGACAACCGCGGCCTCCTCGGGCGTAGGGACGCGCCGGGTGCCGGGCGAGCCGAGGGCGGCGGTGAGGTCGCCGGTGTCGTCGGCGAGGAGCCGGTCGCCGTCCCAGACCAGCAGCAGCGCGGAGACGGTGTGGTCGATGGCGGTGTGCGCGAGGTCGTAGTGGGCGGCGGCGGACACGGAGGCGTGGGCGGCCCACAGGTCGTAGCCGGTCATGAACAGGTCGAGGTCGAACTGCGCGGCCAAGGACATGAGTTCACCGCGTCCGGTGTCGTCCACACCCGCGAAGGCCTCGTCGAGGGCGAGCAGGCGCGGGGCGTGCGGGTGGGCGGAGTTGAGCATGGCGTGCGCGGCGGCGAACAGCGGCAGGTGCAGCGACACGGACTGCTCACCGCCCGACAGGCGACTGTGCCGGGCGCGGGTGAGTCGCTCCTCCGTCTTGTCGGGACGCACGAGTTGGAACGCGAAGTGCCGCCAGCGCCGGTAGTCGAGGACCTCGCCGAGCAGTTCGCGGTAGGGCTGGTCGCGGTGGCGGGCGCGGGCGGTCTTGATCTGCGCGGCGAAGTGCGTGCGTACCCGGTCGAGACCGTCGGGGCCCAGGCGGGCGGCGTCGGCGTCCAGGAGGGCGCAGACGGCACGCTGTTCGTCATCGAGGTGGTCGGCGAGCAGCCAGCTCACGCCGACCGTCGTCCCCGAGGACATGGTGCGTCGGCGCATTTCGGTGTTCATCCGGCGGATCAGGTCGCGGGCGTCGACGGTGCGGTCGTGGATCTGCTGGGCGAGCCGGGTGAGCAGCGCGTCCTCCAGAATGCGCTGCTCGGACTCGGAGAGCAGTTCGGCCTGGTCACGGCGGTGGGAGGAGATCTTCTGGGCGAAGGCGGCGACCGGGAGCGGGCCCTCTTCGTCGGCCACGCGGACGAGGATGATCCCGTCGGAGCCGTCCCATTCGGGCCGGTAGTCCTGCCCGGCGGCGGCGAGTTGCGCCTGAAGGTCGTCCAGAGCCTTGGTGAGACGGGTGACGGACTGCTTGAGACTGGTCTCGGTGGGGGTCAGGTCGCGGGTCGCGGCCAGGATCGCCTCGTGGACGGCGGCCACGGCCGGCGGGAGTGTCTCGCCGGCCCAGTCGGCCTCCTGGGCGGGCCAGGCCAGGCCGGGCGGGCAGCGCAGGATGTCGAGGAGTTCACGGGCGGCGTACGGACGCAGACCACGGGCGGTTTCCTTCTCCTCCGCCGCGGCGACCGACCCGGCTTCGGCGGCGGCCGTACGGCGGGCCTCGGCCGCGGCGGTGCCCGCGATCGCGGAGTGCTGGGCGGTACGGGCCACCTCGGCCTCCCGCACCAGAGCGTCGATACCGTCCTCGGCCTCCTGCACCTTCCGCATCACCTCCTGCGCCTCGGCCCCGACAGCGTCCTGGAGGGCCTCAAGTCCGGCGGCCTCCTCGGTGTGCCGACGGCGCGCCGCGCGCTCGGTGTCCAGCGCCGCTTCCTCGTCCTCGGCGGCGGCGGTCAGCCGGTCGGCGCCCGCCTGGGCGGCCTCGGCCTGGCGGGCGTGTTCACGGCGGTGGACGGCGAGTTCGCGTACCGCCGTCTCGAAGGCACGGGTGGCGGTCTCGACGGCGTCGACGCGTTCGATCTCGATAGCGTGCTCGGCGGCGGTACGGCGCAGGGCCCGCTCGGCGACCGAGCAGGCGGCCACCGACTCGTCGTACGACGCGTCGGCGGCGTCGCGGGTGGCACGCAGCCGCGCCGCGGCCCGGTCGAGCTCGCGCAGCGCCTGCGTGATGCCAGTGGTGCGGGGCAGGGCAGCCCGGGCGGCGGCGTACGCATCGAGGGCGGCCTCCGTACGAGCCTGCGTGCGCACCAACTCATCGAGCCGATCGGAGAGTTCGGCCAGCAGGGTCTCGTAGGCGGCGATCCGGGCGGCTCGCCGCCGAGCACGGGCGGTCGCGCCGATGTACTCGGCGTGCTCCTTGGTGTGCGCGCCGACGAGGACACCGGCCGCGTACCGGCCGTCGGGGCTGATCTGCGCGGTCCCGGTGTCGAGGTCGCCGGTGACGGCGACGGAGCGCAGTACGGCGGTGATCCGCGCGGCCGGGGTCGTCGCAGCGCCCTCCGGGCTCTCGGGGTTGTCGGGCCTCAGGAGGTCGGCGAGGCTCGGTCCGCTCACCGGGGCACCGGCACGCAGATAACCCTCGCTGTGCCCGGCCGCCACGGGAGCGTCCTCGGCGGTGACGAGTGCGTCGAGGAGGCCCGACGCCTCCAGGGCCGCTTCCAGGGCCGCCCGTTGACGATCCGTCAGCTTGTCGTCGAAGTCGACGAGCCGCCACAGCGGAACGCCGTCGCCGGGCGCCCTCTCGGCGGTGCGGCCGCGGGCCGGGGGCGGGGCGTCGTCGTGTTCGGCGGCGATCCGGTCGCGTTCGGCCTCCGCTTCGGCGCAGCGGCTCTCGGCGTCGGTGCGCCGGGCGCGCAGTGTGGCGAGGGTGTCGCGCAGTTCCTGTACGGCGTGCGCGGTGGCCTCGGTGAAGGCGTCGGCGAGCGTCACTGCCTCGGCCTCACCGGTGAGGCCGAGGGCTTCGGCGAGCCGGCCGGACTCCTCCTCGGTCAGCAGCTCGCCATGCGCCTGCGTCCACTGGCTGAGCGCCGTACGGGCCTGTTCGTGGACGGATTCGAGGGCCGCCTCGGCGGCGGTCTCCGCGCTATCGGCCACAGTGACGGCCTGCTCGGCACGGTCGAGCGCTACCCGGGCGAGGTCACGGGTCTGCTCGGCGCCGCGTGCCGCCTGCTGGGCGGCACGCACGGCTCGGACGCCCTCGTGGCGGGCGGCGGCCAGCGCGGCGGAGCGTTCGGCGAGGCGGGCGGGTTCGGCGTCGGCCGGATACCAGGGCAGGCTCGCAATGTGCGCGTGGTCGGCGACGGTGGCGGCGTCCCGGGACACGGCGGCGTCGAGTTCGGCGACGAGCCGCGCGGCGTGCTCGGCCTCGGCGCGGGCGCGGCCGGTGGCGGCCGTACGGCGTTCGCGTTCGGCGCTCGCCTGCCGGGCGGTCTGCTCGCAGGTGCGCACCAGGCGGTCCAGATCGGCCAGCTGCTCAATGGCCTGGTAGGCGGCGGAGGAACGCAGCTGGTCGAGACGGGCTCGCTGGGCGGCGAGCGAGGCGTCGGCCGACTCGGCACGCGTCTCGGCGGCGGCCTGCTGTTCGCGGGCCGCCGTCAGGTCCGCGGTGGCCGCGCGCAACGCGGCGGCGCGCTCGGCGGTCTCGGTACGGCGGGCGGTGAGCCGGTCCGCGGCCGCGCGGGCGTGGACCCGCAGGTAGGTGGAGTAACTCGTGAGGAAGGCCCCGGTGGCGTCGTCGGCGGCGGCCAGCCCTTCCAGCGTGCGCTGCACGGACTCCATGTCGTCGAAGGAGCGGGCCGCCTCGGCGATCAGGTCGTCGTCCAGCGGGCGCAGACCTGCGGTGAGGGTGTCGGAGAGCTTGGCCGGGTCGAGGTTCTTGGCCAACTGCGGGCGGCGCAACGTGAGGATCAGGGTGAGCAGTTGCTCGTACCGCTCCGGGCCGAGACCGAACAGGCGCCGGTCCACGGCGGCGCGGTAGTCGGCCGTGGAGGCGATCAGCTCACGCCCGAGTTCGGCGGCGAGCTGCTTCTTCGTCATCGGCCGGTCGTCGTCGGTGAGGAGCGAGATGTCCTCGCCCACCCGGCCCTCCGCGACGAAGTGCCAGCGGGCTGGTGTG
This sequence comes from Streptomyces sp. NPDC101776, assembly GCF_044766845.1. Classification (NCBI taxonomy): domain Bacteria; kingdom Bacillati; phylum Actinomycetota; class Actinomycetes; order Kitasatosporales; family Streptomycetaceae; genus Streptomyces; species Streptomyces sp. NPDC101776. The sequence goes on along the minus strand of NZ_JBIWMV010000041.1, from coordinate 18,718 downwards.
TCACGGTGGCGCTGGGCGTGCAGCCCGATGCCGCAGGTGACGGCCTCGCCCGTCGCCCGATGCGTGAACTCGATCCAGACGTAGCCGAGCGCGCTGTCCTGCCCTCGGAAGAGCAGGTTCGACTTCATCGTGCGGTCCTCGGCGGCGAACGGGTTGAGCCGCTTGGGGTCGATACGGCCGTCGAGGACGAACGGGAAGAGGACTTCGAGTGCCTTGGTCTTGCCCGATCCGTTGGGGCCGCGTAGCACCAGCCAGCCGCCGGCGAAGGAGAACTCCTCGTCCCGGTAGTCCCACAGGTTGATGATTCCGGCGCGAGTGGGGACGTAGCGCGCTGCCGGTGCTGGGGTGCTCACGGAGTCGGGTCCTCGGTGGTGTCGATAGCGGCGTCGTCGGCGAACAGGGCTGTCTGGGAGGGGGGTTGGGCCGCCGTACGGGTCCTCACCCGGGCCGTGACCCCGCGATAGCGAGCGATCAACGGCAGAGCGAGAGCCCCGCCGTCGACCCGGGCGATCAGCGACATGGCGGCCAGCAGGTCGAGAGCCTGACCAAGCAGCCGGTCCGGGTCGCCGCGCAGATCGGCGGCGAAGCCCGCGCCGTACTCGGCGGTGATCTCCCTGAGCCTGCCCCGGAGCCAGGAGTCCGTGACGAAGGGGTAACGGGTCTCCGCCGGCTCCTGCTTCTCGTCGCCAGGCGCCGCGTACGTCAACCCTTCAGTCTGCCCGGCGAGTTCGGCGATTTGGGCGACCAGCCCGCGGGACGGCAGGGCAGCGTCGATACGCCGGGCTCGGGCCGCGAGGCGTTCGGCGGCGGTGGGCGCGGGCAGCGATTCGAGGGCGTGCCGTCCGGTGCGCTGGACGGCGGCGCTGATCCGGGCGGCGAGCAGCAGCGCGGCCTGCGCGACGGTACCGCCGCCGGGGAAGCGGAGGTCGGACAGCCTGCCGGAGGTGTCGATGAGCGCGACGCCCTCAGCCCGCCGCTCCACCCGCAGCCCGGTCAGGCGCTCCAAGTCCTCGGCGAGGGCGGGCGCCCGTAGCTGCCCCAGGAGTTCGGTGTCGGCGTCGGCGTAGTACGCGACCGGGTTCTCCAGCACCAGGCGGCGGGCCCGGCGGGCCTGATCGCGGCGCTGGGCGGCGCGGCCGGCGGACATGCCCAGCGCGCTGCCGGAGTCGAGGAGCGCGGTGACGGAGGTGAGGTGCTGCAGAACCCGGGTCGGATGGTGGACGGCCAGGAGGATCTCCCGGTCGATGTCGTACAGGGCCTCGGCGCGCTCGGGATCGCCGGCCCACGCAGTGGCGGAGCCGTCGGCGAGGGTGAGCGCGCCGCGTTCGGTGAGCCAGGCGACGGCGTCGACGAAGGCGTCCCGGTCGGGTTTGCGCCCGGTGTCGAGACCGAGTCCGTCGATGCGTACGGCGTCGGCGGCGACCGCGTCGGCCAGTTCGCCGAGCGCCACCTGCGCGCCGTGGCGGCCCAGCGCCGCGAGGGTGAGGACGAGGTAGGCGTAGCGGCGTCGGTCGAAGGGGCGTCCCGCGCGGGTGAGGGCCGGACGGGTGGCGTCCAGACCGTCCTGAGTGCGCTGGAGCCGGGCGGTGTCGGCGGTGGTGACGAGCCGGTGTCCGAGCACCTCCATCAGGTCGGTGCGCAGTTGATCGGCCCAGCGGCGCACGGTCGCCAGCGCCGTCCTGTCCGGGTACCCGGCCGTGACCAGCGGGTGCCGCAGGACGAGTCGTACCGCCTTCTGGTAGTCGGCGAGTTCGAGCGGTGAGACGCCCTCGGCGACGCGACTCATGCGGTCCTTCCTCGGTGATGGTTCATACGACGGCCTCGCTCATGCGGTGACCTCCAGCCGCAGCCCGTCCAGATGGAGTCGGCCCCGCACGGTGTCAACGGTGGTGGACCCCTCGGCTGGCATGAGGGTGAGCCGTACCCCGTGGGCGGAGCCGGCAGCGGCGGTGACCCGGCGGCTGGCGGGGACGCGGGCGGCGAGCGCCACGTCCAGCAAGGCCAGCAGGGCGCGTGTCTCGGGCTCGTCGAGCGTGCGGCCGTAGACACCCTCCGACGCGAGGGCGTTCGCAGCACCCCGGCGCTCGGCCTGTTCCTTGAGCTGCCCGGCGCGGAGCAGGGCCCGCCGGTCGTCGTCGCGTTCGATGCGGCCGGGGCCGTGCAGGGCGGGGGTGCGGCCGGACTGCACCAGAGTGCGGGCCAGCTCGACCGGTTCGGCCTCCCACCAGGACGTGCGCCCCGGGATCAGCTCAGGATCGGAGTACGGGACGGCGATGTGACGCGGTGCCCCGAGCGCGAAGACCGCCTGGAACAGGGCGTGCGCGTCCTCGTCGCTCTCGCAGGACGTGAACCACTGCGCGAGATGGCGCAGTTGGCTCTCCCGGCTCACCCCGCCACGGCGCGCCTCAGTGACGCGGCGCAGCAGCGCCAGGACGGAGCGGATCGCCGTGACGGTGGCGTCCTGCAGCCGCTCGGTCTCGCTGTGCTCGCGCTCCGCGAACCAGTGCACGATGCCGTGCCACCGGTGCCGCCAGTCCGCCAGGCGCTCGGCGGGGCTGCGGAAGAGCCGCTCGTCGGCCTCGGCCGCATACTCGATCATGCGGTCCACACCCGTGGACGCCGCCTTCTCGACCGCCTCGGCGAGCAGCGGGGCGTAGCGCACGAGCTCGGCGGTGAACTCCCGCATGTGGGCGAGGAGCGTGTCCTTGTGGGCGAGAAACACCTCGGGCCGGGTGTCGTTGGTGCGCGCTAGGTCGCCCAGCATGAGATAGAAACGGGCCGCGCGCTGCGCCATCTCGTTCAGCGCCGAATCGAGACGGCCGAGCTTGCGGTACACCTCCTCGCCGTCGCCCGCGGTGTTGGCCTCGGCCAGCGCGCGCAGGTCGCCGAGGATGTCGGGGAAGACGAGGCGGGAGAGCTGAGCGTCCTCCAGGCTCGCGCCGAGCACGTCCTCCACCGCCCGGTAAGCCCGGTATCCGGCCTGCGTGAACTGGTACACGTAGTGGCGGTTGCGGTACTCGGCCAGGTTCGCGGCGCGCGTCCCGTCGTACGACCGGTCCAGGACCTGCCACTCCGCGAGCGCGTCGAGCAGCGGCTGAACACCGGCCGACCCGCCCACCGCGCCCGCGCCGGGATGGTCGGCGGCGAGCCGCTCCAACTGCCCCACCGCGTCCGAGGCGTGCAGCAGCACCTGGTAGTTGGCGCGTCCGCGATCGAAGGCCCGCAGCAGCCACAGGTACTCGTGACGCTTCTCGGCGGCGGCGAAGTGGAACAGCCGCAGCCGGTCATCGAGCGAGAACGCGTCGATACCGAACGCGGCCTCGTCGGCAAGGTCCAGGGCCTCGGCAGCCGGTGTGCCGGGCGCCGGAACGTGGAGCTTCCGGGCGTCGGGCTCGTCACTCACGGAACTACGGATTTCCCTTCTCCAGGTCTTCCAGCCTTCTCCCCCGGTTTCGGCTGGTGCGCGTCCGTCCGGACACCGCCGGATCGGCACCAGTCTGCCGCAACCGGGCGGGTGCGGGTGAGCTGCTCCCCGGCCCATGCCACTTGTGCTACCTTGCGCCCGCATCACGCCTCAACCGGGCGGTCAACTCAGCGGAGCATCGCCGTGCACGCCCCGAGCCACCCCGTCCCCGCGCGTGAAGACGACCGATCCGCAGCGGCCCAGACGCCTAGTATGCGGTCGCGAGCCGGGCGTACGTCTTCACCCTCAGGTCCGCAGAGCGGAAAGCGGTGGGGGTAGCGGAGCAAAGCCCACTCCGGTGGCAGCCCCGCCCCGTGGTCACGGTACGAGGGTGTCGAGATCGATATCGAGGGGGAAGGGTGCAGACACCTTCAACCGACCTCGGTGGATGCCTGTAGGAACATAGGTACTGGTCATGACATCGAGTTCGTACGTGTGGATGGTGGGGGCACCCGCCTCGTCCTCGATACGCCAGAAGTGCACGATCTTGGCCTGACCATACTTGAAGGGTTTCAAAGACCGGTCACGGTCCGCTGACTCCTCAGAAACGACCTCGACAACCAGAGCAACATCCTCGGGCGCGTACCAGGTGCGGTCAGGATCATATGCGGCGGTCGAGACCAGGATGTCGGGCTCGGGCCGACTCTTCCTGTCCAGACGGACCGTCATCTCCCGCTCCGCCTCAAAGCCCGCAGGAGCCGCCTGCCGCAAAGCGAACGTGAGATTCTCCACGAGCCGGGAGTGCCAGGACCTCTGCGGCGACATCATGAAGATCAACGCTCCGTCGATGAGTTCGGTATGCCGCGGCGCCTGCGGAAGATGATCAAGGTCCTCCGCCTCCCAGCCACTCGGCCTGGGCGGGATCATCCAGTCAGGAAGTCCGGCGGTCACAGCTGCCTCCAAGCGCCTTCGAAGGTGGTCAAGGGGCCTTGATCCCGGAAAACGGACACGGGCCACGCGATCCCTCACAGCCTAGTAGACGCAGCCACACACCGAACTCCCACGAGTCTGCCGCCAACCTGACCCCTAAGGCGGTGTTCTACGTGGTGATCGCTCGTCGGTCCGTTCATGGGGCGGGGTACATGGAGTTGGATAGTTCCGGACGGCTTGTGGGAGCTCGCCAGGCCGTCGATTCCGCAGGACCGGGCGAGACCGCAGGGCGGCGGAACACCGAATACGCCTGATGAGACGCTGTTCGCGGCGATCATCTACGTACCGGTCAGCGGGTGCGCCTTGCCGCCATGCTTCGGCATATCGAAGGCATCTGCTGCTGCAGGCGGTCGAGCTGCACCGGCAGTCCCGCAACCGCACCACCACCGACGGGCAGCTGCCCCTGGGCGGCGAACTGGCCACCGCGACTCCCAGCGGACTGCCGGAGATGACCAGCCGCGACAGGCTGGGCGCCGAACTCGACACCCTCTCCATCGACGTGAGCCAGCACCTGATGGAGCACCACCACCGGCCGCTGCGCGAGCTCGGCGCGACCGACGCCGCCCACCTGCGCGCGGATCTGCGCGGCCGTGCGGGCCGGGTTCTCCCGCTTGAGCGCGGCCGCCAGGTCCAGCACCTCCGGCGGTGTCCGGGGAACGGCCTTGCGTGGCTCGGGGACCAGCGCCGCGAACCCGCCGCTGCGGTAGTGGCGGGCCCACCGGTCGATCGTGCCCCGCGAGAGCCGTACTTGCGTGCCGAACGGGTCCGTGTGCTCCTTTGCAGCCAACTCCCGTGCCAGACGGCCGCGTTCGCGGGTCGTCAGGGCCGGGTCGAGCAGGTCCTGGATCAGGGCATAGTGGAACAGGCCGACCTGCCGGGCCCTCTCCGCCCGGCGGCGGTCCTCGTCCTCATTCGATGCCATGCGCGCGTCTCACCTCGCATCTCGAACCGTCTCCGTCTCCTCGCGGACGGACACGATCAAGACTCACCTCACCTCCGATCGCCGCCCAGGGGCGGCCCGTGTTGATCAACTAGCAGGAAGAGGGCAGGCTGGATCTGCTGGAGGGCCCGGGTGAACACGCCGTCCAGCGCATAGCGGCGAAAGCGGGTGTAGACCGTCTGCCACGGTCCGTAGCGATCCGGCAGGTCACGCCAGGAATCCCGGTCCGGATCTTGTAGACCATCCCGTTGACGACCTGCCGATCCTCCACACGCGGCCGACCTGTCGCGGCCCGCGGTATGAGTGGAGCGAGTAACTCCCACTCCTGATCGGTGAGTTCATGGCGGCGTATCACCCCACCATGATCCACCATCCGGCGATCTTTGAAGACGGACCCTAGTACTCCAGTACGGCTTCGTGATCCACGGCTGGAGGGTGCGGCAAGTCGTCACGGCGACGTTTCCCTGGTGCCGCAGACGCTGTCGGATGCTGCTCGCATCGACGGTTGTGTTGGCCTGCCGTTGATTGTGTGTCCCGGGTATCGGAGAACTCCCTGCATGACCGCAGGAGTTGAGGAACCCTAGGTGCCTGTGACTGAAAATTCGAGCGAAACGGCTCCGGACAGTGAGGTCAGGGCGCTCCTTCGGGTCTTGGACGGGCAGCGCCGCCACGTTCTCGGCATCCTTGACGGGCTCGACGCCGAGGCGCTGCGACGGCCGGTGCTGCCATCCGGATGGCACTGCCTGGGGATGGTCCAGCACCTCGCGCTGGACGTTGAGCGTTTCTGGTTCCGTGCGGTTGTCGCCGGAGACAAGGAGATCATCCACGGCCTGACGAGCGGCGACGAAGCTTGGAACGTGGCGCCGGAAGCGCGGGCCGACGGCGTGCTCGACGGATACCGGCGTGAGGCAGAGCTCTCCGACGCCATCATCACCGCCACCCCTGCTGACGCCGTCCTGGCCTGGTGGCCTCACGACCTGTTCGGCGAACCGCATCTGCACACCCTGCGCGACGTCCTGTTGCACGTCATCGCCGAGACGGCATGCCATGCCGGCCACCTCGATGCGGCACGAGAGCTCATCGACGGCCGGCGCTGGTTGGTCCTGACCTAGCACTGCGGTCCGGCTTCATGATCTCGTGTCAGGGTCGGCCGGGAACGGGTACGACCACCGCGTGATCATCGGGGGTTGTGTGGACTCTTGAAGATCGTGCGATGGCTGCGGGCCACGGCGTGGACCCTGCCCGCTGGCGGGCGATGTTCGACCAGGTCATGGCCCGGATCGCCGGCCGGTTCGGGCGAGTTGAGCCCCGGGCCGTGGCCCGCGCCTACCTGCTCGGGCTTCTGTCCGGCGCCGAGCGGAGGAACTGCTGGCAACTGGCCGAACGTGCGGGCCATGCCCGACCCGGGCCGATGCAGCGCCTGCTGCGCTACGCCCGCTGGGATGCAGATGCGGTCCGCGACGACCTGCGGGCCTACGTCGCCGACCATCTCGGCGCCGACGACGCCGTTCTTGTAGTCGACGAGACCGGTTTTGTGAAGAAGGGCCACTCCTCGGCAGGGGTACAACGGCAGTACACCGGTACCGCAGGGGCCCGTATTTCAATAAGTGTTCGATAGCGGGGGTGTTGGTGGGAGTCTGGGATATGGCCCCGTGTCTGTCAGGCCGCGCTGCCACCCGTGCTCTGCGGACTAAGTTCGAGCAGATCCTGCCGCACTTCGATGAGCGTCGCCGTCGGTTGTACCTGGCCAGTGAGGCGATGGCTCTCGGCCGCGGCGGGATCGTCCGGGTCGCCTCCGCTTCCGGCACCAGCACTGCAACCATCGCGCGAGGTATCGCCCCGAGTTGGCCGGTTGTTCCTCGCCGACCCGACGGGTTCGGGCTCCAGGCGCCGGCCGCAAGCAGCTGAAAGACACCGACTCCGGTCTGCTGCCCGCGCTGGAGTCGCTGATCGAGCCACACACCCGAAGCGACCCCGTCTCCCCGCTGCGGTGGACCACGTTGTCGTTACGGGCCCTGGCCTCGGCCCTCACTGCGCAGGGCCATCCGATCAGCGCTTCAACTGTCGGACACCTGCTGCACACCCTGGGCTACAGCCTGCAGGGAACCGCGAAGACGACAGAGGGCATCAGCCATCCGGACCGCGATGCCCAGTTCGCCCACCTCAATGCCACCGCTACCGAGTTCCTCAACGACGCCCAGCCGATGATCAGTGTCGACACCAAGGCCAAGGAATGGCTCGGCAACCGTGACCGGCCCGGTCGCATTTGGCGGCCGGGCAAGAACGCGATCAAGGTGGACTGCCACACGTTCACCACCAACGACCAGCCCATGGCGATCCCCTACGGGATCTACGACATCGCCAACAACACCGGCTGGGTCAATGTCGGAACCGACCACGACACCGCCCAGTTCGCGGTGGTGAGGGGCCTCGCGTTTTCCGGACAGGCACCTGGCCTTCGACGGCCGCCTCACCGCAGGCCAACTCTAGCCACGCCATATGATCAAGCAGCTCGGACAAGACGTTGAGCATGAAAGTATTGTCCTTGCATGGCCGTGGATTGAGCGGGCCGGCATGGAAGCCTGCCTCCGCAAGGGTGGGGAACGGCGAGTCTGGCATGCCTGCTGTGAGGCCAGTGACAGTGGTCGGACACGGATGGTGTCCGTTCGAGAAGAAGAGGTTCGCATGACGGTTGTCTCGATCAGGAAACTCGGTGACCCGGTTCTGCGGGAGCCTGCCAAGCCGGTGACCGACTTCGATGCTGAGCTGCACACCTTAGTCGGCGATCTGCGCGAGACGCTGAGCGACAGCAGAGGGGCCGGGCTCGCCGCGCCCCAGCTCGGTGTCGGGCTCCGGGTGTTCGTCTTGAGCCCCAAGCTGTTCGACGGTCGCAGCGATCTGGACCATCTGGTCAATCCCGTCCTGGACTTCCCGGACATGGAGGAACAGGATGGTATGGAGGGATGCCTGTCCATACCTGGCGTCTTCCTTGACACCAAGCGTCGGATGAACGTCGTGGCGAAAGGCTTCACCATGAAGGGCGACCCGGTCCAGGTCGTCGGGGACGGGATCCTGGCCCGCTGCATCCAGCACGAGACCGATCACCTGGACGGTGTGCTGTTTATCGACAGGCTGACCCCTGAGCAACAGGAGCGGTGGATTGCCACTCTGCGCGCGGCCGACTGGTTCGACGAGAGTCTCATGACAAAGGTCAAAAACTCACCGCACCAGTAGCGTGCGGCCGACTGTGCGGAAGCGGCTCTGTACCCCCAGCCGATCCAGCAGGATGGAGATGGTCCGGCTCAGTGTCCGCGGGGAGATGCTGAGGTGACGGGCGATGGCGTCGTCCCTCGCCCCCATCGCGAGCATCCGGATGATCGCGTGTTCCTGTGCGGTCAGCGAGAGTTGCCCGTCGAGCGCGCTCCTGTCGGATATTTCGTCCAGCTTCGAGGCGCCGTGCCAGTGGAAGTAGAGGATGGCTTTCAGCGCGCGTGCGACCTCGCTGCTGCGGATCGTGAACGCGCCCTTGGAGGTGTCGTGGGGATCGATCGGCAGCACCGCCAGGTCCTCGTCCAGCAGGATTAAACGAATCGGTAGGTAGGGCGAGAGCCGGATGTCCGCTCCCTGGTGGGCGGCCTCGGCCAGGTACTCCCTGACGTAGTCGATGGAGGCGACGTGCCTGGGGTACAGCGCTTTGATCTGCACGCCTCGAGAGATCACCTCCACGTCACGCAGGATCATCTCGTCGACCAGTTCCTGCGGTGGGGCCCCGCCAGGATGCATGACCAGTTGGCGCCTCCGGACTCCGCCCACCTGGCGCTCGATGAAGTTATTGACCTCAGCGCCGGAGAGCAGTAGCTCGACATGCGCAGCGCCGGCCGACTCGCCCTGCATCGGGAAGCCTCGCATCAGCGTCCTGATCTGGTCACGACTGCTCACCAGTTGGCGCTGACTCTCCTCGACGATCTGCTGCTCGGCCGCGAGGAGCCGGGCCAGTGCCTCCTCGGGGCGGGCACAAACGTATCCCGACGTCGTCGTCGGCATGGGGATGAGTAACCCTATATCCGTTAGCCGGGCCACTGCCCGCTCCACCTGGACAGGCTCGGCCCCGACCTCGGGGCCGACCGCGGCGGAATCCCAGTCCACCCGCCGGTTCGCCGTCCAATACAACAACCGCGCCAGGCCGTCGATCTCTTGGTCGCTCTCTTCCTCGTTCTTCAGCCGAATCATTTTTCTGTATTCCTGGTGAGGGGTTTTGAATTCTGCAACGGGATTCAACAGGCCCCGCATTATTCTTGACGACTCATCATGTGCGGAGGCCTCTTTGAACGGTGTGTGGATCTTGTCAGGGGGGCGATCGAGGTGATGTCGAGGAGTGGTGGATCCGGTCCGTCACCCGCCTTCGAGAAGCCCGGGGAGGTCGGGACGAGAACACGCACGTCGTGGGCGGCGGCGAACTTCTCAGCGAAACCGGTAACCAACTCCGGGCTGGCCCCGCCGTGCAGCGGCATAGTTGGGGGTTGGGGCGCGGGCAGGGCGGAGGCGGGGTAGGGCGGTGTTCCTGTACGGCGGTGTCTGCCCTGCTGTGTCGCGGCCTTTCCCCGGCTGCTGCCGCTGGTCACGACGACGGTGACGCCGACGATGATCAGCAGGAGTCCGGGTACGGTCGCGGGTTTGATGCCCTGCTCCATGAACCACCATGCGGCGAGCGCCGCGACCGGGGTCTCCAGCAGGAGCAGGACGCTCATGGTCGTCGCCGATGTCCTGCCGAGGGCGAAGTTGAGTGAGCCGAGTCCCAGGATCTGGGGAAGGAGGAGCAGTCCGAGCAGTGACAGGTGGGTGGCTCTGTCGAAGCCGGTGAGCGGGATGTGGGCCAGCAGGCAGAGGGCGAGGAGTTCCAGGCCGCAGACCAGCGAGGTGAACGTCGAGTACAGCGGTGTGCTCACGTCCGCCCGCGACCGTTCGCTCAGAGCGGTGTAGCCGGCTTGGGCGACGGCTCCGACGAGGGCGAGCAGGTCGCCGAGGAGCGCCGTACCGCCGGACCTGATGTCGAGACCGCCCGCCGCGGCCGCGCCCAGCACGGAGAGTGCGAGTCCCGCCCAGGTACGGCGGGGAGCCCGGACGCCCTGGCCCGCGGCGATGAGGGCCTGCCAGACGGGCTGGGTGGCGACGAGCGCCGTGGACATGGCGACCGAGGTCAGCCGGGTGCTCGTCATGAAGGCCGCGAAGTGGAGGGCGAGCGAGGTGGCCGCGAGGAAGCCGAAGACCAGGGGCCGCCACTGCTCCCGGCGCAGGATGCCGCGCTCGCCGCGAGCCACCCGCACCACCTCGCGGCGGCGCAGTAACAGCAGGAGAGGCCCGAGTACGGCGAAGCCGAGGCAGTTGCGCCAGAAGGCCATGGCGAGCGGCGAGGCGGAGGCGGCGGCGGTGAGCGGCGCGGTGGCCGAGACGGAGACCACGGTGACCGCCATCGCCGCTACGGTCAGCGGATCGAGTCGGGACTTCACGCGTTCGGACCGCCGTCCACGATCGACCGGGCGACGGCGGACACCCGGGCTCCGATGCGGTCGCGCGGGGAACACGGCGGCGGAACATGGGAGTTCACGCGGCGGTGCTCCGCCCCGCCCCTCCCACCGCGGCCGCGATCGAGGATTTCCGTGGCGCCCGGACCCGGCAGTGTTCCGTTGCGCACGCGCACGAACTGCCTCGTGGCCGCGGATATCGACATACCGCCGGCGCTTGCTGCGCCGGCGTCAGCCAGGTGAGAGGTGAGACCGTTGCCGTCGAACACGGCCAGCTGACGGTCGGCCGTATGTCCACTATTGATCACTGAGTACACGGTTTCTGTGCTGTGGGGGGTGAGGGACGACTCAAGGCTCCGGCGACGGTGGTGGGACCGGTCGATGACATGAGCCGGGGAGAACACCGGCCGTCCGAAGTCCCCTACTGGGCTGCGGCCGTTCGCCCGAGTGATGTCGCAGTACGCGCACAACCTGATGTGTGGCCTGCGTCAGCCGGTCAGAGGTGTACTGTTCCTGGCTCGGCAGATGCGCGCCCGGCACACGGCCGGGGCGGTGACGATGCGTTTCATGAGGGGCTCCTCGGTTCGCGGTACGGTCGGTCCCTACCGGCCGCTCTCCTCAGAGCCTCGTGCCGCGCCCGCCCCCGCCGCCTCGGCCCAACGGCCGGTTGAGCGCCTCCGCCTCGGTCGAAAGGACTAGCGAGGTTCGACGTCCGGGGCATAGGGGGCGGGCCTACGCGAGGGGCTTCCACCGTCGCGGGCGGATACTCAGCTCGCGGTGTCGTCGGTGCGGTTGCTCCGGTCGCCACGGAGGGCGGCGGTCAGCCGGTTGATGCTCTGGACCGCGAGTTCGGCGAGGTTCGAGCGGGCGACGACGGCGGTCGTCTCGCCGTGCCGTCGGACGCTGCGCAGGTCGCGCTGGACCTGGCGCGACAGTTGGTGCGACTCCCGCTGGGCGGTGGCGAGTCACTGCTCGGCGGCGGTGCGCAGCTGACGGTGCTCACGTCGGGTACGGGGAGTGCCGGTGCTGTCGGCAGAGGTCTCTGTGGGCATGCCGGTGCTCGATTCCGTGGTGGTGGGTTGCGTTGCCGCGACGGGGCGGACGCCGACGGTCTCCAAATAGGCTTCTACGGCGGGGAGTTCGGCGGTATCGAGTACGGCGGCGACATATCCGTCCGGGCGGACGAGCACCCACTGCTCGGCGGACAGTCCGTAGGCGCTCTGGACACGGTCGCCGCTGTCGCCTCGGGTGCCGATGGTGTGGATGTGCAGGCCGGATGCGCTGCCGGGACCGAGGTGCCGTCGACGTCATGGCCGAGCAAGGTCCAGTGGGGTCCTTGGTAGAGGCTGAACAGGCGGGTGGGGAGGCCGCCCGCGCCGGTGACGGGCGCGTCGGGCGCGCGGTCTCCGGCCAGTACGCCATTGTCGCGCTCGGGGGTGTGCAGCGACAGGGGCGAGTCGAGGTAGCCGAGGTCGAGTTGGCTGACCTCGCGGGCCCGGTGGATGTCACGGTTCTTGGCCGCTTCGAGTAGCTTCTCGGACAGGCCGAGGACGGCTTGGGCGATGGGCCGGCGTTCCTGCTCGTAGGTCTCCAGCAAGGATTCCGGGGCGCCGTCGAGCTTCCAGCCGAGGTTGTAGGCGTCCTGAACACTGGTGTTGAGGCCCTGCCCACCAGTCGGCGGGTGGCAGTGCGCCGCGTCTCCGGTCAGGAACACGCGCCCCCGCCGGTACGAGTCGGCCAAGCGGGCGTTCATCTGGAACGCGGAGGCCCAGGACACGGAGCGGATCACGACGTCGTCGCAGCCGGTGCGTTCGCGGAAGAAGGCGGTGAGCCCCTTGGCCGAGAGGTCCAGGTCGACGTCGAAGGGTACGGGGGCCTGGAGTTGGAACATGTCGGTGCCGTAGAGCGGGCACATCGAGACCTGCCCTGCGGTGTCCTCGCCCCACCGGTGCCAGGCGTCCGACGAGACACCATCGACGTACACATCGGCCACGATCGCCCGTACGCCTAAGGTCTTGCCGGGAAAACCGATGTCGAGAGCCTTCCGGACGAAACTCGAACCGCCGTCGGCGCCGATCAAGTAGGCGGCCCGTACAGCCTGTTCACCGCCCGGGGTGACGATCCGCGCGGTCACACCGTCGGCGTCCTGCTCGAAGCCGACGAGTTCGTGGCCGTGGTGCGGGGCGTGACCCAGCTCGGCCAGACGTTCGCGCAGCCTGCGCTCGGTGAGGAACTGCGGGCGGACGAGCAAGGGTATTTGGTACGGCTCCTCGGGCGTCGGTTCCGACATCTCCACGCCGACCTGGTCGATGGGACCGTCGGCGGTGTAGATGCGCTGGACGGGATACTCACCGCCGGAGGCGACGATCCGGTCGATCACGCCCAGGTCCTCGAACACCTCTTGGGTGCAGGGCTGGATGCCCTTGCCGCGGGAACCGACGAACGGCTGTGGCGCCTTGTCGATCAGCAGGAAGGCGATGTTCCTGCGGGCGAGGTCGAGGGCGAGGGTCAGACCGGCCGCGCCGGTGCCGCAGATGACGACGTCGGTGTCCGTGGTGTGGGACATGGCTCCGAGCTCCTTCGGTAATTCCGTTGATTCCAGTACGAGTTGCATAACGGTCCGGCCGGGGTCAGGGCACCAGGACGGTTCGTGCACCGGGAACCTCGGGCGCGTTCCAGGCGCTCTCGACATCGGCGAGGGGCACCGGAGCGGCGGTGACCGCGATGCCACCGTTCTCGATCTCGGCGACCAGGGACGGGAGTTGCTCCAGGTAGGCCCTGGTCGACACAGCGCCCTGGCCGTTGCCCTGGAGCCGGAAGTTCGCCGAACGCAGTGCCGCTGAAGGGAGTTCGATGGTCGGGCCGGCCATGGAGCCGATCTGAATCCAGTCCAGGGCGCGACTGCGGTCGGCCGGTCGCTTTCCAGAGGCCGTCAGCGCGCGCCTGAACGTGCACCAGGAGGGCAGACAGTCTGTCCGGATGGACCTTGTCGCACCCGTCGCGATGACTTAGAACGAGACGAAAGCTTCCTTGCTGCTGGAGAGGACTTGCGTGCACTACCTCGGACATGGACAGGCTCGCAGTAACGAACATCCGTCGACCGCATCGCGTGCCGGCACGCCGCGCGCAGGGCTGACGGGTGCCTGGCTGACGCACTTGCAACGTATCGCGGCCAAGGGAAGCGGGCCTGCCGACCAGGAGAGGGAGAACGCGGACCACGCCCAGGTGCAGCGCGCCGCGGTGGACAATGCCCTTCAGTCGCCGGCACGCCAGCTGGATCCCGGCTTGCAGACCGAGATGCAGGCGCGTTTCGACGGCGCCGACTTCAGCCGTGTAAGGGTGCATGACGGGCCTGCCGCGCGGGAGGCGGCGGCCATCGTCGAGGCCACGGCGTTCACTACCGGTCAGCACATCGTGGACGGCGGCGGGATGAGCCAGAAGGACTGGGCGCACGAGCTGGCACACACGCTCGACCAGGCGAAGGGGTCCGTCCCAGGCGTGGACAACGGCGCCGGTCTGAGCATCTCGGATCCGGGCGACTCCGGTGAACGGCACGCTGTCAACACGGCGGACCGGGTCATGCAAGGACCCGCGCCCATCCAGAGGATCGCCTCCGGGGAGCCGACCAACGACGTCGAACAGCACCGGCACAGCCATGTCTGCGGGCACGACGTGCAGCGTGTCGCGACTGGTGCCGTCGCGGTACAGCGCACCCGGCGGGCCACTCGGGAGGACATGGAGGTGTCCCGGTCCGCCTCGGCGCTGACACGGAACGCGCAGATGCTGCGGGCCCAGGGCAAGGACGACTTGGCCGCCAAGCTGGAGGACCAGCTGGAAAAATCGCTTCCTCTTCCCATGCAGGGGACGGTCGCGTTCGCGAACGACATGCTGGTCCAGCGGCGTCACGGCAGCCGATACAAGCTCTCCCTCGACCTTTCGACAATGCTGTACTCGACGTCACCGCACGAGGGTCGCAAGCAGTACGGGACCCCCGTGCTGGCGAACGGCAAGTACAATTTTGTGATCCCCGTCCGGAAGCCGGGCAAGATGATGGCGTCACAAGTCGGCACCGAGTACGAAGAGGGGCATTCCGCGCTCGCGAAGGCCAGTAAAGCCGGCGACGGGCACGTGTACTGGGCAGGTACGGCCGTGTTCACCGACGGCGTCCTGGAGAAGTGGACGAACGACAGCGGTCACTACAGGCCCACAGGCGATGATGCAGGCCAGGTGGCAGGCATCACGGGCGGTTTTCCGGTCGACAAATACAAGAACTTCGACGACCCGGGCGGGGCGGGCTGAAGTCCGCGCTGACGAAACGGCTGGACGGCGGCGGGTAGTCAGCGCCGTCCAGCCCTTATTGCTTTCCGCTCAGCCCCTGTCTTGGTCGTCGGCTGAAGGGGCTTCCCGATCGGCCGCCGTCCTCGGGGGACTCAGCAGACGGACAACGGCGGCGTTTCCCGCCAAGCGTTGCAGCGCGGCCATGCGCTCGAGGACGTTGGTCTCCGGTGCGGCCCGCGCCGGCTTGCGGCCCTCGCCCGGCCCGCCCGGTGACTGCACGTCGCCTGAGTCACCACCGTCATCGAGCCCATCTCCAACTGGCCTTGCGTCATGTGGCAGTTCACGCATCGCACACCTCGCACTCGTGTTGTGCCACGAGCGTGGAACTCACCTCGCAACATGGGTCGTCGCGGCGCCGTTCATCCTACGGCGGGAAGATTGCGCTGTGCCTCCAGGGGTTCACCAGTTTGCGTTCAGACCGTCTGTGACCGGCATCTGACCACGTTCGGTGCGGCGTCGAGCGATGAGTTCCGATATCTGTGCGAGGGCCTTTCTGATCATGCTCAGGGCCGTATCGGCGGCGTCTGCCAGGGTGGCGTGCGGCGCGGGCTGGATCGCCCGGTCGATGGCAGGCTCGCCGCGGTGCGGCTGGCGGCGATCGACTGATTCCTCGCTCCGTGCCTGGATGCCGGTACGGGGATGACGTCGGGCCCGGCGGTCGCAGTGCTCCTGTACGACCGCGGACAACAGGGCGCTACGTCTGGCGGGGGCCGACCAATTCCCTGTACAGGGCTTCTCGTTCCTTGCTGCCGTCCTCGGTCTTCCCGAGTTTCTGCACCCACTCCTGGTTGAGTTCGTCGAGGAACGTGCGCCAGTCGCCGTCGTTCCGCTTCTGCGTGAAGTCGGAGAGTTCGACCAGGCGGGAGTTTTCCTTGAGCTTGCCCGCGCCGACCTTGTCGCCCTTGTGACCGTGCAGGACGGACTCGTCGTTGGCGGTGGCCTCGCTGGAGGTGGCCTTGTGCTCGTAGCCGACCGGGCTCGTGGCGCCCGGGGCGAGAGTCTCGATACCGACCAGGAGGGAACCCTTCGTCTTCGCAGTCGGCTGCTGGAATACCAGCAGCATGTGACCCCAGGACCCGTTGGGCAGGATCACGTCGCCGTTCCAGTCGGCGCCGCCGAGACCGCCGCCCGAGATGTCCATGCCCATGAGCAGCGGTGGGCTCGAGCCCGCTTTGGAGAGGAAGTTCTTCACGGCGGCAGGGAGTTCGCCCTCTTCCTGAAACTTTCCGGGCTTCCCGTCCTTGTCCTCGGTGATCTTCGTACGGTGAGTTGCGAAGCCGCGGTGGGACACCGAGGGGCCGAGCCGGCGGGCCGTATCCTGGCCTTCCGAGTCCGGAGTGTGCGGGACCGGCTGGGTGGCGCCCAGGAAGTCCGTAAGGTCGTACGGCGACTGACCGTCGGTCAGGGCGGGGATGTCGATGACGACTCGGCCGCCGTGGGCCAACGCCCGGATGACGTCCTGCCCGTGGTCGTCCACGTGGGCCTTCTGGCCGGCGTCGTAGAGCTTCAGACCGTTGCGGAGGATCAGCAGCACCTTGGTGAGCATCTCCCGAGCGTCCTTGTCCTTGGGCGCCCAGGCCCGGGTGGAGTCCTTGTCCGCGTCCGGGTGACGCCGCTCGGCAGGGATACCGGCCGGGTGAAGGGTGTCCACGGCCGTCTGCCGGATCTGTTCGTACGCCTCCCGTTTCATCTCCTCCTTCACGTCGTCGGGGATGTTGGGGGACTTGGTCGTCATGAACCTGCCCAGCGTGTAGTCCGGGTGGCTCGGGGGAGCCGTCATCGCCTCGACCATGTGCGGATGCTGCTTCTTGAAGGCCAGCGTGGCGGTGAGCACGCGTTTCCCGGAGGAAAGCTTCATCCAGTTGTCGAACCGGCCTCCGACGTATTTCTCGGCCTCCTGGTACGTGCCGATGCCGACCCTTTCGAGCCACTTCGGGTTGAGCTCGGACAGGTGCTGGATGTCCGCCAGCTCCTGGTCGGTGAACGGCTCACCGAGCTTCACTCGCCGGTCCAGGGTGCGGCGCAGCTTGGGCTCCCCCTCGACCATCCACTCCTCGGGCCACCAGGTGTTGGGGGCGAGCCAGCCGATCTTGATCTTCTGTAGGACCGTGTGGTCGGGGATGGACTTCATCAGGCGCCGGATCTGCTGCGCGCCGTGTTTGTCGCCGCTGCCGACCTCTGGCGCGGGCGCCTCCTGCTCCCGGACGGACTCCGCCGGGGCTTCGGCGCCGACACGCTGGACCGTCACTCCGGCCCCGCCGCGGTCGTGGTCGACGGCCCGCGTCTGCTGACTAGCGCCCTCGTGATGCTGTCCCGCACCCGCGTCCCCCGACGCCACCCGCTGCAAGTGGGTCAACCAGGCGCCGGTGAGTGGGGCGGGCGGCTGGGTGGTCCGGGACGGCCCGCCCCGTAACTGACCGGTCTCCGGGCTGCGCTGCCGCTGGTAAGGGTGCACGCGGATTCCTCCTCGCTGGCCGGGGCGGTTCCCGGTCGGCTCCGTTCTACGCCGCGCCGCCGCCGCGCCGGAAGGTCCGCTCGGGCAGATTCCGTTGCCCCCACCCACCACGTGACAGCGTCGTACGACTGCGCACGCCCATGGCTCGCGGTTCCTCGCCCTCGACTGCGTCGGGGCCCGTCCCGCCGCGGCTTCGTGTGGCTCTCCCCCACGCTCGAAGGAGTTGGGCGACGGCTGCGTTGCTCGTCGAGCGCTGGAGATGGACGAGCTGAACGTCCATCCCGCCGACCGGGCCCTGTCACTGCCCGCCGGTCGGCACTCCCATGGCCTGCGCCGACTCGCGGTGACCGAAAGGGTGCGCGGTTCGTACGACCAGGCCAAGGCGGCGATCGAGAGGCGGCGCGGGAGGATCCTGGGCAAACGCCAGGCCGAAGACCTCGTCATCGCCTTTGCCGGAACAACGGTGACATCCGCGCTCAACGACACACGACACTACGACTCAGGCTCTGGTCCACTTCGTGTGGTTGCGTACGCAGGGTGACTGTCGATCTTCGCGTGATGGCGGTTGACTTCGCCCGAAAATCGCTCGGCCGGATGGTGGTGTGGTCGACAGTCCTTCGCCGTGAACGAAGTGCTGCCACAGTTGGACGAGCTGCTGTTCCCCTCGGTCGAGGGCGTGTTGGTGGAATCGGTCGAGGTGACCGACACGGCCGTCAGGGTCGAGGTCCGTACGACCGCAGGGCGGGCGGTCTGTCCGGGGTGTGGATGCTGGTCGGGGCGAATACACGGCTCCTACCTGCGGTTCCCTCGCGATCTGCCGACAGCGGGCAAGTTCGTCGTGGTGTCGCTGCGGGTGCGGCGGTTCGTCTGCGAGGAGAAGTCCTGCGAGCGCAAGACCTTCGCCGAGCAAGTCCCCGGCCTCACCCGCAGGTTCGGGCAACGGACCGAGCGGCTGCGGTCGACACTTGTGTCGGTCTGAAGTTCCCCCCGCGAACTGGACAGCGGGTGTTTACGCTGCCGGGACGAAGCTCTGCCTGAGCAAGGATCTCGTTTCGAGCGGGGTGACGTAC
>NZ_JBIWMV010000040.1:0-40226 GCF_044766845.1 Streptomyces sp. NPDC101776 | reverse complement strand
TCTGGCACAACGACAAGACAGGGCAGCCAGTCAAGCGATCACTGACCGCCTATGATCACTGACCGCAACGACACCCCTCGGACTCATTCATCTAGTACTCCAGCTGTAGATCGCTCTTGAGCTGCTGGTGTCTACGCTCTCCGCGGCTTGTGCCGCTTGCCCCAACTGCCGTCTGGCCGGTCCTGGGACAGCATCGCCGCGTCGAACTGGGCTTTGCTGGTCACTGCTCGTGGTCCGGGTACGAGTGTGGTCGCCGTCGATCGCCACGGGACGGCCGAGGCCCAACCGACCAGGGGCATGGTCTCGTCGTAGTGCGGAGCGAATTGCGCGACGGCGATGGCGGGCATCCGGTAGCGCAGGCTGCGGACGTGTTCGAGGAACGTCTCGGGCAG
Organism: Streptomyces sp. NPDC101776; assembly: GCF_044766845.1. Lineage (NCBI taxonomy): Bacteria > Bacillati > Actinomycetota > Actinomycetes > Kitasatosporales > Streptomycetaceae > Streptomyces > Streptomyces sp. NPDC101776. Next base: position 39,834 of record NZ_JBIWMV010000040.1, on the reverse strand, counting down.
CGAGACGTGGTGGGTTTCCAGGTAGTGCGGGAAGTCCAGGCGCCACAACCAGGTGCCGTCGGTCACCAGTGACGAGCATCCCGGAGAGTGCCGGTGGATGCTGCCGGTGATGACGTCGTGTCCGGCTTCCATGACGTCGATCAGGACGTGGCCAGCGTCCAGGTAGGCCACCAGGTCCGCCTCGTCCGGCTCGCCTACGGGCCGGACGGCGTCGCGGATCGATCCGCTCGACTGGCCGGGGTGGTCGTCCAGTTCGTCGTAGAAGCCCAGCAGCCCCAGCATCGCGCCTCCTCGACGAGTCGTCTCCGCTGCTGGAACTCCCGACGACCTGACCCCGCTGACCTGCAACGAAATCCAGCGACTCTTCAACGCCCTGATCGGCCGCACTGTTCACAAGGCGGACCACTGGCTCTGCTGGTCCCACTGGCGGCGGCGCCATCAAGCCCGTTCCCGGGTGAGCCACTACAGCCGTCAAACTGCGAGCAAAGCATCTGCAGCTAGAGTACTAATCAGCAAGATCGAAGCGCAAAGCAGCAGGTCAGACGGTCATCCCTATGGCCTTCTCATTTCAATGCGCTGGGGATTCTCACTCGATGTCACAAATTTTTCTCACTCGATGTCACTGCTGCCACACTCTGACCAGCAGAGATACAGGACATCCAAATGAGAATCACTGGTGACATCAAAATGAGAAGTCGCAGCCCCCCACTGTGTCCAACGGCTCGCGTCTGACACACCGGCCGGTCAAGATGCCAAAAGCGGAGATGCCACACCGCAGCAGGCCAGTGATCGTGCCGAGGAGGGCCCAGCCAGCCGTCAGCAAGCCGCTGGCCGGAAGGAGTTGACGACAGCACGGTGAGGGTGGCCAGGAGTGCGTCGGCGATGCGGGCGCATCTGGCGAGGGTCCACAGTTCGTATAGGACGAGGTCGATGCCTTCCGCGCCTGCTGTGGCAGTGTGCCGCCTTCAAACACCGTCGGCGTGGAGGAACCTCCGGAGCTGGACGGCTCAGTACCAAATCCTCGGGTGCGCACTCATCTGCTGGCGACGCCTGAACTCACTGCCAGTAGTTCCTTGGCCGAGGCGTCGTCACCACCTCGTTCGGCCACGTCTGGCGGACCCGGCCAAGCTGCTCACGCAGCTCGTCCACCCAGCCGTCCCCGGGATCCAGGACGACGCGGACCGAAACCCCGGACTCACCACTGTCGTCCACAGTGACGATGGGACGGGGCACCGAGAATTGCCTGTCAATCTCCATCCGGATCTCGGTATCGCCCGTGGCCGTCCAGCAGATGCCCTGCCTGTCGGAGAGCTCAGCCAGGGCTGTTGACCAGTCGTCGATGACTTCCGGTGACAAGCACAGCCCAAGACGCCCGCTGGCGAAGGCGCTCGTCATGACGAGCTCGGCATCAAGGTAATCGTTGTACGGCGTGTCCCCGGGCCTGTTCCGGCCCAGAATGCGTACCCGGACGCTGCTGTCCGGGTCGATCAGGCAGATCAGGTCCAACCCCTCGCCCTCATCCACGCGCCCTCCCGACACCCTCGACGTCCCGATCATCATGCACGAGTCGCGAACTGGCCCCGGTCGGTATGTCGTTAGGCCGATATGGTCCGGTCAGCCGGTGAGTGCCTGCCCGTGGGCGTCGATCGGCGGGGGCAGCGCCCGCAGCCGCTCGGCGAGACCGTCCGCGGCCGGGCCGCCCCGCTCGGCCAGGGCATTTGTGAGCTTCGAGAGCCGGGCCCGCGCGGTGGACCGCAGCCGGGCGGGCGGGACCCGTTCGAGCACGTCGTGCGCGCGCTGGGCGGCGTCCTGCGGAGCGTCGGGCACCTCACCCTGCGCGAGCACGAGGGAGGCCGCCGCCCATCCCGGCGTGCCGCTGATACAGCCGGACAGCGAGGCCTCCGCGCGGGCGCGGGCATCAGCGGCACGGCCGAGGGCGAGATAGGCCTCCGCCTGATGGAGAGCCAGTGTCATGCGCCGGAAATTGCGGGCTTCGGTCTGGCGGCAGGGCGCGAGGCTGAGCGCGGCGCAGGTCGCGGAAGCCGCGCGGCGGGAGCGGGAGACCAGCACGAGGCTGGACTCCCTCGTGGCCGACCGCGGGCCGTATGCGACGGACCCGGGGGATCTAGCGGAGCAGTGGGCTGCCCGGCACACGGAATGGCGGCGCACCGCCGCCCTGATCGGCTTCCACGGCCGGTCGGCCTACAACCCCGGAGAGGACGTTCAGGGCAGCGAGTGGGCGCGAGAACGCGACGAGCGGCGGACCGGGGCCGTCGTACGGCACGCCGCGTGGCAGCAGAAACGCCAGGACGCGCGCGAAGAACTACGGACCGAGGTCTGGCTGTCCGCCGATCCCAGCCGCCGGCTGCGCACCATCGCCGCCCGCACCGGCCTGCGCCCCGAGCAGCTGCTCATCCAACTTGCCGACTACGCCCGGCTGAACGACGACGGCACCCTCGCCGTCGAGCCCTTCACCCCACAGTGGTGCAGGATGCGGGGCCGGGCACAGCGGGTGTCCTCGTGCCGGGATTGGTCAGCGCTTTGACCGCAGCCCTTGTTGCGACGGCAGCAGGGCGCGTCCTTCCCGCGGGCGAGACCGCTGCCCTCAGGATTCAGGCGGCCCTGCCGTTCCTCCTGGCGCGCGGGGGCGGGGAAAGGGTTGCTGTCCGCTGCCGAACGCGACAACGGTGGGAACGTCGGCGGGCGCGGCGTGGTCCAGGGCCCGGCAGGCGAGCCGGTGCATCCAGAACCGGTGGAGCAGGTAGACGAGTGGCCCGGAGAGGGCCAGGGCCAGTTCGGCGGGCCAGGGCATCACGCTGGCAGGCAGGGCGACGGCGAACGGCGACAGGCCCGCCGCCACCCCCAGAGTCTTCTGGCTCACGACGAGTTCACCCCCCGGCCGGGCGGCGACGGGTGGCCCGCACGCCGCCACGCACACCCCACGTTCGGCTCAGTAGCCGTAACGCGTGCCCGATTTGATGACGGCGGTGTCCCCGTGTCTGCTGGCCCAGCTCCCACAACTCGCAGCGCCACTCCTCCGCGTACCGGGCCCGTTCCCTGACCGGAACCACCCGCGAAGCCACCCCCACCAACCACCGCGCCAAACCGCTCACCCGCACCCCAAACCTGTCGGCAGCAGGCCCATCTCCCGCATCCACGAGCAGGATCACGTTCTGCCGCGCCGACTCCAGCAGACGGACAACGTCTCGAACAGCAACATCAAGGTCGCGGGCGAGGGCGCCGTCGAGGGCGAAATCAGGGTTTAGGTCCCGCTCCCGCTCGCGGGCGCGAGCAGCGCGGTCGAGGTCGATGTCGAGAGCGCGGGCGAGCTCGAAGGCGAGGCTGACGTCGCTGGAGAGATCGCGGACGATGGCGCGGTCGCGGACGATGGCGCGGGTAAGGATTCTGTCGAGGCTGAAGGCGACGCCGCGATCGAGGTCGAAGTCGTCCCGGGCACGGTCGAGGATGCGGGCGCGGTTGAGGTCGCGGGCACGGGCGAGGCCGCGGGCGAGGCGAGCGCGTCGGCGGGTTTCGCGGCTCATGTTCCAGTGCCTCCGGCGAGTCCTGGCCGCAGGACACCGAGTGCGGTGGCGCTCCTGGCGGAGGCGCGGGCGAGTGCGTCGCGGGCGCGTTCCGCGCCGTCAGAGTTCAGGCGGTAGTAGCGGCGGCGCGGCCGGCCCTGCTCGCTGGGGTCGACGTCCTCCCATGAGGAGTCCACCCAGCCCGCGGCCTCCAGCCGGGCGAGGATCGGGTGGATCGTCCCGCTCTCCAGCCCCGCCATCCCGCACAACTCCAGCCCGTACCGCTCCTGCGTAGGGCTCTCCAGCAAGGCGCGCAGGACCAACTGCGTCGGCAGCGTCATCCGCGGCACCGGCACAGACGACGACTGCCCGTCGCCTGTGGTCTTCCTCTTCCCCATCATGCTGTAACTCTACCAAGCCCCTAGATAGAGATAAACCCACCAGCCCGACCACCCCAGCACAACGTGGCCTCACACTTGGGTCCAGGCCTGGCTCACGTGCGGTACCGGCGATACCATCGGTACCATGTCGCAGCCCAAAGCAATGAATCTACGTTTTCCCGATCCGGCCCAGCGGGCCGCGATCGAGGCCGCCGCACGGCAGGAGGGCGTCAGTCTGCAGGAGTACATCCTGTCCGCCGCCTACACCCGCGCCACAGCCGTAGAGGCCCGTTTCCTCGATGCCTTCAAGGAGTCGGTCTCCCGCAGCGGCGACGCGTTCGCCGAGGCGGCCGGCACGGCCGGTCCCGGCGGGGAACTGCGCGCCGCAGAGCTGGCTGCGCGGCGCGGTCTTGAGGAGCAGCAGGGGCGGGGCCACGCCGCGTGACACAGCACGAACCGCTCCACCCTCTCGATGTGACCTTCCTGCTGCACGCCGCCGGGATACTGCCCGGGGATCCGCAGGTGGACGACTACGGTCCGCTCTACGCGGCCGTCGCCCGGGCCAACGCCCGGGCCCTGGAACGCGACATCTACGGATCCCTGTACCTCAAGGCGGCCGCCCTGCTCCAGACGCTGGTGAGGCTGCCGTGTCTGGAGCACTCCAACGAAGCCTTCGCCTGGCACTGCGCGGAGGCCTATCTGGCGCTGAACGGAAGCCGTCTCGACTATCCGCCGAAGGAGGCAGTCAGCCTGGTGCGGGACGTGGCTTCCGGTGCGATGGGCGTCGGCCTGATCGGCCGTCAGCTGCGGGCATGGAACGTCTCCTGACCCCGCTAGTGTCGTGAGCCCCCTCGCCGTGGTTCACCGTTTCGCGCCCCATCCCCAAACAACTCTCTCGTATACAGACGCACCAACCATCCTGCACAAAAAACGGCACCACACCCAGCACACTGAGCAGCAAAGGCCAGCTCACCGGCCGATCAACCGCCGCCCACGCCGCAGCGTCGCACGAACCTCCCCTGCGGAACAGAAATACCGCTCAGTGCAGCTGAGCAACAGCAGGTCACGGTCATGATCAATAAGCAAGCGCAACAGGTACATAACACACGCCCTCTGCGTGGCAGAGGCGAGGAGCCGTGCCCGTTTGCCGAGCGGCCTCTACGGCACGGCCTGGAGGTGCTCGTCGACCAGGGCCCGCAGCTTGGGTGTCAGTTCCGGGTGGTCGCCGCGGGAAGCGGACTGGAGCAGCTCGGCGCAGACGACGAGGAGGGCGGCGCGGCCGACGGCGCCGTCGAGGAATTCGGCGAGTTCGCGGCGGATGCGGGCGGCGGTGGCGGGGGCGAGCTGGGCGTAGGCGTAGATCATGGCGGCGTCGTAGCCGCGGGGCGCGATGCCCCAGCCCTCCCAGTCGAGGACCGTGCCGCCCGCGGTCAGGTTGGCGGCGTGGAAGTCGCCGTGCGCGCACTCCCACTCGTCGATCCGCGGCGCCGGTAGTCCGGTGAACTGGGGAACGGCGCGGTCGATGTACTCCGACCGCACCGCGGTGCGGTCGGTGGGGGTGGCGGCGATCGCCGCCAGGCTCGCGCGGATCGTGGCGAACCATCCGTCGGTGAGGGCGAGTTCGTCGTGAAGAACGGGGTCCGGGGACAGTACCGGTTCGTCGATGTACGCGGTCAGTTCGGCGCGGTAGGCGTACTCGTCGGCCGTCCAGTCGTGCAGTCCGTAGAACTCCGGTTTGCGGACGGCGGGGAACGCGGTGGCGGCCCGCTCGGTGCCCTCCCACAGTTTCCCGCCCTCCTTCTCGGCGGGCACGGACAGCAGGCGCAGCCAGCACGCCCCGTGTTCGGGGTGTCCGGCGCGGCGGCTGAGGGTGCGGCCGTGCCAGCCCCACACCCGTGGCCCGTGGACGGTGACGCCGAGGGCAGCCACTGCGTGTGTGTCCGCGGCCGTCATGCGCCGGAGGTCGTGGTCAGCCGGGGGTGGCGAGTACATCAAGGGCCGTCCGTGGCGTGTCGGGAGGGATGGCGGGTGCTGCGGTCACCGTGAGCGCGTCCGTCCAGTGTGCCGGGGTCGAGGCGGACAGCAGCACACGAGTGACGCCCGGGCACGAGGCGGCGGCCGCGAGGCCGGCGGCGGCGACCGTGGCCCCCTCCTTCACGAGGGCGGCGACCTCGGGGGTGGCCAGGGTGAGGAGCTCACCACCGTGCAGTGGGGCGGAGGCGTGGACCTCTCAGCCCCGGTCGGCCGCCTGGTGGATGGGCCCGTATCCGTGCAGGGATTCGCCGAGGTGGTCGGCCATGACCAGGCTGACGGGGAGCTGCACGACGCACAGGTGATGCTCCGGCCCCCCGGCCGCCTCGGCGGCCAGGCGGTCGAGCTGCGGCACGGTGAACACCCCGTCGGCGAAGCCCTCCCAGGTCGGGACGCCGTACGACGTGAGGTGTCCGGCGGCGGCCTCCGCTTCGAGGACGGTGAACGCGGCGCGAAGCCTGTCGGCCAACTCGCCTCCGTGGCGCGGCTGTTGGCCGTGTTCGGGGTTGTGCAGGAACACGGCGTCGAGCCGGGCACGACGCAGTTCGGTACGGCTGCGGTCCATCTGCCAGCGCACATAACGGTCGAGGACCAGTGAGGCGCCCTCGGCGAGCCGCTCGTGAAGATCGGCGGGGTGGACGCGCTGCCACACCTGGCCGCAGCGGGTGGTGACGGAGGCCGCGTACCGGTGCGGCGGCAGCCCGTTTCGGCTGAAGAAGTGGCCGCTGACCGTCGCCGGGTCCCTGGGGAGTGGACTCCGGATGAGACGGGCGAGGAAGGGGAGGTCCAACAGAACCGAACTGGCCGTCCCCAAACTGAGGTCCGGGAGAACGCGTGCCAAGTTCCCTGGCGCTCAAGGGGCATCCTCCACCGGCCCAGGAGTGACCTCTGCGCATCGCGGTGCGGGGGAGGACTGCGGAGACGGCCCGCCACCCGCTGCGCCGGCACGGGAAGGACCACTGAACGTGCTGAATTGTCCGCCGAGCGCATTGAAGTGAAGCAGCAAGCGACAAACTTGAAACGAATTAGCTCGGACTGTTTGCCTTCATGGACACGAGCGATCACACCATCGAACAGGTGAAGTATTATTTGATCCGCGAGCGCATATGCGCCGCCTATATGCGCCGGACTGCGCCACCTCTCGCCTCGGTAATGCCGCGCGCTCGCCGGATCTCATTGTGCATTTATTCCTACTGAAGGAATATTTTCCATCAGCGGTTCTCGCCGTTGGGAGGGGCACGCATGATGAGCCACGCAACCGAAGTCGACCTCGAAAGTCTTCTCCGCCGGGCATTACAGGCCACGGGTACGAGCACGCGTTGGACGACCGACGCGGAAGAGATGTGGTGCCGCCTCACTCCCCCGTCCGGAATGCGACGCCGACAAGGCTGGAAACTGCATGTTTCCGCGACGTCCGCCTCCGCACCAGAAATCCTCGCCAGGGCCCTGGACGTGCTTCTGCCGGAAGGCTCGGTATTCAAGTTCGTCCGGTCACTCGAACAGGTGAGCGCGCTTAATTCCCGCGCCACGCCACGGGGAAATTCCGGCAAGTTCATCACTGTATATCCGCCCTCCGACGGCGACGCGGCCCGATTGGCGCTGGCACTGCACGAGGCCACGGCGGGACTGGCCGGCCCCCGGATTCTGTCCGACCAGCCGTACACCCCGCACAGTCTGGTGCACTACCGCTACGGCGCTTTCGTGGGCCGGCGGCGGCTGTCGGAGCAGGGGCTGCTGGTGTGGTTCATCGAGGACCCGGACGGCAATCCCGTGGAGGACAAGCGCACCGGGCAGTATTCTCCGCCCCCTTGGGCGGTCAGCCCCTTCCCTGCCTCGTTACCCCTTCCACCGCAGAAGGAGAAGGCGAAACGGCGCCCGGTGGTGCTCGGCGGCCGGTTCTCGGTACGGGAGGCGATCCGGCACACCAACAAGGGCGGTGTCTACCGGGGCACCGACGTCACCACGGGCGGAGGCGTGGTGATCAAGGAGGCCCGGCCGCATGTCGAGGCAGAAGCGTCCGGCTTCGACGTCCGTGACTGGTTGCGGGCCGAGGCCAGGACGCTGGAGAAGCTGAAGCACACGGGACTGGCACCGGAGCCGGTCGCGATGTTCGAGACGGGTGGCCACCTGTTCCTCGCCCAGGAGGAAGTGCCGGGCGTGCCCTTGCGCGTCTGGGTCGCCGAGCGCTTCCGTGACGTCGGAGGCGAACGTTACCGGGCCGACGCGCTCGCCCAGGTCGGCCGTCTGGTGGACCTGGTCTCCAAGGCCCACGCCCACGGCTGTGTCCTGCGGGACTTCACGCCCGGCAACGTCATGGTCCGCCCCGACGGAGAACTGCGCCTCATCGACCTGGAGCTCGCCGTCCTGGAGGGCGACGCCGCCCTCCCGACGAAAGTGGGGACGCCCGGGTTCAGCGCCCCGGAACGCCTGGTGGACGCCCCTGTCTCTCCGACTGCCGACTACTACAGCCTCGGTGCCACCGTGTGCTTCGTGCTCTGCGGGAAGGTACCGAACCTGCTGCCCGAGGAGCCGGCCGGCGGGCCCGCCGAGCAGCGGCTCGCCGAGTGGCTGACCACCTGTGCCGGAACACTGTGCCTGCCGGACAACCTGTCGGAGACGATCCTCGGGCTGATGAAGGACGACCCCGGCGAGCGCTGGGACACCGCCAGGGCACGTGCGGCTCTCCGCGAGCAGGTCCCGGCACGGCCGGGGCGCCACGCCGCCGGACCGGCGCGGACAGCTCAGCCGGACGCCCCGACACAGGCCGATGTCGAGGCCGCGGTCGCGGGGATGGTGAACCATCTCGTCGATTCGATGACCCTGGCCGACAACCGGCGGTTGTGGCCTGTGTCCGTCCTGGCCGGGGAGACCGACCCATGCACCGTCCAGCAGGGCGCGGCGGGTGTGCTGGCGGTGCTGACCCGGTACTTCGAGCTCACCGGCGACCCGCGCCTGCCGGAACTGATCTCCACCGCGGGTCACTGGATCGCCGCCCGCAGCGACCTGCGCTCCATCCGCCCGGGCCTGCACTTCGGTGGCCGGGGAATCGCCTGGGCGCTGTACGACGCCGGGCGCGCCGTCGACGACCGTACGCTCACGGATCACGCGTCGGCCCTGGCGCTGGCCCCTCTGGAGCCGACGCCCAGCCACGACATCACGCACGGCTCGGCGGGCAGCGGACTCGCCGCCGCCCACCTGTGGCACCGTACCGGCGACTCGCGCCTGGCCGAGCTGGTCATCGGTGCGGCCGACCGGCTGGTGGCCGCCGCACAGCCCGAGCCGTCCGGCGGTGTGAGCTGGCCCGTCCCCGCAGAGGCCGTATCGGAAGAGGCGGGCAAACGCTATCTGGGCTTCGCGCACGGAACATCCGGCATCGGCAGCTTCCTGCTCACGGCCGCCGCGATCTCCGGCAGCCCGCGGCACATGGAGCTGGCCGTGGCGGCGGGAGAGCACCTCGTGGCCCACGCCGTACCGGTCGGTGCGGCGGCCCAGTGGCCGGCCCAGGCCACGGACGCGCCGACGGCCCCGTACTGGTGCCACGGTTCGGCGGGCATCGGATCCTTCCTGGTCAGGCTCGGGCAGCGGACCGGGGACGAGCGGTACGACGATCTCGCCCGCGGCGCCACCCACGCCGTGGTGGAGCGTGCCTCCCGCGCCGCCCTCGCCCAGTGCCACGGGCTGGCGGGGAACGGGGACTTCCTCCTCGACATGGCCGACGCGACCGGTGATCCCGTGTACCGCGCGATGGCCGAGGACCTGGCCCGACTCATCGTCTCCGAACGCGCCCACCGCAGCAGCCACATCGTCTTCCCCAACGAATACGGCGACGTCTCGACGAGTTGGAGCGACGGCTCCGCAGGAATCCTCGCGTTCCTCCTGCGGACCCTCCACGCAGACCCCCGGCACTGGACTGTCCAGCAGCCGGGCTGAGCGACAGAAATCCCTGTCGCCACCGCTCACAGAAGGAGAATGTCATGGAGACCCAGGCCCTCGAACTGCTGGCCCACCTGCACGCCCTTCCGGAGACCGACCCGGTCGACTTCGACGGAGCCTCGTTCTCCGGGACGTGTGCGTGCGTCGGCCTGCTGACGATCCTTCAGACCGTCTGCGTCGGCGTCAGCTGCGCGTAGCCAAGACCCTCCGGCCGGTGGTTGCCTCGGGCAGCCGCCGGCCGGAGCCAAGGCCGCGGCGGCCGGCAGGCCTGCGGAAGACATCCCCTGGAAGCGAGGACCCGATCATGCAGCCACCTGCCGACGACGCCCCGCGCACCCCCGCGCCCCTGCTGACCGCCGCCCGCACGAACCCGGACGCCGTACGGTGGGCCGACCGCCCTGTGTACGCCATCAGTGCACGCGGCCTGGTCAAGAGCTACCCGTGCCCGCACGCCACCACCCATGCCGTCCGCGGCCTGGACCTGGACGTGCTGCGAGGCGAGACCTACGCCTTCCTCGGCCCCAACGGCGCGGGGAAGTCCACCACCATCGCCCTGCTGTGCGCGCTCGCCCGCCCCACCGCCGGGCAGGCCACAGTGGCGGGCGCCGACGTACGGACTCAACCGGACCGGGTACGACGACGGGTCGGGATGCTCTTCCAGCACAGCGCCCTGGACCCGGACCTGACGGCCGAACAGAACCTGTACATCCACGCGCGCCTCTATGGACTGAGCCGCCGCCACGCCCGTCTGCGCGCCGCCGAGACGCTGGAGACGGTCGGACTGGCCGACCGGCACCGCTCTGCGGTGCGCACCCTGTCCGGAGGCATGCGCCGCCGTCTGGAGCTGGCCCGCGGTCTGCTGCACGCGCCTGAGGTGCTGTTCCTGGACGAGCCGACCACCGGACTCGACCCGCACGCCCGCGCCCAGGTCTGGGAGCACCTGCGCGCGCTGCGCGACCGGTACGGCACCACGCTCTTCGTCACCACCCACTACCTGGAGGAGGCGGAGAACTGCGACCGCATCGGCATCATCGACCACGGCCGGCTCGTGGCCCAGGGCACGCCCCTCGCGCTCAAGGCCGAGATCGGCGACGACCGTGTCACCCTGCGCACCGGCGATGACATGACGGCACAACAGGTTGTGGGCCGGACCGCGCCGCCAGGCCTCGCCGTCACCCTGGACGGCGAAGGGGTGTCCCTGCGGGTGCCCCACGGCAGCGCCTGGATTCCCCGTCTGTGCTCGGCGCTGGAGGCCCACGGCATCGCGGTGCACGCCGCGTCCGCGATGCCGCCGACGCTCGACGATGTCTTCTTCCACCACACCGGCCGCAGCATCCACACCCTGGGACCCCCACCGGCACCGGCCGCCCCGGATCCGGGTGGAACGACGCCGACCGCTGAGGAGGACGCCCCGTGACCGCACCCGCTCTCCCGGCCCCGGACGCATCCGGCACCCCCGATGACGCCGCCGGCACCGGCCGTGAGCCGGCAACCGCCCTGCGCCACGAACTCCGGGCGGTCCATGCCCTGGTCCACCGCGATCTGCTGCGTCTGTCGGCCCAGCGCACCCACACCGCCCTGATGCTGCTCCAGCCGGTGCTCTACCTCTTCGTCCTGGGGGGTGGTCTGGCCGCCCTGATCCCGAACTCCTCGCTGGGCATCGGTTACCAGACGTACCTCTTCCCGGGCGTGCTGGTGATGACGGTTCAGGCGCCGGCCATCGTGGTCGGTATCCGCCTGATCACCGACCGGCAGAGCGGTTATCTGCGCGAACTCCTGATGGCCCCGGTCAGCCGGTCCACCCTCCTGCTCGGAAGCTGCGCGGGCGGCACCATCGTCTCCACGGTCCAGGGCGTCGTTCTGCTCGGCCTGGGCGGAGCCGTCGGCCTGCCCTACGACCCGCTCCTTCTGACGCTGCTCCTGGCCGGCATGATTCTGGTCTCCTTCACCATCACGGCCCTGCTCCTGCTGCTGGCCGTGAGCCTCGACCGGCCCGAGAACTTCCACATGCTGCTCGGCCTGGTGATGATGCCGCTGCTGTTCCTGTCCGGCGGCTTCTTCCCACTGGCGAACCTGCCCGGCTGGGCCCACACGCTGGCCGCCGTCAATCCGCTCGCGTACGGCGTGGACCTGCTCCGCCGCTGTATCGCGCTACGGGTACCGGACCGGGCGGCCACCGCGGGCATCGAGTGGTCCGGCCGGCAGCCTCCGCTGCTCCTGGAAGGCGCCCTCCTGCTCGCCCTCGGAGCCATGGCCCTGCTCTGGGCCGCCCACCGCTTCAGCCGCCCCGAATGACAACTGGACACGGGACTGAACGAGTTCGGGTCTGCGAGACACACGCCCTGGCCGCTGAGCAGACGCACAGCCCATCGACACACGGCCAGCCGAAGCCTCGTGCAGAGGCGACGCCCCCACGGCGCTTCACTCCCGTCGACCGCTACTACCTGGCCTGGCGGGACCTCCACCAACAACCCATCCTTCAAGACCGGAAAGAAGACAGTCAATTGCATATGCTCATTTAACAGTCAATAGTCATATTCGATCAGTAAGTGATGAATGACCGGATACCGCACTGGACCCCTTTCGTCCGCCTCTAGGCTGCCCGCCCCTTGCCTGGATGCCCGGAGGTCTTGAGTGCTGCACCAGTTGCCCGAGGACGAGCAGAATCTCGTCCTGCCCAGTGGATTCGACGAAATCGTCCGTGTGGTCGACCTCTTTGCGGCCGACCGGCAGAACGGGGTGCCACGACTGCGGCGGCCGACGAAACGACGGCTTCCCGCGCTGCTGTTCATGCGCGCGCCCCAGGAGGCGAACACCGCGTCCCCGGGCGGCCCGCCCCCCGAGAGCGCCCCGGACCCGAGCGCTCTGGTCCGGGCCTATCGGAAGCGGCTGGTACGGCCGGGCCTGGGCGAGGCGGGCCACCTGGCAAGCCTCGTTCCCCACGCCCTGGTCGACGAGGCGCGACTGGCCTGCGAACCTGTACCGGAGGACGGCTCGCCGGCGGAGGACCCGCACATCGTCCTGTTGGACAAGGTGGCGCGCCGACTGCGCGCCACGATGCCGGACGGGGCGGGGGCCCTCCGCCTGGGCGAGTTCGACGTCTGCCTGTCGGTGTTGCGCTGCCAGCTCCCCGCCGACGCGGTGGACGAACGCGTGGCCGTACGGGACCTGCTGTACGGCAGGCACGCCTGGACCTTCGGGCTGGGCACGGAGGTCACGCGCCTCAGCGAGGATCTCGGCCCCAAGAAAGGCGCTGCCCTGCTGCGGGCGGTGGCCGTGCCGGTGGCAGTGATGTGGCGCTGGTGGTACGGCGTACGTCTCAACCATGGCCCCCGCCGCCGCTGGGTGGCCGGCATGCTCGGCGAGACCGGGCGCAGCTTCATCGATGCGGCGGTGGCCCTACGCGAGGCGCACCTGCGCGCGGGAGCCGTGGCCACGGGCGAGGCACGGCATCCGGCTGCAGGGGCCGCCGCGGCCCGCGACGCCGCGACGGTCCGGCAGATCCTGCTGACCGCACTGATCCGCGACCTGGCGAGGGCCTCCCGACCCCCGTTCTGGAGCCGGCGCAGGCCCCGGCGGCCCTGGTCCTTCGTCGTCCTGCTGCCCGACATCGGCGCCGAGGGAACACCCAGCAGGAAGTTCCTCGACACCTTCGACGCCGTCGCCGATGACAACCCCAACTGCCCGCTGATGGTGCTGGGCGCCGCCACCGCGGACATCCCGCAGTACGTCGTCCGGCACGCCGAGCAGGACGGCGTCCCGGCGCCGGCCCGGGAGATCGCCGCGCTGTTCGCGTCCGGAGCCGCCGGTGGGCCGGAGCAGGCCGTTCACGCCTTCACGTTGCCCCGCACTCCCGACGGCGGCAGCGCCGCCGACCGGCTGGCCGTGCGCCCCACCGTCCGGGTGCGGGGCGGCCGTCACCAAGGCTGGGCCCGCCCGATCGCAGCCGGTACCACGCTGTTGCTGCTGGCGGCCGGCGGCTGCTACGAGCTGTGGCCTTCGGGGTCCCGTGCTCCCGCCGACGACAGCAAGGCCGCCCCGGTCGCATCGTGCCATCGCGTCAGGACCGGCGAGGTCGTCGGCCTGACCGACGGCAGGGACGGCTGCGACCTCGCGCACGGCCTGTACGCCTCCCAACTACGGGCCCTCGAACACACCATGGGCAGTCAGAACGCACAGGTCGACCCGTCCAAGCCGTACCGCACCCTCGTCTTCTTCGCACCCCTGAGCGTGGGGTCGCAGTCCCGCCGCACCGTGCCGACCGGCCTGCAGATCCTGCGCGGGGCGCTCCTTGCACAGAAGGAGGTCAACTCCCTCAACCTCAAGCACCAGGTGCAGGTGCGACTGCTGGTGGCGAACGCCGGCGAGTACTTCCACTACGGCTCGCTCCACGGCCTCAACACCAAGAACCTCAGCCACACCGACGTGTCACGAATGATCGTCGACCGGGTCGCGCGGGACCACATCGCCGCCGTCTTCGGCCTCACTCAGAGCCGCCCCGAATCCCTGCAGGCCGCCATCGAACTGGGCACCCGGGGAATCCCGGTCCTCGGCACGGGCGTCACCGGCCAACCCATGGTCGAGGACTCCCCCGTGTCGTACTTCCAGCTCTCGCCACCTGACGAACGCGTGGCCCAGATCATGGCATCGTTCGCCAGCCAGTCCCCCCAGTTGCACGCCCTGACGAAACCCGCCCCCGGCCGCCCGGCGCCGACCGCAATCGTCGTCTTCGACCCGGACGACACCTATTTCAGCGCCGACCTCAAGAACAAGTTCACCTCCGACTACGCCACAGCAGGCCCGGTGCGGCTGGTCTCCTACCGGGAGTCCGACGGCGGCAGCCAGACACCCGCCGTCGCCGCCAACATCTGCACCCTCGTCCGTCAGACCAACGGCTTCGTCCTGTACGCCGGCCGGTCCAGCGTCATGCACGACCTCTTCTACTACCTCCAGGGCGACAAGAACTGCCGTACACGCGGAGGCCGTGTGGCGGTGCTGGCCGAGAGTCCGGCCCCTGACCTCGTCCTCCACCCGGAGCTGATGTCGCAGAACTACGGCTCACTCGCGCTGTTCTACAGCCAGTTCAGCCTGCCCGACGCCAACGGCCCCTTCGCGCGGGGCTTCGGCAAAGCGTTCGGCGTCTCCACCGACAGCGACGCGGCGGCGGGCTACGACGCCGTGAAGATCCTTTTCGGGGTCATGACAGATATCTCTGGGACCGACCCGAACTTCAGGCCCAATTCGGTCGTCACCTTCCTCCAGTCACCTGGCGTCAAGGACCACGTCGGCGAGTCGGGCATCATGACGCTGGGCAACGGCGCCAAATACCCGCGCGGCAAAGAGGTCCACATCCGGGAGATCACCCCGGCGGGTACCACGGACACCGACCTGACGTGCGGCGCGCTGGCCGCGCGTAAGGACCCCGTCACACGGTGGGGTTCCTCCGACCAATTCCCGTGCCCACCCGAGACCGAGCCGGATCTCGGTACCTCCTCGTGACCAGTACGGTGCTGTGCAGGCAGGCGCCCACACGACCTGGCCGCCGCCCATGGTTGTCAGCAGGGCGGTTGCCCTGCCGGCATCGGGAGCAGCTGCGCAGAAGGTGATGGCGATTCTCAACAGACCACGGGCTTCTGCTGCTGTGGCAGGTGTCGGGCGGTCAGAAGCAAAGGACGTACCGGTGGGTTCCTGCGGCGGCGCGGGGGCACCCACGGCCCATCCCATCGGTCAAGGAACGCGCCAGGGTAGGACCGCGCCGCGGTCCCCAAGTCGGGCTCGAGCAGGACACGCGCCTCTGGCTGAGAGGCCGGGTCAAGCTGGATCGACGGCATTCCGACACCTATACCACCCTCAACCAGCACTGTTGCTCTGACCGGTTGAATCTAAGAAGCCGTATTCCTATCGATCATGAGGATGGTTCTGATCGAACGGGTTCCCTGGTCGGGTGATCTTGGCCGCGTGGGCGCATGAAAGCAGGGCCTCCGGTGCAGCACGAGGGTTGCGAAGCCAACTCGTGCACCAGGAGGCCCTGTTGTCCCAGTCTTGCGTGACGATGTTGTTCCCGTCCAACTCGCGCGTGTCGGCGTGCGATTGCCTCGCTCACCGGTTCGGGAACGCGGCCGACCGCCCCGACCGGGTGCGGCAGTACCCCTCCGACATGACGGACGCCGAGTGGCAGGTGGTGCGTGACGCGATGCCGGTCCCGGCCTGGCTCGAAGGGCGGGGCGGACAGCCGGAGGGCTACTGCCACCGGCAGATGTTGGACGCGGTCCGCTATGTCACGAACAACGCGGTCAAGTGGAGGGCGATGCCCGCCGACTTTCCGGCGTGGGACCGGGTGTATGCGTTCTTTCGCAGGTGGCGCGACAAGGGACTGGCCCGCGAGTTCCACGACCGCCTGCGCCAACGGGCCCGCCGGGCCGAAGGGCGGGACGTGGAACCGACCGCGGCGATCATCGACTCGCAGTCGGTCAAGGGTGCGGCGTCGGTGCCCGCTGCCTCACGCGGCTATGACGGCGGCAAGAAGATCAACGGCAGGCGCCGGCACGTCATCACGGACAGCATCGGGCTGCTGCTGATGGTCCTGGTGACCGCCGCCGACGTCACCGACCGCCAGGCCGCCCGCGTGATGCTGCCCCGGCTCCGGGAGAAGTTCATCTACTTCTCGATGGCCATGCTCATGAGCCGCCGCCTCGCCCGGACGACATCCCGGCCCCGGCCCCAGCAGGCGCGGTGGGCTCGCGCGGCGTGAACCGGCCCGACGGCAACGCGGCCAGCCAGCCCCGCTCGGCCAGCCGCCCCGCCTTCGAACGCACTCCCTCGATCTTCGCCGGCACCGCCGCAAGCCCCAGCCGCCCGGCCAGCTCCTT
The DNA here is from genome assembly GCF_044766845.1 of Streptomyces sp. NPDC101776. Lineage (NCBI taxonomy): Bacteria > Bacillati > Actinomycetota > Actinomycetes > Kitasatosporales > Streptomycetaceae > Streptomyces > Streptomyces sp. NPDC101776. The sequence continues at coordinate 23,100 of NZ_JBIWMV010000040.1, read as the reverse complement.
CGCCGAGATACCTTCGCCAGTGCCCGGCTCGGCCTCCACCAGCTCCACAATCCGCCGGTAGTCCACCGACAGCGCCAAAACCGTCGCCCCCGCATACCAGCGCGGCACGACCGACCCCGCGACCGGCGCCTTCGTCGTGTCCGCCACCACCGCGGTCGCCACCTCGCCCACCGAGGCGGCCCCCTCCTCCAGCATCGCGTCCCGACCCGCCAGGGTCTCGGCGAGTTCAGCCGTGGCGATCACGCGACGCTCCAACACGGCCTCCGCCTTGGCGAGTTCGGCAAGAACCCGCTCCGCCTCCACGCGAAGCTCCTCCACCCGCACCCGGGCGGCCGCTTCCCGCCCCTCCACCAGCGCCATCACCGACGTCACGCTCAACTCCGCATCACCGAGACCGAACCAGACGCCCGAACTCTCCCGCAGCAATGCCGACACCATGCCTGATCAGCGGAAACTCAACGACCACATCCGGAAAGACTGTGAGGATGATCAGGTACCGCTTCGAGCGGTGGCCTGACTCGCGGAAAGACTGGCTTGCGTGCCTTGCTGTTGATCTGTCGGCCACCGCGCGGAGCGGCACCTGCTGCCGCAGGGCAGGGGACGTGTCCCGATAGGGGCCTTCGCGACAGGCACCGTCACAGTCTTGACCTCCCCGGCCCGGCGGCGGCCACCGCTTCCGAGGCGATCAGGAGACAGACGACCTTGCCCAGCGTCACGCAGCCAGCTGCCCCGTGTCACATCCCGTCTGACACCGACGAAGAGATCGTCCTCGGTGTCGACACCCACAAGGACTTCCACGCGGCGGCCGTCGTTAACGTCCTCGGCGCCACCCTGGACGGACGCACCTTCCCGACCACCACTGAGGGCTACCGCCAACTCGCTGCCTGGGCCCACTCGTTCGGCACCCTGGGCCGGGCCGGGGTAGAGTGCACCGGTTCCTACGGCGCCGCGCTCGCCCGCCACCTGCGCGCCGAGGGCATCGAAGTGACCGAGGTCAACCAGCCCGACAAGGCGGCGCGCCGACGCCGCGGCAAGACAGACGCCGTCGACGCGGAGGCGGCGGCCCGCGCTGTCCTGTCCGGTCGCGCAACCGCGACCGCGAAGACCAGCGACGGCCCGATCGAAGCCCTGCGGCTGCTCAAGCTCGCGAAAGGGTCCGCGATCAGGTCCCGCACCCAGGCCATCAACCAGCTCAAGAGCGTCCTGATCTCGGCGGATGCCGACCTGCGCGAGTCGTTGGCCGGCCTGAGCAACCCGCACCTGTTCAAGCGGTGCGCCGAGCTGGATGACTCGCGGGGAGACGGGCCGGCAGACACCGCCCGACACGTGCTGAAGCTCCTCGCTGACCGTATCCAGCACCTGACCGGCGAGATCGACAACCTCAACAAGCGGATAGCCGCCGGTGTCAAAGAACACTTCCCCGGTCTGCTCGACACGCACGGCGTCGGCCCGGACAGCGCCGCCGCCTTGCTCATCTCGGCCGGCGACAACCCTGATCGCCTCAGCAGCGAGGCGTCTTTCGCCGCCTTGTGCGGGACCAGCCCAGTCGAGGCATCCTCCGGCAAGACCCAACGACGGCGGCTCAACCGCGGCGGCGACCGCCAGGCCAACGCTGCTCTCTACCGGATCGTCCTCAGCCGCCTGCGCTGGGACGATCGCACCCAGGACTATCTGCGGCGACGCCTCTCCGAGCAAAACCCGCCGGGAGATCATCAGGTGCCTGAAGCGGTACGTCGCACGCGAAATCTATCGACTCATCGCCACCATCAGGACAGTCGTCTGCCACGCAGATCCCGACCGAACCGCAAGTTGACATCCATAGGGGCATCAACGGCTTCTGAGTATCGGTTCAAGGACCCGGATGCCCTCACCTGCCATCCGGAACGAACCACGGGGAACGTCCTCGCTGTGACCGCCTCAGCCGGGCCCGGTCGACCGAGATCCCCGGCGCCCCCGCGTCCGACCGTACGGTCGGACGCGGGGGCGCCGGGCGGGGGCCAGGGCTCAGGGCTGGATCGGGACGGAGGCGACCAACTCCTCGCACTTGTAGGGTCCGGCGGCTGCGGCGACGGTGTAATGCAGCGTGCTGTTTCCGTCGACGGGGATCAGGTCCGGGCTGTAGTTCGTGTTGCACCCGGTGTTGGCTCCGACCGTTGGGATGGCCGGGGCGGCTATCTCGGTCCAGGATCCGGCCCCGGCGTCTTGGTTGCTGAGGATCAGGGTCTGGTTCGACGGCACGCTCCCGGACGTACTCGCCTCGTTGCGGCCGCTCAGATACAACGTCCCGCCCGACGGGCCGCCGTTGCCGGCCCAGGTGATCACCGGGGTTCCCCGCAGAAAGAGCCCGTCAGCGGTCGTCGGCACGGTACCCAGGTCCGTCGGACCTGACCCCCAACTGTCCCCGTCGGCGGAGGTCTTGATATGCACCGCACACGCCTGCGGCCCGCACATCTCGTAGGCCAGTACGTACCCGCCGCCGAGTTTCGATATCGCGACGGTGGGCATGCCGGGTCTGTCGGCCGGGAAGGGGCTGGCGACGACCTTGATCTCGCCGGGGCCGAAGCTGGTGGAACCGTCGGTGTGCGCACTCCAGCTAAAGCCGCCGTCGGTGGAGATGATCTCGCCGATGAACTGGCTGTAGGTGGCGTTCTGCCGCTCGTCGGAGAAGAACATCGCGAGGTTGCCGGAATTGTCGAGCCTGACGAACGGCTCCCAGACCCCGTCACCGACCCCGCCGGCGGTCTGCACGATACCGACAGAGGCCCAACTGGCGCCGTGGTCGACGCTGAGCCACTCGCGGATGGACGCATGGGTGTTGCCGGCGGTCACCGTGGTCCCCAGCAGCATCAGCGTCCCGGCCGGGAGACCGCCGACCTGCTGGGGGTATTCGTAGAGGAACGGCGCCAGGGACGACACGTCCCCGGGCACGATGGACCGGGTGGACCAGGTCGCGCCGTTGTCGGTGCTCTGCCTGATCAGATAGCCGGTGATCACACCGTTGCCGGCCGTGTGCTCGAAAGTGGAGAGCATCGTTCCATTGGCCGCCCCGGCACTCGCCAGTCGTATCGTCCTGGCGTACCCCAGCGATTCACCGCTCGACACCGTGCTCCACATGACGCTGCCGGGCGGGTCGGCGGACGGAGTGCTGTACTTCGCGGACAGGTCCTGGGTGGCCCAGGGGTCGCCGGGGAACCCGACGTCGGACAGATAAGTCTCCCGCAGATGACCGTCCGCGCTGTTGACGGTGTAGACACTGGTCCAGGTCAGAGCGCCACTGGTGTCGTAATGAACCAGCGGTGACGGACTCAGCAGCGACGGCGGCGTCCCGACATTCGCCGACAGGTCCTGATACCCCCACGGGCCGCTGATCGCGGGCAGGTAGGCCTCCTCCAGATGATCGCTGGGGCCGGTGAGGTAGTACACGCTGGTATACCCGTCGTGGTACAGCGCCGCCGGTGCGACGTTCAGGGACTTCGGGGCACCGTAGACGGTCGTCAGGTCCTGGATCCTCCAGGCGCCCCCCATGTAGGGCAGGTAGGTCTCCTCCAGGTCGCCCTGACGGCCGACCGTGTACACGCTGGTGTACCCGTCATGGAAGACGGCGGTCGGTGTGACGGCCGTCGTGGGCGTGCCGTAGTTGGCCGTCAGGTCCTGGGTGCTCCAGCCGGAGCCCATGAAGGGAAGGTAGGTCTCCCACAGGTGGCCGGTGCCGGCGGCGACGGTGTAGACGCTGGTGTACCCGTCATGGACGATCGCGACCGGGGACGTCCCGGTCATCACCTGCGGGGTGCCGTACTTGCCGGACAGGTTCTGGGTCTGCCACGGGTCACCGGGGAACCCGGCGGCAGGCAGGTAGGTCTCCCGCAGGTCACCGCTGAAGGCATCGACGGTGTAGAGGCTGACGTACCCGTCGTGGAACACCGCGGTCGGCGACGTGCCGTTCGCGACCTGCTGCCCGGCGGTGGCCGCCGACAGGTCCTGCGTGTGCCATGCGATACCGGTGGACGCGGCGCCGGGCAGGTAGGTCTCCTGGAGGTGCTGGGTCCCGGCGTCAACGGTGAACACGCTGGTGTACCCGTCGTGGTAGAGCCCCACCGGCACCGTGCCCGTCCGCACATTCGGCGCGCTGTACTTCTTCGACAGGTCCTGTGTGGCCCAGGGCTGGTTCATCGCCGTCAGGTAGCTCTCGTCCAGGTGCCCGCTGGAGGCATCGACGGTGAAAGCACTGGTGTAGCCGTCGTGCACCACCGACCAGCCCGCCGGGGCCGACTGCCGCTGGTAGACCGGCGGGGTGTTGTACTTCGCGGACAGGTCCTGGGTGACCCAGGGGTCGCCGGGGAACCCGGAGTTGGACAGGTAGGTCTCCTGGAGGTGGCTGCTGAACTCATCGACGGTGTACACGCTCGCCCAGTCCAGGGCACCGGCGGAATCCGGATGGAGCAGCACGATCGGGGTCTGGTCGGTTTTCGGTGTGTTGTACCCCTTCGACAGGCTCTGGGTGTGCCAGGCGTCACCGATGGTGGGCAGGTACGTCTCCTGGAGTTCATCGCTGCCCTGGTCCACGGTGTAGACGCTGGTGTAGTTCATGTGGACCAGGGCCACCGGTGCCGCGCCCGGCGCTACCTGCGGCGTCTGGTAGTTCGCCGACAGGTCCTGGGTGTGCCACGCGTCGCCGGGGAAGCCGGTATTGGGCAGGTAGGTCTCCTGGAGGTGCCGGCTGCCCTGATCCACGCTGTACACACTGGTGTAGCCGCAGCCGTCCGACGCGCCGGAGGCCCCGGAGGCGTGCACCACCGCGGTCGGCGTGATGTCGGTCGCCGGGGTGCCGTAGTTCGCCGACAGGTCCTGGGTGTGCCACGCCTGACCGATGGCCGGCAGATAGGTCTCCTGGAGGTGGTGATTACTCGCGTCGGCCGTGTAGAGGCTGGTGTAGCCGCAGTGGACCAGCGCCACCGGAGACGTTCCCGGCAGGATCTGTGGGGTGCTGTAGTTCACCGACAGGTCCTGGGCGTGCCACGCGTCGCCGGGGAACCCGACGTTCGGCAGATAGGTCTCCTCCAGGTCACCGTTCCTGTTGGCGGTGTAGACGCTGGTGTAACCGCACCCGGTCGACGCACCGGAGGCCCCGGCGGTGTGCTCCACCGCGGTGGGCGTCACGTTCGTCGGCGGGGTGTTGTACTTCGCCGACAGGTCCTGGGAGACCCAGTCGGCGCCCATGAAGGGAAGATAGGTCTCCTGGAGGTCACCGGTCGCGGCGTCGACCGTGTAGAGGCTGGTGTAGCCGCAGTGGACCAGCGCCACCGGTTGGGTGCCCGCCATCACTGGCGGGGTGTTGTATTTCGCCGACAGGTCTTGGGTCGACCAGGCGTCACCCATTTTCGGCAGGTAGGTCTCCTGAAGGTGCCCGTTGGCCGAGTTCACCGTGAACACACTGGAGTACCCGTCGTGAACCACCGCCTGCCCCGCCGCGCTGGGTGCCGCCGCGCTCGGCGCCGGCGGGGCACCGTTGGAGTTGCCGTCGTAGCCGGCCGCGACGATGCCGGCCTGGACCGCGTTGTCGGCGGCATCGGTCGGGTAGCCCTGGGTCATCACGCCCTCGAAGAAGGAGCCGATCGACGCGTTGCTGTTGTCGCCGCCCGTCCCCAGTACGATCGCGCCCTCCTGCTTCATCGGCACGTAGCCGCCGCGGGTCGGTAGCGGCCCGCTGTACCAGGTGCTCAGACTGCCGGACTGCGCGTTGCCGCCCTTGAGCGCGTACGTCGTCTGCCCGTTGTTCTTGAGCATCGCCGTGACGAACTTGCTGCTGTTGCCCGCGTTGTCGGTGTCCGAACCGTTCCCGCCGCTGAACAGGCCGTTCTCCAGGTCGGCTTCAACCCAGGGGCCGCTTCCGGTGCACGGTCCGAAGTAGCACTCGGTGCCCAGGTTGACGGCGTCCATGTGGCCGTTGCCGGTGTCCGTGGTACTGGTCTCGGCGTTGCCGTAGTCGAAGCAGCAGCCGCTGTTGACGTGGGTGCCACTGGCCACCATGTACATGCCCTCGGCCTGGCCGTTGACCGCGATACCCGTCGTGCTGTTGTCCCGGTAGCCGGTCTGCCCGACGATGTCGACGCCGTACACCTTGTGGCCGTTCACGGTGACCGGCAGTGCGGCGGCATCGGCACCGTGATCTGCCCCGCCGGCGCCGCCCGCGCCCTCGACGGTCAGATCGTTCCACTCGGGCGACTGGTCGTAGATCTTGGTGATGACGCAGGTGGTACTGGCGCAGAACGAATCCTGCGTCGCGGCATTCGCGTAACCACCCGCCGACAGCGGCAATATGTCAGTCGTCGCCTTGTCGGACGCACGCTGAACCTGATACAACGGCCCGCCATAGTACGAGTACAGCGCACGCACCGTGCTGTGCGCGGCCACGCAGGGAAAACCGTTATAGCCGTACGCGTCGCACGACAGCGTGCCTGCGGCGACGGGGCTCAGTTCCCCTATCGCGGGTCCCAGGAGCGGTTCCATTTCAATCATGGTCTCGCCGGTCGACGTCATGGCATTGACGAGCCACGTGCCCAGCCAGCGGAAGCCCGGCGCTTTCTCGACCAGCCACTCGCCGATATTCTTCAGGATTCCGGGGAGAACGTTGGTGCTGAAGCTTTTGACCCACTTCTCCCAGGCGTATCCGCCGAACGCGCCGATCAGTGCTTTCGCCATCGTCGTGGCCCAGGCCGAGGCGGAGCCCAGCGTGCCGTCGATCACCTGGGTAAGGAAGCCCTGGGCGAAACCTCCGACGAATCCGCCGAGCGGTGAGCAGACGACCTGGACGCCGATAGCGCTCGTACACAGTGACCGGACGGCGAGCCCGATTACCCCGCCCAGCGCCGTCAGGGCGAGCGACTCCACCCACGAGGTGGAGGTCTGCACCTCCGCGGCCGGGATGGTGACCACCACGCTGTTGTCGGCGGTCATGCTCAAGGTGGCGTCGAAGTCCTGCCAGCCCGAGAGGTCGACGCCGGGGATGGTCGCTCCGTACTCCTCGGCCTGCCGTTTGAAGGTGTCGCTGAGGTGGGCGTTCTTCGCGTTGGTCTCGTTGACGAGGTTCCGCATGCTTGCCGGGTCGAAGCCGAGGTCCGACGGGCTGATCGTGATTGTGAGGTCCGGGGCTGCTGTCGCGGTCACACCGGCGTCCAGACCGGAGGCCGACAGCTCGGCGGCGGCCTGCTGGACGGTCGCACGGGCCGTCAACACGGCGGCCCGTGCGGGCGGCGCACCGACGGCCACTGTCGTGATCACCGCCAGGGACAACACGACCACCAGCGTTCCGTGGCCCCACCGGACTAACCGGTCGATTCTTCGACTTTTCTCCGCCGACCTACTCCGCACCGGCCTACTCCGCTCACATCAGAAACGCGACGATTTCGCACATGACGGAACAACCTGAGGATCGGAAATCGGGTACGGGCAACTACCGACACCGCACCAGCAACGACATCCGTTCCATGGCCAATTGGTTGACGGGAAGTGAATTGCCGTAGTTCACACAACTGACCACATCAACACCCTTTACGAACCCGATTGAACAGGCCACTCGAACACGCGTCAACAAAATCTCCACAAATTCCACAGTGGAATCGCAGGGATCAGTGATTGCGTGAAAGGTGTGCATTTTCCGGATTTCTACAGATACGGAAAGGGTCGCCGCAGGTGATCGCGTACGGCGATCTCGTCGTGGGTGACTGCTTCCGCACGTCCGGAAGGGCGCCCGCATGACGGCGTTAGCCGGTGGCGCGCGTGGTCAGCGGTCGATGCTGGCCATGTTGGCCTCGTCGTGGCGCTCCCCGGCGGCCGGTGTGAGGTTGTTCAGCCGGTCGAGCTGAGCGGCGCTGAGTTCGACGCCGTCGGCGGCGGTGTTCTCCTCGACGCGTGCGACTCGCCGAGTTCCGGGGATGGGGGCGATGTCGTCGCCGCGGGTCAGCAGCCAGGCCAGCGCGGTCTGGGCCGGGGTGGCGCCGATCTCGGCGCCGATGGCCTGCACTTCGTCGACGATCGCCAGGTTGCGCTGGAAGTTCTCGCCGGTGAAGCGCGGGTTGGTCTTGCGCCAGTCGTCGTCGCTGAAGTCGTCGACGGTGCGGATCTGCCCGGTCAGCAGGCCGTGGCCGAGCGGGGAGTAGGGGACGAATCCGATGCCCAACTCGCGCAGCAGCGGGAGGATTTCGGCCTCGACGTCGCGGGTCCACAGGGAGTATTCGGTCTGCAGTGCGGCCACCGGATGCACGGCGTGGGCCCGGCGGATCGTCTCGGGGCCGGCCTCGGACAGTCCGATGTGGCGCACCTTGCCCTCGGCGACCAGTTCGGCCAGCGCGCCGACGGTCTCCTCGATGGGGGTGTCCGGGTCGACACGGTGCTGGTAGTACAGGTCGATGTGATCGGTGCCCAGCCGCAGGAGAGAGCCCTCGACCGCGGCCTTCACGTTGTGGGCGCTGCTGTCGATGACACCGGGGCCGTTGCCGGCGTGGGAGACGAGACCGAACTTCGTGGCCACGACGACGTCGTCGCGGCGGCCCTTGATGGCCTTGCCGACGATTTCCTCGCTGTGGAAAGGTCCGTAGATCTCGGCGGTGTCGATGTGGGTGACTCCGAGATCCAGCGCCCGGTGGATGGTGCGGATCGACTCGGCGTCGTCGAGGCCCCCGCCCGTGGTGTAGGTGCCGGCCATGGTCATGGCTCCCAGCCCGATGCGGGAGACATCGAGCCCGCCCAGTGATACACGCTTCATCAGGTATTCCTTGTCGTAGGGGCCCTCAGGCCCATTCGGTGATCGGGATCAGCGCGGTGCGCCAGCAGTGGGCGGACCGTGCTGCGGTGGGTCCCGCGCTGCCGACGCGGGCGCGGTTGCCGCGGGTGCGGGCCGGCTTGCGTAAGCGGCCCCGGCGGCGGCCTGCGCCTCGAGGGGCGGGGCGTGTTGGCTCAGGCGCGGACATCGTCCAGCGGTGCCAGGGACAGGCGCGGGATCCGTGGGTTGATCCGGTTGTGCTGTGTCAGTGCTCGTGGGCCGCCGGCTCCAGAACGAGGACCGGGATCTCACGATCCGTGTTCTTCTGGTACTCGGCGTAGTCGGGGAACGCCTCGACGGCTCGGGCCCACCACACGGCCTTCTCGTCCCCGGTCACCTCGCGTGCCAGCATGTCCTGGCGCACGGGGCCGTCCTGGAGCTCCACCCGGGGGTCGGCCACCGCGTTGTGGTACCAGACCGGGTGCTTGGGGGCTCCCGCCATGGAGGCGATGACGGCGTAGGAGCCGTCGTGCTGCACCCGCATGACCGGGGACTTGCGGATCTTGCCGCTCTTGGCGCCCACGGTGGTCAAGACGACCACCGGCCGGTCCTGGAGCGTCGTTCCCTGCGTACCGCCGGAGCTTTCGTACAGCTCCACCTGGTCCGCGACGAACTGCACCGGGTTCGGCTCGTACTCGCCGATGAGGGGCATGTCTGTCTCCATAGTGTCGAAAATGCACCCGGTGGCGGTCCTGCGCCTCAGCCGGATACGGGGCGGTTACCTCAGGCGCGGGCGTCGTCGTAGGCGAGGTTGTCGCCCAGTTCGCGGGAGGCTTCGGCCTGGGCGAGGAGTTCTCGGGCCTTGGCCTCGGCGGCCTCGATGGCGTCCGCACCGGCGACGAACCGCGGCAGCGGTTTGTCCTGGCCTGCGATGGTGAGCAGGGCGCGGGCCAGCTTGGCGGGGTCGCCGGGCTGCTTGCCGTTCATGCTCTTCATCCCCTCGATCCTGGGGGCGGTGCGCGGGGCGTAGTCGTCGATGGACAGCTCGGGCCAGTTGGTGGAGCCGTCCACCAGGAGTTCGGTGCGGAAGTAGCCGGGCTCCACGACCGTGGTGTGGATGTTGTACGGCTCGACGTCGTAACGCAGCGACTCCATCCAGCCCTCCTCCGCGAACTTGGAAGCGGCGTAGGCGGAGGTGAACTCCATGCCGACCAGCCCGGCAGTCGAGGTGATGGTGATGATGTGGCCCGCGCGCTGCCTGCGCAGGACGGGCAGGACAGCGCGAGTGACGTTCATCGGGCCGAAGAGATTCGTCTCGAACTGCCGGCGCATCTGCGCGGGCGAGATCTCCTCGAAGTAGCCGGTGAAGAGGTTCCCGGCATTGTTGACCAGGACGCCGATGCGGCCGAACCGATCGACGGCGGCCTGCGCGGCCGCCTCGGCATCCTCCAGGCTGGTCACGTCCAGCCGGGTGACCAGCAGATTGTCCTGCGGCCCGCCGAGGGTCTTCTCGACCTCTTCGGGGCGGCGGCCGGTGGCGACGACCTGGTGGCCTGCGGCGAGGGCCTCGCGGGCGATGTCCGTGCCCAGACCGCGTCCGGCACCGGTGACGAGAATGACCTTGCTCATGGGGGGTTTCCTTCCGTGGCCGGGATCCGGCATCCGGTATGTGTGGTGGTGATGCGTGCAGCGCCGACGGTGCCGGACAACCGGTGGCCCGAGCGCCGCCGTATCCGGACGGTTCACACGCTGGGGGCGGTGCACCACCAACAAAACCGCTTGTCACGGGAGTGTGGGAGTCCCTGATGAGGGGGTCACTGACAGGGACCCCCAACCCGGCGGATCCGCTCGTAGAGTGAAACGCATGGCAGGCAGAAACGACCCACAAGGCACCAACCGGGATATCCGTGATGATTTCCGTGCGGAGATCCGGGAATTCCTCGGCACCCGACGGGCCAGGGTCACCCCCGCACAGGCCGGACTGCCCCTCTACGGCGGAGAGCGCCGACGGGTCACCGGACTGCGCCGCGAGGAGGTCGCCCTCCTCGCGGGCATCTCCAGCGAGTACTACACCCGCCTCGAGCGCGGCAACGCCACCGGCGTCTCCGAGAGCGTCATCGACGGCATCGCACAGGCACTGCAGCTCGACGAGGCCGAACGCCTCCATCTGCTCGACCTCCTGCGCGGCGCCGGCACCACCCGCCCGCCACGCCGCCGGCCCGCCCAACAGCGCGTGCGGCCCGCGGTGCAGCGCATCCTCGACTCGATGGCCGGCACGCCGGCGTTCGTCCTCAGCGGACGGGGAGACATCCTCGCCACCAACGACCTCGGGCGCGCCCTGTACTCCCCGGTATTCGCCGACCCTGCACGCCCGCCCAACAACACCAGGTTCGTCTTCCTCGACCCGCAAGCCACCGAATTCTTCCGCGCCTGGGACCAGATCGCAGGCGACTGCGTCGCGATGCTGCGCGCCGAGGCCGGCCGCGACCTCTACGACCGACGGCTGACCGACCTGATCGGCGAACTGTCCACCCGCAGCGAGGAGTTCCGGCACCGCTGGGCCGCCCACAACGTCCGCATGCACACCACCGGCGTGAAGCTCCTGCACCACCCGGTCGTCGGCGACCTCGACCTACCGTTCGAGTCCTTCCCGGTGGGCGGCGACCCCAGCCAGGTCCTCCTCACCTACACCGCCGAACCCGCCTCCCCCTCCCAGGACGCCCTGAACCTGCTCGCCAGCTGGGCCGCGACCCATGACGACACCGAGCGGTCCGCACCGGCCAACGACACCGAGCCGGCCGACTCGGCGGAGACACCCTGACGGAACGACGACGCCAGGGCCTGAACAGGCAGCACGGCGTCGGCGGTGCCGGTACGCCGAGTGAACCCGGATACAAGGAGAAACACCCTCGTGGAACTCGTCAAGAAGCAGCCCACCGCCAAGGGCCCGTCCGACTGGTTCGCCGGTGACGTGTGGTTCGACGTGATCTTCGCTGGCCAGGAGCCGTCGCGGATGCGCGCCAACCAGGTCCGCTTCTCCCCGGCCGCGCGCACCAACTGGCACTCCCACCTGGTGGGCCAGACCCTGCATGTCACCTCGGGCATCGCGCTGATCGGCACTCGCGACGGCACGATCCTGGAAGCCCACCCGGGCCAGACCGTCACCTGCCCGCCCGGCGAGGAGCACTGGCACGGCGCCGCCTCGGAGCTCTTCATGGAGCACATCGCCCTGTGGGAAGGCACCGGCGACGGCACCCCCGAGACCACATGGCTGGAGCCGGTCACCGACGAGCAGTACCACGGCCCGCGCACCCACCGCTGACCGCAGCACACCCCCACGGGGCCAGAACGGCCCTGGGCGGCCGGCCAGGACTTCAGCCGCTCAGCCTCGCAGCGCCAACAAGCCTGCGACCTGCAAAGGAGCATCACATGGAGTACAGCCGCCTGGGCCCCACCGGCTTGAAGGTCAGCCGGCTCGCCCTGGGATGCATGAGCTACGGCGACCCGGACGTGCCCGGCGCCCACCCCTGGGTGCTGGCCAAGGACAAGGCCGGACCGTTCTTCAAACAGGCCGTCGAACTGGGCATCACCTTCTGGGACACCGCCAACGTCTACCAGGCGGGCACCTCCGAGGAGACCGTCGGCCGCGCTATCACCGAGTACTCCCGGCGCGAGGACATCGTGCTGGCCACCAAGGTCCACGGCAAGATGCACGAGGGCCCCGGCGGACAGGGCCTGTCCCGCAAGGCCATCCTCGAACAGGTCGACGCCTCCCTCACCCGCCTGGGCACCGACTACATCGACCTCTACCAGATCCACCGCTTCGACGACGAGACACCGGTCCAGGAGACCATGGAGGCGCTGCACGACATCGTCAAGGCCGGGAAGGTCCGCTACCTCGGCGCCTCCTCGATGTACGCCTGGCAGTTCGCCAAGCTCCAGCACGCGGCCGACCTCGGCGGCTGGACCCGCTTCGCCTCCATGCAGAACCAGTACAACCTCCTGCGCCGACAGGACGAGCCGGAGCTCATGGCCATGTGCGGCGACATGGGCGTGGGCCTGGTGCCTTACTCGCCCAACGGCAAGGGGCGCCTCGCCCGCCCCGCCCACGGGCAGAGCACCCGTTCCCGCTCCGACCGCGTCGTGCAGTTCTTCGACAGCCCCCACGACCAGCCGGTCATCAACGCCGTGCAGCAGCTCGCCGAAGCCCGCGGCGTCGGCATGGCCCAGATCGCTCTCGCGTGGGTGCTACGCAACCCGCTGGTCTCCGCTCCCATCGTCGGAGCCACCAAGCCCCACCACCTGTCCCAGGCCGTGGACGCGCTCGCCCTGCGGCTGTCAAACCACGAAGCGGCCGCTCTGGAAGAGCCCTACATCAACACCGGACCGTCCTGGTTCTGAATCCCGCCCCGCGCCCATCACCTGGCAGACCCCGACCCACGCAGACCGCCTCGTCGGTGCGGCTACCAGCGTCATACGGACCCACCGGACGATCGGCCCTGATCACACCCTGACAGAACTGCAGGTCACGAAGAGTGGTCCCCCCGTCAGCCGGGGATAGTTCTCCGGCGCCCGGCGGCGCCCCTCGATCTATCGCGTGGTCCTCGCATCAGCGGAAGCCATACAAAACAATAACCACCGGCGCTGACAGACCATCAGAGCAATACACGAGGCGGAGGCCAAGCAGTCGCCCTCCACAGTGGGCGAAGGCCAGGTGCCAGGGCCGCCCCCACACGCGGTCAGCGGCGGCCGGTGGCCAGGATGACGAGGAACTGGCCGCCGCCCGCCTCAATGTCGGCGGTCACCGGCAGCCCCGGTACCAGTCGGGAGAACCGGTCCACCAGCCAATCCGCCGCCTCTTGGGCGTCCCGCCTGGTCGGACAACGGCCCACCATCTCGCGACCCCCCTTGCGCTCCAGCCTCCCCGCAACAGTGATCAACGGCGCGGGTTCGACCACGTACAGGCGATCCGGCCAGGCGATGACCACCTTGACCGCACCCTTACGGGTGTTGCACCCACGGTGCGCGAGCCGCTCGGCGACCTTGGCCTTCCGGTCGGCAGTCCGGCTGTCGACGCTGGGGCCCCGCGGGTCGTTCACCGACTCGTCGGGGTCGACCGCTTCGTCACACACCCAGCAGCGCCAGCCGTCACGCTCGGCCACATCATCAAGGAGACTCACCCGAGCAAACTAGCCTGCCCGGCCACCACCCCGCACACCAGGTACTCAAGGAACGGGGCAACCTGCCAGCACCAGGCACCGACACCACGCCAGATCTCCCGGCAGCCCGCTCCACGACGGTGACACCCCGGCCAGGACACCACCGGACCGACGGCCCGGCCGCACGGGCACGGCGAGCGCCGCCCGGCGGGCCTCTACGCCGTGAACGTGGCGGCACAGCAGGGCGGGCGGCGGCGTCCGGACCCAGGGGTGGTACCCCCCGCCAGCGGGCGTAGTTCCAGGGAGCTGATGAGGCATGGCTTCTTGCCCAGGTGGTCCCCGCACCAGCGGGGTAGCTCGTGCCCCGCACGATGCTGTCCGTCTATTCCCATCCGTCAAGAGACACCTGAGGCCCGCTACTGAGGTAGTAGCTGAGGGCACTGGCAGTTGTATCTACGAATGCCTCCGGGATCGCGTCGGCGTCGACCCATCGGACCTGGGCGTGCTTGTGTGGTTCGCGGTTCTCTGGTTCGCCGGTCCATTCGTGGGCGGCGAAGACGACGGTGAGGAAGCCGTTGGGCGCTTCGACGCCCCAGGCGCCGTGGATGATGTGAGCGACCGTCAGGGACTCCGGTTTCACCATCAGCCCGGTCTCCTCGTACAGCTCCCGTACCGCGGTCTCGGTGACGGGCTCGCCGGGCTCGCTCTTACCGACGGGAAGATCCCACATCCCCTGGGCGAACTTGGCGTTCTCACTGCGCTGGAGAAGGACGACGCGGTTGGTGGTCTTGTCGTGGACGATGACGGCTGGTCCTGGAGCACCTCGACCACGAACGGCCGTACTATCTGCCGACCAGCTCCGATCCGCTCATCACGGCGGTCATGCGGTACACCGACTCCCACCTGGACACGGTGTCGCTGGACGCGGTCTGCCGCACCAACTCGGTTTCCGAGCGCACTCTCCGGCGCCGTTTCCGGGCGGCGACTGATATGACGTGGCGTCAATATCTGCTGCAAAGCAGGCTGTTGGCGGCAATGACGTTGATGGACCGGGGCGGCAGCACGGTCCATGGCGTTGCCAGAGCTGTGGGTTTCGAGAGCCCGAGCGCGTTCAGCCGGGCGTTCCGGGAGTACACCGGGCAGACACCGACGCAGTTCCGCCGAAACCGACGCGGAGACGCGACGGGGATCGACAGTGGGTGATCGTCCGGCGCCGTGAGAACTGCCGGTGCGGAGAGGATGTCCTCGTGTTGGGGTCACGTGCGGCCGCCGGGCACAGTGGAATCGGGGTAGGCGCCCCGGCCCACTCCGCCGGCTCCCCTGCCCGCGCCATGTTGCTCTGACCAGGATGTGCGGCGAATCGGCGTCCAGGTCGACGGAGATGATCCGGCCCGCGGTGCCGATCCCGATAGCGCCATGACCGCCCACGTTGCGCCAGCCGGACCCGAATAGCTCAACGGCGTGATCATTCACACTCGCAGGCAACGTAGAGTGCCGCCTTGGTCGCCGAAAGTGACCTATCGTTTCTCTTCTCCACTGCTGAGGTAGTCGTGTCTTCCGCGCAGGCACCGGAACATTCACCGGCGTATCCATTCAACCCTGCTCACGGCCTCGATCCCCAGGGAACCTCCTTCGCGTCCCCGGTCACCCGGATGCTGCTGGCCAGCGAGGGCCTCACCACTCCGCTGCTGCAGGCGGCCTCGGACGGCGCGCTGCGAGCCCAGGTCCAGTCGTTGCGGGTGGTCCCGGCGGCGGAGCTGGACCCAGGAATCCGCCGGCATCTGCAACTCTCCGGCCAGGAACGCTGCCTGGTGCGGCACACCAGGCTGGTGACGCCGGGCGGAACCGCCGTCTCCGACAACACGGTGGTGGCCCGGCTGGGCATCGACCCCCGGGTCGACCGGATCGCCCGGGACCTGCGCCAGCCGCTGGGGTTCGCCCTGGCCGAGGCCGGCGTCGAACTGCAGCGGCGGGTCCACTGGGTGGGGCGGCGGCGCTGGTTCGGCGGCGGGCCGTGCGCCTGCAAGACCTACACCCTGCACGCGGCAGCGGGACCTCTGGTGCACATCGAGGAACTCTTCAGCCCGCAGATCGTCCCCGCCGACCTGCGGATCCCCCACTCCCTCCAAGGAAGACTCGCATGAGCGTGTTCCGGACGGCCCTGCTGTCGGCCGTCGCAAGCGGCGGCACCCGCACGGCCGTCCATCAGGACGACGCCACCTGGTCGTACGCCGAACTGGACCACTGGTCCTGGGTTCTGGCCGAGAGCCTGACTCGCCCCGGGACCCCGGACCCGCAGGACTGCGTCGCCCTGCTGCTGCCCAACGGCGCGTCCTGGCTCGCCGCCTACCTGGCGGTACTCAAGGCCGGCCTGGTGGCCGCACCGCTGAACCCCGCACTGACCCGGTCCGAGCTCACCCGCATCCTGGAGCGGACCCGCCCCCGGCTGGTGCTGTGCGCCCCCGAACGGGAAGCGGAGGTGCGGGAGGCGGTCGCGCTGCACCCGCCGCAGCCGCAGGTACGCACCGTCGAGCCGGTTCCGCCGGTCTCCCCCGCCGTGGCCGAGGAGGCGTCCGCGCGGATCACCCGGCGCCGGCTGTCGGCACCCTGCCTGGTGATGCACACCTCCGGAACCACCGGCAACCCCAAAGCGCTCCTGCAGACCGAGCAGGCACTGCACCTGGCCGCAGGGTACTGGCGCCACCAGCACCGGACCGCCGACGACGTGGTGGCGCTGCCGATCCCGCTGGCGCACACCTACGGCCATCTGGTGGCCGCCGCCACCCTGCTGGCCGGCGCCGCACTGGTAGTCACCCCGGACCCCTTCGACCCGGCGCGCTGGGCCGCCAGGCTGACCCGGCACCGGGTCACCGTGCTGGAAGG
This sequence comes from Streptomyces sp. NPDC101776, assembly GCF_044766845.1. Lineage (NCBI taxonomy): Bacteria > Bacillati > Actinomycetota > Actinomycetes > Kitasatosporales > Streptomycetaceae > Streptomyces > Streptomyces sp. NPDC101776. Next base: position 6,300 of record NZ_JBIWMV010000040.1, on the reverse strand, counting down.
CGTCCCCACTGTCTACGCGCGGCTGCTCACCGCAGACCCGACCGCCGTTCTCGGGGGCGACCTGCGCCGCTGCCTGTCGGCGGGTCAGCAGGCCTCCGCCGACCTGCGCCAGAACTGGGAACGGCGCACCGGCACACCGCTGCTGGAGAGTTGGGGGATGACAGAGCTGGCTGGTCCGGGCCTGGGCCCGCTGCCCGGGAGCTGCCCCGGCAGTGCCGGAACCGCGGTGCCGGGCCTGGAGATCCAACTGACCGTCACCGGTCCCGACGCCTGCGACCCCGACGGCAGCCCGGCGCGGCCCGGCGAGATCGGCGAGCTGTGGGTGCGCGGACCCCAGGTCACCCCTGGCCACCGGGCCAGTACCTGGAACGTCGTGCCGGTCGCTGACGGACAGGGCTGGCTGCACACCGGGGACCTCGCGGTCCGCGACGAGCACGGCTGCGTCACCCTTTCCGGGCGCAGCAAGGACGTGATCATCACCCGCGGCTACAACGTCTATCCCGCGGAGGTGGAGGCGGCGCTGCTGGAGCACCCTGGTATCGCCGAGGCCGCCGTGGTCGGCCGGGAGGACACAGAGCGCGGCGAGGTGCCGCACGCCGTGGTCGTGGCCCAGGCAACCGGCCCGGCCATCTCTGCGGAGGAGCTGCGCGAGCACTGCCGGGGGCGGCTCGCCCACTACAAGGTGCCCAGGAGCGTGGAGTTCGTGTACCGGCTGCCCGTTTCCTCCACCGGCAAGCTCGACCGCGCCGCCCTGCGCGTGGCAGCAGGAGCCGTCCGAACCGCTGTCAAGGAAGGCTGAGCCGCTGTGCCGCTGTCCGAACGACCCGTGATCCTCCTCACCGGCGCCACCGGCGGTCTGGGCACTGCTCTCGCCGCCGCCCTCGCCGCCGACGGCGCGCGCCTGGGCCTGTCCGCCAGGACTGCCACCGCGGTGGCCGCACAGGCGGAAAAGCTCCGGGCAGCCGGGGCTGAGGTACTGGAGCTGCCCGCCGACGTCACCGACCCGTCGGCCGCGGCCGCGGCCGCCCGCGCGGTGTTCGACGCCTACGGCCGGATCGACGTGCTCATCGACAATGCCGGAGTGGAGGGGCCGGTCGGCCCCTTCTGGGAGGTGCCCCTCGACGACTGGTGGGAGGCCGTGCGTGTGAATGTGATGAGCACGGCCGCGGCAGTCCACGCCGTGCTGCCGTTCATGGTCGCCCAGGGCGGCGGACGCATCGTCAGCATCAGCAGCGCGGCCGGGCAGCATCGCTGGCCCACCCTGTCCGCCTACTCGGTTTCCAAGGCCGCCGGTATCAAGTGCATGGAGAACATCGCCTACGAGGCGCGCGAGCACGGCGTCAGCACCTTCAGTCTGCACCCCGGAATCGTGACCACAGGTCTGACCACCGCCGCCGTCGCCGAGGACGCCTCGGCGGGCCCCTGGCACGCCAGGCGCCGCGACTGGCTGCTGCGGCAGCTCGCCGAAGGCCGGGACACCCCGGTCGAACGCACCGTGCAGGCCGTCACCACCCTCGCCGCCGGGACCGCGGACGATCTCTCCGGCCGGTACCTGACCGTCGACGACATCCTCGGCACCACACCGACCAGCAGCAACCCGCCACCAGCACTCGTCTGACCCGACCAGCAGCAGCCCGCCGCCGGCGCTGGTCCGACCCGGCCGGGTGGCGACTCCCGGCCCGGCCGGCAAAAGAGATACGGGACCGAAACCGACCGAACGCGCCTGCGAACTCCGGTCCGAGGCCCGAGCCGAGACATGGCACACGACTACGGATCAACCCGTCCTCAGCCCAAGAACTCCAGCACAGCAGCCGAGCCCCGTCACCCCAGCCTCCAGACAGCGGCCACCCGGACCCTCAAGGGATCGAGCGAGGGGCCGGGCCGCATCGGGTCAGTTGGTTTGGGCCCAGGTTTTGTCGAACCAGTCGAGGAACGGGAGGACGCCGCCGACCTTGGTGATCCGCTGGTGAATGGCCCTCTGGTCGTGTCCGGCGAGGAAGTTGCGGCCCGAAGGTGTCTCGCCGCCGCATCCGCAGGCGCAGAGCGTCCGGTCGAACACGGAGTCCACGTACTGGACGGGATTCTGGCTCTTCCCCACGGGCGTCTCGCCGCCCACGTACTTGTCGTACACCGGGTGGCCCGGCTTGAGGATCGCGCCGTCGATGCTGCGGCGACCGTCAGGGTCGGCGGCCGTGATGCTGTCGATCTCGACGGCCAGAACGACGATCCCCATGGCCGTGAACGCCGCGTAGCGTTCACGATCGGCGCGGGGGCCAAGCCGCCAGCGTCCGCGGCCCGCCTGGTACACCTCTTCGTCGGTCAGTCCCGGGCGCCAGCCCGCGGACGACCTGCCGTATTCGTCCGCCGGGAACGTCTGGTAGGCGCCGAGCGCGATGGTGAGCATGACGAGCCCTCTCTTCTCCACCCGCAGATACTTTGAACCCCGGGCTTTCGAGTTGAAGGTAGACCCCCTCAATCAACGACACAACCCCGGGGTTCAAAGTATCTGCGGTCAGTGCTGGACGGGGTCCCGGTTGCGTCGGGTCGCCCGGCGCCGCGGGGCGGAGTTCTCTGGCGGCACCATCGACCTCCGCTGGGCGGAGTTCTCCGGGCCGCCGGAAACACTGGAGGACCACGGCCAGGGCGACACGGTGACGAGGGGCAAGGAGCAGGCGGCGCGGGGCAGGACGCGGGTGCAGCGCATGAACGCGCTGATGCGCAAGCACATCAAGGCCGAACTGCTGCGCATGGTCTACGCGGACGGTCTGGTGAACCACAACTCTCCCGAGAAGTGGCGCAAGGACGAAATCGCCTCCGTCGTCGTGGACCAGGAGTTCCGGGCCGCAGCTGCCCAGCCTCCAGCCCCGGCGAAGCGGTCGCCGGAGCAGCATCACCATGACGAGTGCGACAAGACGATGTACGAGGGCGGCGCTTGCACCTGCGACCTCATCGATCAGTACGGGCCACCCTCCGAACGGGAGGACTCCTACTGAGACGGCCTCTGACCGTTCCCCAAGCCGACCCTCCTCAGGGCGGACGCGAAGCGAGTGGACGGGGGGGTGAGGGGTGCCCCGCGCGCGGGGTGGACGGGGCGGGTTCTGGGTAGAGCTTGCACGTTGTGTCCTGAAACGCCCGTCACCGGCGGCACCGCCGGTGACATGCTGTCATGGCATTGGGCCGGGGGCGCCGGGGGGCGTTCCGGTCGCTACCTGGGGGGAATATGTCGACGCCATCAAAACCGTCACAGCCGCTGAAGAAAAAGACGAAGGCGGAGGATCCCGCTCCCGGGAAACAGCCCGCGAAGGTTCTCAAGACCAAGAAGGACAGCTCTCTTTCGGAGGCCACGCGGCGTGTGCCGTCCACGGGGACCGCGGAGGGCGTCTCCTCGCAGGACCTGCAGGACTCGCAGGACTTGGACGAGGTCGTCTCGCCCGAGAAGATCGTGCCGCGTGAGGCGCTCTTCCTGCCGCCTGAGGCGCCGCAGGAAGTGCGGGAGTTCGTGTCCCGGCACGTCAGGGTCCTCGTGGACCTGCTGGAAGAAGAGCGGCCCGACGAAAGCGACGCGGTCAGGAAGCGGCGCAGCGCGTACGAGGACTACCCGAGGGACGAACGTCTGCTGCACCGCGGCCGGCGCAACGGTCCGTCGGCCCTCATACAGGACTCGACGAAAGCGGCCATCAAGGAGTTCAAGGCGGATCTCGGTTTCAGAACCGGCTTCACGAGCAAGGGCAGCTGGCTTCCGACGCTGACGGTCTCCGGCGGCACGCCGAAGATCACCCGCCGGGATCTGCAACTGCTCAGCCAGCTGTCGCAGATGCTCATCAACCATCTGCGGGAACAGGAGGTGAAGACGACGGAGATCGAGGCGATGGCCGTCAACGGCCGGATCCTCGTCAGTGCCAACGAACCGGAGGTGGTCGACGCGCTGACCCGGCTGAACCTCGCGACCGTGCTCACGGACGCCGGCGGCTACCAGGGTGACGGCGATCCCATGAAGGCCAAGGCACGCAAACTCTCCGAGGTGGCCCAGGCGTTGGCGTCGGGTTCCGGCGCTCCCGGTCTCGACCGCGAGCGTGTCCAGGCGGGCGCGCGGCGCCTGGTCCAGCTGGGCACCGACTGCCTGATGGAGTCCGACCAGGAACAGTCCGTCAAGACGATCCTGAACACCCTCTTCCAGGTGATGACGGTACAGGGCGCGCGGACCATGGTCGTGTCCAGGAGCCCGAAGGACTTCGAGGACCTGCTCCGCAGCGAGAAGTACGCCGGGCGGGTCATCGCCGTCCCGGCGAGGCGCGGCGACTCCCACGCCGAGCAGAACCTCGTGCACGCCGCGGTCGTCGCCCGAATCCGGCTGAGCCCGATCGCCGTCGCGGGCGGCAAGCGTCCGTGCACCATGTGCTGGCTGACGCTGTGCCTGGCGCGCGCCAACGGGTACGACGTCTACTTCAACGGCCATCCGGGCGGGCTGTGGACGAACACCACCCGGGCCGGCCTGCATCTCGTGGCCAAGCAGCTGGGGATCACCGGGGGCGACCTGCCCGAGCAGCTCCGCAGTATCGCCAGGGCGACCGGCACGGACGACGATCCCGGCCTGGTCCAGTACATCACCGCCCTGGACGGCGCAACGACGGGGCCGGGCGACAGCGTCGACCGGGAAGCCGTCTACCTCCGCAAGACCTACTCCACCAAGGGTGGCTCGTTCTCGGTCAGCGACGACTTCGGCGACGACCAGTCCCAGTTCGCCGGGTCGGACAGCTCGCAGAGCGACCAGGCGTCGCAGGGCACCCCGCCTGACGGCATCATGCTCGACGACGATCCCGGCGGGCCGTTCACCCCCGGCTCGGACGACGATCCCGGCGTATCGATCATCGAGGATCCGCCCTTCGGCGTACCGCAGATCCCCATGGAGCCGCCGCGGACCGACAGCGGCCTGCCTGCGGAGCTCGACGCGCTGCTGAACGATGACGACGCACCCGAACCGCTGGAGGACGACGGCCACCCGTAAACGGGCCGGGACTGGTGGGTCTGCGTGAGACGGGAAGGCGCCCACCGGCCAGTACCGCGCGGCCACAGCGAGGAAATCACGGTCGACGGCGAGGCGGAATCGGTAACCGTGAAGCTGGGTGGGTGGGTCTCCAACACCAAAACGAGGCGCGACAAGCTCACCCAGGACCAGCTGGACTCACTGCGGGAACTCGGCATGGAGTGGGCATGATGCCGCCGCCGTCCGACCGTTGAGGCGAGCCGCGCGAGGCCCCGGGACACGGTCTCGGGTCGCGGTTCTGCTGTCGGCAGACCCGCTGGACGGCACAGCACGGCCTGTCAAGGATGGCCCTATGGGGAAGAACACGGCGGTGCATCGACTCGACCTGGGGTACTTCGTCCGGCCGGCATCAGAGACAGGCAGCACGCAACCGCGAGTTGAGTCCGTGCTCGCCTATCTGGTGCAACACGGCCAGGGACTGATCCTCTTCGACACCGGCATCGGCAGCGCCGACTCCCAGACCGAGGCGCACTACCGACCCCGACGCCGTGCACTGCAAGAGGCACTGTCGGTGGCTGGAGTCGCCCTCAGCGATATCTCTCTGGTCGTGAACTGCCACCTCCACTTCGACCACTGCGGCGGGAATCCTCTGCTGGGCGGCAAGCCGATCCTGGTCCAGGAAGTCGAGCTGGCCACCGCTCGCCGGGGCAACTACACCATCGACGAACTGGTCGACTTCCCCGGCGCGTCCTACGAGGAACTCACTGGTGAGACCGAGATCTGGCCGGGCGTCTGGATCATCCCGACCCCCGGGCACACTCCAGGGCACCAGTCGCTGGTCCTTCAGCAAGGCGACGGCACCGTGATCCTCGCCGGCCAGGCCCACGACTTCGCATCTCAGTTCGCGTCAGCCCAACTGGCCCGCCAAGCCGCACTTCACGGCGTCGAACAGCCGCTTCCTGATTATGAGCACTGGTTGGAGCGGCTTGCCGAGTTCGACCCGCGACGTGTGCTCTTCGCCCACGACTGCTCGATCTGGGAACCCTCACACAGCAACTTCTAGAACTGCCCCGGCGACGCCGGACCGCGTCGCCCCAGAGGAGCACGGGCCGGCCGGCGGTCATCATCACGGCCCCGAGGACGAGCCAGATCCCGCGGGAGTGATGTCACTTCTCGGCGACATTTCGCGGACCTGCGATCGACAAGTGGTGTCCAAACTCGGGCTCTGGTCCAATTGCTGTGACTCGCGACTGTCGGTGATCGCTCAGATGTCGAAGAGGGCTTCCTCTTGTGGAGGGACCGGAGGGTCAAGGACA
>NZ_JBIWMV010000039.1:0-44420 GCF_044766845.1 Streptomyces sp. NPDC101776 | reverse complement strand
CGGGGGCCTTGCGTGGCAACCGGCAACCCCCCACCGGGGCCGGCGGCCCCGGGGGTGCCCGGGGTGCAGCCGGCCAGGCGGGCAGCGGGTGCCCGCGGGTGGTGGGCTGGTGGTCAGGAGCGGGCCGCCTCGGTCTGTTCGGACGGCTTGGCGGCGGAGGCGCCGGCCGGTGCGGGCAGGGGGCCGCCGCGCAGCAACAGGGCGGCGACGGCGGCGCCGAGGACGAGGAGGGCGGTGCACCACCAGAACACCCGGATGTCGCCGTGGATCGACGCCAGGTGCAGCTCCTGCACCGTCGGCCGGCCTGCTGCGTGGGTGGCGAGCCAGTCGGTGGCGGCGGTGGCGGCGATCGTGTTGAGCAGGGCGGTGCCGATCGCGCCGCCGAGCTGCTGGCCGGTGCTGATGACCGCGGAGGCGATGCCGGCGTCCTGGGGTGCGACACCGGAGGTGCCCGTGCTCAGGGCGGCGCCGTAGATGAGGCCCATGCCGATGCCGACGAGGAGGACGGGGCCCAGGACGTGACTGGCGAAGGCGGAGTTCGCGTCGATGCGGGTCAGGCCGGCCATGCCGGCGGCGCTGATCAGGAGGCCGCCGGTGATCAGGGGCCGCGGGCCGAACCCGGGCAGCAGCTTGATGGCGCCCACGCTTGTGCCCACCGGGATGATCGCGATCATCGGGAGCAGTGCGCAGCCGGAGGTGATCGGCGAGTAGCCCAGGATGGTCTGCATGTAGTAGACGAGGAACATCAGGATGCCGAAGAAGCCGATGCCGACGAGAAGCACGGTGAAGTAGGCGGCGCCGCGGGTGCGGCTGAGCACGATCCGGGGCGGCAGCAGCGGGTGCGCGGCGCGGGTCTGCCAGATCGCGAAGGCGACCAGCAGGGCGGCGCCCAGCGCCAGGAAGCCCCAGGCCGGGGTCTCGCCCCAGCCGTTGTGCGCGTTGGAGAAGCCCAGCACCACGGCGAACATGCCGGCCGACGCGAGCAGCACACCGGGGATGTCCATCCGGGCGCCCGACTTGGGCTGGTCCTGAAGCAGCGCGGTGCCGCCGAAGAACGCGACGGCGGCGAGCAGCAGGTTGACGTACATGCACCAGCGCCAGCTCAGGCCGGAGGTCAGCGCGCCGCCGATGATCAGGCCCACTCCCGAGCCGCTGGCCACGACCCCGCTGAAGACGCCGAAGGCCTTGGCGCGTTCCTCGGGGTCAGCGAACGTGGTGGCCAGCAGGGCCAGGCAGGAGGGCGAGAGCAGAGCGGCGAACGCGCCCTGGCAGGCGCGGGCGGTCACCAGCATCTCGAAGTCGGTCGCGGCGCCGCCGACCGCGGAGGCGGCCGCGAAGCCCAGCAGGCCGATCAGGAAGGCCCGCTTGCGGCCGACCAGGTCCGACAGCCGCCCGCAGAACAGCAGCAGACCGCCGAAGGGCAGGGCGTAGGCGGTCACGATCCACTGCCGGTCGGCGTTGCTGAAGTCCAGTGCCCGCTGCGCGGAGGGGAGCGCGATGTTCATGACGGTCAGGTCGAGGCCGACCATCAGGTAGGCGGTGCAGATGACGGCGCCGATCAGCCACCGCCGCCGGGCGTCCGCGGCCGCCCCCGTGCTCGGCCCGGCCGTGGCGGCTGCGCTCTGTGCTGCCATGATCGTCTTCTCCTTGTTCCGTGTTCCGGCGTTGTTGGCGAACGGGCCTTGGGGCCTCTCCCCTTAGGACGAGACACGGGGGTGGCGCTGTGACATGGCCGCGGGCGGCCGCTGCCCGGAGCCGGCGGAACAAGGGGTTGCCGGGGGTGGCGCGGGTGAGGCGGGCCGCACGGAGCGGCGTGGGAGGTGAACACCTTCAGCAGCAGCGGTGAGATCTGGTGGTGCACAGGGTGCCGTGCCAGACCCCGGCACGAAGACCCCGACCTGTGGCCTGACCGACGCCGGCGGGCGGGCCTGTGCCGCGGAGGACACCGGCGTCCAGGGCTGCCGCCGGGGGCGGCGCAAAGCGGCGGGACCCGCAGCCTTGAGGCAGCGAAGTGCGTGCCGGGGTCCACGGCCGGAGCGGGGTCCGGCGGGCCGGGTCCAGGGCCTGTCGGGCGGATCGTGCCGCGGGCGCGGGATGCGGCACGCCCACCGCTAAGACGGAGGGGGCCCGACGCGAAGAAGGTCCGGCGCGGAGCGCCAGCGACCGGCGACAACGCCGCAGGCGGGTCGCGCCCGCACCCCGCTCACCGGCGCCCGCCAGATCCCGACGGTCTCCTGCCGCCCGATCCGCCGGACAGGCCCCCGGCGGGGGTGCCCACGCTTCCCGCCGAGTGCTCGGCCGCGGCCCCGGGAGCGGCGGCCGCAGCCGCGGCGGGGCGGGACTGGCCGGGGTCCGGGGGGGCGGCCGATGATCCAGCCCAGCAGCGGGCCCGCCATCGCGGTGGTCACCACCGCCATGACGACCATCAGCGAGTACAAATCCCGGCCCAGGAAACCCCGTTGCAGGCCCACGTTCAAGACGATGAGCTCGGTCAGGCCGCGGATGTTCATCAGCGTCGCGAGCGCGGCCGACTGCCGCAGCGGCATCCGGCTGAGACGGGCCGCGGCGAACACGCCGGTGAACTTGCCGCCGACCGCCACCAGCAGGATCAGCCCCAACGCGCCCAGCCCGCCCGCGTCCAACTGCGAGAGGTCGACCTGCAGACCCGCGACCAGGAAGAACACCGGCAGCAGCAGCGTGCCGCTCAAATGGCCCAGCCGCTCGCGCACCTCCCCGCGCAGCCGCTCGCTGCCACCGCGCGGCAGAACCACACCGAAAAGGAACGCCCCGAAGATGTAGTGCAGGCCCACCCACTCGGTGGCGGCGGCCGACAGCAGCAGACCCACCACAACCGCCGCGAACACCGCCGGGCTCAGCAGGAGAGCCGGGCGGCAGCCCACCAAGCGGCGCAGCAGCGGCCGCACGACGAAGAGCATGCCCAGCAGATAGGGGACAGCCAGCAGAATGCGCCACCGGCCGGGGCCCGCCGAACCGCTCACCGCGACCACGACGGCCAGCAGCGACCAGGCCAGGACGTCATCGACGCAGGCACACGCCAACGCCACCACACCCAGCGGGGAACGGGACATGCCCCGGTCGGTGAGGATCCGGGCCAGCACCGGGAACGCCGTGACGGACACGGCAATGCCCACGAACAGCATGAACGCCGTCCTGTCACCCGTGCCGTAGTCGTCCATCAGATACAGCGCCAGCAGCACGCCCAGACCGAACGGCACCAGGACGGAACCGAGGGACACACCGGCGGCGAGGCCTCCGCCGCCGCGGAACACCGCCGCGTCCCACTCCAGACCGACCAGGAACATGAAAGCCGCGACACCCACCGCGGCCAGGGCGGCCAGCAGCGGCCGGATACCGGCCGGGAAGAGGGCACCGGCCAGCGCCCCATGGAAGAGACTCGGCCCCAGCACGATACCGGCGAGGACCTCACCGATCACCGCCGGCTGGTTCAGACGCCGGGCCACGACGCCCAGCACCCGCGCCAGGAACACGACGGCGGCGAGCCCCAGGAGCAGCGACGAGGTCTGATGAGTGGTCATGGCGGGGTACCTCCCTAGATGGGAACCGGCCCGGCAGCAGAGGCAAGGATCGCCCGGCGGTGCGCCCGCGGCGGGACCGCAGCCCGCCGGCAGGGGACAGACGCACAACCCGGCGGCCACTGTGTGCAGTCACCGGATCCGGACGGGGCACGGATGTGCCCGAGATCCCGGCGGCGCGCGGGCCTGCCCGAGATCCCGGCGGCGCGGGGCGCGGGCGTACCCGGAATCCGGACGGGGCGCGGGCGTGCCCGGGATCCCGGCGGGGCGGGACCGCTCAGTACGGGCAGCCGCCGAAGCAGCCCTCCCGGCCCCGCAGGCCCGCGAAGGCAGTCTCGAAGCCGGCGCGTGTCACGTCGGAGAACAGCCACGGCACGAAGTGCCCTTCGCCGCAGGAGGACACCAGCCGGAAGAACGACGACACACGGGTCACACCGCCGACGCGGATGAGGTGGTCGACCTGCGCGGGGACGCACGCGTGACGGGCCAGGATCCCCCTCGGCCGGCTCCGGAACCCTCCCGCTGAACCCGTTGAAGATACCCACGGCCTCACAGATGAGGAACACCCCCAGAATGCAATAGAGCAACAAGCCCGCGTCCCCGGCCGACCTCTCCCCCAGTTCCCCCAACTCCTCCAGTTCGGCCAGTTCCTCCAGTTCGGCCAGCTCGGCCAGCTCGGCCAGCTCGGCCAGCTCGGCCAGTTCTCCAATTGCTCCAGTTCGGGCAGGTGCGGGGCAGACACCAGGCCGAGCCAGCCGGAAAAGCCGAAAGCACAGGTGCCGTGGACACGGCACACCACCCCGGTGAACGCGTTCACCAGGGGCCCCCTTCATGGATACCCCCAGCTGAAGCCGGGGAGGGTATCCATGAAGGAGAACCCCGACTTCAGCCGGGGGAGGAAACCAAGCCCCTGCAAAGCACGACAGCAAAAACCAGTACGCCCTCAAGGCAGCATGCAGAACGACCTCAGCAACGCGGACACGGCCCCGGCCGCCCGCCACCTCCTCGACATGACCGTCAAAATCCCCCCGCTGGAACTGAACCCGCCCCACACCAACACGCCCACCCCAACGCACACCCCACACCCCACACCCCATGGGCTCCGCGGGCCGCAGGCTCCACCTCCGCTGCGCGGGTCTCGGAGCTGGACCGTATAGGGCACGGGCCGGTGCGGGCGTCGGTCCCGCAGATGAAGTGGCCCTTGGACCGGGCGCAGGAGGTCGCGGACCTGGGCATGATGCGCCGAGGCGACCATGCCCAGCCGTTGCCGTTCCGGCCGGGCTGCGCAACGCGTCAGCCTGTGGGCGTACCGATCTGGTCGCGCTCCAGGACGGAACGCAGCTCCGAGAGAGCCTGCGCGGCGGCCGTCACGGGGGACACCTTGAGCACATCCGCGATCAGCTCGGACAGCCGCTCGGTGAAGGTCCCTTCTGCCGCGTCGACCAACTGCAGGCCGTCGTCGGTCAGGGCCAGCAGTGAGGACCGACGATCGGACGGATTCGGCTGCCGAACGGCCCAGCCCTGCTTCTCCAGACGGTCGACGGTCTTGCTGGCCGCCCCGATACCGATGGCGAATTCGGCGGCAAGGTCCGCCACGCGGGCCCCGGGGTGGTCGCGCAGGTGACGCAGAGCCTCGAACTGCGAGGTGACGATCCCGTGCCGCTCACGGAGACGGTCGTTGAGGGCGTTGTACAGACGCGTCTCGCACCGGACCAGGTCGGCGAAGAAGCCCGGGAGGTCGACCGTCTCACTGCTCACTTTGGATGCCACGGCATATAGTCTACTTTACATGCCGTGGAATCTAGTTCCATGGAAGGCACTTACGAGCAAGGGAAGAGAATGAGCAAGGAACAGCGCACGCAGATCGACGCGATGCTGCGGCAGCCGCGCCCCGAGAGCCCCCGGTCGGTCGAGGCGATCCGAGCCGGATTCGAGGCGCTGATGGCCCGGATGATCGTGCCCGACGGCATCCGCACCACGCGGACAGCTCTCGGCAACCGGCCGGCACTGCATATCGAGCCGGACAACGGCCCGTACGCCGGGCGGCACGCGGGGACGATCCTGTACTTCCACGGTGGCGGCTGGGTGTACGGCTCCCCCGAAAGCGCACTGTCGCTGACGGGACACCTCGTCGCCAGGACCGGCTTCGGGGCGTACTCGGTGGACTACCGGCTTGCCCCCGAGCACCCCTTCCCGGCCGCGATCGAAGACACACTGAGCGCCTACCGCGCCCTCCTCGACAGCGGTCAGGACCCTTCGGCCATCGTGTTCGCCGGGGACTCGGCCGGCGGCGGCCTCACCGTCACGACCTGCCTGGCCGCCCGCGACGCGGGCCTCCCGCTGCCCGCCGCCATCGTGACGTTCTCGCCGGGCCTCGACGCCACCCGCACAGGCGAGAGCATGGACACCAAGGAAGGCATCGACCCGATCCTCACCCGCGAGTCCGTGGAACACACCGGAGCCATGTATCTCGCCGGACAGGACCCGCACCAGCCCATGCTCAGCCCGGCCGTCCTCGCCGACCTGACCGGCTTCCCCCCGATGCTCATCCAGGCGGGCACCAACGAGATCATGCTGGACGACTCCACGCGCCTGGCCACGCGCGCGAGGGCAGCCGGAGTGGACGTCATCCTGGACATCACCGCCGACGTGCCGCACGTATTCCAGGCTTTCGCCGGCATTCTCGACGAGGCCGACCAGGCACTGGACCGCGCAGCCCTCTTCCTCACGCAGCACGGCCGGCTTCGAACGACTTCGATGGCCACAGGGCAACGAGCCTGATGGCCCCGGCCGGGATCTTCGACGGGGAGCGTGACCGAGCCGGTCGGCCCGACCTCGAAGGTGTGGGCCCCGGCAGTATGCCGGCATGGTTCCCCTCCGAAAGGGCGATGCCACGTAGGCGCCCGAAGGCCGTCCGCGCGGAGCGGTGGCGGCCCCCGCACATGTGCCGGTCCCCCGGATTCCGGGGGCATCTGCCCGAACACGGGCCGCTGTTCGCCGTGTTGAGGCCGAGTACCTGTGACCGAACGCCGTTGCTGACGCGCTCAGCCGATTCGAGTGGGCCGTCGGGCAGCCGGGACGTTATCTGACCGGCCCCGGTGAGAGTCCCAGTATCGAGGCAGAAGACGGCCGCGATGCACTGGCCGTGGCTCTGAGGCACCTTCCGAGGGGAGCCCGAGCCGACCTGGGGCGCCTGATGGAGCAGATCGATGCCGAGTTCCAGCGTCGTACTCTTCCGAACCCGGGTTAGGCGAGCGAGTGGACGGCAGGGCGCTGGTGGTGGCGCGTCCGGGAACGGTGACAGCGGTGGCACCGCAGGCCATCGTGGTCAGAAGTCTGCGGTGGCGCGCTGCCTGGCTTCGGTGCGGGCGAGGCGGCAGGAGTCACTGCCGGTCCCGATGATGTTGCCGCCGAAGGTGAGCCGGTCGACGATCGCCGTGCAGAACCTGGGGTCGGTGAACGTCTTGGTCGGCGGGCTTCGAACGATCCACCAGCCGTCGGTGCGCCGCGGCCCACGCGCGGCCACCGCCACCGAGGCAACACGGCTGTACTGCTTCAGCGGCACCGGCTTCACCGACGAACTCAGTCATCTCGCAAAGAACGACCCTACGATTCAACTGATCGGCCTGCCTCGTCCCTACCACGGAGAGTGACCCCCCGGCAGCCCGGGATCCTGCCGGTGCACGGCGGCGAGCAACTCCCACACGGCCTGGAACGCACGGGCGTCATCGCCTGCGGGACGAGGGAGCCGACTTCTTCGGTCAGACGGGCCAGGGCCTCAAACCCTTTGCAGGCGCGGCTGCGAGCGCAGGCCACCGACCTTGAACAGTCGGCCGCTTTCCACTCGAGCAGATACAGAGCAGCCGGTCAAAGACGTGTTGCCACGCGGATCAGGTCGGCGACTGCGCGAAGTCGGCTCTGCGACGGCCATGCGATCACCGTTGTCACGGGTGGTGCGTCGAGGACCGGTACGGCGGTGAGATCCCGACGCAGATCGGCAGCGGCGGACTCGGGCATGATCGCGGTGGTGCGGCCGAGCGCGATCAGTTGGAAGAGCTGTGTCAGGTTCCGTACTTCTGCGCCCGGTCCCTCCGGGTAACTGCCGCCAGGGCCTGGCCAGCGCGCCATGGGGAGTTCCGGCAATGCGGTGACGTCGGCCGTCCGAATCCGTGAGCGGCCGGCGAGTGAGTGTGAGGTGGGCAGGATCGCGACCTGCCCCTCGGTGTGCAGAATCTCGGTGTCGAGTCCGGCCGCCGAATCGAAGGGCAGATGCAGCAGCGCCACATCTGCCTGCCCGTTCTGCAGCAGGGTCTGTTGCTGGTGCGTCTCGCAGAGCAGCAGATCGACGGTGGCCGCGCCGGGCTCCGCGCGGTAGGCGTCGAGCAGTTTGGCCAGGAACTCGTCGGCTGTGCCGGATTTGACGGCGAGGACGAGGCGGGGGCGGTTGTGCGCGGCCTGCTGCGTACGCCGCTCGGCCGCGGTCACCGCGCTGAGGATCGTGCGGCCCTCGGACAGCAGTACGGCTCCGGCCTCAGTGAGCGTGACCTTGCGGGTGGTGCGCTCCAGCAGGGTGACCCCGAGCTGTCGTTCGAGCCGGGCGATCGCTCGGGACAGGGGCGGCTGGGCCATCTCCAGACGCTCGGCGGCCCTGCCGAAGTGCAGTTCCTCGGCGAGGGCGACGAAGTACCGCAGCTCGCGTATCTCCATGCGCACACCGTACTTCGAGGATGGTCGATTTATGTCGCTCGGGTATTGGTGCGTTACCGAGGGGGTGTTGGTGCACGGTCGAAGCGCGGCCATGCTCGTTGTCATGAGCGAGAAGATGATTGCGCTGGTCACCGGCGCGAACAAAGGAATCGGGTACGAGATCGCGGCCGGGCTTGGCGCATTGGGATGGAGTGTCGGTGTCGGCGCCCGGGACGAGCTGCGCAGGGGGGACGCCGTGGCGAAACTGCGCGCGGCGGGTGCTGACGCGTTCGGCGTGCCCTTGGATGTGACCGACGACGCGAGCGTGACTGCCGCGGCGCGGCTGATCGAGGAGCAGGCGGGACGCCTTGACGTCTTGGTCAACAATGCGGGCGTGGCGGGCGGTTGGCCGGAGGAGCCGACCACCATCGGCCTGGAGACCGTGCGGCGGCTGGTGGAGACCAACGTCATCGGCGTCATGCGGGTCACCAACGCGATGCTGCCACTGCTGCGCCGCTCGGCGCGCCCGCGGATCGTCAACCAGTCCAGTCATGTCGGCTCGCTGGCCCTGCAGACCACGCCCGGTGTCGACCTCGGAGGGATCAGCGCGGCCTACGCGCCGACGAAGACCTTCCTCAACGCCGTCACCATCCAGTACGCCAAGGAACTGAGCGGCACCAACATTCTGATCAACAACGTCTGCCCCGGCTACGTGGCCACCGACCTCAACGGGTTCAGCGGTACGCAAACCCCTGAACAGGGCGCGGCGATCGCCGTCCGGTTGGCCGCTCTTCCCGACGACGGGCCCACTGGCCAGATGTTCGACGACAACGGAGTCGTGCCATGGTGAGGTTCTGAGGCGTTCCCCACCGGCCAGCACACCACCGGACGACGAAACGGCCGCCACCAGCACTACGCGACTCCTTCGAGAAGGCGGGCCGCCAGGCCGTCGGCGGATCAGTACCCGCCGACGTCGTCGCTGTCGGTAAACGGCTCAGCGAGACGCTGGGCGAGGTCGTTCTGCCAGTGTTGGGCCCAGTGCCGGAGCTCCGCGATACGTGCGGGGTTCAGACCGTAGGCTTCGAACTCGGCATCGCTCACCCATGCCACCGATTCCAGGCGATCGTGCAGTTCCTGGAGGTCGAACTCCTCAGGGCGGCGCGCCCCCAGCGCCTCCAGTTCGCCACTGCTGAACTGCTCGGACGCCGCATGCACATCGATCACATCGCGTGGCAGTCCGCGGTCTCCCAGCGCCCGCACCTTGGTCCCGATGAGGTCCTCCAGGGCGATGACCGGGCCGAGTCCCAGCACCACCGGTGGCTGCCAGAGCACCTCCTTGAGGAGGTCGACTTCGCAGGACTGTCCGCTGTCGGGGTCGGTGGCCAGGAAGCGTGCCTTGAGAGGCGCGGCATGCAGCGCAGAGACCTGCCAGCCGCGTGCACTCAGTCCTTGCGTCAGATGGTCGGCGATCTGCGGCAGCGCGGTGGGGTGGGTGGTTGCAAAGTCGAGATCCTGGCTGGGGCGATGGACGATGCCGTGCGCCTGGACTGCGTAGCCGCCCATGAGGGCGAGCCCGTAGGGGCGGCCCAGGTCGAGGGTGTCGATGAGGAGCCGACGGTGGTGCGCGGGGAGATCCGGCAGCCCCTGGTGGTTCACGCGGCAGCCTGGCCAGCGCGCGGGCGCAACGGAGGAAAGGCGTCCTCCCATGCCGTGCGGACGCCGCGGCCGACCATTTTCCGCAGCCGGGGCCAGTGCGAGGCCAGGAGGTCACCGTCCAGGAACTGGAGGTAGTCGTCGCGCAGGCCCGTGCTCAGGACGATGCGGTACATGCCAAGGAGCAACTTGTCATCGCCCAGATCGAAGGTGCGCAGCCCGGACCAGGCGAGATGCAAAGGCAGATCCACAAGGCCGCAGGTGGGGCCGGCCAGCTCGACGAGGCTCGACGGCAACTGGCCGGATGCCGGGCCCCAACGGGAAGGCGCGGACGCCTCACGCTCTGCGGTGTGCTGGTGCCCGGGACCGTACGCATCCATGGGACAACGATAGTGGGTCACGGCTCCTGAGCGAGGCACAGGAGCAGCAGAGCGGGGACGAACTGTCCCCCGTGACACCCGTTCGCCGCTCACAGCGCCCGAAAGACCCTCAGCAGGGCAGGAAAACCCTGACCGAACTGCCCGTTTTGCCAGATACCGTCATCGCCGCGCTCTGAGCTTCCTGTATAACCGGGCACCAACCGCCACAGGAAGCGGAGATACCGTGGGCGCCACATGGCACATCCGCAGGGAACTCCCGCACGGATAAGGCCTGGACCTGATCTTCTTGTCCGCAAGGTGTCGCGTGGCCATACACCCAGACACGTGACTGAGGCCAGCAGTTCGCGCCCTTCACTCGAACGCGCGTTTGGCGCGACCTCTCGAAAGCAACTACCGTTGTCCATCTGGGAGACCATCGAGCAGGTACAGCATGGCCACCACTGTCGAGGCGGTCGACGTCGAGGACGCCCATCTTGGCGATGTTGACCGTGTTCACCGATCAGAGGTCGGGGAACTCGATGCCGCGCTGCTCGAAATCGACCGAGCTGTCGCGCCGGTTGGTCATAACGAGGTCACGACGCTCCCACTCCACCTCGTCGTACGGATGCACGCGGCGGAACAGCGTCGCTCCCGCAGTTCCACGGCGGACCGCCCACGGCTGGATCAGTGCCCCCTCTCGAAGAACGGCGCCGATTCCCGCCCGCCGGGTGAAGACGACGAGAGGGGAAAACCTTCGCGGGCACCGGCACGTCATGCCGTGCATGAAGCCGATCAACGAGGCACATGTGGCGGAGCCGGGCCCTGGCCGTCGTGGAGGTCGCGGCCGCCGACGACGCCACCGCGCTCGCGGTCCAGGAGTTGCTCGCCGCGCGGTGCGCGATCGCACCGGCAGACCGTACGACCCGGGAGCCCGGCAAGCCCGGTGTACGGCTGTGCTGCTTCCTGGACCTGCGCCAGGAATCCGGCCCGTAGGGGTGGTCGTCCACAGCTTTCAAGCTATGGGGCACCACTGACAACCAGAACAGGACGAAAGGCTCAGCAGGCGGCGCGCGAGCTCACCACCGCCAAATTCCAGGCACTCGCCGCACTTGCGGGGGTGGAGTGGGCGGCAGCAGACATAACGAAACGCGGCGGACTCCCAGGAAGAGTTCCTGAGAGTCCGCCGCGTGCTTCGTGGCATGCGATTTAGGCGGGAGGCAGGCCCGGTAGAACGATCCCGGTGTACGCGGCGAGTACGCTTCCCAACGCTCCGCTGACCACGGGCGAGTTGAGGATGCCCATGATGGAGCTCCCCCACCGCTGGAGCCTGCCTGGGTCGGGCGAGCCGCTGGCGGCCTCGGCTTCGATACGTGTGGCGAGTTGGGTGAACTCAATGACGTCGTCTTCCGGCAGCTGCAGGATCGGTGCGGCCTGGCGCAGGGCGCGGGCGAGCATGACGACCGCCGCGGGGTCGATCCCGTCCTTGTTGGTGGTGGCGTTCATAGTGAAGTCGCGGCTGTTCGCGGCGATGTTGCCTGTGTTCTCACCGATGTGGAAAGTGATGTTGTCACCAGTTTTCGCCTGGTTGATATGGTCTTGCAGGCTTCCTCCTGCCAGGGCGCAGCTGGCGCCCCGGGGTGTGATAGCGACCGTGGCGGGGTCGGTGTTAATGGCTTCGATGAGGTCGTGCTCTGCCAGGTAGGAGAGTGCCTGGTGCAGTTCCGTACCCGTGATCTCGGCGTGCTGTTGGCCGCGATGTTGCCGTTGTTCGTAGCGATGTGGTCGGTGACGGCACCGTTTTCCCTGCGGTGGACGTATCCGCCGACGTCACCGCTGTAGCTTTCCACGCAGTCCTCACCGGCCGGAGTGATCTCTACCAGGACCGGGCCGGCCATCTGATCGAATATGCCGCCGCTTTTGATCAGTCCGTGGTGCTCCAGGTATGCAGAGGCTCGGTCGATCTCGTTCTCGGTGCTACTTGGACGACCTGGTGCCCTGCCAACGCTCCACGACTCCCTCGCCGCTGAGGCCGCGCGCGTCCGCGACGAGTCCATCACCTTCGCAGAACCGGAGCTCGGCCTAGCAGTCGATGCAGATGCCGCTGGATAATACGGATCGGGGGGCGTCATGATCTGGTCGGGCCGTACCTGGACACCGCCGCGCATGGTGGCGGCGGCGATCACCGCCGCTCTCGCGGTCGCGGTACCTGCAGTGCTCGCCGCAGCTGGGGTCCGCCTGTGGTGGCTGCTGGGCACTGGCGTCGCAGTGGCCGCGGTGGGCGGAGTGTTCGCGCCGGGCCTCGCGGACAGTTACCGGCGCGCCCGGGAACGGGGCGAGGACAGCGGTCTCGCGCTGGCCAAGGACTCCCTTCTGCGCAGAGTCCGGGATGTTACGGACCCGGTGCACCTGGGCGTGCACCCCGCTCGGCACGCAAATCCCCAGGGCACCGCGGCTGGGCCTGCAGATACGGCCGGGAGCAACCACCGCGTCCCGCCCTATGTGCCGCGGGACATCCATGAACGGCTGGTCGAGCTGTTGGCCGGCGGCGGTTTCGTTCTGTTGATCGGGGAGTCGACGGCCGGGAAGTCCCGGGCCGCGTACGAAGCGATGCGGGCCGCACTCCCCGACCACACTGTCATCGCCCCACGCAGCAAGTCCGTCCTGCCCGACGCCATCGAACGGGCCGCGATGCTGCCCCGCTGTGTGCTGTGGCTCGACAACGCGGAACGCTTCCTCGGACCCGACGGACTGACGCGCACCAGTGCCGCCCGGCTGACCGGCGGGGGCGGCCACCACCGGGTCGTGCTCGCCACGATCCGCTCGGCCGAGATGGCCCGCTACACCGACATCGCCCATCCCGACGCCGCGGACGAGGCGGAGACCCGACAAGTCCTGGAGCAGGCCACGCAACTGCGGCTCCGGCGCCAACTGACGGCCGCAGAGCGCGAACGCGCCCTGACCCGCTCCTGGGACCAGCGGATCGCCGATGCACTCGACCATGCCGACGAGTACGGCCTCGCCGAGTACCTGGCCGCAGGCCCCGAACTCCTCAACGACTGGGAGAACGCCTGGGAGGCTGGACACCCACGGGCCGCTGCCCTGATCGCGGCCGCGGTCGACGTCCGCCGCGCCGGACTCACCCGGCCGCTGCCGCGCAGTCTGCTGGAGTCCCTGCACGATGACTACCTGGCTCGGCACGGCAGTCATAGGCTCGGCCTGGAGTCCCTCGAAGAGGCCTGGGTCTGGGCCATCCTGCCGCGACGCGCCACGACCGCGCTCATCAGGCCGTGCGCCGATCCGAACAACGGGCCGACGGCCGTGGAGGTCTTCGACTACCTGGTCGACGTCGCCCAGCGGGACACGACGCCCGACAACCGTGTTCCCGAGCAGACCCTCGTCAGTGCACTCGCTGTGGGCGACGCCACCGAGGCCAGCCAGATCGGCGCCATCGCCTATGCCTACGGCCACTACGAACTTGCCGCACGAGCCTTCGAGAACGCCCACACGATGAACGGCGCCAGCCTTGGCCCCGAGCACCCCGAGACCCTGACCAGCCGCAGCAACCGGATAGTAATGCTCGGCGAGCTCGGCCGCATCGAGGAGGCCGAGGCCGAGGCCCGTGCCGTACTGGAGGTACGCACCCGGATTCTGGGCCCCGAGCACCCCGATACCCTGGCCAGCCGCTCGATCCTGGCCAGCGCGCTACAACACCGGGGCGACTACGCACAGGCCGAGGCCGAAGGGCGCGCCGCTCTGGAGGCCTTCACCCGGGTCTTGGGCCCGGACCACGTCAACACCCTCACGACCCGCAGCAACCTGGCGACCGTCCTGCACCTGCAGGGCCGGTACGAAGAGGCCAAGACGGAGGGCCGCGCCACGCTGGAGGCCCGTATCAGGGTGCTGGGCGCCGACCAAACCGGCATCTTGATCAGCCGTCGCAACCTCGGCTCGGCCCTCGAAGCCATGGGCCGATACGAAGAGGCCGAGGCCGAACTCCGCGTAGCGCTTGAGGGCTACGCCCGCGCCTGGGGCCCCGAGCATCCGAGCACCAACGCCGCCCGCAGTCAGCACGCCGATGTACTCGTCAGCCTGGGGAGGCTGGAGGAGGCGGAGACGCAGGCGCGCGCCGCACTCGACATCCAGACTCGAGCCCTGGGACTCGACGACGCCGACAACCTTGAAAGCCGCAGCGACCTGGGCATTCTGCTGCGCAGACTGGGACGTTACGAGGAGGCGGAGGCGGAGCACGCCGCAGTGCTGGAGTTCCGCTCACGCCTGCTGGGTCCCGACCACACGCTCACCCTGTCCAGCCGCAACAACCGGGCCGTCGCGCTGTCCGGCATGGGCCGCTTCGAAGAGGCAGTAGCCGAACACCGCCACGTACTCGAGGCCCGAAGCCGGCTACAGGGCCCCGACCACCCCGAGACGCTCCGCAGCCATGCCAATCTCGCCGTTTCGCTCGGGGAAATGGACCTGTTCGAGGAAGCGGAGACCCAGGCGCGCATCGCACTGGAGAGCCGCACCCGCGTCCTGGGCACTGCGCACCCCGACACCGCCGCCAGCCGCGACACTCTGACAGGCCTGCTCCGCGACCAGGGACGCCACCAGGAAGCCGACCGCGTCGACTGACCGTACGACGAGGGCGTCGCTCCGCGCTGCGGGCCGCCCGTTAGGCGCCTCCCACCCGGTCAATGGCCGTGCGCGGTTTCCCCTTCGTCGTAAGGGTGTTGCCGCCGTTCTTGAGTGCCGCCTCCAACCGCGTCGCGCGGCGCGGCACATAAATCCGAGCGGATCAGGGCTTCAAGATCATCCCGTTGCCCCTTTGGCGCGTATCTCGGAACCCCTTCTCCGGACGTTCGGATGGCTGACGTCCCCGGTGATCACTGCCTCCATCGTCATCGCGAAGGCGACGAGGTTGTCCGGCTCGTACCCAGTGAGCAGGCGGATCGTGTCCGCGGTGGATGCCACCCACAACCGGTAGTCGCGAAGGAACTCCCTGAACCATGCGACGCGTTCGTCGTCGGTGAGATGTTCCTCGGGGTTCAGGTCACTGAGCCCGTTCGCCTGGGTGTCGGCGGTCTCCGGCCAGGAAGACTGCCAGTGCCGTAGCCACTCGGTCTCCCGGTAGGCCGGGGCGGCCTCGGCGTACAACGTGCTGAAGGCCATGAACGCCGCTTGCTGCCGGTCGTGGGCGTCTGCCCAGTGATCACGGAAAACGAACATCGACCAGCTCATCGGAGCCTCCCGGCAAGTGTGACGTCAACGTGCCGCACACGACCATTGTGCCGTCAACCCGTCTGCCTGCCGCCGCAATTGGTTCTAGGGAGGGGCGAGTTGGGGATGGATCCGGTGTGGGGCTGGGGCGAATGCGGCATTGGTGGGCGGGGGGATCGTCTTCCCTGTCGGAGGCGACCGGGTACGGTGGTGCGACCGCTGCCCGCGGCCCTGCGCAGAGCCGCGGCCCGGGCCCGTCGGCGCGGCTTCGGGATTGTCCCGTCGCTCGACTCGGGTGTTCCGCTCAGTGTCTTCTTGAAGGCACCCCGGAACCCCGTCCGCCGGAGCCACAGCCACCGTTCTGCCGCCGCTCTCGAACCCGTGACCGCCGACGGCTGGGCCTGGCGTTGCTCACCGATCCCCACGGGACGAAGAACATCTGTCCGAAGGCGGCTCCGACTCAGCACACCTGCGGATGGTCCTCCGAGGAGACCGAGCGGCTGCCGGCACTCGCCCTGCTGGACTCGGATCACCGCCATCGCCAGGTATGCCGGACACGGGTGCTGCCGCCTGCCGCCGCACAGGAGCAGGAACCGTCCGAGCGGGCCCGGCTACCAGCCCCAGGTACACCGGATCATGCTCGGCGCGCTGGTCGGTCACGGCTTCTCCCGTCACCGCGAGTGGCATCTCTCCGACTACGCGGCCGCGGAGTTGCTGGGCCCGCCGCAGGACCGCCTGTCGGGCGTCTCGCCGGGTGGTCGTGACGTTGTCCCGGATCGGAACCACTGGTTCCGCCGACGCGCAGGCCTGCTAACCGCCATGATCGTGGATTCCGTCGGTGCGACAGCGAGGTCGATGTGATGTCTCAGGGCACAGGGCGGCCAAGCGTCGCACCGACGGCACCGCCGACCCTGTTCGGGCCAGTCCCGCCAGCAGGGCGCGGGGTGCGGTGGTGGCTCGGCTGGCTCATTCCGGTGATCGCCGCCCACCGGCTGTGCACACCGACCCGTCCAGGCCGGGTCGTCGACCCCCTGATCGAGCGAGTCCGTTTCTGGCGCACGGTGCTGGCGATCACGCTGACCGTCTGCGTCTGGCTGGCCCTCCGCCTAGTTCCCCTGCGCGAGATACCCGGACAGCTGTACGAGAGTTTCTCCCTCGGCCTCCTCATCCTCGAACTGCTCTTCCTGTTGGCCCTCGCAGCTGTCTCCATGGCACCCAGGGGACGCAGACGGGCGGCGACGTCCCGGTGGCGCGGCGCCTTCCTTGCCTTCGTCCTGGTCGAAGCCGCCGTCGTGCTGTTCCGGAACACCGGCTCCCACTGGCCACCGACCTCACCCCTGAGCGCCGCCTGCGCACTGTGGCTCCTGCTCTTCTGCGGGTCCGGCGGACTTCTGCTCCTCTCCAACGGATGCCGCACCGCCGACGTCAATGACGCTCTGCCGACGCTTGTGTCCCTCGTGCCGATCCTGCCCATGACCCTCCCGCTCGCCTTCGTGGACCCCACGTACGACCGGGTCCCCCTCGCGGTGCGCCTGCTGGTCCAACTCACGGGCCCGGTAAGCCTGATGCTGCTCGCCCGGTGGGAACTGCGGCGACTGCGCACGCTGCATGACGTACGGGTCTCGCACATCTGGAACCGAGCCTGAAGCGGGTACTTGCCGTCATACCGGCAGGCGGGCATGGCTGTCGGCGCAGACCGTCGGCCGCAGTTCCAGTGGCCGACGCCCCGGACCGTGTCGCCCACCGCCCGGGCCGCAAACGAGGCGCGGTGCCTGTCTCTTGCCGCTCCCCGGTCATGTGCTTGAGACTGTCGGGATGATCGCTTGGTTTGCGTGGGCCGGTTACGTCCTGGGCTATGCGGCCCTCGTGGCGGGAGCCATGGCGCGCGACAACAGGGTCAGGACCAAGGCCGTCGCGGAGGCGCTGGCCCGCTACGAGGCTGCGAAACCGGATCCCGCCGACGCCGTACCGGACGACGACCTCCGGCTGGGGATCGCCGGTGTCGCCGTCCTCCTCCAGGGGGACGGCGACACCCATCGCGCGTTCTGGACAGTGATCATCGACATGGTGGCACGCGGGGTCCTGGAGCCGGGCACGACGTACGACGGGAAGGCGACCCTGCGGCACTCGGCCGCCCATCGGACACCCGCGCCCGACGCCTCGGACACCCGCGCCCGACGCCTCGGACACGGAGCGGAAGATCTCGTCCCTCGCGAGCTACCGGAACCCCGCTTCCGTGGCCCCGCATAGCGTCACGTACCCGATAGCCCAAAGCCTGCTCGCGGAGGGGTACTTACGGGGCAGAGGAGCGTTCATCGACTTCAAGGCGCCTCGCCCGGTGTGGTGCTGGACGGTTGCCGCACTGACCCTGCCGCTCGCCGCGCTGATGATGTTCCTCTTCCTGCACTGGCGGTACGCGATAGTGGCGATGTGGACGGCGATCGCGATGGTGGTGGTCGCCTGGGGACTCACCATGCTGGACGGAGAGCCCGCCGCGCTGCGGCTGCCCGTGCTGACGGAGCGCGGCGATCAGGCGGTCCGTCAGGCACGGGCACGTCACACGCATCTGGACCCGGCGAAGCGGACCGAGCCGTACGCTCCCGGTGAGGCGGCGGCCGCCTACGCCATCTTCGGCCCGGAGGCATACAACCACTTCGCCTCACACACACCTGGTTTCTCCGCCGCGGTCGACGAAGGCACCGACAAGCGCCGGCAGAACGAGGCTGCCGAGGAACTGCGGCGCAGCCGGACCAACTTCAACGGGTGAGAGTGCCGTTTCCTTGGTCCGCAATTCGATTCATGAGGGCGACGATCCGGAGTCGGGTCCGCGAGCTGGTAGCGGCTCCTGCCCGGGTGGATCACGCACGGCAGCCTTCGGGGCCCGGAAGCTGTCTGGCGGAGTACCGGGGCTTCCCTCTCGAAGTCGGTGACGGCGGTGCGGGGCCAGGCTACAGACTCAGCATCCTGCATCGGTCGGAACCGCCGTGCAGATCCCTACGGCACCGTCATGCAGAACTGCTGTCACGCTCCATGGCATCGCCCTGAACATCGAGCGCCTCAACGGCGCACCGACCGAATCGAACTCAGGCGTTACAAGAGAGGTCGAGCGTCCTCAGGGACGTTTTCTGTTGGGACAGTTTCCTGAGCTCCTCGGGACCCTCGCCAGACCCACTCCTCATGGAGCTGCGACCCCAGTCGGCACTCACCTGAACCGCCCTGTGCCATAGTTGGACGACTCGTCGGGGAGTCCTCCGTGGCGCTCCACCGGTACCCCCGGCCTCCGGACGGCCTCAGTGCACGCTCCTGCTCCGGCAGAGCCGGGCAGAACACCACTGGGACAGCACGCCCACCCGCGTCCATGCAGGTCAGCGATCCAGCGCACCTTCGGTGCGCGCCGGGGGCGTGGTAAATCTCGTAGCGCGCGCCAGGGGTGCTTCTGTCTGCCCTGACGGGATTGATGCCGGTCCGGGACGCTGGAGATGTTCGTTCCAGCCGAAACCGATAGCTCTGTGATGCCGGTGAGCTCGCAGGTCAGCATGGTGCCGAGGGCCGTCCACGGGAACCATGGAGTGTTGCTGCGAGCATGTGTGTCAGAATTCCTGATTCACCTTGGTCCTCCCGGAACGGCGTACTGCTCGGCCGTCCGTCCGGGAGGGAGCGGGACCATGGACGTGCTGCACGAACGCTGCGCGGGTCTGGACATCAGCAAGAAGGACGCCAAGGCGTGCGTCCGCACCCCGAACACCAAACGACGGGAGTCGTTCACCACCGGGACAACGACCTGGGGATCGACGACGAACGCGGTGCTCGCCCTGCGCGAGCACCTGCTCGCCGCCGGAGTCACCCTGGTCGTGATCGAGGCTACCTCCGACTACTGGCGATAAAGGCCAGTAGCCTCTACTGCACCCCATCTTCCCTGGTCAGAGCACTGAAACGCTCTGGCGGTACTTACGGGGTCGAATCGAGTGCACCGATCGTTCCACGGACCGGTACCCCCTCGCGTCGCGATGGGTAGCCTCGAACTGACAGTGAGTCTTGCACAACAAAGCCATCACGAGGCGCCTCCTGTCCGAGCACTATGTTCCCTCGGCGCGCTCCTATCTTGCGCAGAACGCCGAGGGGGCGGTGGAGATCGGTCGCGGGCTGGGTTACCCCGTCGTCGTCAAGCCGCGAGGCCGGGCAGGAAGCGCGGGGGTCCTGCGGGCCGACAGCGACGGGGATGTACGCGCGGCGTTCCACCGGGCCTTGGTCGACAGCGTCCTGGGCCTGGAGGACTGGTCCGTGCCCGGCGTCCTGGTCGAGGAGTACCTACGAGGACCCGAAATCAGTGCGGAGACCGTTGTCCTCGGCCCCGAGCAGGTGCAGATCGTGGCGGTCACCCGCAAGACCCTCGGCCCCGAACCGCAATTCCAGGAGATCGCCCACATAGTCGATGCAGGGGACCCACTGCTCACCGACCCCGCCCTCGCCGATGTGGTGGCCGCGGCAGCAAAGGCTCTCGGAGTCACCTGGGGTGTGATGCACGTCGAACTGCGGCTGACAGCTACCGGTCCGCGGGTGATCGAGGTCAACGGCCGGCCCGCGGGAGACCTCATCCCGCTTCTTGTCGAGCGCGCGACCGGCGTCAACCTGCCCCAGGCACTGGCAGCCCTCGCCGCCGGCGAGAAGCCCGACCTGGCCCCGACCCGCGCGGAGGCCGCCGCGATCGGCTTCCTCTACCCCCAGCACGCTGGCCACATCCAACAGCTCGACGTGCTCGGTTCTGTACGCGACCAGCTGTGGCTGGAACGGCTTGTCCTCACGCGCGACGTCGGTACGCAGGTTGCCGCGCCACCGCACGCCAGCATCGACGACCGCCTTGCCCACTGGGTCGTCACCGGTTCCACGGCCGCAGAGTGCGCGAAACGCCTGGACCTGGTCGCCAACCACCTCACGGCTCGCATCGGGCCAGGGACCCTCCTGGGATCCCACGGGCAACCACTGGACAACCTTCGACTCGATGTTCGCGAACGCCTACGCCAAGGCCCGCGCCATCGCGCCGAACCGTCCGGTGATGATCGGCGAGATCGGATCCAGCGAGGACGGCGGGAACAAGGCCCAGTGGATCAACGCCATGTCCACCGACCTTCAATCCGGGCGCTACCCCGACCTGAAACTCGTCGTCTACTTCGACCAGGACAAGGAGGAGCAGTGGTCGGGCACCTCGTCGACCCCCACCCGGGCCGCCTTCACCTCCTGGGTCAACCAGGCCTACATGCGGGGTACGGGAACGGACCTGGCGAACGTCGCCGCGCAGTACGCGGGAACACCGACCACGCGAACCTGCACGGCCACCATGCGCGTCGACAGCCAGTGGAGCACCGGCTTCACGGCGACCGTGACTGTGACCGCCTGACCGTCCGGCATCACCGGCTGGACGATCCACTGGGCCTGGCCGGGCAGTCAGCAGGTGACCACGGGCTGGAACGCGACCGTCGTTCAGAACGGCTCCGCCGTGACAGCCGGCAACCTGTCGTATAACGGTTCCCTGGCCGCCTACGCAGTAACCGCCTTCGGGTTCCAGGCCGGCGCGACCGGTGCCCTCAGCGTGCCGTCGCTCTCCTGCACGCCGAGCTGAACTCCCTGGACCTCCGACGGCCGGAACGCCTCGCATGTGCCCGACTGCACAAGCGGGTGTTCCGGTCGTCAGCGAAGGACACCACCACGCCTGCCACGCCTACCGAGAGGCTCAGCCGAAGCTCGAAGCTCGACCGTCCCGACGCGTCCACCGCGGTCCGCAGCCACAGGTCTCTGCCCTCCGGCAGGCCCCGTCGCCTGGTCACCCCGGACCCAGGGGCTCAGGCGACGCACTCGTCGGTGAGTTTCTCGAAGAAGAACTCGTGCTTGAGGAACGAGACGTCGTACTCGTGCCCCGGATACGGCGGGATGAGCTGAGCCGCCTGGAACAGTCGCCAGCCGTCCTCCAGAGCGTGGACGCCCGACGTGTAGGGGGGTTTGTCGCTGTCACCTGTCGTGGGTGCCGTGCGACCCGTGCCGTCGTACACGGACCAGCCCACGACGTCCGAGTCCAGCGCCGAAGTGGCCAGGTAGAGCACCAGAACCTGCTGACGCACGCTCATGCGGCTTTCCTCTCGGGGCGGTTGGAGACGCGGGACACCCAGTGGTCGAGATCGAAGGAGTCGTCCCCGGTGAGCGAGCGCCACAGCAGAACGCGGTTGTAGATCTCCAGCCGCCCGGTGGCGTGTTCGAACCACGGAAACGTCGTCGACAGTTCCGCGTGCACGCGGGGATCCGTCAGGTCGGACGTGTCCCACAGCCGGAGCTGACGCACGGTGGGATTGAAACGGATCTTGAACATGTAGCGGACGGCATCGCTGTCGTTGCGCCGTCCCCCGTGCCACAGACCATGGTGCAGAATCACCACCGTGCCGGCGGGGCACACCAGTCGGCTCTGCCCCAGAAGGTTCTGGTAACGGCCGGTGTCCGACTCGTTCGTGCGGCGCAGATGACTGCCCGGCACACTGAGCGTCCCGCCCATGTCGAGCGTGACGTCCTGCGGGTAGTACATCAACTGCACGTCGAACGCGTCGGTGCGTACGTCGATGATCGCGTCGCCGTGCAGCGGCTGGGCGTGGCCCTCGCGCGGTTCCCTGATGTGCACGGCATGGTGATCGACACCGGGGTCCGGTCCGACGAGGCTGTACAACGCCCCTGCCACATCGGGTATCTCCAGCAGGCGGCGGGCGAAGGACCCCTCCGGGTAGGCGTCCGGCACGGCACTGCCGTAAGGGACACCGGGGATGCCCTCGCGCAGTGTCTCGATACCCACGGCGTTCAGGTCGGGCGGCACCACGGCGTCCAGCCGCAATGAGCCGTGCGCGACGAAGTGCGCCATCTGCACGGAACTCAGGAGCTTCGTTTCGGTCATGGATCCCAACGTAGGACCGGGCCCGCCATCACGGCGTTGGCACCGCTCACCACTACTGGTAATTTCTCACCATGCACGATACCGAGATCCATCTCGGCCAACCGCCCGTCGTGGTCAACATCGGAGTAGGGGTACACGGAGTCGCCTCACGGACGGATGTCTTCAGGCTCCCGCAGCTGTGGCAGCTGCATCTCTACCGGTACGAGGCGGAGCTGACGGTCGAGGGCACGTCGCACCTCGTCAGACCCGGCCGCGTGAGCCTGGTCCCGCCGGGCGCGACGGTCCGCTACCGCTACCAGGGCCGCTCCGAGCATCTCTACGCCCACCTGCGCATCGAGGTCGTCGGACCGGCGCGCAAGGTCGCCGTCGTACAGGACGCCGGCCCCGAATTCCCTGTGCTGACCGGCCTACTGTCACAGGGAATCGCCGTGGCTCCGAGGGAACCCGATCACACCCGTGCCGAGTTGTGGACGGCTCTGTGGCGCATCTCGCAGCTGGGACCGGCCCCGCACCGGGACCGGCACCCGGCGGTGGAGGATGCGATCGCCTATATTGAGGCGCACCTGGCCGCCCCACTGGTGGTGCCCGACATCGCTCGCGTCGTCGGTGTGTCCCACAACCACCTGACCAGGCTCTTCCGGAGCGAGACCGGGACCACCGTCGTCGCCCACATCCGTGGCCGCAGGATGGAGCGCGCGCACCACCTTCTGCGCGCCTCCACGCTGTCCATCCCCGCGATCGCCGCCTCGGTCGGAATCCCCGACCTCCAGGGCTTCAACAAAGCCTGCCGCCGCGAACTGGGCGCCGCGCCACGCGTTCTGCGCGGCACAGGCGCCACTGCCTCAGCGCGGACAACGGCCCCCCGTGGTGGGGCCGGTCCGGCGGTCGCTGCACCAGAGCCGAGACCCTGACGGCCACGGCCGCCCGGCGGATCCGCCTCGTTTTCCTGGGCCGTCGCACGCGAGCCCTGCGGCGCCCGGGATCCCCTCACCGAGGGACTGGCCCGCATAGATCGTCTCCACGCCACGAGCGGATTGACAGCCTTCTTGTCCGGGCCGGCATCCCCGGTGGCACGTCATCGGAGCAGGATGCCCTCCAGCACGATGTCCAGCATCCGTTCCAGTCTCTGCCGAAGATCGAACGGCTCGGGCTCCTCCCCCGTCCAGCGCATGAGGGCCGCGAAGTAGCCGGCCGCGATCAGTGATCCGGCCTCACCTGGATCCACGGTCGTGCGCACTTCACCCCGGCGGATCCCTTCGTCGATGATGTCGGCGAGCTCCTTCTCGGGCATGGGGTCGCGGAGCAGCTGCCCGAACCGCGCGGACGCCTCGATCAGAACGGCGGTCTCGGCCCGTGACTCGATGTTGAGGCAGGCCAGTTCGCCGACATAGCGCCTCAGCCGCTCCCCCACCGTCAGTTCTTCGGCGTGCTCCTGCCTGAGGATCCCCAGCACCTTCGCCCGCCGCCGCGCCCCCCACTCCTCCAGGAAACCCGTCTTCTGCGCGAAGTAGTTGAACACCGTGGCCCGCGCCACGTCGGCACGCTCCGCGATGTGGTCCATCGTCGTCGCCTCGTAGCCCTGCGCGGCAAACAGATCGATGGCAGCGACGTAGAGCTGGTCACGGACCTGCCTCCGCTTCCGTTCCCTGCGCCCAAGGCCCGCGGAGTCCACGTCCGAGTTCGTCATGACTTCAGAGATATCACGCTCCGCACAGGCCTTGACCCTCGGACGGGTCGCTCACTAGATTCCAGACCATACATGGACTCCAGTATAACTTTGAATTCAAGTCGCACATTCGCTGTGCGCTCGCAGAAGGAGGCAGTGTGGCTTCCGACATCAGCTCTTCGCCCGCCCAGTACCTACGCCTGCGGCACGGCTGCCATGTGTGGCAGCAACCCGGCGGCTGGAGGATGAGCAACGCGGGACTCGTCTCCGGCCGCGGCGAATCCCTGCTGATCGACACGCTCTACGATCTCCGCCTCACCCGCCGCATGCTCGACGGGTTCGCCCCCGTGACGGCACGCGCCCCGGTGTCGACAGTGGTCAACACCCACGGCAACGGCGACCACTGGTTCGGCAACCAACTCGTCGGCGACGCCGAGATCATCGCCGCGCAGGCGTCACTCGCCGATATGCGGGCGGTTCAGCCGCGGGACATGACCCGCCTCCTGTCCGCGGGCACACCAGCCGGGCAGTTCGCCCGGCAGATCTTCGGCCGCTTCGACTTCACGGGCATCCGCCCCGCTCTCCCCGGCCGGACCTTCACCGGAGACCTCACTCTCGACATCGGCGGCGTCTGCGTCCGGCTCATCGACGTGGGCCCCGCGCACACTGCGGGAGACACCATCGTGCACGTGCCGGACGCCCGGGTCGTCTACACCGGGGACATCGTCTTCGCCGGAGCGACACCGGTCGTCTGGCACGGGCCTTTCGACAACTGGATCGCCGCCTGCGAGCTGATCTTCGGCCTCGGCGTCGAGACCATCGTCCCCGGCCACGGGCCGGTGACCACCCAAACCATGCTGCATGCGACCCGCGCCTACCTGGAGTACGTGCACGACCAGGCGAGCATCCGCCACGCCCGCGGAATGACACCGCAGGAGGCGGCTCACGACATCAACCTCGGCCGGTTCGCGAGTCTCGCCGAGCACGAACGACTCGCCGTGAACGTCCACACGGTCTATCGCGAGCTCGACCCCGGTCTTCCGCCGCTGGACGGCCCACAACTGTTCGGCTGCATGGCCGAACTCTGCCCGCAGATCTCGCTCTGAGCCGCCACGCTCCTGCCGTCGCAGGAGAATCCCACCCAGGAGAAGCCCTCTCTGGCAACGTAGGTCGAGTCAGCCATACTGGATGATTCATTGAGTCGAGGGTGGAGAAGGAGAAGTGCCTGGTGGCCAGCACCAACGACCACGGGACCCCGGATCCGCAGGTGACACCCCGCTCGGCTGGTCATCGCCGGTACTCGGCGGCGTACAAGGCGAGGATCCTGGCCGAGTATGAGGGGCTCGACAAGCAGGCCAAGGGCGCATTGCTGCGGCGCGAGGGCCTGTACTCGTCACTGATCACAACCTGGCGCCAGCAGCGGGACAAGGGCGCGAAGGCGGCGCTGGCCGCGCCGACGGGCCGGCCGAAGGCCGATCCGCGGGACAAGGAGATCGCCCGGCTCGAGGCCGAAAACGCCAAGCTGCAAGCCGAGTTGGGCAAGGCCCGCACCGTCATCGAGGTGCAGTCAAAACTCTCCGCGCTGCTCGACCAGTTCGCCACGGACAGCGCCACGACGAACAACGGCGAGAACAAGTGACCCCGGTGGAAGCGGCGGCGGCTGAGGTGCCCGGCGACCAGGGCGAGTCGGTCTTCGAGGCGGCCCGCGCGGCTGCCCTGGACAAGCTGTCCCACCTGGTCGGCCGGGTCAAGGCGTGCGCGGCGCTCGGCCTGAGCCGGGCGACCTGGTACCGCCACCACCGCAAGTCCCCGCCGCCGGTGAAGCCGACGCGGGAGCGCAAGCGCGATCCGCGGGCCCTGAGCGAGGCCGAGGAAGCGGAGGTACGGGCGGTGTTGCGGTCGGGGGAGTTCGTCGACATGGCACCGGCCGAGATCTACGCGGTCCTGCTGGACCGGGGCACCTATCTGTGTTCGGAGTCGACGATGTACCGGATCCTGCGCCGGCACGGCGAGGTCCGTGAGCGTCGGCGCCAGGCCGTCCATCCGCCGCGCAAGAAGCCCGAGTTGATCGCGACCGCGCCGAACCGGGTGTGGTCGTGGGACATCACGAAGTTGAAGGGCCCGTATCCGGGCAGCTATTTCTGCCTCTACACGATCATTGATATCTACAGCCGCTACACCGTCGGCTGGATGATCGCTGCATCCGAGAACAAGGAGCTCGCCGAGCAGTTTCTGTCCTCCACTATCTCCAAGTACCCCGTTGAACAGGGGCAGTTGACGATCCACTCCGACCGGGGATCGCCGATGATCGCCCACAACGTCGCGCAGATGCTCAGCAATATGGGCGTCACCAAGTCTCATTCGAGACCGAAGACGTCGAATGACAACCCGTACTCGGAAAGTCAGTACAAAACCCTAAAATACCGGCACGATTTCCCCGACCGGTTCGGCTGCATCGAGGACGCCCGCACCTGGTGCACCGGCTTCTTCGACTGGTACAACCTCACCCACCGACACTCCGGGATAGCGATGCACGCCCCCTTCGACGTGCACTTCGGTCTCGCTGACCAGCTCCGGGAGATGCGCGCCGACGTCCTCGCGAGCGTCTACCAACAACACCCCGAACGGTTCGTCCGCAGACCACCCGAGCCCCCGAAACTGCCCGAGGCTGCCTGGATCAACAAGCCGGTCGACCTCCGACACGACGATCAAACGATCCCGGCACAGCAATAGATCGAACTACCTGCCTTGATCACGTTGACAGGTCCCGCCGCTGCTGTCCACAACATGAGAACGCATCAGCCCTGCCACACGACTACGCCGAAGCCCTGGGACTCGCCCGCCAAAACGATATCCACAACCAACAGAATTGATGACCATCAGGATGTCTGCGAATCTACGATGAACTTGGCTGTCCGTCGTACCGCGCGGCCCTAATGATCGCACGAACGAGTAGCACAGCAATAACAATCGGAGCGAAGATCACCGTATAGCTCAGCATGCGTCCAACCTCTCACGCCCGGATAGCATGATCCATTCGAAAGCTTGGCCTCCCCTACTAGCGCTAGGCCTGCGGCATCGCCCATAGTGGAAGGCATGGTATGGGGAGAAGGAACCGAAAATGAGGCTGACGGCGCGAACGGGGTAATTGGCGAGGATTTCGACACTCGGCACCGCCTTAGTCTTCCGCACTTTATCGTGCACACCCCGGTAGGTGCGGGCCAGATGGTAAAGCGTATGACCCGAGCAATCGGCCTGAAACCCTGTGCCGCATGCGAGCAACGTGCAGCCCGATTGGATCACTGGATGCGGATCGAGCCGCGTCAGTGAAGGGTCCGATGATTGGTCCGTAAAGGAGGAAGTGTGGTTGATGAAATAGTTCATGACAATGGCGATAAAAAAGATCCGCTGGGCAGTAGTACCGCCGTGATCGGCCGGAGCATCGCGGACCTGTCCGGGTCTGCCGACTGCCAGACCTGCGGCGGGACGAATCCGGTGCCTAGCACACCGAGTAGCGCCGTGTATGCGGTAGGCGTGCTAAGCCCGCAGATCCCCACGATCGGTGTCGCTGCAGGGTTCGCTCAACTGACGGGACGACCGCACTATGGCGATCGAGTTGATGCCGAGTTGCTGCAGAGCGTTCTGCGTAACCCGGACACCGCCTATCTCGGTCGTTATCTGTGCTGGAACTTCTCCACCGGTGGGCTGGAAGCCTTCACCGTGATACCGCAGAACGACGCCGAGGTGGCGCGACTGGCTGAGGTGCTGCCGCCAGCGGTCGGTGATGTGGTGCATGTCGTCGTGGGTAAGACAGTCCCGTTCCCCAGCGACGGGCAGCACGTCACTCCTGGGTTGCCCGTCGTGCAGGCTGATCGGGTACTGGCGTTTACGCTCGCGGAGCTTGCCGCAGCCATGCCCGAAGGCGAGCAGTCCGTTGATGAGCAACCAGGCACGGAAAACGACCGTGGCGATCGGGGCGGTTTCGAATCGGTGGTTCATGACGTATTCTTACGGCTGACACGCCGAGCGGGAAACCGCGGTCTTTCACCCGAGGATATCGCCTGCAATCACATCGCGGTTGAATATCCTGCATTTCACCGTATGGTGTGGCAACAGCGACGTGACGGCAAGCTTCTGATGGCCATCGACGCCCACCACACCCATTCCACCGATCGAATGGTCGTGGCGGTACGCGCTACTTTCCGCGATCCACATACACACATCACCGAGCGGCTGCAAGTGTTGGATGACGTCACCGAGCCCTCGTTTCCCTTTCTCCTCGCCGGAATCGAGCGCGTTTACTGACAAGTGGAGCGGTAATGCTAACTGTGCTTCCCGGCTGGGCTCAAGCGGGCGCAGCTGTGCAAATGCCACACTTCTCTTACTCGACGGCGGCGACCGGCCCATGGCCGGCATTGAACGTCGCTGCCGGCCGGACTACTCAGACCACGTCGCTCGCGGGGCATCCTTGCGGCAGCTGTGGCCTATGTCTGCCGGACGAGACCTCACCGACCGGCTGTTCCAAGACCTGTTGGACACGACGCGGGCCTGAAGGCGATTGCGATCAATATGACATGAAGTGTGGAGGCCCTGGCTGCAACCCCACGTGCGCACCCGGCGAGCGGCTGTGCGGCACGACATGTGTTGACACGAGCAGCGATCCAAACCACTGCGGTGGTTGCGGAACCACTTGTCCACCGGGCAGCGCCTGCTGCAATGGCACCTGTTGCGCACCGGGCAGCACATGCTGCGGTAACGGATGTTGCCCAGCTGGCAGCACCTGTTGCGGCGACAGATGCGGCGGCACAACATGCCCGGACGGCACACACTGCTGTGGTCCGGGCGAAGGATTCTGCAGCGTGGACAACATGTGCTGCTGCCCCTTCCCAGGCATGAGATGCGTATCGCTCTTCGGCACCTGGAACATATGTCTAACTACTTGACCGCGCTGCGCGCAGTCCGTTTAGCGAGGATGTGGAGCCTGGCGATCGCGTGAGCGATGACGTCAGTCCAGGGCCATCGGGCCGTGAAGCGCAGCCAGTGGCGGCGGCCGGTGTGCACCAGCTGAGCGGCTGCGGAGAACAGCCGCAGGCGAAGCCGTTTGGGTTCCCAGCGGCGGGTCTTGCCGGTCAGGGCGAGCATCGACATCCCGACGAGGAGGTCGAGTGTGAGCGAGACGATCTCCAGCAAGATCCGGTTCTGAGCCGCGTCGTGCAGGGGCAGATTGCGCAGACCGGTGTCGCGGGCGCCTCGGATGCGGTCCTCGTAGCGTGCCCGTCGGCGGTGATGCATCGACAGGCACAGTCTTCCACACAGGTTACGGGGCGTAGAACTCCATGATCTTGGAAGCCCGCGCCTGTCACGTTCCCGGAACCCACCGAACTGACACTTCATCGCGAACCGGACATCCTGCGACTACGCCGAAGCCCTGCTGACCACCTCACCAGCACCCTCCGCCAAGGACTCGCCCAGCTTCAGCGCCATCCCGAGCTCATCGACAACTGCCTCGCCGAGACCGGACTGGCCCTCACTGCAGACCACCCGAAACCAATTCGAAAAGGTCAGTAGAGGACCCGTCCCTGGTGATCATCGACACCCAGTCCGTCCGCGCGGCGGCCGGGGTGCCGAAGGCGACGACGGGACTGGACGCGAACAAGAAAACGCCGGCAGGAAGCGGGAACTCGCCGTAGACGTGCTGGGCCTGATCATCGGCGTGGTCGTCCTGCCGGCCAGTGCGCACGACAACGAGGCAGGCATCGCCCTGCTCGACCAGGCGGCCGAACGGTGCGGGATGCGCCTGGAGAAGGCCCTGGTCGACCAGGGATTCAAGGACGCCGTGATCATCCACGGCGTCGTGAACGACATCACCGTCGAAGCGGTCCGACGCAACCCCGACGACCAGGGCAGAGGCTTCGTGCCACAGCCCATCCGGTGGCGGGTCGAACAGGTCAACGGCACCCTCATGCTGCACCGCCGCCTCGCCCGCGAATACGACCACCGGCCCGACAACTCCGCCTCCCGCGTCTACTGGGCCTCCACCGCCGGCATGCTCCGCCGTCTCACCATCCCCGCCCCCGCCTGGCGGAACGACTTCGAGGTAGCCGCGTGAACGTCACCGACCTCCTCGAACTCCTCCACGAGCACCACGAACAGTCATTTCGCGCCCGCGAGCTCCACGAACTGCTCGGCCTGCCCACCGACGAGGCCACGGTGAACGTCACCCGCTCCCGCCTCGGACAACTCGTCCGCCAAGGCATCCTCACCCAGCCCGGACGCGGCCAATACGAGAAACGGACTTAACGTCCTCTGAACTCACCCGTCCTGATGCCGGTCCGATCAGCATCCAGCTGGTCTCCTATGCCCCACGACATGCCTGCAAGAGGTCGTGGGTCAGCTGTGAGAGGAACGCCGGAAGCTGGGTGTGCAGATAGTGGTGTCCGCCCGGGAAGGGGCGGACCGACACCTCGGTGGTGGAATGGACGTCCCAACCAGTCAGTGATTCGGGTGGGACGATCGGGTCGTCACGGCCTCCGAAGGCTCTGATGCGTGTGTCGAGGGGCGGCTCGTCGCGGTGGGTGTGCTGCAGCAGCGCCAGAGCGTCGGCCAGGAAGGGCGTGTAGACGGTCTCGACGAGTGAAGGATCCCACTCGCCGTCGACGGGATCGGTCCAGCCCATGACAGTGGCCAGCGTCCCGATGCCGCTGCCCAGATGGGTGGCGACGTATTGCCGCAGTGCGTTCAGTTGGGGAGCCGGGCTGGCCGATATGGCTAGCAGCTTCGGCGCGGTGTGGTGGAAGCGGCGTAGCCGACGGATGGTCTCGAAGGCCAGGAGACCGCCGAAGCTGTGGCCGAACAGGGCGTAGAGGCCATCGGGGTCGCGGCGTAGGTCGGCCGCTATGGCGTCCGCGAGTGCGGCTGCCCCCACCTGTATGTCGGTGATGGAGGGCTCGCCGGTGCGGGCGCCTCGGCCGGGCAGCTCGGCGGCGGTCAGATCGATGAAGCCGGCGCAGAGCGGGACCCACGGTCGGAAGAACTCGGGGCCGGCCCCGGTGGGAGGAACGCAGTACAAGAGGACCCGCCGCTCGGGTCGGTCGGTGAGGCGGGTCAGCCTCACGGTCGGCCATCGGCGGCTGTCGACTCCCGGGGCGGTGGACGGAGCCGGTGTCGTCGTCATGCTGTGCGCCTGATGCGTCCGAGGACACGGGGTGCGAGTTGGTCGACACCTGCCGCGGTGGCCAGCTCCATGGCGGGGATCACGCAGTCCAGGCGGCGTTGGAGGATCGCGCTCAGCTCGGCGGCCATCAGTGATTCCAGGCCCAGTTGGTCGAACCGGCGGTCGGGGGCGATGCGTTCCGGCGTGGTATGCAGCACGGTCGCCAACGCCGAGGTGAGAACGTCGCGGAGAATCGCGAGCGACTCGGCTTCATCGGTGGAGCGCAGCGTGCGCGCCAGGCTGTCGGCGGAGTCCGCGGACACGCCAGGGGACTCGGTCGGCAGTATTTCGGTGAAGCGGGGTGCGGCCACGGTCGACAGGAGCTTCTTCGTCTGGGTCCAGTTCGTGTTGCCCACGGTGACGACGTCGAGGCCGTGATCGCCGATCACCTCACCCAGTATGCGGGTGGCGTGGGCGGAGGTGAGTTCGCCGAAGCCCGCCCGCCGCATGGTGTCGACCATGCCGGCACGGTCCGCGTAGCCGGTGTCGGAGATGGCGCACCACTGCACGGCGAGTCCCGGAAACCCGGCCGCCCTCCGTCGGCGGACCAACGCTTCACCGGCGAGGTTGCCTGCCGCGTAGACGCTCTGCTTGAGATTGCCCACGAGCGCGGAGATGGAGCTGTAGAAGACAAAGAAGTCCAGGGGGCGATCCCGGGTGAGCTCGTCGAGCAGGGCGGTTCCGACGAGCTTCGGGCTTACCACCGCGCGGGTGCGCTGGTCGGTGAGTTCGATGACCGAGGCGTCATCGAGGACGTCGTCGAGCACCATGGCCGCGTGGATGACGCCGCGCAACTCGTGGCCGGTGGCGTGGATGGCCGCCAGCAGTTCGCGAGCCGCCGTGGCATCGGTGATGTCGGTAGCATACGGGGTGGCGGTGACGCCCTCGCGGGCGAGGCGTTCCAGTAGGGCCGCGGCCTCGGGGTGCTGTGCGCCCCGGCGCGAGGCGAGGGCCAGGTGGCGTGCGCCGCGCTGCGCCAGCCACAGTGCCGTGGCCGCGCCGAATCCGCCGAGGCCGCCGGTGACCAGGTAGCTGGCGTCCGGGTCCAGGACGGTCGGTGCGACGGGGAATTCTACGCGCAGCCGCTCCTGCGGGTCGAAGGTGATGACGATCTTGCCGATGTGGCGTGACTCGCGCAGCAGCGCCATCGCCTCGGTGATCCGGCCTGCCGGGTAGGTCATGTGCGGCAGGGGCCGGTAGATGCCCGAGTCGATCCGGGCTGCCAGCCCGGACACCAGCTCGTCGGTCACCTCGCCGCCGCTGTGGGTCAGGGCGGTGATGTCGACGCCGAAGTAGGCCAGATTGCGGGAGAACGGCCGCAGGGTGAGGGAGTTGTCGGCAAGGATGTCGCGCTTGCCGAGTTCGATGAACCTGCCGTGCGGACGCAGCAGTTCGAGGCTGCGTGTCATCGCCTCGCCGGCCACCGAGTTGAGCACGACGTCCACCCCGCGTCCGTTGGTGATCTCGCGGACCTGGTCGGCGAAGGCGAGGCTGCGGGAGTCCAGGACATGGTCGTAGCCGAGCAGACGCAGCAGTTGGCGTTTGGCCGGGCTGCCGGCGGTGGCGATGACGGCCGCCCCGGTGTGCTTCGCGTACTGCAACGCGGCAAGACCCACGCCGCCGGCGGCGCCGTGGACCAGGACGGTCTCTCCGCCGCGGAGGCGGGCCAGGTGGTCGAGGCTGTAGTGGACGGTGGAGAAGACCGTGGGCAGGGTCGCGGCCTGGGTGAAGGACATGTTCTTGGGGATCTTCATGGTCAGGTCGGCCCGCACCCGCAGGTGCGACGTCAGGCTGCCTGGATGGGAGACCATGACCCGGTCGCCGACGGCGCGATCGGTCACCGTCTCGCCCACGCCGACCACCACACCGGCGCATTCATTGCCGAGGAGCGGTATCCCTGTCGTCGGGGCCTCCGCCATCGGCGGCACCAGTCCCAGAGAGACCATGATGTCCGCGTAGTTCAGTGCGGCCGCGTGGACTTCGATGACGACGTCGCCGGGGCCGGGCTCCGGTCGCCTCATCGCCGTCCACGCCAGTCGGTGGCTGGTCCCCGGGTCGGGTACGGCCAGCGCGAAGGGCTGCCCGGGGCCGGCCACGACACGGCTGGGCACCGGGGGCAGGTCGGTGATCCGTGGGACGAAACGCCCGCCGGCGGTGAGGACGACCTCGTCCTCGTCGGTGGCGGTGAGCAGTTCGTCGGCGAGGCGGCGGGCGATGTCTGCCTGCGGGGACCGCGATGCGATGGACACACGGCGTACCGGCACGAGGGGGTTCTCACAGGTGAGGGTCCTGGCCTGTGCCCAGGCGGCGGCCGGTGCGGGACTGCCGGGTACCGGGAGGAGATCGCCCCTGGTGACGACCCATGCTGTCACCTCCCTGTCCTCGGGCAGTCGATGGCACGCGGTGGCCAGCGCCCGGAGCGTGGCGGCCTGGGCCACCACGAGATCGACGATCGGTGCGGTCGGATCCCCTGGGCGGTCGAGTATCACTACGACGCCGGTGCGGCGGGCGGCGCCCTGGCTCAGTGCCTCGGCCCAGCGGTGCGGCTCGGCTCCGGCTTCGATGCAGGTGACCCGGCGTCCGGCGGCGCGCAGTACAACTGCCAGCGTGTCGCCGAGTTCGCCGGGTCCGTCGGCCGCGATGACGAAGTGACCGGGAGCGGCGGCGTCCGCCGCCTGCCCGCTCGGTTCCGCGTCATACGGCGCGTTCGAAGAGGCAGGACCGCGGGCCGCCAGCATGACAGAGCACATCTCGAGTACGGGGCCCTCACGGTCGCCCAGTTGCGCCACGTCGGTGAAACCGCACTCGCGCAGCACCTTGGGCCACTGCTGTCGGGACAGCAGGATGTTCCTGCGCAGGTCGGTGTCGGTGAATGCCGACGCGGAGTCCAGCAGTCCGTAGCACGGGGTGAACAGGTCGTTGTCGTGGAACTCGACGGCGAGCAGTCGGCCGCCTTCGCAGAGCAGATCGGCGACGCGCCCCAGGGCGCCCCGCACATCGCGCGTGGCGTGCAGGACGTCGGCGGCCACGACGAGATCGAAGGCCCCGGCGGTGAAGCCCTGCTCGGTGGGGTCCTGGTCGAGATCGAGCGTTCGGTAGTCCACGAAGCCAAAGTCGGCGAACAGGGCGGCGGCACGGGGGAAGAACGCACTGGAGATGTCGGTGTAGGTATAGGCGGTCCGGTCGGGCGGCAAGGACGGGAGCAGCCAGGCGGTCGTCGCTCCGGTGCCGGCGCCGACTTCGAGGATCCGCAGCGGCCGGTCCTCCGGCCAGGCATCGACGATGGCCTCCACCATCTCCCGGGCCAGCCGGTTCAGGAACTGGTTCGCCACCGACGCGGTGTAGTGCAGTTCGGCGAGGCGCTCGGTGTCGGAGAACAGCAACTGCATTGGATCCACGGTCCCGCTCAGCACCCCCGCCAGTCGCGGGCCGCACCGCGCGTACATCAGCAGCTCGGGCGCCAGGGCAGGGAAGCGGTCCAGCAGATCGGCCATCAGCCGATCCGGTTCGGGCGCCCGTGTCGTCCGCCAGGCCGGCTCACCGCCGGACCGGCTGCCGGGTACTTCTTGCAGGACGCCCTGCCGTACCGCCGCTTCGACGAGACCGGACAGCAGCGCTCGCTGCTGTGGCCGCACCCCGGCCGCCGTGAGCGCCGTCACTGTGTACGCGTCCCGCTCCGGCGCCAGTTCCCGCAACGCGTCGGCCACGAAGTGGGCGAGCAGTTCCTTGACGTGGCCGATGAAGGTCCGGCAGTCGTGGTCCTGGAACGCGTCGACCAGACCCTCGACACGGGTGGTGCGCGTGGCGAGCAGTTCGTCCGCGGCGGGCAGGTCAAGCCGTTCGCCCCGCGTCCCCGGCAGCGGGGCGGCCCGCAACGTTGTGACCTGCCGCGACACGGCCGTCGTAGCGCCCTCGAAACGGCGTCCTGTGACACCTTCCAGCTCCATGACGACGGTTCCGTCAGGGTCGACGAGAGTGACGTCGAAGACCGCCTCGCGCA
This sequence comes from Streptomyces sp. NPDC101776, assembly GCF_044766845.1. Taxonomy (NCBI): domain Bacteria; kingdom Bacillati; phylum Actinomycetota; class Actinomycetes; order Kitasatosporales; family Streptomycetaceae; genus Streptomyces; species Streptomyces sp. NPDC101776. The sequence continues at coordinate 9,147 of NZ_JBIWMV010000039.1, read as the reverse complement.
GGGACACCGTGCGCGCGTGTATCACTGCCGTTCCGCGGGCGGCCGGGGTACGCCACAGGCGGACCCGCTCGAAGGACGCGGGCAGGAACTGGCGTGCTTGTCCGTCGGCCGCCTGCGCCAGGATGGGCCAGGTGGACTGCAGGGCACAGTCCACCAGCGCCGGATGGGCCAGCAGACCATCGCCGCCGCACGGGTTGACGTAGTCCACGAGCACGGTGCCGTCGAGGACCGACAGGTGTTCCACGCCACGGAACGCGGCGCCGTACTGGAAGCCGATCCGGGCCATCTGCTCGTAGTGCCGCTCGCCGGACACAGCGGTCGTGGCCTGGGCGCGCAGGACGTCGATGTCCGGCGCGGCGGGCGCTTCGCCCATCAGTCTGCGCACCCGGCAGCCGGCGTGCTGCTGCCAGTCCTCCTGGTCGTCGCCGCGGGAAGCGATACGCACCACATCGTCGGACAGAGAGGTCTGCACGGTGAGGTCCATCGCCGGATCGTCCCAAGGCAGCACCAGAGCCTTGGCGATGTCCAGGCCGGTGATCTCCAGCGCGGTGGTGTGCACGGCGCGCCCGGCAGCCAGTGCCATCTCCACATACGCGGCACCCGGCATCACCACCGCGCCCCCGACGACGTGGTCGCCGACCCAGCCCAGGCGAGTGGGCTCCACGGGTGTCTGCCAGACGGGCTGAGCGGACGGCAGTCGATCGCCGAGCAGCGGGTGGCGGACCGCCGGGCCCGCGCTGAACCGCCCTGCCCCGGCCGACCACCAGTCGGCGGAGCCGTTGAAGTGGCGTTCGCGTTGCCACGGGTAGGACGGCAGGGGCGCCACCCGCCCGGCGCTCGGGAACCAGGACTCCCAGTCGATACTCGCCCCCGCCGCTACGACCGCCGCGCACGCGGTGCGTAGCGCGTCCGAGCCGGCCGCCTCGCGGGACAGGGAGACGACGACGGCCACGTCCCGGTTGGCGTCCGCGCACTGCCTCCGCAGGTAGCCGGCGAGAACCGGACTGGGGCCGACCTCCACGACGGTGCCGCAGCCGTGCTGCTCCACCAAAGCGGCGACGGCGGGCCCGAACATCACCGGCTCACGGACATTGCGCCACCAGTAGTCGGCGTCGAGTTCCGTGCCACGCACGGTTTTGCCCGTGACGGTGGACACGAATGCGGTCGTGCCCTCGGCGGGCGCCAAACCGTCCAGGGACCGCCGCAGTTCGCTCCGGATGGTATCCATCGAGCGCGTGTGGAAGGCGTAGTCGAGGCTCAGTTCGCGGAAGAACACACCGCGTCCGACAAGCTTGTCCCCGAGTGCGGACAACTCGACGGCATTCCCGGCCACGGTCACATCGGTCGGGCTGTTGACCCCGGCGAGTTCCAGCCCGCACCCCGGTGCGGCGAGCAACGCCTCCACCTCCTCGCGCGGCAGACCTACGGCTGCCATACGCCCCCGGCCCGCGGTGGCGGCCTGGGCGCGGCTCCGCTCGGCGATCACCCGGCAGGCGGCGGCCAGGTCCAGGGCGCCGCAGGCGTGAGCGGCGGCCACCTCGCCGACCGAGTGGCCAGCCACGGCTGCGGGCCGGATGCCGAAGCTCCGCAGTACTGCCGTCAGACCGACCTGGACGGCGAAAAGGAGCGGCTGGGCGATCTCGGTCCGGTCCAGCCGCGGTGCCGGATCGCGCAACGCTGCGAGGACCGACCAGCCGAGGCGCCCCGCGAGTTCGGTGTCGACCTCGTTGACCGCGCGCAGGAACACCGGTTCGGTCCGGAGGAGTTCCGCGCCCATGCCGGCCCACTGCGCGCCGTTGCCGGAGTAGACGAAGGCAACCGGCCCCGGCGTTGCCTTCCGCAACGCGGCGCCCGGCGCGGAGCGGCCTTCGCCCAGGTCCTCCAGCATGGCCGCGGCCTCCGCGGCGGTGGCCGCCACCACCGCCGCACGTTCATGATGATGACCGCGCCGTCGGCAGGACGTGTAGGCAACGTCGTGGAAGTCGTAGCCGCCGGAGCCCTCCTCAAGCGTCCGAAGGTGTCGGGCCATGCGGGTCGTGGCATGGGTGAGGGCCTTCGGGGTGCCGGCCGAGACGACCAGCGGGAGCCCCTCACGGTCGGGCCGGGCGCCGTGCCGACCGCCCGGCCGCGCTTCCGGCGTCCTACCAGCCGGAGCCGGGCCGAGTACGGCGTGGGCGTTGGCTCCGCCGAAGCCGAAGGAGTTGATCGCGACGGCGCCGCGGCCACCGGGCGCGAGCGGTCTGGCGGCGGTGACCGGCTCCAAGCCGAGGGCGCCGAAGTCGATGGCCGGGTTGAGCGGTTCGGCGTGCAGGGACTCCGGGATCACACCATGCCGTAGCACGAGCACGCTCTTGAGTAGCCCCGCCATGCCCGCGCCGGACTCCAGATGCCCGACGTTCGTCTTGACCGAGCCGATCGGCAGTGGGGAGCCGTCGCGCCTTCCGGTCCCCAGCGCCCGACCCAGCGCCGTGCACTCGATGGGATCACCGGCCTGGGTGCCGGTTCCGTGCGCCTCGACATAGGCCACGTCCTCGGCGCCCACTCCCGCTCGCCGGTGTACCTGTCGCACCAGCGCCTCCTGGGCCTCCGCGCTCGGCAGGGACAACCCCGGCGTGCGGCCGTCGGCTCCGACACCGCTCGCGAGGATCACCGCGTGCACCGTGTCACCGTCCGCGATGGCGTCCGCCAGTCGTTTGAGAACAGCCACCCCGCCTCCCTCGGCCCGCACGTATCCGTCGGCCGCAGCGGAGAAGGCGCGGCAGCGGCCGGTCGGGGACAGCATGGACGCCTTCGAGAAGCCGATGAAATCGCCCGGGTTGAGCAGCAGGTTGATGCCGCATGCCAGAGTCACACGGCTGCTGTGGGTACGCAGTTGCTCGCACGCCTGGTGCAGGGCCACGAGGGAGGAGGAGCAGGCGGTGTCCACCGCCATGGACGGTCCGCGCAGGTCGAACAGGTGCGAGATCCGGTTGGCCGTGTTGCAGAGGGCTGCCCCGGCCATGGTGTACGCGCTGATCGTCTCGGCCCGGGCGTACTGGAGGTGGCCGTAATTGCCGTTGCTCACCCCGACGTAGACTCCGCAGTCGGAACCCGCGAGCGTGGCCGGGTCGACGCCCGCGTCATCGAGCGCCTCGCGGGTCATCTCCAGCAGGAGCCGCTGCTGTGGATCCATGCGGCTCGCCTCACGCGGCGACAGCCCGAAGAACGGCGCGTCGAACCCGCTGATGTTGTCGAGGAATCCACCGGCGGCCGTGTACGACTTACCCGGCCGGTGCTGGTTCGGATCGACGAACCGTGCCACGTCGAAACGGTCGGCCGGCACCTGTCCCACGAGGTCCCGTCCGTCGAGCAGCGCCGTCCACAGCTCCTCGGGCGACGAGATCCCGCCGGGCAGCCGACAGGCGAGGCCGACGATGGCGACATCGTCGACGCGCGGCGCACGCAGGTCCCTGACGTTCGCGCCATTCATGGCTTCATCACTCTCCCGGACGAGACGGTAAGCGGCCAGCCTTCAGCCCGCGGAATCTCCCTGCGTTCATTCCGAGAACATTGCTTTAACGATCTTACTTCTTAAGGCAGTTGGCCTGAAACTACCCCTTGTCGACGCGGGCGGTGAGGATTCACTCAACTGTTCCCGCGATGAATCCTCTGGATCCGGCCGGCGCGCGCCAGCGGTGCGGTTCCGAGCCGACTACCGCCCGAGGCGCGGGCCGGACGCGTCGTTCGCCGAAGAACGACGGGAGCGAGATCGTTCAGGGCGTCAGTGGTAAGTGGCCTGGTCGGGGTGGCGATGGAGGCGTGTGTGTTCCTGGCGGACGCGGTGTTGCCAGTAGGTGTCGAAATCGCCGTTGCTGATGATCGCGCGGGAGTTGGAGGAGTGCTTCGGCGCCGGGGACGCTCCATCGGCTGCCAGTGATCGCGAGGCGGTCGGCGACGCGGTGCCTGGCTGCCGCCTCGATCGCGCCGCTGCCGATCGGCCAGCCCTGGGCGAGGGCCTGGTCGTAGTGGAGGAAGTCGCGGCTGTTCTCCAGGTAGCTGACGGCCTTGCCTACGGCGGTGCGTTTTTCGCCGGTCAGATCGCGGTGGTCGGCCTGGTCGCGCAGGACGGCGATCGTGTCGTCGGTGGCCCCGGCCAGGAGGCGGGCGGCGTGGGCTGCGTGGGCGGCGTGGGCGGCGTGGGCGGCGTGGGCGGCGTGGGCGGCGTGGGCGGCGTGGGCGGCGACCCAGTCTTCGGCGTCCGGGGCGGTGGGGTGTGGAGACAGCAGGCGGCCGGCGGCCCAGAGTTTCCCCAGCACGTGCACGATGTCCAGGACGATGCGCACCGCGACGCCGCGACGGGCTGCTTCGGTCTGGACAAGGTCGAGTTGGTGGCGTGCGCCGTCGACCAGGACGATCCAGTCGCGCTGGCAGGCGAGGTCGCAGGCGATGGCCTGGTCGAACGCCTGGGCGTTGACCTTCTCGGGGTCCAGGTCGACCGATCTGGTCAGCCACTTGTGTGTGGCGCGGGGTCCGGGGCGGCGTCGGTGTCAACCGGTGCGGCCGCCGAGTTGGCCGATGGCCGCGAGCTCCTCCTCCAACCGCTGGCGTACGGCGGGATCTTGCTCAAGGCCGCGCTGGATGAGCCCGGCCTCGCAGCGCTCGCGCAGCAGCCGGTCCGACTCCCCCGCGCCCCCGCCGCCGCCGACGACGACCTCGGGCTCGGGGAAATGCGGCACCCCCAGGCCGAGGTCGGCGACCGGGTCGAGCGGGCAGGAGGCGGCGGTCACCGCGGTCACGCCCAGGAGCCGGACCGCGCGCGCCCCTGCAGGGCCGCATCAAGGGCGTCGGCCACGGCCGCTGTGAGATCCGCCGGATCAAGGTCGCGACCGTGAACAACCTGCACTCAGAGCCGCTACTGCTCTCCACTGCCCACGCGAGTTCACGGTGCCGCACGCGAAGCGAGCTCAGCCACGGAACCGGCCTCCCTCGATCCGGTGGCTGTCGACGGCAACGCGCCCTTCGTCGCCAGCCAACCGCCGCGTCCTCGATCACTGCTGTACCTCGGCAACCCGGACACTGGCACAGCCAAGATCAGCCAGCAGTGGGCCGGTCAGGAGGCCGGGACCTGAGGGTCGGGCGGCGGAGGGAAATGCCAGCAGGCCGGGGCCTGCGCGCGCAGGGTGGGCCAGTGGGGGGACGCAACGAGTGCTACGGCGCGTGCCGGCGTGGTTCGGTCCACGGTGGCACTCCACTTCTGGCCAGTGAGGTACGCGGCCTCCAGCGCGGCCCGCTCCTTCCCCGGCCCATGAGTCAGTACCTCTGCGGAGCGCTCCAGCGCCCTGGCTCGGTCTGGCAGTTCGTCGGTACGGCCGCATCGATGCCCTGACTCTTCACGATGGCCGTCATCTGCGGCCGCAACCTGCCGAGGAAGGACACACCCTCCACCCCGACATTCCCACCCCTGAGAACCCGTCTTTGAACTTCGCTGATGGGTTGTCTGTGGGGGGAGTGTCTACCGGTAGTTCGTTAGATCCGGAGGTAGAGGTCGATGTCGTGTCCGGTGGTGACCTCGTCGATCAGGGCCTGGAGCTCATGGGGTGGATCCGTGTCTGTCCATGCTTGCCACCATCGGGTGAGGGTGATGGCGGGAGTGAGCCAGGACCGGATGGCGCGTAAGGCCCTGGGCCAGCAGGGCTGTTGGGCCTGGTGGGGTATGCCTGGTCCCCCTCTCTGGCCCCTCGGCGGGGCACGGGTCCGGCGCGGTGGCGTCCAGGGGTCCAGGTGGGGTGAACCACTGGTCCCAGCAGAAGGAGAAGGCGCAGTTGACCAGGGTCTGGTGGCGGCGGATGGCGCGGTCGGAGCGGACCTGGAAGTCGGCCCAGCCGAGTTCGTCCTTGACCTGCTTGTAGCTCTGCTCGATCCACGGCCGCAGGCCGTAGAGGCGGACGATCTCGGCGAGGTCGGCCGGCGGGTGCGGGCCGGTGGTGGCGTGGGGTGCGTCGGGGTGGGGCAGGTTGGTGGCCAGGTACCAGGTGGCCTTCTCCGGCAGAGTGGCCGGGTCGGTGGTGGCCACGACCAGCCGGCACGGGGAGTTTGGGCCGTAGCCGCCGAGACGGGCGTCAGCGGCCCACCAGGTCTCGGTGTGCCCGTCGCGGAAGTGACGCTCCACGGGCGTCCAGTCGCCGGGATGACCAGTGTTCCGCCAGGTCAGGGCGTGGGCGGCGGCGATGGGGGTGTGCGGCTGGTCGGCCGGTGCCCAGGTGCCGCGGTGCGGCTTGAGCGCGACCACATAGGCCAGGCCGGCCTCACGCAGAGCGAGATACCAGGTGTCGCTGACGGAGTAGGCGCAGTCGGCGACCACCGCCCGGCAGCCGAAGCCCGCCTCCTTCCCGCGGGCCGCGAGAGCAGCGGACAGCTGCGGTTTCGTACGGAAGGCCGGATCGGAGCGGCCGCGCGCGAAGTGGTGGGCAGGCGTGTAGGGAGTCGCGTGCAGCGGGTAGTACAGGCGGCCGTCGGTCCACACCGTGGTCACCGTCACGACGCCGTTGTCCGTCTTGCCCAGCCGGCCCAGCCACTGCCGGCCCACGTTGGCGGTCGCCGTGCCGGCCTTGCGGTCCCCGGAATCGTCGATCACGATCACCCCGCCGCTGTGCGGAGCCGTCGCCGAATCCGCACGCAGCAGCTCAAGCCGCCGGTCGTTGACCAGCTCGCCCTCCCAGGGTGACTCGGACAGGAAGAACTGCAACCGCTGCACCCCCGGCATCCCCGCACCGCGCACCGACTCCGCCCCCGCCCCCGCCAGGCAAGTGATCGTCTTGTTCCGCTCCCACGGCGCCAGCAGCCCGGTCAGATACTCACGAAAACCCCGCCGCTGGGCCAGGCTGAAGAACAGGTCGTCGAACCGGACCGCGTACTCCTCCAACGGCCCCGGCGCAAGCGGACACGGACGGCGAGCAGTCATCTTCAGCCCCCAACAAACCAGTTGACTCCTACCACCGGCCTACGACCAACCCGACCTACCGTCAACCCACACCACCACCGGATCTAACGAACTACCGGTAGATGGCCGGCGCGCGCACGAGGCGTTCCTGGGTGGCCTTGGGCAGCACTCGGCGCAGGACAGGTGCGGTCGAGCTGAGGGATGCGGCGAAGGCGGCCACGAGGTCGTGCGGGACGCTGGCCCTGAAGGAGGCCGCCCACAGGCAGGGGGCGCCGAGCGCGGGCTCGGCCCATGCCTGCCATCCGGCCGGTCCCGCCTCGTCGGCCTCGATGGTCAGGGCGCGCGGGTCGGCGTCCTGGATGAGGGGCGGCACCTCGCCAAGGCTGACGTGCGAGGTGAACGTCGGGTCCGTTGCCGCCGCCTGCGGCTGGTCAATGTCGCGGAGCCAGCCGTGTGCTGCGACGGCGTCGAGGACCAGCTCGGGGCCGGCGAGCGGCGCGGCGGGTGGGTCGCGGGCGTCGAGCGCGACGAGGAAGTCGGCCACGGCCTCGCCGGGGACGTCGGGGGTGAAGTAGGCCGACCACGACGCGAGCGGGCTGCTCGTGTCCGTGCGGGCTGAGATCTGCCAGGCGATCGGTAGGTCGCCCAGATGGAACGGCTCGTCCGGCAGACTCCACTGCGCCCAGCGGAGGGCGTCGGGGCTGATGTGCAGGACGGTGCTGCGCAGGACCTGGCGGTCCCCGCTGCTTCGTCCGGCTCGTGCCGTCCGCGGACGATCGTCAGGCTCGTCCAGCCCAGGCCGGAGAGCGTGTCGGCGACGGCGTCGTAGAGGCGCCCATCGTCGCCGGCCAGGTGCCGGGGCCCGACCCAGAACGCGGGCTGGCCGCCGCGCGGAGTGGACGAGTCGAGCGGGAAGTCGGGGTGCAGGGGCGCCTCCAAGGGCTCGGTGCAGGTCTAGTTGCCGCCGGCACGGCGGCGGGGGCGGCGCGGGGGTGCCTGGACGGGGCCCTGCCACGTCAGGTCGACGGCGACCTCGGGCGGCAGATGGCCGAGTTGTGCGTCCTCTTCCCGCCCTTCGGCGAGGTAGACGACGGTCCGGCCTGTCTCGTCCACGGACTGCACGACCTGCGCCAAGCGGTGTGCCATCGGAAAGAAGGGGTTCATGGCCTGGCGGACCGGAGCACTCCGGTCGCAGGCGGACAACAGGTCGATGAGATCACCGACGGTCATCTCCGGGGACGTCACGAACAGCCTCCTGGGGTGAGGGGAAACGGGGAGCAACGGAACGGGCCGGCACCCAGGGCTTCGGCGTAGTCGGGCCTCGTCCTTTTTGATCATGTGAGCCCGAGATGGGTGAGGATGCGGGTTTGGTCCCTGGCTGTCCGGCGGAGGCCGGCGGCGATGTTGCGGACGCCGGCGAGACGGAGGGCTCCGATCGCGAGGTTTCTGTAAGTCGCCATCGCTTGAGGTGCGTTCCCGGTCCGTAACTGGGAGGCGTCCTCGGCGAAGGTGACGTCTCTGACGTGGTCCAGGGCCTCGACCGTCCAGTGCCCGCGGACAAGTTGGGCGAGCCGGGCGGGCGGGGCCTGTTGGTCGAGGCACCCTGGACCACCCGCGACGGTGCGCCGAAGTCCGTGTAGACGGTCGAGCTGACATAGCTGCTGACGCTGCCGCTGCTGCTGGCCGTGGGGTTGCCCAGCGCGTCGCGGTCGTAGTCGATGACCTCGCTGCTCAGCCCCTTGGTCGACGGATCGGTCTGTGTCGCCGGCAACTGGTCGTTGATGGTGTAGGTGTAGGTCGTCGTGTAGGTCGAGGGCAGCGGCGTCTCGGAGGTCGGCAGGGTGACCGTCGTGCCGGTGGGCTGGCCGAGGGCGGTGTAGCCGGTGGCGGCGATCGTGTAGCCACCAGTGGTGCCCTGGACGTAGCGGGTCGATGAGGTTGGCAGGCCGATGCGCTTCGTGTCGTACAGCCAGGAGGCGAACTGGAAGTTGGACTTCGACTTGTCGCTGGCGGTGAGTTTGCGGCCCAGGAGGTCGTAGGTGTAGTCGAGTTCGATCTGCTTTGCATCGTCGGTGGTGGACACGAGGTTGCCGGCGTCGTCGTAGCCGTAGCTGCTCTTGCCCACGTCCGGGTCGGGGTCTGTAAAGCGAGCGGTGTAACTGGGTTCGGTGTGGCTAGAGTTGGCCTGTGGTGAGGCGGCCGTCGAAGGCCAGGTCGAAGGCATTCAT
>NZ_JBIWMV010000038.1:0-47737 GCF_044766845.1 Streptomyces sp. NPDC101776 | reverse complement strand
GCGTTGCAGCATGTTCCAGGGCACCAGCCAGCCACGGACGGCCCGTATTGCCCGGGGCCAGCAGGGCAGTTGGGGCGGATGGTGTTCTGTCCCGCTCCCTCTCTGCCGATCCAGATGGTGTGTCAGGATCGGGTGCTGGGTCGGCCGATGCCGGTGGCGGTGGGGCGAACCAGGTGTTCCAGCAGAAGCTGAACGCGCAGTCGACGAGGGTCTGGTGGCGTCGGACGGCGGTGTCGGAGCGGACCTGGAAGTCGGCCCGGCCGAGTTCGTCCTTGACCTGTTTGCAGCTCTGCTCGACCCAGTGCCGCAGCCCGTAGATCCGCACGGTCTCGGCGAGGTCGGCGGGCAGGTAGGGCGAGTCGGCGACGCGCGGGGAGCCGGGCCGGGGCAGGTCGGTGGCCAGGTACCAGGTCGCCTTCGCCGGCAGGGTGGCCGGGTCGGTGGTGGCCACGACCAGGCGGACGTTCCCGTCCGGGCCCCACCAGCCGAGCCGGGCCTCAGCGGCCCACCAGGTGACAGTGTGTCCGTCGCGGAAGGTGCGCTCGATACGTGTCCAGTCCCCGGAACGGTCGGCATCGGTCCAGGTCAGGCCGTGGGCGGCATCGACGGGGGTGTACGCGCCGGTGCCGTAGGACCAGGTACCGTGCCGGGGTTTGAGGGCTATCACGAACTACAGGCCGGCTGCGTGGAGGCCGGCACGGAAGCTGTCGTGGTCGCCGTAGGCGCAGTCGGCGGCCACCGCCCTACAGGAGAGCCCGGCCGCCTTGGCCTGGGCGGCCAGGGCCACCGCGATCTGCAGTTTGGACCGGAAGCCCGGGTCCGTCTTTCCCAGTGGGAAGTGGTGAGCAGGGGTGTAGGGGCAGGCGTGCACGGGATAGTAGACGCGCTCGTCCGCCCAGCAGGTGGTCACGGTGACCACCCCGCGGTCGATCTTCCCGACCGAGCCCAGGTACTGCTTGCCCACGTGCGCGGTCGCCGTCCCTGACGTGCGGTCCCCGGAATCATCGATCACCAGCTCCCCGCTCCCGTGCGGCGCGGTGGCCGGATCGGCCAGCAGCAGTTCCAGGCGACGCCCGTTGAGCTGGTGGTTGTCCCAGGTCGACTCCGAGAGGAAGAACTGCAGCCGCTGCACCGCCGCATGCTGGGCACCGACCACCGGCTCGGTACCTGCCAGGCAGGTCAGCGTCTTGTTCCGGTCCCGCGGAAGCAGCAGCCCGGCCAGATACTCACGAAACCCACGCCGCTGCGCCAGCGTCTCGAAGAGATCATCGAAACAGGCGGCGCAGGCTTCCAGCGGACCGGGCGCGGGCGGGCAGGGCAGCCACTTCGTCATCTCAGGCTCCACGAAGCCCAGTTGAAACTCTCACCTCCGGCGTACTACCGCCCCGACCCGCCGTCAACAAACCACCGCAACGTGCTGAGACAGCACAGGAGTCGGGCACCTGTGATCAATCGTCGGCCGATCAGGTACGCCATCGGCGGCTCACCCACTGACGCGGTGAACCGCCGGGTGAACGCCGTACGCGAAATGCCGGCCGCGTCGTCGACCGTCCGGGCCCTGCTCCCCTGCCACTGCCACAGACGCAGCACCTGTGTGAGCAGCAGGTCGACGAGCGCGCCGAGCGGGTCACATCGGTGCCGGCCCGTAACAGGGTACCGTCGTTGTCCGGCATGTAGATGAAGGACCGGATTTCCGGGTGCCGGCCGTAGTCGGGCGGCCCGGTGACGGTGTCCGGCAGGTGGCGCAGAAACGGATGTACCCGGCGACGGTCGTGGGCGGTAGGCACCGCGGAGGAATTCGATGTCGTCCGGATCCCGGCCGTCCGGTCGTGGGCCCGTGTCGGCCAACGGCAGGCCGCCGCCCGGAGCGGGTACGGCGTGGGTGGGACCGCGTTCCGCGCCGTGCGGGGCAAGGACGATGCCGCCGGACCGCAGCGCGACGGCCTCTCCGTCGGCCGTGACCACATATCCCGCCCCCTGGCGGGATATGTGGAACCCGATGCCCGGGAGGCCGGGAGCGCATGCCCGAGAGCCGCTCTCATGGATTCGGGGGCAACGCCTGCCCGGCACGCGCCCCGCCGACATTCCTCGTTGATCACGTCCGCACGCCGAGGCTGGTCCGGCGTGCGGCCGGTGCCGCGGTGGGCCGGCGCTCCCACATCGGCGTGCGCCGGTCGGCGTGGCTCGTGTCGGACCCGTGCCTGAAGGGTGAGCTGGCGGACATCGCCAGCAGGTCGGGCAGCCAGAGGCGACGGCTCACATGACACCGACTGCCGTGTCGCGGTCGGGTATGTCCACATGTACCTGCGTGCCGCAGACGCGGGCAGGACGAAAGCGCGAGGCCAGTAGGCCGGCATTCTCCTGAACGGCGAGCGCGAGAATTGCATGGCCGAACGGGGAAGCGCCGACGGCCACGGCGTGCACGGCTCCGCGGACGAAACCGAGATGCCCCGGAACAAGGCAACGGGCGGGGGCCACGGCCTCCAGTGTGCGAACGCCCGGCGTCGCACGCGCCTCGCCTCCACCATGGAGCCAGGCGACAGAGGGTGGTGGATCATCCTCGCCGACTCCCCGGTAACGTGAGGGTATGAGCCATCCGCACCCAGAACTCAAAGCCGCTCCGCCGCTACCCGAAGGTGGGCTGAGGGTCACCGCCCTGGGCGGCCTGGGTGAGATCGGTCGCAACATGACCGTCTTCGAGCATGCGGGAAAGCTGCTGATCGTGGACTGCGGTGTGCTGTTCCCCGAAGAGAACCAGCCCGGCGTGGATGTGATCCTGCCCGACTTCACGTCGATCCGGGATCGCCTCGACGACATCGTGGCCATAGTGCTCACCCACGGCCACGAGGACCACATCGGGGGCGTGCCCTATCTGCTGCGGGAGCGCTCCGACATCCCCGTCGTCGGCTCCAAGCTCACCCTCGCATTCCTCGAGGCCAAGCTCAAAGAGCACGGCATCACCCCGCGTACGGTGCGGGTGCGGGAGGGCGACCGGCGCGGCTTCGGCCCCTTCGACTGCGAGTTCGTGGCCGTCAACCACTCCATCCCGGACGGGCTCGCGGTGGCGCTGCGGACCGGGGCCGGCTTGGTGCTGCACACCGGTGACTTCAAGATGGACCAGTTCCCCCTGGACGACCGCATCACCGACCTGCGCGCTTTCGCGCGCCTCGGCGAGGAGGGCGTGGACCTGTTCCTCACCGACTCCACCAACGCCGAGGTCCCCGGCTTCACCACGTCCGAACGCGAACTGAACCCCGCGATCGAGCAGGTGATCCGGACCGCACCCCGGCGGGTCATCGTCTCCAGCTTCGCCAGCCACGTGCACCGCATCCAGCAAGTCCTCGACGCCGCTCACCAACACGGCCGCAAGGTCGCCTTCGTGGGCCGCTCCATGGTTCGCAACATGGGCATCGCCCGGGACCTGGGCTACCTCAAGGTCCCGGCCGGCCTCATCCTGAACATCAAGGAACTGGAGAGACTCCCGGACCACAAGATCACCCTGGTGTGCACGGGCTCTCAGGGCGAGCCGATGGCGGCCCTGTCCCGGATGGCCAACCGCGACCACGCGATCCGTATCGGCAAGGGGGACACCGTCCTGCTCGCCAGCTCCCTGATCCCCGGCAACGAGAACGCCATCTACCGGGTGATCAACGGCCTGACCCGGTGGGGCGCCAACGTCGTCCACAAGGGCAACGCCAAGGTGCACGTCTCCGGGCACGCCAGCGCCGGGGAACTCGTCTACTGCTACAACATCGTCCGGCCTCGCAACGTCATGCCCGTGCATGGCGAGTTCCGACACCTGCGGGCCAACGCCGACCTCGCCATCCGTACCGGCGTCGACCCCGACCGGGTCGTGATCGCCGAGGACGGTGTCGTTGTCGATCTCGTCGACGGCCGCGCCTCGATCACCGGCAAGGTGCCCGCGGGGAACGTCTATGTGGACGGCATGGAAGTCGGCGGTGCCACGGAGGCGTCCCTCAAAGACCGCGTCACGCTCGCCCAGGAGGGCGTCATCACGGTGGTGGCCATCGTCGACGCCGACACGGGCGCCCTTGCCGAGGCCCCCGACTTCCTGGCCCGCGGCTTCGTCCACGACGACACCACTTTCGAGCCGGTCGTCCCCGTCATCGAAAAAACGCTGGCCAACGCCGCCCGGGAGGGCGTCGGTGATGCCCACCAGCTCGAACAACTCGTCGCACGCGCCGTGGCCAATTGGGCTTTCCGCACCCACCGCCGCAGGCCCCTGATCATCCCCGTCATCATCGACGCCTGACAGGGCCGCCACTTCACCGTCTCGCTCCCGCACCGGGGTGGAACACGCCTCGTCACGCGGCATCAACACCGTGCACCCACGCACGTCAGAAAGGTGAACACATGGGCCTGCGCTTCGAGGAGCTCGACTGGCAACCGACGCCCCTCGGCGAGATCAGTCTGCGTCGGCGCCGCCACCCGGTCTCGGGGGACGACGTGTACGAGGTGAAGCTCGGCGACGAGTTCCTGATGTCCAGCCTCTTCACCACCGGCGAGGTCGCTCTCACGGAACTCGCCCTGGCGACCCTGCCGGACACCGAACTGGATGTGGCCGTGGGCGGGCTCGGACTCGGCTACACCGCCCAGGCCGCCCTGGACGACCCCCGGGTGCGCACGCTGACCGTCATCGACGCGCTCGCCGAAGTCATCGACTGGCATCAGAGGGGCTTGGTGCCCCTCGGAGCCCGGCTCTCCTCGGACGCCCGCTGCCGCCTGCTGCACGGGGACTTCTTCGCGCTGGCCGCCGGTCCGCACGGTCTCGATCCCAGGGAGCCGGGCCGCCGGTTCCACGCCATCCTGCTCGACGTCGACCACTCGCCGCGCCATGTGCTCCACCCGCGCCACGCGGCGCTCTACGAGCCCGCCGGGCTCCGCGCTCTCGCCGATCACCTCCACCCCGGCGGGGTGTTCGCGTTGTGGTCGAACGACCCGCCCGACGCGCAGTTCACCTCCACGCTCTCCGAGGTCTTCGCACAGACAGCGGCCCATGTCGTCGACTTCGACAACCCGCTGCAGGGCGGTACCTCGACCAACACCGTCTACCTGGCCGGCAAAGCACCGGACACGCCGTAGGAAGAACTCGGCGGGCGGTCCGGCCGCTGCCCGCGTACGGCAGAGCATGCGCTCCAGGACCGCTACGAGGAGCTGTGCGACCGCGTCCCCTCCGGTTCATCGAGGCGGCCTTGGCGAGGCCATCGGGACGGCCGGAGCCGAATGACGGAACGCCACGGCAACCGCACCCAGCTGGACGGCGACGACCTGTTGGTCAGCAACCCGGCGATCATCGGCGAGGAGTGACGGAGTGGCGGATCTGCGCACCGCGGTGATCGGCCCACAGGTTGCCGTACAGGTCGAGCCGGTAGGCGGCGCAAGGATGCTGAGCTGTATCGGCTGGAAGCGACCGTGTCTGGATCGTCAGCCGGGGTGCCGACACGCAACCACGGATACCCGTATGCGGGCAGTTCGACGAGGAGCAGACCGTCGTCGGACACCTGAGTCGGGCGTGGTCCTCGTCGAGAAGGTCGTTCAGCCTGCCACCCGGTTCGGTGTCCGGAAGCCGCAGCCGTACGGTGAGGGGGCGGCCTGCGAAGTTGTGCAGGGCCAGGACCCCCCGTCGATCGTGCCGCTGATGTGGGCGAGCACGGCGCGCTCCCCCGTCTCCACCAGGCGGTACTCGCCCCAGGCCAGCTCAGGAGCCTCCCGGTAGCGCTCGACGAACAGCCGAATGCGGCTCGGCGGTGGAAAAGAGCACGGGGGTGCCAGGCAGGGTGAAGAGCAGGCTGTAGGCGAGTTCGCTACGGCGCCGGTCGCCGTCGACCATGGGTGGCAGCCTGCGGCGCAGGTCCCGGTCGTACAGCCGCATGTCCTTGTCGGGGCCGAAAGCGGCGAAGACCTCGGCGCGTTCGTCGTCGCTCAGCTTGTCGAGGGTGAGTTCGTCGTGGTTGCGAACGAACCTGGCCCAGTGGGCGTCGCGCCGGGCGGCGGGGCGATCGTGCGGTGCGGCAGCCTGTGGCCCTGCCTCCGTTCGTGCCATCGACAGGTGCATCCGCTGCATTCCGATGAAGTCGAAGCACATGGTGAGTTCGTCGCCACGGTCCACAGCCAGTGCGTCGAACCTACCCGGAGACGGCGCAGGGCCGGCCGGTGGTCGGCCGGCCCTGCGCCGTGGTGGGCGCGAGCGGTTGTGTCACGCGGGTGCCTCGTTGACCGAGGGGGTCACCTCCTCGGTCTCGAACTGCGCCACGGGCTCGGGTGCGGTGGGTGGGGGTGCGAGCATCAACCGCAGGCCGAGCGTGGCGCAGAGGGGGCCCAGGGCGCACATCGCGGCGGCGCTGACGAAGGCGGCGCCCAGGTGGCCGGCGTCGTAGCCGAAGCCGCCGAAGTAGGTGGCGAAGAGGGAGGCGAAGCCGAAGAACATGCCCGGGATGAGAGCGAAGGGCTTGAGCCGGCCAGTTGCCAGGAGGGTGCCGTTGACGACGAAGATCACCACGGCCAGGGCGAGGGTCTGGGCGAAGGCGCCGGTGCCGAACATGGTGCCTGTCTCGCGGTTGAGCAGTACGGCCACCACGCCGAAGCCTGCCCCGGTGGTGGTCGCGGTGACCATGGCGAGCGCGTTGGAGCGGCTCGGACCGCCCTGGAGGAACGTTCCCGCCCAGGTGATGAAGATGGCCCAGGTCGGCATCTTGAGCGGGCTCATCAGCAGGAAGACGGTGGCGAAGGCGACGATCGAGGCGCTGACCTCGTGCGGGAGTCTGATCCGTCCGAGGTTCATGGCTAGGCCAGCCCCCCTGGCTTGGCCAGCAGTTCCTTCAGACCCGTGTCGATGAACTCGGTGTCCTTGGGGTTGCTGCCGTGGCCGGCGAAGTGTCCCCAGATGCCGGGGATCACGCGGAGTTCGGCGCTGGCGATGTGGCTGACGGCCCAGGCCTCGTCCTCCGGCGGGAAGTAGAGGTCCTTCTCGGCGGGCATGTCGAGCGTTGTCGCCCGGATCGAGCCGAGCGCCGCCTCGGTGTTTCCGTCGAAGCCGGGGGTGAGCCCGACGTCGCCGTTCTGCCAGGTCCAGAGCATGGTGAGGAGGTTGTTGGGGTCACGGCCGTCGAGGAAGAAGCCCTCCCAGAAGCCGACGAGGAAGTCCTCCAGGGAGGTGTAGCCGAGTTTCTCGTACTCCTTCTCCCAGTAGAACGCCTGCGAGAAGCCCCATCCCGCGTACACCCGGGCGAGCGCCCGCAGTCCGGTGGTCGGCCGCTTCTCGTCGTACCAGCCGCCGTTGTAGACCGCGTCGGCGGTCAGTGCTGCTTTGACGCCTTCGAGGAAGACCTTGTTGTGGAGGCTGGTGCGCGGGGAGCCGCAGAAGGGGGCGATCCGCTCGACCATCTCGGGGTGGCTGACGGCCCATTGGTAGGTCTGCCCGGCGCCCATCGACCAGCCGGTCACGAGAGCGATCTTCTCGATGCCGAACTCCTCGGTGACCAGCTTGTGCTGGGCCTCGATCTGGTCGTACACCGTGATGTGCGGGAATCGGGCGCGATCGTACGGCGGCGGGGTGTTGCTCGGTGATGTGGACAGGCCGTTGC
This sequence comes from Streptomyces sp. NPDC101776, assembly GCF_044766845.1. Classification (NCBI taxonomy): domain Bacteria; kingdom Bacillati; phylum Actinomycetota; class Actinomycetes; order Kitasatosporales; family Streptomycetaceae; genus Streptomyces; species Streptomyces sp. NPDC101776. Next base: position 40,133 of record NZ_JBIWMV010000038.1, on the reverse strand, counting down.
CGAGCATGTTGGGGACGATGATGAAGTAGTGCTCGGGGTCCAGGGCCAGTCCGGAGCCGATGAGCCACTCGTTGTCCCAGTGCCGGCCGGAGTACCAGGTGGGGTACACGATCACGTTGGACTTGTCGGCGTTCAGCTCGCCGTACGTGGTGTAGGCGAGGGTCGCACCACGCAGGGTGGCACCGTGCTGGGTGGTGAAGTCGCCCAGCTGGAAGGTGAGTTGTTCACTCATGGGGTGTCCTTTCGGGGGAACGGTGGAGAGCGCGGTGTCAGGAGGTGACGGCGCACTGGCCGCGGTCGGCCCTCCTCGGTCCCTCGGCCGTCGGCTTGATGTCGAAGTCGAAGATCGCCGTGGGGAGGTAGAGGGTGCTGCACGCGTTCGGGATGTCGACGACTCCGCTGATCCGGCCCTCGATCGGGGCCGAGCCGAGGAGGAGGTAGGCCTGTTCGCCGCTGTAGCCGAAGGTGGTGAGGTAGTCCACGGCGTTGAGGCAGGCGTTGCGGTAGGCCATCGTCGCGTCGAGGTAGTGGTTGGTGTCCGTGTCGTGGTCGACGGAGATGCCGACGAACGAGATGAACTCGGTGTACTGCGGTGCGACGTTGCCCGGCATGAAGATGGGGTTGGTGGTGACCCCGTACTTCTCCATGCCGCCCTTGATGAGGTCGACGTGCAGGTCGATGTAGCCGCCCATCTCGATGGCGCCGCAGAAGGTGATCTCGCCGTCGCCCTGGCTGAAGTGCAGGTCGCCGCCGGACAGCAGGGCGCCGGGGACGAGGACGGGGTAGAAGACCCGTGAGCCGCGGGTGAAGTTCTTGATGTCGTGGTTGCCGCCGTTCTCGCGGGCCGGGACGGTGCGGGCGCCTTCGGCGGCGATGCGGGAGGCGGTCTCGCCGCTCGCGGTCCCGGCCAGGGCGCCCGCGGCCAGCGGGGGCAGGGCGAGCGCCGGCACCCGGTGCGGGTCTGTGTCGATGAGGGCCTGCTCGCGGGCGTTCCAGCGGGCCAGCAGTTCGGCGGAGGGCGCGGTGCCGAAGAGGCCGGGGTGGGTGATGCCGGTGTAGCGGACGCCGGGGATGTGGCGTGAGGTGGCCTGCTGGCCGTGGAAGTCCCAGACGGCTTTGTACGAGTCGGGGAAGCGGTCGGTGAGGAAGCCGCCGCCGTTGTCCTTGGCGAAGACACCGGTGTAGCCCCAGCCCTGTCCCGATCCCTCGCCCTGCGACTGCGGCACGGGTCCGAGGTCGAGGATGTCGACGACGAGCAGGTCACCGGGTTCGGCGCCCTCCACCGCGATGGGCCCGCTGAGCATGTGGGCGTGGCTGAGGTCGACGTCGCGTACGTCGTTGGCCGAGTCGTTGTTGCCGATCTGGTTGTCGGTCCAGTCCCGGCACTCGATGCGGAACTCCGAGCCCGGCTTCACGGTGACGGCGGGCGGGACGTCGGGGTGCCAGCGGTTGTGACCGGGGACCTTCTGGTCGCGCATGGACATGGCCTGGTCGACGCTGAAGACGACTTCGGGCATGGGACTGCCTCCAAGAACAGGTGGCTGGGGGTTCGGGCAACAGGCGTCAGGGCTTGGGCAGTTGGGCTTGCCGGGGGTCGGAGGGCGAGGCCGGGCGGCGGCGAGCCGACGGGATCTCGGTGACGACGCGCGGTTCGTGGGCGCTGGCCTCCTGGGACTGGAGGGCTCGGGCCAGGGGGGCGGAGGTGCGGGGGAGCATCGGGGCGGTGAAGGCACGGCGGCCGTGGAGGCCGCACGTTGGGCACTGCTCTTCGGGGAGGGCGCGACCCATCGGACGGGTCACGTCGAAGGGACCGCAGCCCGGGCAGCGGTACTGGTATGTCGCCATGGAGAACTCACTTCCGAAAGCTTCGAGAAAAAAGTATTTCCATCCGAAGCAATTGGGCAAGAGTTCACCGTGTTACGTGCGCGTAAAAGGCTGAAGGCGCCGAGGTGTCGAGGTGTCGAGGTGTCGCCTACGGCAGCTGCTGGAGCACGTCCCACTGCAGCCCGTCGGCCGCGGCGAGGAACACCCGCTGACGCAGATGGCGGTCGCGGATCTGGACGGTGCCGCGCGGAGTCTCGTACTCAAGGCCCTCGGCGGTCGCCTGGATCCTCTCCATGTCGGCGCCGCCCGCCCGGCTCAGCAGCTCGGTGAGCATGCGCACGCCCTCGTAGCAGGACTCGCCGAGGCTGTTGAGCACCGGCGCCGCGGGGCCGAACCGGCGGCCGTACGCGGCGGCGAAGTCGAGGCCGGAGGCGGTGGGCAGGTCCTCGAAGTAGCCGGCGGCGGTCATCAGCCCCCGGGTGTTCTCCGGCCCGGTCGCCAGCAGGACGTTCTCCTCGATCAGCGAGCTGAACCGGATGCGGTCACGGTCGAGTCCGGCGGCGGTGAACGCGCGGTTGAAGAGCACGGCGTCGTCGCCGATCAGCAGCATGAGGACGGCCTCGCAGTCACTGGCCGCGACCCGGGCCAGGACCGGACCGAAGTCCTTGGTGCCCAGCGGGACATACATCTCGTCGCAGACCTCGCCGCCCAGCTCACGCAGGTAGCGGCGGGCGGCGCGGGCGGAGGAGCGGGGCCAGACGTAGTCGTCGCCGACGATCGTCCAGCGCCGGATGCCGAGTTCACCGGCGAACCACCGCAGTGAGGGCCGCAGTTGACGGCCCGGGGTCTCGCCGGTCAGGAACACGCCGGGTGACCGCTCTCCCCCCTCGTAGAGGGCGGTGTAGACGTACGGCACACGGCCGTCGATGCGCGGCGCCACGACCTCACGGACGGCGGAGATGTGCCAGCCGGCCACCGCGTCGACGACACCGCCGGAGACCAGCGCGTCGACCTCGGTCGCCACCTGCTCGGGCGGCGCCCCGCCGTCGACGAGGACCAGTCGCAACTCCCTGCCCAGCACGCCGGAGCCGGCGTTGACCTCCTCGACCGCGAGCCGCGCGCAGCACTCGCAGGACGGCCCGAAGATCCCGGCGGGCCCCTGGAGCGGTATCACCAGGGCGACGTCCAGCGCGTCCCGGGTCCGGCCTGCCGGAGAGCCGAGCCGGACAGACGCCTTCTCGATCATAGGGCTCACACTAGCGATTGGTTGCTACGAGAATATTTCACGGCGATAAGGAAATGACTGTATCGTGGAGCCACTCCACGATGAACCCCTTCTGCGGCGCGAGCGCGCACGACCGCCACCGCCGCAGTCCACCCCCACACCACGACGACACTGGGCAGGGCGATGACCACGACCCCGGCGGCCGTATCCGAACTCGACTTGGCACGAGCACTCACGCTCGTGGAGCGGAGCGTCGTCCAACGACTCGGTGAGGCCTTGAAGGCGGAGGGCGCGACGCTCGAGGAGTGGCGCGTGCTGTCGTTCCTGGGCGACGGCACCGGCCACGCCATGGCCGAAGTCGCCGAAGTCGCCCTGCTGACAGCCCCGACGCTGACCAAGGTCGTCGACCGCATGGTCTCCCTCGGCCTCGTCCTGCGCCGCGTGGACGACACCGACCGGCGGCGCGTCCTGGTCTTCGCCTCGGACCGGGGAGCCGAGGCACTCCCCCGCTGGACCGCCGCGGTCGAACACGAAAAGGATCACATCGCGACCGCCCTCGGCACCGAGGAGACGGCCCTGCTGCGGACACTGCTCCAGCGTGCGTCGAGGCGCCTGGGCTGACCGACCGTCCGCCTTGGAGCGCGGTCCGCCTCCCGCCCAGGTTCGAAGCCCGGTCCCACGCCGGCGACACCGGTACGGGGTCGAGATCGACCGCGCGGAACACCGTACCCGCGACGGAGTGCCTCCGATCCCGAACGGGTGAGCGTCGGCCCTCCCACCATGAGCGCCATCCGAACGATCCCCGTCAACCGGGACGCAGCAGAAACGACCGCACCCTCAGCCGAGCCGCAGCCGGACCTCTCAGCAGCATGCGCACAGTCGCGGCCCCCTCGTCCTCACCGGCGTCCGGTGCTCTCCCTCACCACCAGTTCCGTCGCCACCTCCACCCGCGTCGTCTCCGGCTGTTCGCCGGACAACAACCGCAGCACCATCCGGGCCGCGAGGGCGGTCATGTCGGCAAGGGGGGTGCGGATCGTCGTCAGGCGTGGGGTGACCCAGTCCGCGAAGGGCAGGTCGTCGAAGCCGACCACGCTGACGTCGGCCGGGATGCGCAGGCCCAGTTCGGCGGCGGCCCGGTAGGTACCCAGCGCCTGGTGGTCGCTGCCGGCGAAGATCGCCGTCGGACGGTCGGGCAACGCCAGGAGTTCCAGGGCGTGTTGGTACGCGAGGCCGTGGGTGAAGTCGCCGTAGCGCACCAGCCCGGGGTCGAAGGGCAGTTCCGCCTCCGCCAGGGCCGAGCGGTACCCGTCGACCCGTGCCCGTGAGGTGAGCCGACGCTCCGGGCCGCTGATGATGGCGATGCGCTCATGGCCCAGGTCGATGAGGTGCCGCGTCGCCGCCAGTCCGCCGGGCCAGTTGGTCGCGCCCACCCACGGTGTGCCCGGCGCCGGTTCGTCGATCGGCATCACGAGTGCGTAGGGGATGCCGAGGCGGCCCAACTCCTCGTGCTGCTCGGGGGTCAGTTCGGGCACCACGAGGATCGCTCCGCGGGTGGAGCGGGTGGCCAGCGAGTCCAACCACTGACGGGCACGTCTGGTCCGGCCGTGGGTGGAGGAAACCACCAGCCCCATGCCCGCGTCGTGCAGGACGTCCTCCGCGCCCCGGATCAACTCGACCGCCCAGGGGCTGTCCAGTTCGTTGATGACGAAGTCGATCAGGCCGCCGGGTGGGGCCGTGGTGGCGGCCGGGTGGTGTTTCGCCAGGTAACCGTGCTGTTCGAGCAGCCGCTGCACCTTGGCGCGAGTCTCCGCAGATACATCGGATCTCTTGTGCAGCACCTTGGAGATGGTGGACACCGATACTCCCGCTTGGTCAGCGATTTCCGCCAACGTGCGTCGCCTTCCGTCGCTGGATCCCGTCCGAACCGTTGACGTCATCGGATGAATCTCCTACGTTGCCGGGCGATCGAGTTTTGCGAAAAGTATCGCAATACCTGTTCCCGGAGTAGGGCTCCTCGGCGAAAAGGTGGTTCCTCATGAAGAGCTGGCACATGGCTCCCCTGGCCGTGGCCGCGGCCCTGGGTCTGGTGCTCTCCGGCTGCGGAGGCACCGGCGGCGGCAGCCGTTCGGGCGCCGGCAGGGGCGAGTTACTGGTCTGGGTGGACAACACCCGTATGCCCGCGGCCCAGCAGTACAAGAAGGCCCACCCCGACGTGAAGATGCGCATCGTCACCATCCCGCCCGACGCGGGTTACGTGCCCACCAAGATCTCGCTCGCCAACCGCACCAAAAGCGGTTGGCCCGACGTCGTCTTCCTCGCCAACCCGGCCGAGGCCGCAACGCTCGCGAGCGCGCGGTTCGGCTACGCGGCCCCGCTCGACGACCTGGTCCCCAAGTCCGTCCGCGACGGCTTCACCCCCGGCTCACTCGACACCTGCACCTTCGGCGGCAAGACGTACTGCCTGCGCAACGACATCGCCCCCACCGTCCTGTGGTACGACGCGAAACTGATGAAGCGATACGGCTACCAGGTCCCCAAGACCTGGGCCGACTACCAGAAGACCGGTCTGAAGGCGGCCTCGGAGCACCCCGGCACCATCGTCGGAGCCGTCAACGGCAAGTACGGCGCCGGCATCTACTTCGGCAGCAGCGGCTGCCCCACCCGCGACACGCTCAGCCTCACAAAGGTCCACATCGACCTCGGCCGGTCCGACTGCACCCGGGTCGCCGATCTGCTCCAGCCGCTCGCCCGCAAGAAGGCCGTCACCAGCGTCGTGCCCATCGACCCGGGCTTCGCGAAGTTCGGCAAGAGCGACAAGATCCTCATGCTGCCGGCCCCGGCCTGGTTCGGCGACTTCATGTTCGCGCCCGCCTTCAAGGTGCCGGCGGGCCGGATCGCCGCCGCCCCCATGCCCACCTGGCCCGGCGAGAACAAGCCGTACGCCGGACAGGTCGGCGGCGGCGCCTTCCTCGTCTCCTCGCACGCCGACGGACGTACCCAGCAGGCCGCGGACCTGGTGCGCTGGATGACCACCGACATCAACCTCCAGGCGAAGCAGCCCACTTACCCCGCCTTCACGGCAGCCGCGAAGAAGTGGGGCGAGGCCAAGTCGAAGGACTCGTACTACGCCTCCGACCCGATGCCGGCCCTCACCGCGGCGGCCAACGCGCTGCGGCCGGGCTTCGGCGCGGTCCGCTTCGAGGCCGACTGGCAGAGCAGCTTCAACGACACCTTCGTCAAAGCGGTCGACTCCGGCGGCAACCTCCGTGATTCCCTGGGGAGTTGGCAGGACAAGCTGGAAGCGGCGGCCAAGACCACCGGGTACACGGTCGGATGAGGACGCTCGCGTCAACCCGCCCGCCCGTGGCCTCCGTCGCTCGGCCGGTGGCAGCCCGCCGGCGCCGACGCCTCTCCCGTACCGCAGCCGTCTGGATCCTCGTCGGCCCCTACACGGTGTTCCTCGCGGTGTTCGGGCTCGCGCCCGCCGGCTACGCCCTGTGGACCTCCTTCGTCGAGGACGGCTCCCTCTCCGGCAGCCACTGGACGGCCGTCTTCCACGACTACCGGCTCGCCGACGCGACCGCCCACGTGACGACGTATCTCCTGCTGTGGCTGCCCATCCTGCTGCTCACCGTCCTGTCCCTCGCCTTCACCCTGCACGCCCGCCCCGGCCGCACGACGAGCGTCCTCCAACTCGTCTACTACCTGCCCGGCGCCGTCACCGGCTCGGCCGCCGCCCTGCTGTGGCTGTTCATGGTCAGCCCGGACAGCAGCCCCTTCTCACCCCTGCTCAAACTGATGGACGTCACAAGCGCCACGGACGCGTTGTCCGGCACCAGCCTCATCGCCGTCCTCACCGTGATGGGCGTCGCGGTGCACGCCGGCGGCTGGATCGTGGTGCTCTACGGGGCGCTCAACGCCCTCCCGAAGGACGTCCTGGAGGCCGCACAGGTCGACGGCGCCTCCGCCTGGCGGACCATGTGGCACGTCAAGCTGCCCATGGTCCGCACCTACGTCGCCTTCGTCCTGATCTCCAGTTTCGCCGCCGGCAGCCAGGTGTTCGTCGAGCCGACCGTGCTGTCCACCGGCGCTCCCGGCCAGATCAGCCCCACCTGGTCCGTCAACCAGCTCGCCTACGTCTACGCCACCCAGGACGGCGACTTCGGCAAGGCCGCCGCGCTGTCGCTGGCCATGCTCGGCGTCGGGGTGCTGGCCGCGTGGATCGTGATCACCCGTACGCGCATGTACGCCACCCACTCCCCCGATTCCCGGTGAATGAGTCGATGACCGCTCTGTCGCGCGGCGCCCGAGCCCTGTTCTTGCTCGGTGCGGCCGTCTTCTTCGGACTGCCCCTGCTGTGGCTGCTGCTGGCCCCCACCCGCACGGCCGACGACCTGACCACCGGCTCACCGATCGGCTTCGGGTCGCTGGGCAACGTGGGCGCCGCATGGTCGCATCTGACGTCGTACAACGACGGCGAGATCACCCTGTGGATCGGCAACTCGATCGCCTACGCGGCGGTCAGCGTGGCGCTCGCCCTGCTGCTGTGCGTGCCCGCGGGCTACGCGCTGGCCAAACACGACTTCGCCGGCCGCCGTGCTCTTCTCACCCTGTCGATCGTGACGATGATCCTGCCCCCGGCCGCGCTGGTGCTTCCGCTGTATCTGGAGATGTCGGCGATCAACCTCACCGGCACCGTCTGGTCCGTGATCCTGCCGCTGTCCTTCTACCCCTTCGGCGTCTACCTGGCCTTCCTGCACTTCCAGGCCAATGTGCCCGACAGCCTGCTGGACGCCGGACGCATCGACGGGGCGAGCGAACTGCGGCTGTTCTGGTCCGTCGCGGTACCACTGGCGCGCCCCGCCATCGCGCTGATCGCCTTCTTCGGCTTCGTCCGCTGCTGGACCGACTTCTTCCTGCCCTTCGTGATGCTCTCGGACGACCGCACCTTCACCCTCCAACTCGGCCTGATGTCCCTGTTGCAGTCCACCGGCGCGGTCAACAACTCCAGCGGCTTCGCCGACCTCAACATCCACCAGCCGGAGGCGGCCCTCGCCGGACTCGTGGCCTGCGCACCGCTACTCATCGGATTCGTCCTCGCCCAGCGCTTCCTGCGCACCGGGCTGCTGGCCGGAGCGGAGAAGGGCTGATGGACGGGGAGGACTTGATAGACGACGCACGCACCGAACTCGCTTGCGAAGTAAGGGACTTGATTGAGCCCGTCACGTCCCGCTTCAGCACGGGCCGGGCGCGTGTACGGCTCGGCGTGAACACCGCGATCCACGACGACACGGCGGCCGAACTGGAGGCGTTCGCCCGGCCCCTGTGGGGGCTCGCACCCCTCGCGGCGGGCGAACTGGACGTACCGCACGCCGAGTTGTGGGTCCAGGGGCTCGCCCACGGCAGCGACCCGGCGCACCCCGAGTACTGGGGCGAGCCGACCGACCACGACCAGCGCATCGTCGAGATGGCGGCCATCGGCTTCGCGCTCGCGCTCGCCCCGGAGCAGTGGTGGGACCCGCTGAGCGGCCTCGAACGCGACCGGCTCGCACGCTGGTTGCTCAGCGCGCTGCCCCGCGCGACCTCCGACAACAACTGGCTCTTCTTCCCGGTACTGATCGGCCTCGGCCTCGACCGGGTGGGGGTGCCCTACGACCGCTCACTGACCACCGCGCGCCTGGACCGTCTGGAGACCTTCTGGCTCGGTGACGGCTGGTACGCGGACGGACCCACCGAACGACGCGACTACTACGTCCCGTGGGCGATGCACTTCTACGGTCTGCTCCACGACACCCTCACGGGCGGAGACCGCTTCAAGGAACGGGCGGCCCGCTTCGCCGGCGACTTCCGGCACTGGTTCGCCGACGACGGTGCCGCCGTCCCGTACGGCCGCAGCCTGACCTACCGCTGGGCGCAGGCCGCGTTCTGGGGCGCGTTACCGTTCGCGGGCGTCGACACACTGCCGTGGGGCCAGGTCAAGGGCTATCTGCTACGACATCTGCGCTGGTGGCGCGGACGGCCGGTGACCGGGCCCGACGGCCTGCTGTCCATCGGCTACGGCTATCCGCAGCCCGCGCTGGCCGAGCAGTACAACGCGTTCGGCTCCCCCTACTGGTCGCTCAAGGCCTATCTGCCGCTCGCGCTGCCGGTGCGGCACGCGTTCTGGACCGCGCCGGAGGAACCGGCTCCCGCACTGCCCGCGGTCAGTGCCCAGCGGCACGCCGGGGCGGTACTCATGCGGACATCCGGCGACGTCACCCTGCTCGCCGGACGCCAGCACCACCGGTGGATACGCCATGGAGCCGAGAAGTACGCCAAGTTCGCGTACTCGACCCGTTTCGGCTTCAGCCTGCCGGGCGGCACGCTCGGGCTCGAACAGGGCGCCCACGACTCGATGTTGGCGTTGAGCGACGACGGCGGGTCGCACTACCGGGTGCGCGAGGAGCCGGCCGATCCCACGGTCACGCCGGACACGGTCCGTAGCACCTGGCACCCCTGGCCAGACGTGGAGATCACCACCTGGCTGACGGCCGCCGCGCCCTGGCATGTGCGCACCCACCACATCAGTACCGCTCGCGCCCTGCACACCGCCGAGGGCGGCTTCGCCGTCGACCGGGACGCGGGCCCGGACCGCGCGACCGGGCCGACGTACGCAAGGGCGGCGGCCCCGGCGGGACTCACCGGACTGCGCGACCTCGACGGCCGACGCGAGGGCCGGATCCTCGACTGCCTCCCCGGCACGAACGTCCTCGCCCGACGCACCGCGCTGCCCATGCTCATCGGCCAACTCCCGCCCGGCGAGCACTGGTTGAGGTGTGCCGTGCTCGGCGCCCCGAGCGGTGACGAAGCCGAGACGGCCTGGCGGGATCCCCCGACTACCACGCCTCTCCCCACCATCGCGCAGCCAACGCCCACCGCACGACCGACGATCGGAGACGGGACTTGAGACTCAGACACCTGTCCGTACTGGCGACCGTGACCGCGTTACTGGCCTTCCCGGCCCACGCGGACGCCGCACCGTCCGGCCACACCTACCACGTGTCCCCCCAGGGCAGCGATCACGCACACGGCACGCCGACAACCCCGCTGCGCACCATCGGCGCCTGCCTCGCCCGCGTCCGCCCCGGCGACACCTGCCTGATCCACCACGGCACCTACCGCGAACAACTCACCCCGCCCTCCGGCACGAAGGACGCCCCGATCACGATCGCCGCCTACGGCGACGGACCGGTGACCGTCGACGGGACCGATCAGGTGACCGGCTGGAAGGACGCCGGCGGCGGACTGGTCGCCGCAGACACCGACCTGCCGCCCGACCCCGACTTCAACGCGGTGTTCCTGGACAACACCCGTGCCGCGGAGGGCCGTTGGCCCAACTCGGGTGCCGATCCGCTGAACGCCACCTGGGCCGAGGCCGACACCACCTCCACCGACCAGCACATCGACGACAGCGACCTGCCCGACGCCGACTGGACCGGCGCCACCGTGCACCTGTGGGCGGGCTCCAACCCGTGGGCGCAGCAGACCGGCACGGTCACCACGACCGGACCGGGCGAACTGGACTTCAAGGGCGGCAACTACCGCTGCCCGCCGCTGTGCATGGGCAACCAGACCTACCGCAACTACTACCTCGTGGGATCCAGGGCCGCCCTCGACCAGCCAGGAGAGTGGTACTACGACAAGACCGCGCACCGGCTGTACATGGTCCCGCCGAGGGGCGGCCTCGCCGGACACACGGTGACGGCCAAGCACCGGCTGTGGGGCGTCGACCTCACCAACAGCTCGTACGTCACCGTGCGGGGCCTGAGCCTGTGGGGCACCTCCCTGCGAACGGGCGTCTCCAGTACGGGAGTTGTGGTCGACGGGCTGCACGCCACGTACATCTCCGAGTTCTCCACGCTGCCCATGCCACCGGACGGCGATCTCGCGGTCCCGCCGTTCGAGGGCAACATCGTCGCCTCCCGCATCCTCGACTCCGGCGTGCAGATCCTCGGCAGCGGCAACACCCTGAGGAACAGCGAGATCGCGCAGTCGGCCGGCGACGGGGTCCTGGTCCGGGGCACCGGCAACACCGTCACCGACAACTACATCCACGACGTCGGCTGGATGGGCAGCTACACCCCTGGCATCGAGATCAACGGCAACAGCCAGACGGTCACCCACAACACGATCCGGCGCACCGGACGGGCGGCCATCGACACCGCATGGCAGCTCAACGGCACCGAGTTCCACGACAACCGCATCGCCTACAACGACATCTCCGAGGCGATGCGCACCTCCCGCGACGGCTCGCCGTTCTACGTCTGCTGCAGCCTCAACGGCTCCGGCACCTCCGTCGACCACAACACCGCGCACGACGCCGACGGCCAGAACGGCTACTACGTCGACAACTACTCCAACCACTTCCGGCTGCACCACAACGTCGCCTGGAACACCGGAAGCAGGGGCGTCTACTTCAACGGCCACACCGGCCCCAGCATCGCCAACGAGGACCACAACTCCAGCTACGGAGTGGGCATCAACGTCGCCTCGACCGCCCTCGGCGGCGCCACGGACGCGTCCGGTTCCTACTTCAGCAACATCGTCGGACCCAAGCCGGTCACCGCGACGAAGGTCGGCGACCCGCCGCCGGTCGTCCGCTCCAACCTGATCAGCGACAAGCCTGGCTATACGGACGCCGTCAACGGTGAACTGTGGCTGAGGCCGCTCTCGCCCGCCATCGACGCGGGTGAAGTGGTCGACGGCGTCACCACCGATGTCCTGGGCGCCGCTCCCGACCAGGGCGCCTACGAGTTCGGTGCACCGATCTGGTCGGCCGGCTGCGATCTGCCCGGCTGCCAGGAGCGGGTGCGGCACGGCAACTGGACCGCCACCGCGAGCGACGCCAGCGACGCGTCCGCCACCGTCGACGGAGACATCAACACCCGCTGGACGGGCAGCTCTCCGCAGACCGCCGGCCAGTCCCTGACCGTCGACTTCGGCGAGAGCAAGACCTTCGGCAGGCTCTCCCTCGACGCGGGCCGCGACACCAACGGCCAGCCGTACGGTTTCACGGTCTCCGTCAGCCGCGACGGCACGCACTGGGGCGAACCCCTCGCCCGGGTCTCCGGCCGATCCTTCACCCAGGACGCGGTCCTCGACCGGCAGACCACCGCCCGTTATGTGCGCATCACGCTCACCGCGAGCGGGCCCGCCCCCTGGGTCGTCAACGACATCCGGCTGTACGGCGACGGGCCCGACGGCTCCTCGACCCTCCAGGCGGAGCAGGCCACGGAGGTTCGGGGAGCGGACCGCGGTACCGCCTCGATCAACCTTCGGGGCGGCGACCGGGCGGGCTTCCGCGAGGCCGACCTCAGGGGCACACACCTCACCGCGCGCCTCGTCCCTGCCTGCGAAGGCGGCTGCTCCCTCCAGCTGCGCCTGGACAAGCCGGACGGTCGCGTGGCGGCGGAGATACCGCTGAGCGGCACCGGCGACTGGCAGGAGCGGTCCGTGACCTTGAAGCACGCGGTCACCGGATCGCACGACCTGTATGTCGTGGCGAAGGGCAACGGCCGAGTGGCGCAGCTGGACTGGCTGACCATCAGGCCCTGACGAGCGGTACAGGGCGGCGTGCGTATCGCCGGTTCCGAGGCAGGTCCGGTGGACCGCCTCGGAGCCGGCGACAGATTTGCACACCCTCGGGTCCGCTACGGCAGACCCCAGGGCGGCCCCGGCTCACTCACGGCGACGGGCGCGATGGCGAGATCGGGACGGGAACCGGCGTGGACGAGCACCTCACGGCCCCGGGGAAGGTCGATGGCGAGGGTGCCGTCGCCCAGATCGTGGGTGCGGGCGCGAGTGCCGTCGTCCAGGAGCACGGTGAGAGTCCCGGTGAGGCCGTGCCGGAGCTTGAGCGGCTCGCCCGCCAGGCTTCTGATCCTGATGAACCGGGTCACCCCGGCTTTTCGTACGGCGCTGACCAGGAAGGCGCCCTGGGTGCGGAAGTCGTGCAGGGTGACGTCCGCCCAGGAGGACGGGACCGCCGGGAAGACGCGGAGCACGCCGCCCCAGCTCTGACAGAACATGTCGTGCAGGGACTGCGAGGCGGACAGCGGCGTCTCGATGACCGGACCGGCCTCGGTGTAGTGCGTGTTGGCTCGGCAGGGGTAGCGGGTGGTGGGGTCGAAGAACTTCCTCAGGTACGTGATCGCGGTGTCGCCGTCGCCGGTCATCGCGTACATGGAGGCGGCCCCGGTGTAGCTGTAGCCCCGGTGGGCGCCGGTCAGCGCGTGCCAGTGGGCCACCGACTTCGCGATCAGGTCGCGGCTGCCGGGCTGGTCCCAGTTGACGAGATACAGCGGATACACCATCAGCAGGTGCGAGTAGTGCCGGTGGGACTGCGCGTACGGGGTGTCCGCGCCGATCATGAAGCCGTTGTCGTCGACCGGGTACGGCGTGAGCCTGGCCAGCACCTCCTGCCACCGTGGGATCAACTCGTCGTCGACTGCGAGCAGTTCGGCGGACTCGATGAGCGTCTGGCAGCCCCAGCGGATCAGGGCCAGGTCGTAGTTCGTGTCCTGCGGCGGCACGACGGGGTATTCGGGCGAGAGCGTGCTGGGCAGGTGGAGTCTGCCGTCGCCGGCCGGGGCGAGGAAGTGCAGGTAGTAGTTGATCGCCCGGCGCAGCACCGGATAGATGGTGTCGCGCAGCAGTGCCTTGTCCATGGAGTGCCGGTAGGACAGCCACACGTTGTGCAGCGCCCACGTGAGGTCGCCGGTCTCGGCGCCCGTTCCCGGTCGGCCCACTTCACGGTTGGCGAACATGTCGGAACTGCGGCCGATACCGGAGCTGTCCGCCCGGTAGGCGGTGGGCACGTTGGCGGCCAGCTGTTCCTGGTTCTGCCGCAGCGTGGTGGCGAGCGAGTCCAGCTCGGGGTGGTTGAAGCCGTGGATGAGCCAGTACTCCAACTGGACGTTGAGGTTCCACCAGACCGCGGGCCAGGGCGTGGGCTCCAGCCACGGCCCGGAGGTGGCCATGACGGGGCCGCCGGAGCGGCTGGCGGAGGCGACTTTGTAGAGCTGGATCCAGTGAAAACTCTGCAGGCGCTGATCGGGGAACGAGACGAAGCTCTTGCGGTAGAACGTGTGCCACCACTGGGTGTGCCGTCGCCTGAGGGCGCTGTACGAGGCCGCGCGCCGCAGATTTCGCAACGAAGCGGCTGCGGCGGCGGTGTCGGAGGGCGAGCTGTGTCCGACGCTGAGCAGCAGGTCGTGGCCGGTGCGGCGGTAGGCGGTGGCGGTCTGACCGCCGGTGAGCGGCTGGAGCACCTGCTCGGTGCCGTCGGCGGAAGTCCGGGTGGTCCAGGGCGGGTTGGCGGTGTAGCCCGCGGGCGGAGCTTCGCTGATGCGCCGGGGGCTGAGTGCTTCTTCGGGGTGGAACGTCCAGGTGACGCGTTCCTCGCCGGCGGCCGTCACACGGGCGGCGAAGACCTCGTCGTGGATGAGGGCGGAGAGGGTGAGCGTGCCCGCGGTGGTGGTGACGGTGCCGGTGAGCTCGGCGTTCCACAGGCTCAGGCGCCAGTCGACGGAGGTGATGGTGCCGACCGGTTCGAGCGTGAGGTGGCCGACCGGCAGGCGACAGGTGCCCCAGCCGCTGCCGAACTCGGGCCGGTGGTCCTGGACCCGGCCGTGCTGGACGGTGAAGCGGAGCTGGTTGGTGCCTGGCTCCTGGTACACCATGCTGCCGAGCTGGCCGTCCCCCAGGAACGGTCCCTCGTGCCAGAGGGTGGGCAGTCTGCTCCACAAGAGATCCTGGCCCCGCAGAAATTCTTCCCAGGCACCGTCGGCACGCATGGTGTCGCGGAGTCTCCAGGGACTTCTGCCGCCCCGGGCCGCCGACGCGACGTCGGCCGCCCCCTCCGCACGTAGAGACTCGTCGGCATGGGCCGTCCCACCGGGCAGAGCCACGCCCGCGGCACCTCCCAACGCGGTGCCGAGTAAGACCCTGCGAGGCAGCGGCGAGTGCTTCCCCGGCTGCGAGGTCATCATCGTCCTCCAGAACTGACAGTCACTGATACATCGGGTGTATCGAGGAACGTAGGCACGCCCCGGGCACCTGTCAATCACCTCAACCGATGCCGCTTCACACCTAACGCCCCTACACTTACGGCCATTTGGGAAAATACGTACGCATTGACAATCCCGCCTTAGCCCTTGACTCCTCCGATGTATCGCGGTTTCCTGCGTTCGCGTTCCTCACCGCGCATTCCGTGTTCGGCCCACGGCCGCCCCCCAACCGGAAGGACGGCGCCCCCATGCGCACGGTCACGATCCGGCTCTCGCTCCTCACTCTCCTGGGAGCACGGGCAACGGCATCCGCGTCCACGACCGGCTCGGCGCGGCGCCACTCGGAATCGACGACACGGCCATCGCCGCACCGGAATCCACCGCCCCGAAAAACCCGGACCCCGCCACCCGGCCGACGAGGACGCCGTGAGCGATCCGGTCCCCCTACGGGTGCCCTCGGACACCAACCTGCTGGGCAGCCTGCACACGCCCCATGACTCGGACCCTGCGACCTCTCAGTGCTCCGCCCCGCCGACCTCGTTCCGCACCGACCGACTCACCGTCCGCCTGCGCCAACTGCCCCTGCACGAGCGCCTCGGCGTGCCGAACGCGGGCATGGCGGGCAACCGCGCCGACGGAAGGGCATCAGCCTCCGCTCCCCCACCGAAAGGACACACCATGAACAGGAGATCACTCATACAGGCCGGTGCCGGCCTGCTGGCCGGCGGTGCCGCGCGCGCCCTGCCGCCGGCCTCGCCCGCCGAAGCGGCACCGGCCGCCGCCCCGACCGACGGCTGGACACAGACCTCGTTCGGCTACAGCTGGCAGAAGCCCTGGAACCTGGACCTCAGCGACCGGCACAGCTCCAGCGGCGGTGTCGACCGCATGTGGGTGTACGCCACCGACGAGCCGTTCCAGGAGGGCAGTTCCACCGACCCGCGCACGGAGATGCGCTGGAAGGTCGACTACACCACCGGCAACCACATGTGGGACGCCGACGTCTACCTCCCCTCCGGCACCGATGGCGCCTCCTTCGTCCAGATCCTGCGAAGCGTCCACCCCTCGGGCACCCCCGCCACCGACATCATGCTCAACATCTACGACACGGGCGGTGGCACCGTACGCCGCTACGACGGCACAGTGCTCAAGACCGGCGCCTACGACACCTGGTTCAACGTGAAGATCGCCCACCAGGCGAGCAGCGGGACCGGAACCATCAAGGTCTACTTCGCCAACGCCCTCGTTCTGACCGTCGACGACCGGGGTCCCGCCACCCGCTACTTCAAGAACGGCGTGTACAACCACGGTTCCGGCCGTGCCGAGGCACGCTTCCGCAACCTCCGCTACTGGACGAAGTGACCGCCCCGCGCGACCGTCAACCGCTGGTCGTGAAGTCGGTGAAATCGTCTTCGCTCGGGTAACCCGGGTTGGCGGCGGTGCCGAAGAGGCCGACGTCCTGGGTACGGGTGGCGGAGGGAACGTCCGCGGTACTCAGCCGGGTCCAGTCGGTGCCGTCGGTGGAGTAGTAGCCGGTGAAGGTGGTCCCGGAGCGGACCAGCCGGACCCAACTGGGCAGGACGGGCTTGCCGACGCCGGAGCCGTTGGGCGCGGTGCCGGCGTCGAGCCGCCCGTCGCCGTCGGCGTCCCACTGCATGAAGTAGCCCTTCTTCGCGCTCACTCCCACGGTCACGAAGCCGGGCGAGTCGCTCGCGGCGGTGATGTCGTTGCGCACCATGATTCCGGTCTTGGCCCCGGAGTTCTGGTACCGCTGCCAGGTGACACGAACCGTCGTGACGGAACCGTCGTGTTCCGCGCCGGGGACGTACAGCGCGCCGTACTCGTTCTTCGGCCCGTAGACGCCCGCTCCGGCCGCGTGAATGCCGAGGGCGGAACCGACCTGCGAGAAGTCCGCGGGCTCGGGCGAAGAGGAAAAGGTGTGGAACGGAGCCCGGACGGGCTGGTCGAGCAGAACCGACGTGTGCCCGGCGGCCGAGCCGGTGGCCCGTGCCCCGGTGCCGGCGTTCCAGCGGAAGCGGGCGAAGGCGTCGAGCCGGACCGTCGGGAAGAGCTGCGTGATGGACGCCGGTGCCGTGACACGGTAGGTGGCGCGGACGGTCGCGCCGGGCGCCACGGCGGCGAAGGAGGTGGGCGAGACGGGGGTGGCCGACCACCCCTTCGGAACGGGCAGGGCCACGTGGACACCGGTCGCGACGACGGTGCCCCAGTTGGTGAAGTCCGCGCTGACGGTGGCCTGTTGACCGGTCCCCAGGGTGCCGGGGGCGGTCACGGTGAGGCCGGTCTGCGGGCGCCCCGGCGCCTTGCCCGCGGCCCACGGACGTACCCGGAACAGCGCCGCGCCGTGCACGGGGACCGAGGCGGCGACGGTGGCGCCGGAGGACCGGGTGACCTCGTGCGTCCACAGGTTGTCGAGGCGGTACGAAGAGGACGCGGACAGGCCGGCCGCGTCCGCGGCGACGGAAACGGTCTGTGCGACGGACCCGGTGTTGAACAGCCCAAGGATCACATCGCCGTTCGGCTCCGTTTTCGCGAAGACCTGCGCGGTCGCGCTCCTGCTCACCCGGTAGGCGTTGACCCCGTCCTGGTCCACGGCGATCACGTCACGATTCGCCAGCAGCCTCAGATCGGCAGCGTCGAGCCTCGTCAGATCCGTGCCCAGGAGCAACGGGGAGGAGGCCAGCGACCACAGGCTCAACTGGGTCTGCCGCTCGTCGGGGGTCAGCCCGCCCTCGCCGCCGTTGCCGACCTCGATCGAGTCGTAGTCGTTGAACGCGCCGGAGCCGCCGAACGGTTGCCAGGCCGCGACCTGGTCGAACCGGGCCGCCATCCGCTGCCAACTGGTCAACGGGGTACTGGATCCGTTGACGCCGCAATAGCACTCGATGTCGCCGCCGGTGCGCCAGCCGTTGCTGGTGGCCTGCCAGGTGGCGGCGTCGGCGATGCTCAGCGAGTTGGAAAGCTCCAGGTGCATCGGACGGCCGGTGGCCACGATCGCCTGGTGCCACGCCCGCATCTCGGGGCGGTTGTCGGCGGGGACGAGACCGCCGCCGGGGCCGACGAAGTCCATCTTGATGTAGTCGACGCCCCAGGAGGCGAACAGGTCGGCGTAGCCCTGCACGTACTCCTGCGCGCCGGGCTTCGCGAAGTCGATGCGATAGGAGTCGTTGTGGGTGTTGCCGGGCTGGGTCGGGTCCGCGATGTCCTGCATGTGGTACGCGGTGCCCTGGACCGGCAGGTTCTTCTGATACGCCTCGATCGGGACGCCCGGCGTGAGATAGATGCCGAACTTGAGCCCCAAGCGGTGCAGATACGCGGCGAGAGCGGGGATCCCGTTGGGGAATCGAGTGGTGTCCCAGGCGTTGCGCCCGTAGGCGTCCAGATGGTCGGACCACCCGGCGTCGATGTTGATGTAGCGGTAGCCGTAGCCCCGCAACTCGTCGTGCATCACCCGCGCCTGAGCCTTGATCCCGTCCTGGGTCAGTCCGCTGCCTTCGCGCAGCGCGCTCCAACTGCTCCACCCCATGGGTGGTGTGGCCGAGAGAGGCGCGGCTAAGTCAGCGGGAGCCGCAGGCGCCGACGCGGCGACCACGGGCGACGTTCCCGCCACCAGCCCGAGGAGCAGCAGGAGAGGCAGCAGACATCTGATCAATCTCGCATACATCGAACGACTCCTCGGAGTGGCCATCGCTAACTTGCCTGCCCTTACCGGTCGAACCGCACATGTTCTATGCGCGATCCACGGCCACGTCAACACATTCATCCGATGAATCATCAAGAGGCATCCCAAGGACTCACTTCGCACGCCACGCGACTCTCCTCGGCGCCCCCTCCGGCCCGGCACCCGCCCGTCCTGGAACACAGTCGGCCAGATTTCAACTTGCCGCTCCGTGTCACCGGCGTATCAATGGGGATCGCAAGAACCGACGGACCGTCAGATCCGATCCCCCGCAGTGTGCCCGCACCCACCCGGCCCGGGGTCGCCATCCCACACATGGCACTCCCACCAACGGGAAGGGAACACGATCCCCATGAAACGCTTGACCACAGGTGCGGCAGTCACGGCAGCGGCCATCGCCGCCACGACGCTGGCCTTCGCACCCACCGCATCCGCCGCCGTCACCCCCAGCTCCGCCACCATCACCGCCGCCTGCGGCATCTTCGGCGGCGGCACCGCCACGTTGACCGCCACCCAGGTCAGCAGCACCTCAGCCACCATCACCCTCAGCTCCACCGCCATCACCACACCCCTCGCCCTCTCGGCGAACTCCATCAGCTCCACGCTCACCATGACCAACTCCACCGGCGCCAACCGCGTGTTCAGCGGCACCGTCAACCCGGCCATCCCCGCAGGCGGCTCGGTCACCGTCGGCCCGCTTCCCGGCACCGTGGCCGTCGGCGACAGCCTCGACTTCTACAAGGGCTCACTGAAGATGGTCATCTTCGGCATCTCCGTCACCTGTACGTCAAACGCCGCCCAGACACCCGGGCCCTTCGTCTTCAGCTGAACCCGCCGTGAGTGAGTGATTGGTTCCAGGTGCCGCAAGGACCAATGGACCTGACAGTCCGTCACGTTCTTGCGGCGTCTCCACCGACTCCCGGGAGCCGTCCCACCCCGCTTAAACTGCGGGCGTGAAGTACAGCGAACTCGAGGACGGCATTCTCCAGTTGATCGTCGATGCCACCGAGGACAGTGTTCGTGCCTTCGGAGAGGAGACGGTGACCCGTCTGGTGCGGCCGGAGCTTCTGCGCGGTGCGGCCGAGGACGAACTCACCGAAGAGGCGCGGGCAGCACTGACCACCGCCTGCGCGAACGTCCTGACGATCAGCGCCCCCGAGTTGCGCGACGCGCTCGCGACGATCTACGCCGGCATCCTGATCGATGACGATCTGGACACCGGAGTCCTCACCGCCATCACCGCGTTGGCGCACTGGAAGAGCTATCTGGAGCAGAACCGGCGCGGCGAGCTCTACGAACTCGCCATCCGTTCCGTCGAGGACGTCGACCACGAGGTCTCCGCCGACCTCGACGACATCCTCGCCACAGCGGAGATGGCCGCCGAATACGAGCGCATCCGCCGGTTGCTCGCCCCCGGCACGACCTAGGGGTTCCGGACACGCTGGCCGCGGTCGTGGGATGTCCGTCGCCGCTCAGTCGCCAACCCGTACCAGCCCGCTCTCGTAGGCGAAGATCACCGCGTGGATACGGTCCCGAAGACCGAGTTTGGTCAGGATCCGGCCGAGGTGGGTCTTGACGGTCGTCTCCCCGACGAACAAACGGCCCGCGATCTCGCCGTTGGCCAGTCCCAGGGCCACCAGGGCAAGGACGTCCCGTTCCCGCTCGGTGAGGGCCGCCAGGCGGCCACGCTGGGCGGACACGGACGCGGGGGCGTGCAGGACGAAGCGTTCGACCAGGCGCCTGGTCAACGACGGCGCCACCATGACCTCGCCCCTCAGTACCGCCCGGACGGTCACGAGGATCTCCTCGGCGGGGGCGTCCTTGACGAGGAAGCCGTTCGCGCCGGCACGCAGCGCCGCGTAGGCGTACTCATCGAGGTCGAAGGTGGTGACGACGAGTATGCGGGGCCCGTCGGGTTGCGCGCAGAGGTGTTCGGTCGCCGCGAGTCCGTCCACACCGGGCATGCGGACGTCCATCAGGACGAGGTCCGGCTCCAGGGCGGCCACACCGGCGATCGCCGCGTCACCGTCGGCGGCCTCGCCCACCACGGTGAGATCGGGCTGGCTGTCGACGACCATGCGCAGCCCCATCCGGATCAGCTCCTGATCGTCGCAGATCAGTACCCGGGACGGTGACACGGTGTGCTCGGAGCCCGGGGGCGGGTCGCTCATGGGGTCGCCCCCGTGGACTCGGGCCCGGCAGGGCGCAGGGTCGCGGCGACCCGGTAGCCGCCGTCAGGTGTGGGCCCGGCGTGGACGCGCCCACCGTAGAGGGCGGTGCGCTCACGCATGCCGATGAGTCCGCGACCGGACGGGAGCAGTGGGACGGGACGCCCGACGGCTCCGGCTGAGTTCTCCACATTGACGCGAACCAGCCGCCCGGGGCCCTGCCTACCGGTGTCGACCCGCACATGAACCGTGGCGTCCGGGGGCGCGTGCTTGACGACGTTGGTGAGCGCCTCCTGCACGATGCGGTACGTCTGCGCAGTGAGATCCGCCGGAAGGCCGCCGCGCTCTCCGCGAAGGTCCAGCAGGGCGCGTCTGCCGTTCGTGTTGAGGCGTTCGACCAGTCGCCGCAGATCGGCCGCGAGGTGTTCGGCAGCCGCACCGGAGCCCGAGTCGCCGATCGGGGCGTCCGCGTCGGGGGTACGCAGCACCTCCAGCAGCCGGCGCAGTTCGCCCAGTGCCTCACGGCCGGTCGCGCTGATGACGCCGAGCGTGCGGTCGACGACTGCGGGGTCGACCTGCCGCATCAGCCTGCCGCCCTCGGCGTTCAGCACCATCACGCTCACACTGTGCGCGAGGACGTCGTGGATCTCCCGGGCGATGCGCGCCCGCTCCTCGGCGACGGCGACCTTGGCCAGGGCGAGGCGCTCCGACTCGGCGAGCACGGCCCGTCGTTCGAACTCGGCGACATAGGCACGCCGGGCACGGACGTACTCGCCGAACACCCAGGCCCCGGCCAGCAAGAGCCCCACCGCGAGCGGAGTGAGCCAGGCCCCCCGCGCACCCGGGCCGCCGTAGTCCCGCTGCCACGCGGGAATCCACAACAGAACACAGCCGGCGACACAGACCACGGTCGCCGCCGCGGCCCGGCGCAGGCCACGCACCGTGAGGGTGGCCAGGACCGCGGCCAGGGCGACGGCGCCGCGTCCCGGTTCCTGGCCCCAGACCTGTCCGAGATACTGCGCCCAGAACCCGGCCGCCACCAGCGCCGCGACGAGCACCGGCCGACGGCGGCGCCACAACAAGGGCAGCACCAGGGCGACGTAGAGGCCCGCCTGCACCCAGACCGGCCGCCACCCCGGCTGGGGGCGGATCACCGGGGGCACAGCGACCAGCACGACCAGCAGCAGGTCCGACAGCCACGGATGTCCGTGCCGCAGGCGGGACAAGGTCTCGATCAGCTGTTGCACCGCCTCACGCTACGGCCGGGGCCCGCTCGCCTGCATCGTCCTGGCGGGCGTCACCAGGTCCTCCCGCAGTCGTACAGACACCGGCCGCGGGTACGACGTGCGGCTACCCGGGGCGTTTCCACCATGGCCGCCATGTCGATCACCACCGAGTTCCTCAGACGACCCCTCATGACCGGTGCCGTAGCGGCCAGTTCACGACGGCTGGCGCACGTCATGACCGAGGGCATCGGCCTGGAACGGGCCCGAACCGTCGTCGAACTCGGCCCGGGAACAGGAGTGTTCACCGATGCGATCCTCGCTCGGCTCGCCCCCGGCGCACGGCTCGTCGCGATCGAGCTCAACCCGGTCCTCGCCGCACGACTGTCGGCCACCCGGCGCGACACGCGCCTGACCGTGATACGGGGTTCGGCCGCCGAGTTGACGGCGACGGTGGGCGAACCAGTCGACGCGGTGGTCTCCGGACTGCCGTGGACGGTCATGCCGCGGGAACGGCGCGGGCACATCCTGGACGCCGTGACCGAAGTCCTCACTCCTGGCGGCCGGTTCACCACCTTCGCCTATCTGCACGCGGCCCGGACTCCGCCCGCCCGCCACCTCACCGCCGAACTCGCCTGCCGCTTCGACCGGTTGGAGCGCTCGAAGACGGTGTGGGCGAACCTTCCGCCCGCCTTCGTACACCGAGCCACCAAGAAGCACTGAAGACAGCCACTTCTACGACATCGCCGTCGGCAGCATCAAGGCGCGGTACCGGGCGATCCTCTCCTGGCAGCCGGCCTGAGACCCAAATGTCCCGGCGCGCGGCGGATGCGGGAACGGCGCCGTTCCCGCCGTCGCTGTCATGCCGTCGACGCCGGACCTGCCGAACGGATCCCGCCGAGGGCGACCGCCACTTACCGGCTCCCCACGTACCACTTCTTCCTTCTTCATGAAGACCAGCTCCGGCTTCGGCGTGCCGGGGTCCGTCCAGAAGGGGCGCGGGACGGTCGCGCAGGCGCAGCTCGAAAAAGGCAAGCAGGACCTCGGGCCGCACGGCGAGCGAGCGGTGCCACTTCAGTGGGCTGGTGAGGGCGGCGATCCGCTCGGGTGTCGCGCCGAGTCGCGCCGCCGCCCGAGAAGGGCTCGGACCCGATCAGGCGGCCGCGCTGGCCGAGACGGCCGCCGAGGTCGACCTGGTCGTGGACTACCTCTGGGGCGGGCCCGCCGGTGACGCGATCATGGCGCTGCTGCGGGCCCGCGCCGACCGCAGCCGCGCGCTGAACTGGATCCAGATCTGCTGCATGGCCGGTCCGACCATCGAACTGCCCTCCGTGGCCTGCGTTCGGCGAACTTCCGGTTGCGGGGCAACGGCCGGGGCGCCGCGTCCACCAGGGCGCATCTGGCCGAACTGCCGTCGCTCATCGGGGAGATCGACGGCGGCGGCATCGCGGTCACCGCCAGGACGATGCCCCTGGCCGACATCGCGACCGCGTGGACCGAGCCCGAGGTACCGGGCGTACGCACCGTACTGACGCCCTGAACCGCCGTGGTCAGCCAGGTAGTTGGAGAGTGAAGACCGTCTCGGTTCCGGGGGAGCTGGTGACGCTGAGGCTGCCGCCGTGGGCCTCGGTGAACCGGCGGGCGATGGAGAGGCCGAGGCCGCTGCCGCCGGTGTGCCGGTTGCGGGACTTCTCGGCGCGCCAGAACCGGTCGAAGACATGCGGCAGGTCCTCCGGGCCGATGCCGGAACCGGTGTCGCTGACCTGGATCAGGACCGTGTCCCCGGTGCGGCGGGACCGCACGGTGACACTGCCGCCGGGGGGAGTGTGGCGTACGGCGTTGGACACCAGGTTGCCGACGGCCTGGCGCAGCCGCATGGGGTCCGCGTACAGCTCGGTGTCACCGTCGGTGCGCACGTCCAGGGTGATGCGCGCGCTCTGGGCCTGGCCGCCGTGGGCGGTGGCGACGTGGTGCAGGAGGTCGCCCGCGTCCAGGAGCTCACGGTGCAGCTGGAGCGTGCCGGCCTCGGCCGCCGCCAGGTCCCGGAGGTCGTCGATGATGTGCTGGAGCAGCAGGGTCTCCTCCAGCAGCACCGAGGTCACGTCGTCGTCCGGGGTGAGCACACCGTCCTGGGTGGCTTCCAGCCAGCTGCGGATGGTGCTGAGCGGTGTCCGCAGTTCGTGGGCGATGTCGCTGACCATGGCCTTGCGCTGCGCTTCGGTGCGTTCCCGGTGCTCGGAGAGGTCGTTGAAGGCGGCGGTGAGGCGGCCGATCTCGTCGCCGGTGGTCACCGGGACGCGGAGCTGCGGGCGGCCCGGGTTCCGTACGGCGCTGGTGAGCGCGCGCAGCGGTCTGACCAGGCGGACGCCGATCACCACGGTCACGGTCATGGTGAGGACGAGGACGAGGGCGATGACGCCGATGATGCGGATGGTGTTTGCCTGCGACAGGTCGAAGCCCGGGACCGCGGATCCGGCCGGTTCACTGACGAACAGCTGTGCCGCCGGGGCGACATAGGCGGCGAGCTGTTCCCGGCGACTGGAGTTGACACAGTTCTGCGCGGCAGGGGTGTCGGCGTCGCCCGGCTTGTAGGAGAGCGTCAGGTCGAGCACCACGGCGGGCCGGCCCTGATGTGCCAGACAGGTCCTGATCAGCTTGTTGAGGCTGTCGAGAGCCTTCAGCTCGCCCGGTGTCGCGAGTGCGAGCTGGAGCGTGGATTCACAATTGGCCAGGGCGTGGGCCTTCTTGGCGCCGTCGCCGGTCTCGATGCTGGGGTGACCGCTGAGCGAGACGGAGACCGTGGCGGGAAACCCGTATTTGAGCACACAGTTCCTGAGCTTGTTCGCGCTGCTGAGGAGATCCTGGCGCTGTGCGGCGGAAAGCCGGAACGGGCCGAGGGCACGGGGGGCGATACGGTCGGCGCCGGCGTCGGGGAACAGCGCGGGGTCGACCTGGAGCGGGTCGATGACCGCGAACGCATGGTCGGGCAGCGGCGATGTGCCGGGTGCGGAGTCCGCGATCGTCCGGCGGCCGTGGTCCTGGGCGGTGAGGGTGATACGCCGGTTGGTCCGGTCGGCGAGCCGGCTGATCGTCCGTGTGACTCCGTCCCAACTCGGGTGGACGGCGGCGTAGTCGGTGAGCATCTTGTAGATGTCCGTGTCGTCGGAGAGGACCTGCCCCTGCTCCTGGCGGATCGCGCTGGTGGTGGTCCGTACCGCAAGCCAGGCGGTGGCGGTGATCGCGCAGAGGGCGACGAGCAGCGAGGAAGCCAGCAGCCTGACCAGCAGACTCCTGCGCAGCGGCACCCTTGCCTCGGGGGTCTCGGCGTACACCGCGGGCTCAGTGCGCACGGTGGCCCTCGGGGCCGTCAGCCATCTTGTAGCCGACCCCGAAGACGGTCAGCAGGAGGACAGGCTGCTTCGGGTCGGCTTCGAGCTTCTTGCGCAGGTTCAGGATGTGCACGTCGACGGAGCGCTCGGTGATGAAGCGGTCGGACCCGCGGGTCCGGGTCAGCAACTGCCGCCGGGTGAAGACCCGTTCGGGCTCGGCGGCCATGGCCGCCAGGACCTCGAACTCTCCGGGGGTGCATTCCACCTGCCGCCCGCCGAGGTGGACGGTGTGCCGGACCGGATCCACCGAGAGGGCGCCGGCCCGCAGGACCGGGTCGGTCGGCCGGTGGTCGTCCGGTACGGCGCCGTCGCCGGTACGCCGGCTGCGCCTCAGCAGGGTGCGGATACGGGCCATCAGCTCACGGGGACTGTAGGGCTTGGTCATGTAGTCGTCGGCGCCGAGGTCGAGGCCGAGCAGCAGGTCCTCCTCGGTGGCACGGGCGGTCAGCATCAGCACCGGGAGGCCGGACGACTCCCCCCGCAGAATGCGGCAGACGTCCAGGCCGTCGACCACCGGCATCATCACGTCGAGGACGAGCAGATCGGGCGGCCGGCGGCGGGCCTCGTCGATCGCGGCACGTCCGTCGTGCACCACAAGGGCGGTGTGGCCCTCGCGTTCCAGATAGCGCCGGATCACCGTGGCCTGTCTGACGTCGTCCTCGGCCACCAGGACATGTGCGCACATGCTGCCGACCATAAGGCGGGGCGCTGCTATTCAGACAGGTTTTTGATGGTGGCCTGACAGGATCCTCATATCGCCCGGCCATGGTGGCCGCCATGCCGAACAGCAATGACCGCCCAGGCCTTGGTGCTGTGGCCGCAGACGTGTCCCGGGTCCGTCCGGTAGCCGGTTCGTCCTCAATCGCCGCCGGACGGCCCCTGTGCCTTGTCCTCAATCGCGGGACGGGCTGCGATCAGCCCGTCCCGCGATTGAGGACACAGCGCGGCCGAAGGCTGCGCAACCCGGCGAACCAATGCGGCCACAGCACCAGGTCCCGATCCGTCGCGTTGGCCGCCCCCGGGGTGGTGACGACTTCCGCGCTCACCGCGTGCGGTGGCGGATCCTCCGGTGCGGGCAGGGCCGGTGACACCGACGTGGCCTCGATCCCCGGCCCGGCCGCGAGCGCCGGATCTGCCGGGCCGAGCGCCGACCCCGACTCCGGCCGCCCCCAACTGCGCCTGGACGGCTGCGAGGAGGAACACCGGAGACTCAACAACGCCTGGGTGTCCTGCCTTCAGAACCACGAGGTGAAGACGTACACGAAAAGATCGGCGGGCGCCGAATGGATCCTCCCGGGCGTGAACGCTTCGGCTTTTCCCGCATCGGCGAAGGTCTGCGCCTCGAAGCAACCACTTCAGCCTGTGGAGACGGACCCGAAGAAGAACCCGCACTACGCGGATGACTTCCGCGAATGGATCAGGTGCATGAACTCCAAGGGGCTCAAGGTTGTCGGGCTGCCCGACAACGCGGGCTGGAACTACGCCTCCGACAACCAGCCGGCCAATTCGGATGACATCGAGAGCAGTTGCCGGCTGGAGGAATTCC
The DNA here is from genome assembly GCF_044766845.1 of Streptomyces sp. NPDC101776. Lineage (NCBI taxonomy): Bacteria > Bacillati > Actinomycetota > Actinomycetes > Kitasatosporales > Streptomycetaceae > Streptomyces > Streptomyces sp. NPDC101776. The sequence goes on along the minus strand of NZ_JBIWMV010000038.1, from coordinate 13,017 downwards.
GTGCGAAGAAGTGAGCACGCTCAGGCCGACGAGCCGCCCGGCAGCGGGACGCCGGGGAAAGCGCGGAAACGGGTCGTCATCGCGGTGTCCGCAGTGCTCACGGCAGGCGTGGTGGGGGTCAGCCTGGCCGGGGTGAGAAGTGGTGGGAAGCCGTCGGGCGCCGCGGCGAGCGATGCGCCCCGGGTGAGCACCGTCGCGGTGGTCAGGACCGACCTGTCCAGCACCCTTTCGCTGCACGGAACCCTGGGCTACGGCAGGACCGTATCGGTGAAGGGCGGCAAGGACGGCCTGGTCACCCAGCTGCCGGCGGTGGGGGCCAAGGTGTCCAGGGGCAGGTCCCTGTACCGGCTGGACGATCGTCCCGTGCCGGTGTTCTACGGGACCACACCGCTGTTCCGCCCCCTGGACACCAGGGGTCTCTTGGGCAGGGACGTCAAGGTGGTCGCGGACAACCTCAGGGCGCTCGGCTACGACATCGGCGCCCAGCCGGCGTCGGGCAGTTGGGTCGCGCAACGGCCGGAGCCGACCGGCGCCGCGAGCGCCCCGCCGTCCCCGTCGCCATCCTCGTCCCCGTCCCCGTCGCCGTCGCCGTCCTACGTCCAGGTCAAGCCCGGCGAGGGGGTGCTCACCGCCTCCCTGATCGCGGCGGTCGGGCGGTGGCAGACCCAGGTCGGTATGCCCTCCACCGGGGTCCTCGGCGCCGGCGACGTGGCGGTGCTGCCGGGCGAGGTACGGGTCGCTTCCGTACAGGCGCAGCCCGGTGACCCGGCCACCGGAACGCTGATGTCGGTCACCGGTACCGCCAAGTCGGTGTCGGTGCCGGTGGACGCGACCGACGTCGACTCGATCCAGCACGGTGACAAGGCGACCGTGACGCTGCCCGACAACTCCGAGGCCCATGGCACCGTCTCGGCCATCAGCACGGATGCCCAGGCCTCCGACCAGGCAGGCGGTGACTCCGGCGGCACACCGCAGCTGGTGGTGACCGTCTCGCTGGACAGCACGGCGGCGCTGCGCCGCCTCAACTCCGCACCCGTACAAGTGCAGTTCACCGGGCAGACAAAGAAGGGCGTACTGGCCGTGCCGGTCGGCGCGCTGCTCGCGCTGAGCGGCGGCGGCTACGCGCTCCAGCTCCCCGGTGGCCGTCTGCTGGCCGTCGAGACGGGGATGTTCGCCAAGGGACTGGTGGAAGTGAGAGGCACCGGCATCACCGCGGGCACCAAGGTGGCAACGGCCTCATGACCGACCACACACGTCCGGTACTCACCGTCCGCAACGCGAGCATGGCGTATCCCGGCGGGGTCAACGCGCTGGACGATGTCTCGCTGGCCATCGGGACCGGTGAACTGCTGGCCATCGTCGGACCCTCCGGATCCGGCAAGTCCACTCTGCTGAACATCATGGGCACCCTGGACCGGCCGACGAGCGGCACCGTGGAGATCGGCGGCCGGGACGTTTCCTCGCTGTCCGACCGGCGGTTGTCCGCGCTGCGTGGCTGCTGGCTGGGCTTCGTCTTCCAGCAGTTCCATCTCACCGAGGGGCTGACCGCAGCCGAGAACGTCGCCGCCGGCCTGCTCTACGCGGGTGTGCCGCGCGGCCGGCGCCGTCCGTTGGCGCTGGAGGCGCTGGCCCGGGTCGGCCTGGGCCACCGGGCCGGACACCTCTCGCACCAGCTCTCCGGCGGTGAACGCCAGCGCGTCGCCATCGCCCGGGCCCTGGTCAACAACCCCGCGCTGGTGCTCGCCGACGAGCCCACCGGCGCGCTGGACACCGCCAACGGACGGGCCGTCCTCGAACTGCTGACCGAGCTGAACGACGAGGGCACCACCATCGCGATCATCACCCACGACCGGGACATCGCCGAGCGGCTGCCCCGCCGGGTCGAGATCCTCGACGGACGCCTCGTCGCCGACACCTATGAGGAGTCATGAACACCACCGTCAACGAGGCGAACAGCAGGCCGGTACGGCTGGCCCCGCTGGACCTCCTGGGGCTGGGTCTGCTCGGCATCCGTACCCGGAAGATGCGGGCCGCGCTGTCGGCCCTTGGCATCTCGATCGGCATCGCCACCATGATCGTCGTCACCGGGATCCCGGCCTCCAGCCAGAAGGCACTGTTGAACGAGCTCTCGGCGATGGGCACCAACATGCTCCAGGCGCAGCCGGTCCCCAATCCGAATTCGCCGGTCCTCCTTCCCCCGGAATCGGTGGACATGGTTCGGCGGATCGGTCCGGTCACCATGGTCAGCGCCGTTGCCAACACCCATGCCAGCGTGCACCGTTCGGACCGCGTCGACCCCGACGACTACGCCGGACTCACCATCCTGGCCAGCAAGGACAACCTGCTCCCGGCCATCAACGCCGAGGTGCGGTCAGGCCGCTTCCTCAACGCCGCCACCGAAAGGTTCCCCACCGCGGTACTCGGTTCGGTCGCCGCCACCCGGCTCGGCTTCGCGAAGCTGAACGACCGGGGACCAGCCCCGCAGATCTACATCAACGACCGCTGGTTCACTGTCATCGGCATCCTTGCCCAGACCCCGCTCTCCCCCGACATCGACCGCTCGGTACTCGTCGGATGGGACGCCGCCCGCGCCCAGTTGAAGTTCGGCGGACACCCCACGGTGATCTACATCAAGGCCAGGGAATCCGCCATGGAGGCGGTCCGGGGCGTACTGCCCGCCACGGTCTACCCGGAACTGCCCGGCATGGTCCAGATCAGCCGCCCGTCCGACGCGCTGGCCGCGAAGCGCGCCACCCAGACCACCTTCTCCGCCCTCTTCCTGGGACTCGCCGGAGTCGCGCTGCTGGTCGGCGGTATCGGAGTGGCCAACACCATGGTCATCTCGGTCCTCGAACGCCGCCGTGAGATCGGCCTGCGCCGCGCGCTGGGCGCCAACAGGGGCCAGATCCGCGGCCAGTTCCTCACTGAGTCCGTCGTACTGTCCGCGCTCGGCGGCGTGGCCGGTACGGTCCTCGGCGTCCTGGCCACCGTCGGCTACGCCACCTACCAGCACTGGCCGCCGGTCGTCCCGCTCACCTCGGTGGCGGAAGGGTTCGGCGGCGCCGTACTCGTCGGCATCATCGCCGGTGTCTACCCGTCCATCAGGGCCGCCCGCCTCACCCCCACCGAGGCCCTCGCGTCAGCATGAACGACACGGACGAAGGGCGTTGGGCCGTTGCACGGCCCAACGCCCTTGCGTATGTGCCTACTTCTGGAAGGCTTTCACCTGGCAGGCGGTTTCGATCTCGTTGAAGTGCGGAGGATTCGGCTGGCTCTGGTCGAAGGAGTAGTCGGAGCCGCCGGGGGCCATAGTGGCCCTGATGCCGTGGGCGTTCAGGCACTTCACCATGACCCGCAGGTCGTCGGAGTAGTCCGGATTCTGGGCCGGGTCCAGCTCCGGCGGCGTGACCGGCTGCTTCGACGCGCAGGCCTTCGCTCCGGCCTTCTCGGCCGGGGTGGTCGGCGCCCCCTTCAGCGGGCCGCCCTTCGCCCTCAGGCAGGCGTACCAGCTGTCCCACATCCGGTTGGTCTCCTCGGTGGAGCTGTCCAGCCGGATAACGGGGCGGCCGGCGTCGGGGTCCGTTGTCCGCGTCGGTGTCCCAACTGCCTTGCCCGGGCTCGCGATCGAGGCGACACCGCTGTCGCCGGCACTGCTTCCGTCACTCCCGCTGCCCGAGCCGCCGCCACCGCACGCGGTGAGGACGACAAGGCCCGTTGCGCCGATGGCGGTGAACAGGGCTGCCCGCGCGGAACGGCCGGAGACCGGCCACCTGCGATGAGAGGGGTTCGTCATGGCGGCCACTGTGGCCGAACGATATGACGATCCTGTCAGGTTGCCGACAGGGACCTGTCTGAAACGGCCGGGCAGCCGACCTCGGGCCTCCGTACGAATAGTCGGTTGCCGACAGCCAAGGCGCCCGGCAACGGCGTAGCCACCGTGAGCGGTCGTGCGCCGCCCACGACCGATGGGACACAACTGATGTTGGCTTTCGCGGCGGCTGTGCTCTTGGGCATCGCCTTCATCATCCACGCCACCGAAACGTCGACCGACGTGATCTTCAGTTCGACGAGCCTGCTGTACCTCGGCCTCACACTGTTCGCCCTGCATGTGGCCGGTGTCGGGCCCGGTTGGTCCGGCAAGGGCCGCAGCCGTCGCCGCTGAGCGGCGTTCGCCGACCAACACACGGCGCAGGAAGCGCTGGTTCATGCACCACCGACGCCTCGCCCGCGACTACGAGACCCACCCGCACCGCTCCGAAGCCATGATCCACCTCGCCATGATCGACCTCATGGCCCGCAGACTCACCGGCGAAACCCCCCGAACCGGCGCGGAACCTGACACGGGACCAAACACGAATCACCGGACCAAACGCTCAGCCAGAAAGGGAACGATTCTAAGCACGCACTGCACGGGGCTGAATATTTCACCGGAGGAAACCAGAATGTTGATTCAGGCAGCCCGAGGCCTAGCCATCCGCCACGTTCGCCAGAAAGTTCCGATTTACGCAATCAGGTGATCAAGTGCTGTTCTGGCGGCAGCCAGGCTGTCCATTGTGGACGAAAGGCGATTTCGCTCCTGATTCATTGCGGTCAAAGCTTCCCGGGCTCTGTCCATGTTGGGCTCCGCCATGCAGGGGACCATCTGAGCGATGGTTCTGCTGGACATTCCGGCGGCCAGGAAGCTCTGAACCAGCGCCACCCGCTGGACGTGCTCGTCGTCGTAGCACCGCTGGCCGCTGGGGGACCTTGTGCTGACCAGCAAGCCCTGCTGCTCGTAGTAGCGCAGTGATCGACGGCTTGCCCCTGTCCGGGCGGACAGTTCACCGATCCACATCTCAACCCCTCGTGTGCATTGGGTCACAGCGACTTGCCCCTGACATCGATGTGAGTGTTTAGGTTAACCCCACGGCTCGCGATCCGCCGCCAGGGCATCTGGTTGCCGACCTCTCGCGTCCGCGAGCACGAAAAGGAGAAGTCGGTGATCAAGTTCGCTTTCATGATCAACCGTATCGATGGAATGACCTTCGAGGAATTCGTTGAGCATCACCGAAATCGCCACGCCCCGTTGTTCACCTCCATTCCAGAAGCGCGGCAGTACGTGAAGAAGTACACCGTCTCCCACCCGGTACCCGCCGAAGGGTATCCGGACCCCGCCTACGACGGCCTCACTGAAATCTGGTTTGAAAGCTGGGCGGATCACGACGCCTTCTTCGCGTCGAAGAATTACAAGAAGTCGGTGAACCCGGACGAGAGCAAGTTCATCGATATGAAGTCAGTGGCAATAATGGTCACTGAAGAAAGGATTGTGATTTAACCCTTTGAGCGCTTTATGCGGCGGGGCATCAACGTGATGGAGGCCCAGCGATCAGGGTTTTAGAGTGCTGGACGGGCCGTTCGTAGTCGCGGGCATGTTGGCGGGCGTGCACGATGCAGGCACAAGAATCTCTCGACGACCCGGCGGCGGGGTATACCGACGAATCCGGAGCTGTCCTTGGGGCGGCTTTCCTTGGGCTCGTGGCGATCACGTATCCGTCGATCGTTCCCACCCTGACGGGTAGCCCTGGTGGCGTGGTGGGCCTTCTCCGTATACCTGAGCCCGGATCCACCGGCTTGATTCCCGGTTGATCGTTTCTGGGTCGTGCGGGCCGTGTTGGGGCTGAGCTGTGGATTCGGGCATGGGGTGGCCGCTGGTCTGACCAGCTCTTCCCCTCTGTCCACAGGTCTCGGGCCCTTTCGGGCAGGTCGGTCAGGGAGCGTCAGAGGGCGGGCGGTGCATGCACCGTGCTGAACAGCTGGGTGAAGTCCTCGCTCCAGGGCCAGCGCTCGGGCAGGTGCAGGGTGAGGCGGCGGGCGGTGCGGGCCAGGCGGGCGGGCACGTTGATCAGGAGGTCACGGATGGTGGCGGTGGTCGCCCTGGCATGGAAGGCGAAGGTCAGGGCGCCGGCGGCGCGGCTCAGGTTGTGTGCCAGGGCCGCCAGGGCGAGCCACACGGCAATGGCCTGGGAATGACCGGACGGCGCGTGGGCGCGGCACGCAGCGGGGCCGGCCCGTCCGCGCCGCGAGGCCGTCCCCGGCTGCGCGCAAAGCCACTCGCGGGTATCGCGTGCCGGGCCGTGGCCGAGGGGCGGCGGAACCGGACGGCGCAGGCCGGCGGGCAGCGAGGAGACCGACGCGCTCGGCGGCATCATCGCCGCGGGCCCCGTCGGCCTGTCGGGCCGCGACGCCCCGACGGGCACGGGCACCCCGTTGCGGAGATGATCGGACGACGAGGCACCAGCGTCGGAGCAAGCGCGTGGAGGCAGAACAGTGAGCGCGGACGGACAGCGGAACGCGACCGACGCCGCCCAGGGACACGGCGGCCGCGGGCCCGGGCGACTGCACTGCCTGGTCACCGGAGCGTCCGGCTACGTCGGCGGACGCCTGGTACCGGAGCTGCTGGAGGCCGGCCACCGGGTACGCTGCCTGGCCCGTTCACCGGACAGACTCCGTGACCATCCCTGGACCGGCGACGCCGAGACGGTTCGCGGCGACGTCACGGACCCCGAGTCGATCGCCGCAGCCATGCGCGACATCGACGTCGCCTACTACCTGGTGCACGCCCTCGGATCCGGCGCCAGGTTCGAGGACACCGACCGCCGCGCCGCTCACATCTTCGCCGAGCAGGCACAGGCCGCCGGTGTACGACGGATCGTCTATCTCGGCGGACTCACCCCGAAAGACGTGCCCGAAAACTCCCTGTCCCCCCACCTGCGGTCCCGAGCCGAGGTGGGACGGATCTTCCTGGAGTCGCCGGTGCCCGCCACCGTACTGCGGGCCGCCGTCGTCATCGGCTCCGGATCGGCCTCCTTCGAGATGCTGCGCTACCTCACCGAGCGATTGCCGGTGATGGTCACCCCGAGCTGGGTGCACACCCTCACCCAGCCCATCGGGGTGCGCGACGTGCTGCGCTACCTCGTCGGCTCCGCGACCATGCCGGACGACGTCAACCGGACGTTCGACATCGGCGGGCCGGACGTCCTCACCTACCGCGAGATGATGCGCCGCTACGCCCTCGTCGCCGGACTGCGCCGACGGCTCGTCGTGCCCGTTCCGATCCTGACGCCCAGGCTGTCCAGCCACTGGGTCGGTCTCGTCACGCCCGTGCCCGCCCCCATCGCCCGCCCCCTCACGGAGTCCCTGCGCCACGAGGTCATCTGCCACGAGCACGACATCGCCCGCTACCTGCCCGACCAGCCGGGCCGGCCACTGCCCTTCGACCAGGCGCTCGCCCTGGCGCTCCAGCGCGTACGCGAGGCACAGGTGGTCACCCGCTGGTCGTCGGCCTCCGTCCCGGGGGCACCCAGCGACCCGCTGCCCACGGACCCGGACTGGGCGGGCGGCAGCCTCTACGAGGACGAACGGCAGGCCTCGGTCGACGCGTCGGGGCAGGCGTTGTGGAAAGTGATCGAGGGCATCGGCGGCGACAACGGCTGGTACTCCTTCCCGTTGGCCTGGGCGGTCCGGGGCTGGATGGACCGGTTCGTCGGCGGGGTCGGCCTGCGCCGCGGCCGGCGTGACGCCCAGCTCCTTCGGGTCGGCGACTCGCTCGACTTCTGGCGGGTCGAGGAGATCGAGCGCGGACGGCTCCTGCGGCTGCGGGCGGAGATGCGGCTGCCGGGCCTGGCCTGGCTGGAGATGTACTGCGAGACGGATACCGAGGGCCGCACCCGTTACCGGCAGCGCGCGCTGTTCCACCCCCGCGGTCTGCTCGGCCATGTCTACTGGTGGTCCGTCTCCCCCTTCCACGCAGTCGTCTTCGGAGGCATGGCTCGCAACATCACCCGGGCCGCCGCCAAGAGCACCGACGGGCCCAGGCATGCCCGTCACACCGTGCGGCCCTGAGACGACCGCAGCGGACCGAGATCCCACGGGTAGCGCAGGCAGCCACTCCTGTGCGGGAGTGACAGTGCCACGCGTTCCGGATCTCCTGTCCAACCAGATCCGTCATGCCGTCCTCGTCTCGGCGGTGGTGCCTCCCGACGGCACACGGGCGCTCGATCAGATCGATACCGGCGTACGGCAGGCGGTGGAGCAGTCCAACGTCGGCAGCGTCTACGACCAGACGCGTGCGGGTGCCGCCGCGAGGCTGTGCAACGACATGGACGAGACGACCGCTGCGTCCGTGCAGGACCGGGTGATCGACGACTCGACCGCCCTGCTGAGAGAGCCGGTCGAGCTGAGCGGCCACGGGCGCGAGATCCCCCGGACCCATGTGCGCACCTCACCCGGGAGCACTGCTACGTGGAGGAACGCCCGCAGCGGTCCATCGCGTTGCTCCGGCCGACCGTCGTCGATCTCGACACCGGCCACATGGCGATGATCTGCGCATCTTGCCAACTGGCCGCCGTTCTCAACGCGGTTCACCCCTGACGACGATCGTCGTCGGCGGTTCCCTCACGGCCCGGTCCACACCGGCCGCCGCCGCTCGGCGAACGCACGCGGGCCTTCCTGGGCATCCTCCAAGTCGAGCACTGCGCGGTATCCGGACGGACTGGTCGGCGCGGACCCATCGGTGAAGGCGAGGCCTTATGGACCCTGCGGCCCGAAGCCTTCGGCCTTGATCTGCCTTCGGCGTGGTGGAGATGCTCGCAGAGTGCGGCACCGGCCGGATACCGCAGCCGCCCCTCGCCGTGGAACCCGAACCCATGAGGGCCGACACCCCCTCATCCGGCACCAACCTCGCCTCCGGCTCCCCCTCCCTCCCCCAATCAGCCTTCCCCGAAGCCGACTTCAACTGGTCCCTTCGCCACCACCGGCCCGGTCTTCGTCCCGGCAGGCGTCCTGTGCGGCCTGCTCGGAACCCTCCTGTCCGCCGACAGGACCACCCCACGCGACCACAACCGCTACGAGACTCCCGAACCCGTCCTGCTCGCCGGACCACCAAATCCCCGCAGCGACCGACGGCGAGCGTGCCCCCGGGTCGGCGCGGACCGGGCCGGTGCGGACCTGCGGAGTCTTCCTCAGGCCCGCCCGGCACACGGCTTCGTCATCGGGTGGCGAACTTCCCCAGCGTGTCCGGGGAACCGTTGAACCTGTCGTGATCGCCGACCGTCGCCCCCGACGAGGTGTACTGCCACATCGTGTACGCCGACCAGCCCGCCGGGAGCGTCCCCGGCGAGGAGGCGTACCGGGCGACCCACAGGGGGTTGGTGGAAGCGAAACCGCGGTAGCCGCCCGTGCAGAGGGTCCACCAACTGGTGGACGTGTAGATGACCGCGTCGCGGCCGGTGCGGGCCCGGTAGCGGCCGAGGAAGTCACCGATCCAGGTGACCATGCCGACGGCGGACTTGCCGTAGCAGGAGTCCCCGTAGGGGTTCCACTCGATGTCGAGTGCGCCGGGAAGCGTGCGGCCGTCGGCGGCCCAGGCACCGCCGTGGTCGACGAAGTAGTCCGCCTGGGCGGTGCCGCTGCCGGAGTCCGGTGTGGCGAAGTGGTAGGCCCCGCGGACCATCCCGATGTCGTAGGCGGCCTCGTACTGCCCGCCGAAGTAGGGGTTCCGGTAGGAGGTGCCTTCTGTGGCCTTCGTGTAGGCCCATCGGGTGCCGCTGTTCCACAGCGTGGACCAGGCCACGTCACGCTGGTGGCTGGAGACGTCGACGCCCTCGGTCTGCCCGGCCCGTGTGGCCGGGGGGACCGCATCGGGCGTACCGGTGATTCCGTCGTGGGCCATCACGCCGATGCCCATGTACGCGCTGCCGCGCACAGGTGCGGGTTCCGTCGCCGCGGTCGCGGCGGGCGTCGCGGGCACTCCGGCCGCGGTCAGGAGGATGCCGGACAGGACCACGGCCAGACGCAGGCGCGAACGGCCGTACCAGGATGATATGGATCTTCGCATGGCATCCATCTGATCCTCGGTCGCGCCGAGTCGCACGTCATGTACCGCCAATGACGTCGCCACGGGCACCGCAGCGGCCGGCCGAGGCCGACGGCGGACGGAGCGGGGGGGGACCGTAGCACCGGATGTCTGTGTGCACGTTCGGGCCGTTGCCCATCGGGCGCGAAGAGTGAACCGCCGCTCCGCCGCGCCTCTGTGCGCCCTTCGCCCGATGCCCGTCACGCAGGACGATGCTCAAGCCACCACGAGCGGCGAGCGCGGATACGCGTGTGCCGGGGATCGGCCGTGGGCCGGCGTGCGGGCTGGTCGTAGACGACACGAGCGAGGAGCGGAAATTGGCTGTGGTGATGTTCATGCGCTGGACCGGAGTCACCCCCGAGCAGTACAACACCGTGCGGGACACCGTGGGCTGGGAGGAGAACTCCCCCGCCGGCAGTCAGGTCCACGTGGCATGGTTCGACGCACAGGGACTCAACGTGACCGACGTCTGGGACTCGGAGCAGGCCTTCCAGACCTTCTTCAGCGAACGGCTGGCTCCTGCAGTCGAGAAGGCGGGCATCACCGGCGAGCCGGAGAGCGAGTTCTGCCCGCTGTACAGGCGCTTCATCTCCCCCGGGGTCCTCGGGGCCGCGTGAACCGGTCATCGGCCGCGAGGCGGCCGCTCTGACAGGGGCCTGACGCATGGATGCGGACATCGGGCGAAACGCCCACTTCTCTCGATGTCCGCGAGCCCAGGAAGCCCTGCGTTCCACGCAGCCTCGCATCCACAACCTCCTGCACCACAGACGGGCCACCCCGGCATGGGGGTCCAGCGATACACGTTTCGTGGAGCGCAGATCAGCACGCCTTACAACAACATCGACGGGGTCGATCCCGACGGAGCACGCTTCCGCCGGACCAACCACGAGGATGTGGCCTTCGTCGGCCAGGTCAGCGAATACCTCGCCTGATCCAACGGGTCACGCGGAGAGCCTGATGCTCGGTCAACGGGTACGTCCGGTTCGGCGGTCGGAGACGGGAAAACCGGCACCGGAAACGGTGCACGGCGTCCCGTCCCCGATGCACGACCTCGAACTCGACCGCCGCGGCGCGGAGATGCTCTTCGAGGTCCTGACGGAGCGCGAGGAGAAGAACAGCATTGCGATTGCCTCCAACGAGGCGTTCATGAAAACGCATACGCTCCGGCGAACTCGTGCGAGGCGGCGCCGAAAGTCAACGGGTTCGCCTACCGGGTACTGCGATCAGTCGTCGGAGAAGGAGAGACAGACCGAAGTCGGCTCCAGAGTCACTTGGTTCTGGGTGTAACAGTCCGCTTGTCGGGTGGCGACTGCGGCTCCGCAGCCCCTGCAGACCAGATTCAGGCCATCGCCGCCTGCAGGGCCTTGGCAGCAGCCGATTGATCGCCTGAGGTCGGGATGCTGTTCGGCGCCGATCAAGTCGGTGGGGTGCACGATGAAGCCCGGGACGTCGTTGCTGAACTCGCTCAGCCGAAAATTGGGGGCATAGGTGCCGCAGGACACGCGGGCCGGACGTGTCCGGACACCCGGGATCTCCGACATCGGCACCGAAGGCGGCACTTTCACCTTGGTGACCGGTCCGGTGAGGGGGCGTCGGCAGTGGTCACACAAGAAGCGCGGCATTCTGCTGATTCTGCAGATCGAACACTGCCGTGCCCAGCGAATTTGTCGCGTCAGTCATGCGTCAGGCAGACGGCCCGATCCGATGCGATGCGATGCGGTCGGCGAGACAGATCATGGTGGCTTCCGGGTCCATGCCGAACTCGGCGGCGGCGAGCTTGGGATCGAGGGTGTTGCCCAGGTCGGCCAGGCGGGTGCAGCGCAGGGTCCGAGGCGGGACGCCGCAGGGGTCCAGGATGTGGGCTGAGATACGCCGTCGAGGCTGCTGCCCTGCCGGATTCGGTGATCTTGGTGACGACCACGTGGGGATTGTCGGTGCGCTGGTTTTCGCGGTGGACCAGGCAGCGTTGCAGCGCTGACCAACTGGCCGCGACCGTGACGTTTCCACAGGCTCCGGCCCTGCCCGAGGAGTTGGACAGACTGATGCGCCGAATGCGCCTGCCCTATATGCGCAAAGCCGCCCCGATGTGCCGGCTACCGCCCGCGCGCAACACTGGGACCCCGCCGAGGTCCTGCGGCTGCTGATAACCGAGGAGGTCACCGGCCGCGATGCGGCCACCCGGCGCCCGCGTCGCCACTCAGCGAACTTCCCCACCGGAAAGACCCTGGGGTCCTGGCGGGTCAAGGACTCCACCATCCCCGAACCCACCCAGAACTCGCTGACCACCCCTGAATGGATCGGCCGCGCCGAGAACTTGATGATCGCCGGCCCGAGCGGCACGGGGAAGAGTCATTTCACCGAGCGACTCGCCCAGGCCGCGACCGAGAAGGACATGCGGGTGTCCTGGTTCACCCTGGAAACGCTGAGCGCCTCGATGGGCAAGTCGAAGGTCGACGGGTCCACCGCACGGACCGTCGCCCGGATCTGTCGCACAGACCTCATCGTCATCGACGACATTGGCCTGCTGCCGTCGGCGAGGACGCCGCCAAGGCGTTCTACCGGATCATCGATGCCGCCCATGAGCGCCGGTCCATCGCGGTGACCAGCAACATTCACCCCTCGGGCTTCGACACGATCATGCCGAAGACTTTCGCGGGCGCGAGCACCAACCGCCTCATGCACCACGCTCACCTCGTGACCACCGCCGGCGACTCGCATCGCCTCGCCGAGGCCCTTGCCGGGAAGGGAGTGGTCCCCTTGAACTGACCGTTCCTAAACAGTGTGCAGGAGTGACATTTGCTGCCAGTTCCCGGAACTGCGCGCGTCCCGAACGGTGTTGGATGCGCTTGTCTCCCGCGTTCGCTGTGTCCCCGTCCGGCGGCGTGCATCGTGTGCACGTTCCGTGGCGGGTGGGCGGGTTTCCTCACGCCCTCGGGCACATGGTCCGGCCTGGACGGTCCGATGCCCCGCAGCATCGCTCTGGTACTGCGGGGGCGGTGCCGTCCGTCGCCGGATCGGGTGCCCGAGGGCGGGGTCTGTAAAGCGAGCGGTGTAACTGGGTTCGGTGTGGCTAGAGTTGGCCTGTGGTGAGGCGGCCGTCGAAGGCCAGGTCGAAGGCATTCATG
>NZ_JBIWMV010000037.1:0-49011 GCF_044766845.1 Streptomyces sp. NPDC101776 | reverse complement strand
GGACCTACCTTCATCTCCACAACAGCATGGCGACTGTTCGTTTCCGTCTTCTACATCAGAACCGCACATTCACCTTCTGGACACACCAATGCCCTCGCCGAATCCTTCTGGCAGGGACTGAAGAGGGAGACGATGCACCAGAGGCTGTTCTCGACGATGCGTCAGGCGAGGCTGGAGATCTTCCAGTGGCTCACCTATTACAACGCCCGCAGGCGCCACAGCGCCCTCAACTACCTCTCACCTGCCGAGTTCGAACAGCAGCAGAGAGAACGTAGAATCACACTCGCAGCATGAACCCCTGTGTCCACACTCCGGGGGACGCCTCACCTGCTTCGTGCACGCTGTTACCGGACTTCGACGGAGTACGAGGCGCCGGGGAACTCCCATCCGTCGGTGCCTTCGCCGATGTCCTCGACGATGACGTCGTCGACGAAGTGGTCCTCGAGCTCGTCGTCGGTGAGTTCGCCGGCGAGCCAGAGTTCCTCGATCTCGTCCCAGTTGCCCCGGGTGGCGTCGATCCGCAGGGGCGCGGCGTCCCGGGTGCCGCGGGTGCGTTCGTCGTTCCCGGTCCTGACGACGCCGCTGATCTCGTACTGGCCCCGCTTGATGTGGTCCGGGATCGGGTCGGCGGGGACGATCGCGACGTTCTCGTACGCGGTGTGGATGAGGTCGCGGTAGCTGCGGCGGACGTTGTACTCGGGATCGGACAGCCAGTTGACCAGGGTCTTGACGGTGACGTCGAGACCGGCGTCGTCCAGGGCCTGGTGGCCGCGGTGGGTTGCGGTGAGCTGGCTGAGCTGGGCGTGCCAGTGCCTGGCGGTGTAGGTCGACAGCCGGTGCCGGGGGGTGACCTGGGAGTGCAGAAGGTCGTTGAGAGCGGCGCCCAGGGAGTCGCCGCGGCCTGTGGGGCCGGCCATCAGTCGTCACCTTCGGGGATGATCTCGCCGGGCTGGAGGAACTTGGCCTTCACTTCGCCGAAGCCGGTCCCGATCCGGTACGTGGTGGGCGCGGTGCCGTCGGGCGCCCAGAAGACACCCGCGTCGACGTTGCGCAGCGCGAGGAGCACGTAGCCTTCCAGGACGGCCCGGAAGGCCACGACCCAGTGGCGGACTTCTGCCTCGGCGACCATGCTCATGCGCCAGTCCGGACGCCAGAACGGTGAGCGCTGTTCCTGCCGCTTGGGCCACAGCAGGCGCAGCGCGATGGACAGCCGGGTCTTGTACGCCTTGTAGGGTTCGCCGCCTGTTTGGACGAGCTCGGTCCGTGCGTTCCGGGTGGCTTCGTAGAACGGCTTGAACAGCGACTCGTTGGCCTTCCCGGTCCACGAGTCGTGGATGGTGGGCATCGTGGCGATGTGTTCGTCTTTGACGAGCTTCACAAGCAGCTTGAGGTGCGGGGTGGTGACCCACACACGCCCCTGCTCGTCGGGCCGCTCGATGATCCGCCCCAGCGGGTGCGGCATGTCCCGGCGCTTCCACTCCGGGATGTCGATGAGATAGATGCCGGCCGTCGTCTTGTCGTACGCGTCGAGCGGCCCGGTGTGCAGCAGCTTGTTCGGGGCGAGGGGAACGGCCGAACAGGCGGAGGGGAAGCTGCCGTTGCGGTCGATCAGGCACAGCACGCCCTCGCCGAAGGAGTCCGGCACGTCGAGCTTGTGGCGCCGGACGCTCTTTCCGTTCGCCCTGACGTACGGAACCCGGGTGGCGGTGACATCGGGGTGGACCCAGCGGGGCTCGCCGTCCATGTGCTCACTGATCAGCGGCCATGGACCGCTCTCCCGCTCCTCCTTGCGGATGACCGAGATCGGGTGCATCTTCGAGCGCTCGACCGCTTCCCTGAGGATCTTCAACGCGGGGAAGACCGCTGTCTCGGGCTCGTCTTCCTCATCACCCGGCTGAAGTTCTACTTCCCCTTCCGTGGCGTCCTCGTCGTCCTCGTCGTCCTCGTCGTCCGGGGCGACGGGTCCGCTGCCCTCAGTGGACTGAATAGCGACAGGCTGCTCGGTGGCGTCGACGGCCGCGGTGGTGTTGCAGGCGTTCAGCGCGGCGGTGAGGCGGCGTCCCTCGTCGGTGTCCGGCAGGTGCGGCGGCGGCGCGGCGATATCGGCGAGCGATGGCCCGAGGTCGTCCAGGGCGTCCTGGTCACCGTTGGTGAGCGCGGTGCGCAGCGCGGCCAGGACATGGGTGACGGCAGCGGGCAGTCCCTGCCGGGCACCGGATGTGTAGGGAAGCGCGGCTTCGGCCAACTCCCGCTCCACAGCACTGCCCAGAGGCGGCGGGGGTTGGTCACCGGCCGTACGGGCGGCGGGGGCGGTGCCGGCGTCAAGGAAGCGGGCGTGCAGCAGGTCGGGGCTCAGGTACGCCGAGCCGATCGCGCCGAAGTCACGCTCGGAGAGCGTCACCTGGACCTTGGCAGGGTCCCCGGTCGGCGTGAGCGTCAGTGTGATGTCGGCGTCCAGGAGGCCCAGGAGGGTGGGGTCGTCGCTGTCGACGATGGCGAGGACCGGCACGTGCAGGGTGCGCGCGAGGGTGGCCAGGACCTGGGAGGCGTCCGGGAGACGGTCTCCGGACAGCGGCAGGCGGGCGCTGCGGGCGGCTTGGAGGCGGTCCACGACGACGAGGGCCAGGCCCTCCATGTGCGGTGCGGTCTCCGCGATGTCCTCGGCGGTCAGATCACTGCCGTCGTCGATCATCAGCAGGTCGCCTGCCTGGACCAACTGGCGGGCGACCTGCTGCTCGTGCTCGGTGAGGCGGCCCTGCTTCAGGCGCGGGTAGTCGCCCCCGGTCTCCGCGGAGACGATCCGGCGGAAGATGTCGTCACGGTTGGGTCCCGACGCCGCGTACAGGACCGTGCGTCGGTCCACGAGCGCGGTCTGCCGCGCGGCAGCCAGCCCCAGCAGGCTTCCGCCGACATCCGGGCGGGCAGCCACGAGCGTCAGCCGGCCCGGCTGCAGACCGCCCGTCGCGGCGTCCAGCCCGGCCAGCCCGAACATGGGGCCTCCGGCGGAACCTGAGGCGAGTACGGACCCCATGGCATCGCCCAGCGTGGCGAGCCTGCGCGGCGCACTGCCGCGGTCCTGAGTGTGTGGGCTTTTCACCGCACCTCCTGCGGACGCCGCGCCCGGGTACACGGCCGTGTCGGACAAAAGAGCACCCGCGTCGGTGTCGGCGGGGAGCAGTACCGCGACGGGTGTGGTGTTGCGCCGGAGCACCTGCGGCTCACCCTGAGCCGCCCGCGTGATGAGATCACCGAAGTCCTTCTGTGCTGCGCTCAGTACGTGGGACGGGAACGCGCCGGGCTGCCGGGCTGCCGGGAACCGGGCCAGCGGTACCAGCAGGGCGTGATCATCCCGCTTGTGGATCAGTATCGAGACCCCGTCCTTCTCGGCGCGTTTCACCAGGGCGAAGAGCTCCGTACGGGCCTCGGTCGCGTTCATCGCGGTCTCGGCCAGCGGCTTCTGACTCTGGCTCACTCACCCTCCCAGAGTGTCGAACTCACCGTTACCATATCAAAATCCACTATGAAATTTAGAGAGATTCACACTCCTCTGCACAATAATCACTCAGTTACGGGATCCATTGTCGGGCGTTGCCAGCGTGTGGCATTCGCCGGCGAGCGGCAGCGAACTGTTGCACGACAGGGCGGAGACCGGGCCGGTGGCCCCGGCCTCCGCCCGCTGACGAACAGACGGTCCCAGCCGCGTGCCACTTGCTCCTGCTCGTCAGGTGTCTCCTTGTACATGCCGGGCTGCCACTGCCGCGCTTCGACGGCGCGCGCGTCGGCGTGCCCGTCCTCGCGGCGGTGGATCGATCGGTGTGTTCTGGTGGACAGAGCTGCGGTTGGAACGGCCGTACCGCTCAGGCGCACGGACCGTCATTCTCAGGGGCCGGGATGCGCCGGGCGCCAGTGGGTCGGACAGAGGGACGGACGGCGCTGGCTGCGCAACCTCGCCATCGGCATCCATCGCCAGGACGGACGAACCAACATCGCCGCCGCCCTGCGTCACGCCGCCCGCGACTACCACCGGCCCCTGACTCAGGGCTGATGCGTTCTCATGTTGTGGACAGCCGCGGTCGCCTGGCCACTCCACGACGTGCCGTCATTGAGGTCGGCATCGCCGCCGTATGAAGGCCGCGATGCCTGCCCGCGGATGCTCGGCGCTACGCGTCCCCGACGCCCCGCTTGAGAAGTTCATCCTCAACGGCTCGCAGCATCTCCCGCCAGCCGCGGGCGGCCTTGGGGTTGCGGCCCATGCCCCGCGCTGCGGCGTGATCAGCACGCTGGGAAGCGAAGTCCCGACGCTCGCGTAGTTGTTCGGCGGTGAGGCCGGGGAGATCGGCGTGCCAGTTGTCGTGCAGCTTCCAGCGACTCATGGCTTCACGATGACGCCGACAGCGACACTGCCGCTCCCCATTTTCGATCCGCAACGCGCGCCCGACAGTGCTGAGGTTCCCCCGCTGTGTGAGGTTCCCCCGCTGTGCGGGAGGTGCTGATCAGCTGGTCAGGAGGGGTTGACGGGGTTTCAGGGTCGCTCGTTCGGTCGCTGCCCGCTCGGCGTAGTGCTTCTCCTCGAACTCGATCGGGCTGAGGTAGCCGAGCCGCTTCTGGATGCGCCGGCTGTTGTAGAAACCGTCGATGTACTCGAAGAGCGCGAGGTTCGCCTCTGCCCTCGTCGCGAAGACGCGACCGCGCACGCACTCGGTCTTGACGAGCATCCACAAATTCTCCGCGAGGGCATTGTCGTACGAGTCCCCGACCGACCCCATGGACGCCTCAATTCCCGCCCGTACCAAGCGAGTTGTGAGCTTGATGGACGCGTATTGACAGCCGTGGTCAGCGTGATGGACGAGCTTGCCCGGCTCGACCTCGCGGGACGCGAGGGCGTACTCCAGACTGGACAGCACCAGATCGGCGTCCGCACGGGCGGAGGTCTCCCAGGCCACCACCCGCCGCGAGAACGCATCCCGGATCGCGGACAGCCACAGCGGGCCCTCGCCGGTGGAGATCATCGTCAGGTCCGTGACCCACAACCGGTTCGGCGCCGGTGCGGTGAAGTCCCTGTTGACCAGGTCCGGGGCGAGCGTGGCCTTGGGATCGCGGCGCGTGAAGCCGTTCCGGCGCGGGCTGACGCCCGCCAGATCGGCCTCACGCATCAGGCGTTCGACCCGCTTGCGGCCGACACGGGTGCCTTCACGCCTGAGGACAGCGTGCACGCGCGGCGAGCCGTAGATCCCGCCGGAGTCGGCGTGGATCTGCCGGATCTGCCCGGTCAGCTCGACGTCGAGGCGGCGCCGTTCGCACGGTTCTTTCTCCGCGCGGCGCCAGCGGTAGTAGGTGGAGGAAGCGATACGGAGTTCCCGAAGTACGCACTCGACTCCCAGGCGGGGATGCTCGTCGACGAGCGCCGTCACCTGGGCCGGGTCGGGTCGAGCTGCGCCGCGAAAAACGCCGAGGCCGTCCGCAGGACGTCGTTGGCCCGCTTGAGCTGGGTGTTCTCCTTGCGTAGGGCCGTGAGTTCGGCGCGTTCGTCGCTGGTGAGACGATCGTCGCGCTCGCCGGCGTCCGCCTCGGCCTGGCGGATCCAGCCGCGCAGGGCCTCGGGATGCACGCCGAGATCGACGGCGAGCTTCTTGATCTGCGGCTTCGGGTCCGAGGTCCGGTACATCCGTACCGCACGCTCACGCAACTCCAGCGAGTACTTTCTGGGGGCGGCCATGGTCGATGTTCCTCTCATGAGAACCATCTGACCCTCTGTCAACACACTCCGCATCCCGGGGGAACCTCACCCGGGCCCTCCACGCCTACCTACGCTGGCGCAACGCCAACGCCCGCCACCGCGACGTCCTGGCCGCCGAACGCAAGGAACGCGCCCGCATCCGCAGCGAGAAGGGCATCCGCTGGGGCGGACGTCCCCTCAAAACTGCAGCGTGACCGCCCTTCCCGCCGAGTGCGCAGCTCCTTGTGAAAGGCTGGGAGCATGATGGGCGGACCGTCCGAGAACCCAGAACTCTGGGCGTTCCTGGAATCAGTGCACTACGGCGACATCCTTTCCGGCACCGTCACAGCGATCGAACGGTTTGGCGTGTTCGTGGCACTGGACGACGGCCCCGACCACCCGGTCTTCCCCGGCGTCGGGTTCATCACGATCCCCGAACTGTCCTGGCGGCGCATCGAAACCGCCTTCGACGTTGTGCAGGTCGGACAGCGCGTCTCAGCCGAGTTCCTCCAGTTCGACACATGGAACCTGGAGGCCAGACTGTCCTTGCGGGCGACACAGCCGGACCCCTTCCAAACATTCGCCGACCGCACTGCGGTGGGGCAGAAACTGCACGGACGGGTCACGAAACTGGTGCCGTTCGGCGTCTTCGTCCAGGTCACCGACGGGATCGAGGGACTGGTCCACCTGCGAGAGCTCACATCGACGCCCGTGGAAAGTCCGTCAGATGTCGTCCAGGCCGGCGACGAGGTCACGGTCGTCGTCACTGAGATCGACCGAGAGCGACGCAGGCTGGTTCTCTCTCGACGACAAAGCTCATCTGACCACCGGTGACTCCTTCACACTCCCGCGATGGTTCCTCGCACGAGCGTTCCTGAGGGTCTGAGCGACCGCTCGGCGCAAGGGGAAGCACCGCTCCAACCCGGTGAACCTAGGCGGTCACAGCACTAGAGATCTTTAACGGTGTGGGTTACGTGGGGTCGTGACGGTTGGTGTGGGCTGCGATATGCCGGAGGGATGAGGTATCCCGATGGCGGTGGGCTGACGGCCGAGGAGCGGGATCGGCGTGAGCAAGTCCGGCTTGCGGCGGCTGACTTGATCGAGGCAGGGGCCAGTGACGGGGAGGTGGCCCGGCGGTTCAGGGTGACGCGGATGTCGGCGAACCGCTGGCGCCGGGCCCTGGCCTCGGGAGGCCGCCAGGCGCTGGTCTCCAAAGGCCCTGGTGGCGCCCGCTGCAAGCTCGATGCGGGTCAACTACGCTCCCTGGAAGCGGTGTTGGAAGCCGGTCCGGCCGCGTGCGGCTGGAGCGACCAGTGCTGGACGCCGGCCCGGATCGCCGAGGTCGCGCGTCGTGGGTTCGGCGTCGAGTACACCCTGGCCGGGCTGGATCTGCTGCTGCACCGCATCGGCTGGAGCGTGCAGGTCCCGAGCCGCAAGGCCACCGAGCGGGACGAGCCGAGGATCGCCGGCCGGAAGGACGAGCAGTGGCCCGTCATAAAGGGGCACCGACGGAACTCGCTGGTCAGGGGCTATATCGGGGCGTCTGAAGATCGTTTCCCGCGCTGTACCCCCGTTTTTCCCGCATACCTGGTCAGCTGCGCACTGGGGGAAGCTCACGCCAGGAGTCCACGGCCCTCACCACTCTCGCTGTGGACCGTGCGGTTCCAGACCATTGTGGAGCAGTCCGCCGCCAGCACGTTGCTCAGGGGTCTCCACCTCGCTCTCCCGAACAAGACCGGACGCCCCTCGCCAGCGGCGGATAGTCACCCTGAACAGCCTGACGATGTTGGCCGCAGGCCCCACGTCTGTAGGGCATAGGGCCGTCCCTTCTCCTCCCCCTCAATCAGCGGCACGTCAAGCTGGCTGAAGCCCGCCTTGGTGGCCACGGCGACGCTGGCAGCGTTTTCGGCCTCCAGCTCCAAGATCACCTGTTCCACGCCCAGTTGCTCGAAGGCATATGCGGCCATCACCCGCACCGCCCGCGCGGCCAGCCCCTGGCCGCGGTACGCCGGGCCGACCGCGTAGCCAATCTCTGTGCCCTCTGGAGCGCGCCGCAGCATCACCTCGCCGAGCGGCACGCAGCCGTCAACGGTGATGGCGAGCAGGATGGTCGTGCCCTCCGCCCGCATCCGCCGGTCCCGGTCCAGCCGTGCGCGAGCGGCCGCTTCGTCGAAGGGTGAGACCATCGGCGTCCAGTACGCGATGTCAGGATGATCGAACAAATCCGGCATCGCGGCCAGGTCTACTTCCGTCCAGTCACGCAGGACGAGCCCTTCCCCTGTGAGCTCGATCCGATCGGGAAACGGTAACGTACTGCCGTTCATGGTGCGGAACCTTTCTGATCCTGTAGGACGAGGCAGCGTAACGGTGTAGTCATCGGCTCACCAGATTTTCTGGGTGCTCTCACGCTGAGCGCCCACCACGCCATGACGCTCCTGTGGGCCATGCTCGCGTCAACCTGACTGGGCACGGCCGCCGCAGCAGCGACGACCCGGCGGAGGCCCCAAGGCACCCCTTACGGGCTGTCCAGCACGCACCCCGCACCGCCGTTGCACCTGCGAGTTCGGCTGCGCGGGTAGTTGAGGCTGATTGGTCCCCGGTGGTGCCGAACCCCATGACGTCTGTATCCCGCACGGCCCGGTTCAGACCACGCAATAGTCAGACACCGCCGCAGGTACGACAGCGCGTCAGGCAGTCACCGGGCGCGGATCGGTGTGCGCCGCACAATTGGCGGAGGTGTGCATGGGCATCTCGGTGAGGCCTGGGTAGTAGACATGCAAACTCGCCGCAGGCTCCAGCGTGTCGTTCGCTACCTCGTGTACGTACCCCGGCGCGAACACCCGCTGCGCTCCCGCCGAGAACGCACGCGTGCCGCGCCCGGTCCGCTCGGTCAGCGTGCCAACCAGGACGGTCAGCACACCGGAAGAACGACCGTGGTCGTGCAGCCCGCTGCCCTGACCCGGCACCCAGGACAGCAGCCATGCCTCGTAGCCCGGGCCAGTGCGCAGCAGGTGGTTCCAGCGCGTGGTCGCGTCGTACGCCACGAGGTGCTCCCACTGCGAGCGGTCGGCCGCGATGGAGCAGGCCAGGCCGGCGAACTCGGCGACAGTGACCGGATGCTCCCGTGGAGGCTGCATGAGGTGCGGGACCTCGAGGATGTCGCCAGCGATCTGGACGTCGCTGTCGCTCACGCACCAACCGCCCGGATCGCCGGCAGCCGAACCGCAGTGGGTTTGGCGGCTGTCACAGACTCCGGGGCCCGGGCCTCGGCCGGGAGGCCCGAGGTGACGGCGGCAGTGTGGGCGCGAACTGTGAACGGACCGTCGTCAAAGGACATGAGGTGGGCACAGCACCGGGCAAGCGTCAGGCTGGAGGATTCCATCGCGTTCATTACTGTTCCTTTCGTTCGGGTCGGTCAATCGGGTTGATCGCGCTTCTCGCGATCTGTGACGGTCGACCGGCTGCGGCGGTCAGCGCAGCGCGGACCGTGTCCAGCAGCGCGGACCGCGCGCTGTGCAGGAAGAAATGGTCGCCGGGCAGGACGTGCTGGGTGAAGCCGCCCGTCGACTGCTCGTGCCAGGGGGCCACCTGGTCGGGCGGCACTTCCCGGTCCTCCGTCCCGGCGAAGACGACGACGGGACATCCGAGCAGCGGCTCAGGCCGATGTGTGTACGTCTCGACGACCGAGAAGTCCGCGCGGATCGTCGGCATAAGCAGTTCGAGCAGCTCCGGTTCGGCGTACACGTCCTCCGGGACGGCGCCCAGGTCGCGCAGCCTGGCCACCACGACGTCGTCCGGCTGGTCATGAATCCGCGGCAGCCGGCGCGGCAGTTGGGGTGCGGGACCGGCGGAGACGAAGAGGACGCGCGGCTCGTCGGCGCCGCGCCTGCGAAGCGCGCGGGCCAGTTCGAACGCCAGAAGGGCGCCCATGCTGTGCCCGAACAGTGCGTAGGGGAGGTCGAGTTCGCCCTCTAGCGCGGTGGCTAGCGCCTCGACGAGCGGTTCGGTCCGTTCGAAGGCGTTCTCGCTCCATCGGGTCAGCCGGCCAGGCAGTTCGACGGGGCACACTTCGACTTCGTCCGGGAAGAGGGCGGGCCAGGCGGCATAGGCCGAGGCACCGCCTCCGGCATACGGGAGGCAGAAGAGACGGATGGCAGGTGCGGCCGGGCGCCGCGCGCCCACGATCCAGCCGTGGGCACGCGTCGCGCGGATGGTTGCGGTTCGGTTCACGTTGAGGTCTCCGTGACAGATCGGCTCAGTCGGCGAGCAGCGCCTGAGCTTCTTCCTCGGTCAGTTCCTCGATTGCGGCGAGGATGTGGTCCTCGACTACGAGCGCGGTGTCCTCCAGCGTCTGGCTGTCGAACAGGACGCGGATGGGCAGTTCGGTGCCGAGCGCCTTGCGCAGGCGGACCACCGCGCGCATGGCCATGAGCGAATCTCCGCCGAGGGCGAAGAAGTTGTCGTGGATGCCGACGCGCTCGACCTGGAGCATGCCTGCCCAGACCTCGGCGATGGCCTCCTCGATCGGCGTCCGCGGGGCCTCATAGAGCGGCGTGGCCTCATGGACCGCCTGCTCGGGAACCACCAGGGCCCGCCGGTCCACCTTGCCGTTCGCGGTGAGCGGCAGTGCGTCGATCTCCACGTAGACGTCCGGCACCATGTAGCGGGGCAGCTTGGTACCGAGGAAGTCGCGGAGATCCTGCGGAACCTCGTGCGTGGTCTGCGGGACGACGAAGGCGACCAGCCGCTTCGCGCCGCGCGGCTCCCCCTGGACCACGGTCACCGCTGCCCGGATGTCCGGGTGCTGCATGATCGCGGTCTCGATCTCGCCGAGTTCGATGCGGTAGCCCTGCACCTTGACCTGGAAGTCCTCGCGGCCCAGGAACTCGATGTCGCCGCTCGGCAGGAAGCGTCCGAGGTCTCCGGTGCGGTAGAGGCGCTGGCCGGTCTCCGGGTGGACGACAAAGCTGGCCTTCGTCTTGGCCTCGTCGCGCAGATAGCCCTGCGCCAGACCCACGCCGCCTATGTAGAGCTGGCCCGGCACCCCGGTCGGCCGCGGCCGGAAGGCGTCGTCAAGGACATGGAACGTCTGGTTCCGCATCGGCCTGCCGTACGGGATGCTCGGCCAGTCGGCGGACACCTCCCCGATCGGGTAGAGGATGGACCAGATCGACGCCTCCGTCGCGCCGCCGAGGCTGACGACCTCGGGGGCACCGAGTGTCCGCCGGATGCGGTCCGGCAGAGTGACCGGCAGCCAGTCACCGCTGAGCATCACGAGCCGCAGCGCCGTGCTGGTCGCCTCCTTCACACTCATGTGCTCGACGAGCAGCTCCATCAGCGCCGGCACGGAGTTCCAGAGGGTGACCCGGGCCGTTTCCAGCAGATCGAGCCAGGCCGCGGGGTCGCGGTGCGCGCTCGCGTCCGGCATGACGACGGAACCGCCGACAGCCAGCGGGCCGAAGACGTCGTACACCGACAGGTCGAAGCTCAGCGAGGACAGGGCCAGGACCCGGTCGTCCGCCCCGACGCCGAAGCGGTCGTTGATGTCGACGACCGTGTTCAGAGCGCCGCGATGGTCGATCATCACGCCCTTCGGAAGGCCGGTCGAACCCGAGGTGAAGATGACATACGCGAGATCACTCGGCGTGGCGGGACCGTCCAGCCGCAGACCGTCGGCCGCGTCTTCCTCCAGAGGGAGTTCATCGACCCGGAACACGGCCTGTACGCCGTCGAAGCGGTCCTCCCTGCCCTGTGCGACCCGGCACTGGGTGAGGACCGCGCGGGCCTGTCCGTGTTCGAGCAGGAGCCGGACGCGCTCGTCGGGCAGTTCGGGGTCGATGGGCAGGTACGCGGCGCCCGCGGCGAGGATGCCGAGGACGGCGGCGCACTGTTCCCAGCCCTTCTCCATGACGACGGCGACCAGGTCGTTGGGGCGCACGTCGAGGCCGGTCAGACGCCGGGCAATGCCACCGGCCCGCGCGGCGAGTTCGCCGTAGCTGAGCGTGCGGCCCGGAGTGACGACGGCGGTGCGCTCGGGTGTCCGGGCCGCCGTGGCGAAGAACGGCGCGTGCAACAGCCCCGCCGGCAGCGGGCCCTCGGTCCGGTTGTACGCCTCCCGCTCGGCCAGTTCGGCGCGCGGGACGAGCAGGGGCGCGGGCCGGCTCCAGTTCTCCTCGTCCCCCGCGAGCCACCACAGCAGTTCCAGGGTGGCCGCGTGGATCGAACCGACCAGGCCCTCGGGGAAGAGCTGTTCGACCGCGTCGATGTCGAACGCGAGCGCGCCGTCCACCTCGTAGACCTGCGCGTCGATCCAGACCTGCGGGGTCTGCGAGATGCTGTACGCCACCTCACCGATCGGCGTGTCCTGGCCGTGGTCGAGGAAGAGGCTGGTGAACACGACCGGCATGGCCGCGGCAGCGTCACCGCGCACCTTCTTCATCTCACGGATGACGCGGACACCGCTGAACACGCGGTGGTCGATGTCGGTGATGAGCCGGTCCCGCACGGCGCAGGCACGCGCCTCGAACGATGCCTCGCTCGCCGCGTCGACCTCCAGCAGCGTGACCGAGGTGAAGTCACCGACGATGGCGTCCACCTCCGGGTGGAGCGGAAGCCGGTTCGCCATGGGGAGGTTGAGCGTGAAGCGGCGGTTCTTCGACCATGTGGCCAGCGCCTCGCTGTAGGCCGCCAGGAGCAGTGCGGTGGGGGTGATGCCACGCTGCGACGCCCATCCCTTCACGCGCTCCCAGGTCTCCCGGGGCAGCTTGCCCTCCACCCGCTTGAAGCGCGGGGACTCGACGGTGCGCGGGTCGCAGGCCAGCGGCAGCTCCGGGGCGGTCGCCAGGACGGGGATCCGCTCCCTCCAGTAGGTCTCCGCGCGGCCGTACAGCTCGGAGGACTCCAGGTCCTTCTCCGCCAGCACGTAGTCGCGGAAGGACAGTTCCAGCGCGGGCAGTTCGACGTTCGGGTGCTCGTACAGGTGGGCGAGTTCACGCAGCAGGACGTTGGAGGCCCGGGCATCGGTGACCAGGCCGTCGATGCTGTAGTGCAGTCGGGTGCGGTCGTCGTCCAGGACCGAGGCGCGCAGTTCGAACAGCGGCCAGCGGTCGGCCTCGAAGTTCTGGTGGGACATGGCCGCACGGGTGCTCTCTAGCGCCGCGTACGCCTCGTTCCCGGGCAGCCCGCGCAGGTCCTCCGTCTCGATGACGTAGTCGGGGACGTCGGTCAGGATCTGCTGCTCGCCATGCGGGAGCACGATGGCGCGGAGCATGCCGTGCCGCTGGATGAGCCGGCGGAACGCCTGCTGCATACGGGGCAGGTCCAGGTCCTGGACGTCGAACTCCTCATAGCCGTGCATGCCGACGTTACCGATGTCGAAGACGCCGGTACGGCCGATCCAGTAAGCCTGCTGAACGTCCGTCAGCGGGAAGGGCACGCCCTCGTTCGCGGGATCCGGCACCACGGTCGGCAGCGCTTCCAGCAGGGTGTCCCCGGCCTCCACGCGGGCGGCGCGCACGGCCGCGGCCAGACCTCGGATCGTCGGCTCGCCGACGAACGCGCGCAGCGGGACCTCGACGCCGCACACCGTGCGGACCTGCGCGACGAACTGCGCCGCGAGCAGGGAGTGGCCGCCGAGTTCGAAGAAGTTGGTGTCCGGTGCGATGTCCGCCACGCCGAGAAGGTCCGAGAAGATCGCGGCGACCTGGCGCTCGGTGTCGTCGGCTTGGTCCGCGCGGCCCTCGGGGGTCGCGGCCTGCGCGGCAGGCTCGGAGTCCGGCGCGAGGTCGGCCCTCGGCTCCACGACCGCCTGACAGCTGCCGGCGACCGCGCCCACCACGCGCGCCGCCCACCGCTCGGCCGTGGCGTGGTCCGCGCGGGACCAGACGAAGCCGGTCCACGGGATCTCGGACTCGCGGCGCACCAGCGCGACCTGCGTCTCGACGACGGCTGCGACGGTCGAGCGGGACGGCTCGAAGTCGTCGCCACCCACGAGATGGACCTCGCAGGCGAGCACGGTGCCCGCGGGTGCCTGGGCGACCGCCGTGGCGGCGCGCTCGACTGCGTCCAGCACACGGGCCTGCGGGGCCGTCGCGTCGAGCAGTATCAGGACGGTGGACGGTGCGGCCGGAGCCGCGGACAGCGGGGTCACCGTGGCACCGGCGTGCGACAGGGCCCGGCTGAACACGGTCGCGACCCGCTCGTCACCCGTCGACGCGTAGTGCGCCCCGGCGTGCCGGCCGGGGTCGGCGCCCGCCGCGGTGTTCAGGGGCTCCAGCGCCGGCACGAAGCGGTGCCCGCCGCGGAACGCGACCACGGGCTCCTCGGGCGTGCCGTCGAGCTCCGTGAGCAGCGCGGCGGCCAGCCGGCGGGCGGCCGCGGCGGTCCCGGGTACGGGCACGTCGAGGAGCACCCGGGAGCCGGGACGTCCGGCGCGGGCCCACGCGGTCAGCGCGCCCCTTTCGGGCACGAGCGGTTCCTCACCGGTGACGTCGAGCGCGCCGGACACCACGGCGACGAACCGCGCGCCGTCGTCCCCACGTGCCGCGAGAGCCCGCTCCAGTGCCTCCAGCTCCTCCGGTGCGCCATCGGCGCGGCCCTCGTTGCCGGTGTCGAGCAGTGCGGCGTGGACCACACCCTCGATCCGCTCGTCCGCGGGGAGCGAGGACGTGAGGACACGGGCGCAGTCGTCCTGGGTGTCAACGGCGTCGGCCGGGACCTCGATCACCCGGCGGTGCGTGCCGCGCAGGCGCTCGGCGAGGCCGTCGAGGGCGCCCGCCGGCTCCGTGACCACCAGCCAGACGGCCGGTGCCGCGCCGCCCCGTGCGCCTGCGGGCGTCGCCGGGCCCACCCGGCGGAAGCCGCGCACCGCCAGGCCGTCCGGGTTCGCGCGCGCCGTGCGGGTGCCGCGCGGCGGATCGACCCAGTACCGCTCGCGTTCGAAGGGGTACGTCGGGAGGACGGTGCGCAGCGGTGTCTCCTCGCCGTGCAGCGTCTCCCACGCCAGGGGCGCGCCCAGGCGCCACAGCTCGCCGGCGGCGGTCAGCACCTCCGTCTCGGCGTCGGTGTCCGGACCGGCCGACGGCAGCGAGGCGACCGCCCCGTGCAGGTCGTTCGCGCCGCGCACGAGGCTCGTCAGGACCCGGCCCGGGCCGACCTCTAGCAGTGTGGCGTCGGGGCGGCACACCGTGCGCAGGCCGTCGGCGAACCGCACCGTGGAGCGCAGATGGCGGGCCCAGTACGCCGGGCTGGTGGCCTCCTCGTCCGTGATCCACGCGCCGGTCACATCGGACACGAAGGGGATCCGGGGCGTCGTCAGCGCGACGCGTGCGACCTCCGCCTCGAACGCGTCGGCGGCGTCGTCCATCATGCGCGAGTGGAAGGCGTGCGAGGTGCGCAGTCGCTTCGTGGTGACCCCGCGCTCGGCGAGGCGCTCCTCGACGGCCGCGACGGCGTCGAAGGGACCGGACACCACGCACTCGCGCGGACCGTTCACCGCGGCCAGGGCCACATCAGCGCCGAGCAACGGCGTGACCTCGCCCTCCGGCAGCGGCACGGCCGCCATCGCACCGGCGGGCGTGCCCTGCATCAGCCGGCCGCGCACGGCGACCAGGCGCAGCGCGTCCTCGTACGACATGACGCCTGCCAGGCACGCGGCCACGAACTCGCCGAGGCTGTGCCCGAGCATGGCCGCTGGGCGGATGCCCCAGGAGATCCACAGCTGGGCGAGGGCGTACTCCACGACGAAGAGGGCGGGTTGTGCGTACTCGGTCTGCCGGATCTTCTCCTGAGCGGTCTCCCGCTCCGCCTCGCCGGGGTACAGCAGGCGGCGGATGTCCTCGCCGAGGACCGGCAGGAGGATCTCGGCGGCGCGGTCGACCTCCGCCCGGAAGACCGGCTCGCGCTCGTACAGGGCGAGTCCCATGCCGATGCGCTGTGCGCCCTGCCCCGGGAAGGCGAAGACGACCTCACGCTCCCGGTCCGTCTCGGGCTCGGCGGGGCGCGCCGGGGCGGGCACGCTCAGCGCCTCCGCCGCCTCCTCGGTGTCGCCGGCCACGACGAAGCGCCGGTACGGCAGGGTCCAGCGTCCGCGCTGGAGCGTGTACGCCACGTCGTCGAGGCGCTCCTGCGGGTGTGCGCGCAGATGGGCGGCGAGTTCCTCGGCCGCGGTGTCGAGCGCGGTGGGCGTGGCGGCCGAGAGAGGCAGCACCTGCCGGCCGCGCCCCGGTCCGGCGGCGGGGCGCTCCGGCGCCTCCTCCAGGATCACGTGGGCGTTGGTGCCGCCGATCCCGAAGGAGCTGACACCCGCGCGCAGCAGGTCGCCTTGCCACGGCGTGAGGGCGGCGTTGACGTAGAACGGACCCTCTTCCAGGCCGAGTTGCGGGTTCGGCGCGGTGTAGTGGAGGGACGGCGGGAGTTCCCGCGCCTTGAGCGCCAGCACCGTCTTGATCAGGCCGACGACGCCCGCGGCGGTGTCGAGGTGACCGATGTTGGTCTTCACCGAGCCGAGGGCGCAGCGGTGCGCGGCGCCCGCGTCGGCGAAGGCGTTCTTGAGGGCGGCCACCTCGATCGGGTCGCCGAGCTGCGTGCCGGTGCCGTGGGCCTCCACGTACGAGACGGTGGCCGGGTCGACCTCGGCGACATCGAGCGCCTCCGCGATCACGTCGGCCTGTCCCTCGACGCTCGGGGCGGTGAAACCGACCTTGCGCGCGCCGTCGTTGTTGATCGCGGAACCGCGGATCACGGCGTGGATCACATCGCCGTCCGCGAGGGCGTCCGCGAGGCGCTTGAGGACCACGACACCGGCGCCGCTGCCCGGCACGGTGCCGGACGCGCCGGCGTCGAAGGCCCGGCAGCGGCCGTCGGCGGACAGGACGCCGCCCTCCTCGTACCGGTAGCCGCGCCGGTGCGGGACGACCGTCGCACCGCCGGCGAGTGCGACGTCGCACTCACCGCCGATCAGGGCCTGACACGCGGTGTGCACGGCCACCAACGAGGTGGAACAGCCGGTCTGCACGCTGACGCTCGGGCCGCACAGGTTCAGCTTGTACGAGACCCGGGTCGGCACGAAGTCCTTGTCGTTGCCTATGGAGGTCTGGAAGGCACCGATGCGCTCGACGAGGCCGTCGTGGGCCAGGAGGTTGTGGCGCAGGTAGGCGCTCTCCCCCACGCCGGCGTAGACGCCGGTGACGGCGTCGGTCGCGTCCGAGGGCCGGCCCGCGTGCTCCAGGGCCTCCCAGGCGCACTCCAGGAAGATCCGGGCCTGCGGGTCGAGCATCTGGGCCTCACGCGGGGAGAACCCGAAGAACCGCGCGTCGAAGCGCTCCATGTCGTCGAGGACGCCGAGCGCCGGACGGTGGTCCGGGTGCGCGATCTCCTCGGGGGCCGCGCCGTCGGCGAGCAGTTCCTCGTCCGAGAGGGTCGTGATGCTGTCCACGCCATCGCGCAGGTTGCGCCAGAAGGCGTCCGGCGTGCGGGCGCCGGGCACCCTGAGGGCCATGCCGACGACGGCAACGGCGCCGGCGGGCAGGTGGTTTTCGTCGCTCATCGCTTCTGTCTCCAAGTGTTCCGTCATCGGTGACTGCACATCCGTCCGCGGCGTCTGCGGTCTCATGTCGTCTGCCTCCTGGTCCTCGCCGGCCGAGCACCCTGCCGCTGCCGACGGGCGGCGGCGCGGCGGCGCCCTTCCCCGCCCGCGGCCGCCGTGGGCCCGTCGCCGGCGGCGAGGTGCCGGGCGAGGGTACGCACCGTCGGGTACCGGAACAGGTCGACCATCGGCACCGTCGTGCCGAGCGTCTCGGTCAGCCGCGACTGCACCCGCACGACGAGAAGCGAGTGGCCGCCCAGTTCGAAGAAGTTGTCGTCCACGCCGACGTGCTCGGCGGTGAGGATCTCGCGCCAGATGGAGGCGACCACGCGCTCCAGCTCGCCCATGGGCGCGGACGGCACCGCGGTCGTCCGCTCCGGGCGAACGGGGGGCGGCAGGGCGCGCCGGTCAGTCTTGCCACGCTCATTGCGCGGCAGCCGGTCAAGCGTGACGATCGCGGTGGGCACCATGTAGCCCGGCAGCCGCTGCTCCAGGTGCGCGCGCAGCTCCGCCTCGGACGTCGCGCCAGCGAGCGCCACGTACCCCACGAGTTCCGGTCGGCCGGGGATGTCCTCGCGCAGCACCGCCGCCGCGTCCCGCACCCCCGGGTGCGCGGCCAGGGCAGCCTCGATCTCGCCGAGTTCGATACGGAAGCCGCGCAGCTTGATCTGGTCGTCGGTGCGTCCGAGGAACTCCAGTTCACCGTAGGCGCCACGGCGCGCGCGGTCCCGAGTGGCGTACATGCGCTCGCCGGGCCGCCCCCAGGGGTCGGGCAGGAAGGACCCGGCGGTCCTCCCGGGGTCGCCGAGGTAGCCGTACGAGACACCCGGGCCCGCGATGTACAGGTCGCCGGGGACGCCCTGCGGAACCGGCCGCAGCGCGGCGTCCAGCACGTAGGCGCGCACCCCGGGCAGCGGCCTGCCGATCGGTACGGTGCCGCCCGGCGCACGCCCGGGCACCGCGGCGGCCGACGGCTCGTGGACGGTCGCCGTGATGGTCGTCTCGGTCGGACCGTAGGCGTTGAGCAGGCGGATGTGCGCGGGCGCGGTGGCCTGCCACTCGGCGAGCTTGCCGCCATCGACGCGTTCGCTGCCGACGACCACGAGGCGCAGCGCGTGGCACGCCGCCGGCGGGTGCCGGTCCAGGGCGGACACCCACTCGTGCCAGTACGACCCGGGCAGGTTGACCACCGACAGGCGTTCGCGCCGGGCGAGGGACGTCAGCTCGTCGATGCCCGGCACGGGCCCCGTCGGCAGCAGGACGACGGTCGCGCCGCGGACGAGGCTCGCGAAGAGCTCCTCCGCCGCCACGTCGAAGGTGAGCGACGCGAACTGCAGGACGCGGTCCTCCGCGCCGAGTCCGTACCGCTCCGCGACCGCCTCCAGCGTGTGCACGAGGTTCGCGTGGCTGACGCACACTCCCTTCGGGCGGCCGGTCGTGCCGGAGGTGTAGAGGACGTACGCGGTCGCCGCCGGGTGCACGGCACGCTCCCCGGCGGGCAGCTCGGCCCCGGCCTCGAAGGCGTCCTCCACGGCGGCGAAGGGCACCGCCACGTCCGGCGGCGCGCCGTCCGCGCGCGACCCGAGGACCAGGGCGGCCGCCGCGTCGCGCAGTACGTGACCGAGGCGTTCCGGCGGGGTGCCCAGATCGACGGGGACGTACGCGGCGCCCGTCTTGAGCACGCCGAGCAGTGCGGCGGGCCACGCCAGGCAGCGGTCCATCCGGACGACCACGGTGTCGCCCGCGCCCACTCCGCGGGCGCGGAGATACGTGCACACGGCGTCCGAACGCTCGCGCAGCTCCGCGTAGCCGATCGACCGGTCGCCCTGCACCAGTGCCGTGCGCTCCGGCGTGCGAGCGGCCGCGGCGTCGACAAGCCCGTGCAATGTGGCGGCCGGCCGGCGGGGCTCCCCGGCCACCGGCCCGACCAGGGCGGTGAGTTCCTCGGCGCCGATCATCTCCAGGTCGGTCAGGCGAGCGTCCGGCCTGGCGAGCGCGGAGTCGAGAAGCGTGATGTAGTGCCGCATCATCCGCTCGACCGTCGCGCGGTCGAAGAGGTCGATGTCGTACTCCACCGAGCCGCACAGCTCACCGGCGTCGAGCGACGCCTCCTCCCACGCCACAGTCAGGTCGAACTTGGCGACCTTCCCCGTGCCTTCGCGCAGTGACACCGTCAGGCCGGGCAACGCGGTGGTGCCCGCCGGCGCGTTCTGCATCGCCAGCATCACCTGGAACAGCGGCGTCCGGCTCGGGTCGCGTGGCGGCCGTACCGCCTCCACGATCTGCTCGAACGGCACGTCCTGATGCTCGTAGGCGCCCAGCGTGGTCTCCCGCACCTGGGTGAGGAACTCCGCGAACGTGAGCCCGTCCTCCCAGCGGGTGCGCAGCACCAGCGTGTTCACGAAGAAGCCGACGAGCTCCTCGAACTCCGGCCGGGTGCGCCCCGACACCGGTGTGCCGACGCTGACGTCGCGCGCCTCCGCATACCGGCCCAGGACGAGCTGGAACACAGCCAGGAGCATCATGAAGCGGGTCACGCCGTGCGCCCGGCTCACCTCGCCGAGGCGCTCGGTGAGCTCGGGGGTCAGCCGCAGCGGGAACACCTCCCCCGAGTGCCGGGGGGCGGGGGGACGCGGGCGGTCGGTCGGCAGGTCGAGGCTTGCCGGCGCCCCCGCGAGACGGTCCTTCCAATACGCGAGTTGCTCATCGCGCGCGCCGGCGTCGAGGAAGCGTCGCTGCCACGCGGCGTAGTCCGCGTACTGGACCGGGAGGGGCGGCAGCGACGCCGCCGCGCCGTCCCGGGCCGCCGCGTACAGCGCGCCAAGGTCACGGATCAGGACGCCCACCGACCAGCCGTCGGACACGGCGTGGTGCATCGTGAGCAGCAGCAGGTGCCGCTCGTCGGCGAGCCGCAGCAGGCGGACCCGGGCCGACGGCCCCCGGGCCAGGTCGAAGGGCTGTTCGGCCTCGCGCTGCGCGCGTTCGTCGGCCTCACGCTCACGCACCGCCTCCGGCAGGTGCCGCAGGTCCTCGACCTGGACGGGGAGTTCCGCGTCCGCGTCGACCACCTGGAGCGGCTCGTCCCCATCCGCCACGAGCCGGGTGCGCAGTGAGGCGTGGCGCCGCACCAGCTCCCGGAGTCCCTCGCCGAGCGCGGCCACGTCGAGCGGGCCCTCGACGGCGAGCACCAGCGGCACGTTGTACAGGGGGCTGCCCGGCACAAGCCGGTCCAGGAACCACAGGCGTTGTTGGGCGAAGGACAGCGCGTGCGGGCCGTCGCCGGTGGCGGCGACGGGCAGGTGGGTGTCCCCGCGGCGGGCCGCCGCGGCGCGTGCGGCGAACCCCTCGACCGTCGGTGCCTCGAAGACGGCGCGGACGCCGAGTTCCACGCCGAGCCGCGCCGCGACGCGCGTCACGGCCTGCGTCGCGAGGAGGGAGTGACCGCCGAGCGCGAAGAAGTCGTCGTGGGCGGAGATCTTCGGGACGCCCAAGAGGTCGGCCCAGACCTGCGCGACGAGTTCCTCGGTCGCGCCACGCGGCGCGACGTACGTCTCGGCCTGGACGCGGTCCTCGTCCGACGGCGCGGGCAGGGCGCGGCGGTCCAGCTTGCCGTTGGGGGTGACCGGCAGTTCGGGCAGCGTGACGTACCGGGCGGGCACCATCGCCTCGGGCAGCCGGGAGGCCACGTACGCGCGCAGTTCGCGCGGCGTGGCCCGCCGCTCGCCCCGGGGGACGACGTACGCGACGAGGCGCTCGGAACCGTTCGCGCCCTGCACGTCGACGACGGCGGCCCGTACGTCCCGGTGCGTCGTGAGCACTCCGGCGATCTCGTCGGGCTCGATGCGCACGCCCCGGATCTTCACCTGTGTGTCGGCGCGGCCCAGGTACTCGAGCACACCGTCCTCGCGCCAGCGCACCACGTCACCGGTGCGGTACAGGCGCTCACCCACGCCGAACGGGCTCGGCACGAACCGCTCAGCGGTCAGGTCGGGCCGTCCGACGTAGCCGCGGGCGAGACCCGCGCCGCCGATGTACAGCTCGCCGGGCACGCCGATGCCGGACTCCCGGCCGTACGGGTCGAGCACATGCAGGCGGGTGTCGGCGATGGGCCGGCCGATGGGCATACGGGCCGCGTCCGGCGCCATGTCCACGACGTCGTACGTGCTGGCGATGGTGGTGCCCTCGGTGGGGCCGTACGCGTTCACCAGCCGCAGCCCGGGCGCGACCGTGCGCAGGGCCGCCACCCGCCGCGCGTCCGCCGCCTCGCCACCGAAGAAGAGGGTGCGCAGCGAGGCGAACATGGCTGGCGCCGTGTCCACGCACCGGTGGAAGAGGGCGGTGGTGAGCAGCATCGCGGTGACGCCGTGCTCTTCGAGACGGGCCCGCAGCAGGTCGGGCGTGAGCGCCTCGTCCTTGCGGATCCCGACCATCCGGGAGCCGTTCAGCAGCGCGCCCCAGATCTCCCAGGTGGCCGCGTCGAAGGAGGTGTTGGCGATCTGCGCCACGACGTCGGAGGGCCCGAAGCCGAGGTAGTCGGCGTCGCATACGAGGCGCACGATCCCGCGGTGGGTGATCGCGACGCCCTTGGGCCGGCCGGTGGATCCGGAGGTGTAGAGCACACATGCCTGGCGCTCCGGATGGATCGCGGGCGCCTCCCCCGTGGTCCGGGATAGGTTCGCACGCGGCGCGGGCAGTGCGTCGGCCCGCAGGACCGGCACCGCGTCGGCGAAGTCGACGTCCCGGTCGGCGAGCACGAGGCACGCCCCGCTGTCCTCCACCATGAACGCCAGCCGCGCTTCCGGGTGTCCCGGGTCCAGCGGCAGGTACGCGGCGCCCGCGGTGAGGACGCCGAGCATGGCGACGACCAGCGACGCCGACCGCTCCATGGCGAGGCCGACCACGCTCTCCGGTCCGACGCCGCGCTCGGTGAGCAGGTGCGCCACGTGCCCGGCGCGCTCCCGGAGCCGGGCGTAACTGACGGTCTCGTCGCCGTAGACCAGCGCGACGGCGTCCGGGGTGGCCTCGGCCCGGATCTGGAAGGCGGCCACGACGTTCTCGGCGTGGGCCGTGCCTCCTTCCGTTCCCCATGCGGCCGGCAGCGCACGCTCCGCGGGCGTGGTGTGCGCCAGGTCCGCGATGCGCGCCTCGGGCGAGGCCAGCGCCGATTCGAGCAGGGTCAGGTAGTGCGTTGCCAGCCGTTCGACGGTCGCGCGGTCGAGCAGGTCGCCGTCGTACTCCGCCGTAGCGCGCAGCGCGCCCGACCCCGAGTGCTCGGCCGGCTCCGCCTCCCAGGCCAGGGACAGGTCCTCGGTCCGGAACGGGGGCACTGTGCCCGGCACGTCGGAAGACTCGAAGTCCCCCGGTACGAACGCGCGTATCTGTCGCAGGAAGTCCGAGAAGCTCTGCCCGTCTTCCCAGCGCGCCCTGACGACCTGAGTTCCGGCGTCCGAGCGGTCTTCCGACGGCGCCTGTACGTCGACGCCGACGTCCCGCACCCCCGCGTACCGGCCCAGGACGAGCTGGAAGACGGCGAGGAGTGTCGTGGCGCGGGTGGCTCCGTGCGCCCCGCTCATCTCGTCGAGGCGCCGGGCCGTGGCCGGGTCCAGGGTGAACCCGAGGGACTCCGTCCCGCGGCGCCGCTCGGCGGAAGGCACCCGGTCCGTCGGCAGCCGGAGTACGGACGGCTCGGGGACTCGCTGCTGACGTTCAGTCACGGTTGTCACGCCCCTGTGTCGTGGGCTCCTCGATGGCCCGCGTCACCAGCTCGGCGAGCTCGCCGACCTCGGGCGCGCGCATGATGCCGTGGTGGTCCGCGTCGACGGAGGCGAACGAGAGGCCGGGCCCGACCAGCGCACGCCAGCCCCAGGTCCGGTCCTTGTCCTGCGGCTCGCCCGCGGGCTCGGCGCGGACCAGCAGGACCGGGTGGTCGGGAGTCCTGGTGCTGTCGTCCGTGTCCTCGGAGAGCCCTTCCAGCGCGGTCATGTTCGACGCGTAGACGTCGAACAACGTGCGCAGCTCTTCCCCGCCGGCGGTCGGCGGCAGATGACCGTTGCTCTGCATGGCCTCCAGGAGCAGCTCGTACGCCGCGGGTCCCGAGGGCAGCTCGTCGGGCAGCTGAAGCTCGTAGTGCCAGGCGAAGCGGCCGACGAGGACCGACTCGGTCAGCGGCTGCGGCGCTTCACCGGCCTCGTCCTCCTCGTCGTACCCCGGGGCCGGGCAGTCGACGATCACCAGACTGGCGATCTCGCAGCCCTTGCGCCGCAGCGCCCGGGCCGTCTCCAGGGCCATCAGTCCGCCGTAGCACCAGCCGATGAGCACCGGGGGCTCGTCGCAGGCCGCGGCGATCGTCTCCGCGTAGTTCTCGGCCATCTCGCGGAAGTCCACGTGCGGCGGCCTGCCGTGCAGCCCCCAGGACTCGACGCCGAGCACGGGCCGGTCGGCCGGCAGCAGACGGGCGAGTTCCCAGTAGCTGAGCGTGCTTCCGCCGCCCGGATGGATGCAGAAGACGGGGGCGGCGCCCTTGGCGTGCCGCAGCGGCACCAGGTTGGAGTCCTGCGCGTCGCTGCCGCGCACCAGTGCGGCCATGGCGGCGACGGTCCGCGCCTTGAAGATCGAGGACATCGGAAGCCGGCAGCCGAAGGCGGCGTTGGTGCGGGAGATCAGCTTGATGGCGCGCAGCGAGTGCCCGCCGAGCTCGAAGAAGTCGTCCTCGGGTGAAATGCCGTCTACGCCCAAGACCTCGGACCAGAGCACGAGCAGCCGCTGCTCGACGGAGTCGCGCGGGCGGCCGGCCCGGGTGCGCTGCGCCTCCACCGGCGCCAGGGCCCCCCGGTCGAGTTTGCCGTTGCTGGTCAGCGGCAGCCGTTCCAGGACCTGCCATCCGGTGGGGACCAGGGCCGCGGGGAGCTCCCCACCGAGAGCCGTCCGCAGATCCGCGACCGACGGGGCGCTCTCCTCGGCGGTTCCCACGACGTAGGCGTCGAGGTGGGACACCAGGCCGTTCTCGTCGGCACGCGCGACCACGGCCGCGGCGCGCACGCAGGGCTGCCGGTGCAGCAACGCCTCGACCTCACCGAGCTGGAGCCGGTAGCCGCGCAGTTTGACCTGGTCGTCGAGGCGGCCCATGATCTCGACGCCGACACCGGGCACCAGCCGACCGACGTCGCCGGACCGGTAGCCGCCCTCGTCTCCCGGCCGGCCGAAGCCGGCGCGGCCCTCGTCCAGTTCGGACAGGTAGCCGAGAGCGACGCCGGGGCCGCTGATCAGCACCTCGCCGGGGCACCACGGCGGCAGCGGCCTGCCCTCGCCGTCGACGACGGTCAGCGTGTTCCGCCCGAGGCCGGTGCCCACCGGCACCGAGGAGCAGCGCTCGTCGACCGCCGCCTCCAGCGGCAGGCACGAGGCTCCGATGGTGGTCTCCGTGGGCCCGTAGTGGTTGAACACCCGCAGCCCCGGGGCGAGTTCGCGCAGCCGGTCGTGCAGCGCGCGCGGCAGCGGCTCGCCGCCGAGCACCAGCACCTCGCGCGGGAGCAGCTCCCGCGGGTCGTCGGCCTCGGCCAGCAGTGCGGAGAGATGCGAGGGCACGAGCTTCATCGCGGCCACCGGGTGGGCGCGCAGCCGCTCGGCGAGCACCCGCGGGCTGGTGGCGACGTCCGTGTCGAAGAGGTGGACGCAGCCGCCGCTCGCGAGCGTGGGGAACACGGCCGTGTAGGAGAGGTCCGCGGCCAGGGTGGACACGGCCGCGAACCCGGCGCCGTCCGGCAGCCCGAATCGGTCCAGGGCAGCGTCGGCGTAGTGGGCCAGCTGACGGTGGCCCACGACGACGCCCTTCGGCAGCCCCGAGGTACCCGAGGTGAAGATCACGTACGCGGGGCCCTCGGCCACAGCCGGGCCCGGCGTGAGGTCGGCGGGCAGGCCGTCGGGGTCCGGCACGGGCAGCGACGGGACGGAGAGCGCGACCTGCGCGGCGGCCCGGGGCACCAGAACCGGTGCGGAGCCGAGTTGGCCGACCACGGTCTCGATGCGCTCCGTGGGCCACGCCGGGTCGACGGGCGCGAACGCGGCCCCGGCCAGCCAGATGCCGAGCATGGCGGCCAGCGTGTCCGCCGATGCCGGGGCCAGCAGGGGGATCCGGTCGCCGGCCCGCACTCCCCGGGTGCGCAGCAGGGCACCGACCGCCTCGGCCCGCCGGGCCAGTTCGCGGTAGGTCAGCGTCTCGTCCCCGCTGCGTACGGCGGCCAGATCGGGCGTTCGCCCGGCCTGCTCCAGGAAGCGTCGCAGCACCATCTCCTGCTCGTCGGCGAGTTCGGCCGACGGGCCGGACGCGGCGGCGGCGACCAGGCGGAGCGTTCCCGCGGCCCGGCCGGGGTCGGCGAGAGCGTCGGTGAGTAGCTGCTCGTACGCCTCGGCGAGCGGTACCAGGTCACCGGGGGCGATCCGCGCGCCGGTGCCCGCGAAGGTCAGGAACAGGCTCTCGGGGCCCTCAGTACACTCCAGGTGGAGCGTGCCAGGCGCATCGGACCTGTCGAGGAGCCCCGGTTCGGTGGCCGCGGCCCAGGGATCCTGCTGGTGGCGGAAGGACAGTACGGGAACGCCGTCCGCGCGGACAGCGGTCTGCGGGTCGCTGTGGCACTCCTTCGCCGCGGCGTCCCGCAGGGTCCCGGCCGCGGCACGCGCGGCGCTCGCGTACGCGTCCTCCGGGTCGAGGGGCAGACGCGTGACTACCGGTCGGTCGAACGGGCCCGGCATCGCGCTCAGTCCGTCCGCGGAGCGCCCGTCTGTGATCACCAGGACCCGGTCGTCGCTGTTGTGGGTGTAGCGCGCGTACAGGGACCGCCATGCGGCGAGCAGCAACGCCGCCTCGTCCACGTCGAGGTCACGGGCGGCGGTGCGCAGCCGCTGGAGCACGGGGCCCTCGACCGTCAGCGTGAGCGTCTCGGGCTCGGCGTCGGGGTTCCACAGCCGGGCGGGCGCGAGGAACGGGAGTGCGCTCCGTGCGCCGGCCGTCTCCTCCGTCTCCTCGGCGGGATCCGACGCGGCGAGTTCGTCGGCGAGCCAGCCGGCCACATCGGCGTACTGGAGCCGTTCCTCCGCGTCCTGCGCGGCGGTGTCCCGGGACGCCTCGCCGAGCAGGAACCCGGTGATCAGGCTCCAGGTCGTACGGTCCACGCCCAGCCGCGGCAGACCGAGGCGCAGCAGTGTGCCGTCCAGGCTGTCGGTGTGTTCCACCGTGAGCTCGCCGGCCCGCAGCAGCGTGCTGCCGAGCGGTCCGGGCCCGACGTCGACCGGTCCCGCCGCGTCGACCACCTGGACGGGCAGCCGCAGCCCGGGAAGGGCCACGTACCTGGTCCGCAGGATCTCGTGCCCCGCGACCAGTGCTTCCATCCGCCCGGCCAGCAGGCTCGGGGCGATCCTCGACGCGCAACGCACGCTGCGCTCGGCCCGGTTGCGCGCGCCCTCCCGCAAGTACACCGCCTGCTGCTGGGGCGAAAGCTGGTAACCCTCGATCTGCTCGGGTTCGACCGCGGTCATTCTCATTCCCCCGTACATTCGTTCTGAGATCCGTTGTGCTCGTCGGTCATGGCCACCAGGACCCGGCGCGGGCCCTCGTACGGGTCCCGCCCGTGCGAGACGAGCATGTTGTCGATCAGCAGGACATCGCCCTCCTGCCAGGGCTCGCGCACCGTCTCGGCGTCGAAGGCCGCGCGCACCTCGTCGAGAACGGCGTCCTCGATGGACTCGCCGTCACCGAAGTAGACCTGCCGCGGGATGTCCGCGGGATCACCGTCCAGCAGTTCGGCGCTCACCTCCTCGGGCAGCGCGGACGTGTGGAAGAGGTGCGCCTGGTTGAACCAGAGCTCCGCCCCGGTCAGGGGGTGCTCGATCACGGCCTGGCAGATCTGCGAGGTGCGCAGCTGGTCGTCCCCGTACCAGGTGAACTCGATGCCCTGGGCCCGGCAGAGCGCCTCGACTTCGGTACGCTCCTCGGTCTCGAACGCCTGCTGCCAGCTCAGGTCGAACCCGGTCCCGTAGTTGCGCACGTAGCGCACCCCGCGCCGGGCGAACTCGTCCAGCAGCGAGCGGTCCAAGCGGGCCGCGACCCGGCGGCTGTCCGCGAGCGGCGTCGCGCCGCCCGCGACGGCGGCCTGGTGGCAGTAGAACCACAGATACGTCGGCCAGATCCGCGCGTAGGCCATCTCGTTGTGCTGCGGGATGGTCTGGTCGGCGGGATATTCGGTCGACGTGTACACCCCGGCCACATCCGCGCGGCTGCGCGGCGTCGACCCGTAGGTGTAGTTGAGCAGCTCCGGGGACCACGACTTGACGACGGCGTGGAAGTCCTCGGCGTCGGATATGGAGAAGCCCCGGAACAGCACCGCGCCGCGTTCGCCCAGCAGTGCCTCCACTCGGGAGTGGTTCGTGCGCACCCAGTGCACGAGGTCGACCGAGGGCGCCGTGGGCTCGACCACTGAGATGACGGAGTGCCGGCTGTGGCTGACGGACACCAGTTCCTGCGTGCCGGACACGGCGACACGACGACGGATGCCACGGACGCTCGTGGGAGACGTTACGGTCATGATGGTCCTCACTGGTCGAGTTGGAGAGACGGCTGGGGGGACTGCGGCTCGGCTGCGGCCTGTGCGGCCTCGTCCAGCCGGCGCACACCACGAGCCGGAGAAAGCAGCAGGATCACGGACGGCACGAACAAGCCGATCGCCGACACCAGGACGGCCTGCCTGAGGCCCAGGGCGGTACCGAGCGCGCCACCGAGCAGCGAGCCCACCGAGAGGGCGCCCCAGGCGAAGGTGCGCACCGTCGCGTTCACCCGCCCCAGCAGGTGGTCCGGGGTCACCGCCTGCCGGAAGCTGATGACGGTCACATCGAAGACGGGGATGCCGAAGAGGGCGACGAAACTCGCGACCGCCGCGGTCGCGACCGCCCCGAAGGAGTTCCCGTGCACGCTCGCGAGGACGAGGTAGCCCAACGCCGGGAAAGCCAGGGACAGGACCAGCGTCGGGCCGACGCCCAGCCGGAGGGTCAACCGGTCGGCGACCAGCGCACCGCACAGGGCGCCGGCGCTGCCGATTGCCGTGATCACTCCGATCTCGGCTGCTCCGACCTTGGCTTCCCTGATCAGGAAGAGGAAGTACACGGCCATCACCGCACTGAAGAAGAGGCTGGTGAAGACGGCTGCCACCGTGCACCAGCACAGCAGGGCATGCTGCTTGATGACGCTGAAGCCCTCGCGCACCGACGCCCACACCGAGGGCGCTTGCCGATCGGCGTCCTTCGGGGCGTGGGGGGCCGTGTCCGCCGGCAGCTTCAGGAGGGTCAGGGCGGAAACGACGTAGCTCACGGCGTCCAGGAGGATCACCACGGGCGCGCTCAGGGCGCTGATCAGCACTCCCGCGGCGCCGGGGCCGGCGACTTCCGCCACCGACTCCGACACCTGGAGCTTCCCGTTCGCCTCCATCAGCCGTTCGCGGCCGACCAGGCCGGGAACATAGGACGGATAGGCGATTTCGAAGAAGACGGTCATCGTGCCGACGACGAAGACGACCAGCAACAGCTGCCCCATGGTCAGCATGTCCAGCATGTAGGCGAACGGGATCCACGCCAGCGCGGCGAACCGGACGGCGTTGGTCCAGATGAGGATCGGCCGTCGGGCCCGCCGATCCACGAACACGCCGACGAAGAGTCCGAACAAGAGGAACGGCAGCTTCTCAAGCGCCCCCACCAGCCCGGATTCCATGGGCGTCGCGTTCAGAATCAGCACTGCGGTCAAGGGAAGCGCCACATAGGTGATCTGCGTCCCGAGGAACGACACGGACTGGCTGGACCACAGGAGAAAGAAGCTTCGGTGCCGGAAGAGGGAGCCCGGCTTGGCGGTTACCGCCACTGGAGAACCTCCAGATCGGATGTATGGGTTGTGATCTCGGAAAGCCGTCGGTCCGGGTCGGCCGCGGCGGCCGTGAGGAAGGTGCTGAACTCCTGGACCAGGCAGCGCACTCTCTCCTCGTCGAACAGCGAGCTGTCGTACTCGACGCGAAGTTCCAGCCGGTTCCCCACCGGGAGGAGATGGAAGGTGAGGTCGAACTTCGTCGCCTCGATGACGTCGGCCGCTTCCTCGACTTCGAGGTCGGCCATCTCCAGCGGTGCGTCGGGAACGTTCTGCAGGGCCAGCCAGGCCTGGAACAGCGCCTTGCGGCCGTCGGTCCGCTCACCCACCCGCTCAATGACCTGTTGGAACGGCACATCCTGGTTCTCGTAGGCCTGGAGCGTGCGCTCCCGCACCCGGGAGAGCAGCTCGGCGACGGTGGGGTCGCCGGACAGGTCCGTCCGCATCGCGAGCGTGTTGATGAAACAGCCGATCAACGGATCGACCGCGGGGTCGGGCCGGCCGGCCACCGGCGTTCCAACCACCACATCCTGGCGGCCCGCGCAGCGGCCGAGGACCGCCGAGTAGGCCGCGAGCAGCACCATGAACAGAGTCGTCCCGGTGCGCCGGGTCAGTTGGAGGGCCGGATCCGCCGGGATCGCGGTGGTGATGCAGCGTCCCGGTACCAGGGACCGGTGCTCCGTCGGCCTGGGCCGGTCGGTGGGCAGCCCCAGGTCACGCGGAACGCCGTCGAGTGCCTCCTGCCAGTAGGCCAGCTGCCTGGCGAAAGGCTCGGCCTGGGTACGTTGCCAGTGTGCGTGGTCGCGGTACTGGACGGTGAGCTCGGGAAGCCTGGGCCGCTCGCCGCGAATGCGCACGGTGTAAGCGGTCGTCAGCTCCTGGAGCAGGATGTTGGTCGACCAAGCGTCCGTGACTATGTGGTGCAGCGTGACGTGCAGATAGTGCTCGTCGTCGGAAACCTTCAGCAGCACAGTACGGATCGGCGCGTCCACCTCCAGGTCAAACGGCGCGGCAGCAGCACGGTCGAGCAGCTCCCGCACGTCCCCCTCCACGTCCCGGCACGACAAGTCGACGGGCTCGGGGCCGCTGACGACCGCGATCGGTTCGCCTTCGGGTCCGATCGGATAGCGCGTGCGCAGGATGCTGTGCCGGAAGGTCAGTGTCCGCAGCGCCTCCGTGAGGGCGGGCACGGACAGTGCCCCTCTGAGGTTCAGGGTGACCGGCACGTGATAGGCGGACGACTGGTCCTCAAAGGTGTACGCGATCCAGAAGCGCTCTTCGGAAAAGCTGAGCGGTCCGCTCCGCTGATCGGCGGAGAGCGGACGGGATTCCGCCCCGGCTATGGGCAAGCCAACAGCACAGGGACGCCTACCGCCGCCGGCCAAACGCTTCGCCAGAAGCGCGCGCTTCGCTGGAGATATCGCGTCCAGGCGTGATCGCGTCATTCTTTCCTCGTTCGACGCACCTGGCTTTTGCCGTACGAAGATCAGTGCCTCGGGGGTGGCATCGGGGCCGCCGGAGGTCATCGCCGCTCTCCCCGACCGTCGGCGGAAGCCTGTGCCATGTGTGCCACCAGGCTCAGCGGGCGCATGTCGGTCCAGTGTGTGTTGATGTATTCGAGGCAGGAGGACCGGTCTGCCGCGCCGTGGCACACCGTCCATCCGGCCGGGACGTCCGCGAGCTCGGGCCAGATCGAGTACTGGCCCTCGCCGTTCACGACGACGTGGAAACTGCCATTGGGGTTGTCGAGCTGATTCGACATCACACCTCGCTAACTGAGACAGCGGCGACCGCAAGGGTGCGGCGGCAGATGGCAGGCATGGCTGATCGCCCCTTTCCAAGGGCAGACATAATGGGAAGGCGTGGATTTCAGGTCATTTCGACCGTCCTGCGGGAAAAGCCATCGCGAAGACGTGACGAAGGGAAATACCTTTGGGCACGACGCGATTTGGCGCGGACTGCTGTCCGGCAGAAACAACGGTCGAGAGGCAAAGACCGGCCGCGGCGGCTTATCGGAAAGCGGTTGGTGGCGCGGCTACACCGGCACGTCAGGCGGCAGATAGCGGTGCTGCATCCGCGGTGAAGCCGCATGGCAGCGGTGAAGCAGGGCGTTGATGCGGCATGTCGCGCTGCGGGAACCGGGCGCGGTCAGATCGAGAGTGAGCACGTACATCAGCAGGTCGACACGGTCTCTCTCGGCACGGCCAGAGGCGTGCTCCAGACCGTCCTCGAGTGTCGTGTGGGCCCACAGGGCGTCCAGCACCTCGGACACCTCGCTCGCCGGGTCGGCA
The DNA here is from genome assembly GCF_044766845.1 of Streptomyces sp. NPDC101776. Classification (NCBI taxonomy): domain Bacteria; kingdom Bacillati; phylum Actinomycetota; class Actinomycetes; order Kitasatosporales; family Streptomycetaceae; genus Streptomyces; species Streptomyces sp. NPDC101776. Next base: position 17,521 of record NZ_JBIWMV010000037.1, on the reverse strand, counting down.
AAAACCCTGCTGCGACGGTTCAGGCTGGTGTAGACGATGTCCATGCGGCGGTCAGCCGCCCCAGGTGCCGGTGTCCGGTGATGTCATCCGGGTGGCAGAGGCCAGGGCGGCTCCCGCCGTGGTGGAGGGTACGGCCGCGACCGCGGCGGGGGTGAGGAGCACGGTGATGCCGAGCATGAGGGCGGCGACCGCGGTGGCCTTGGCGATACAGGTGCGGATCATGGTGACCGTGCCTTTCGGAATCACATGGTGAGGTGTCCTGTTCCGGTCTCGCGTCCCGCGGTTGACGCTTCGCCCGGCCGCCGTTCGGGCTGTCCCGTGCCGGCGATGAACAGCTTCGCCGCAGACCAAAACCATTGGAAGGCTTTCCGGGAGTCCTGAACAGGGCCTATCCGGATCAGGACATGCGGCCACGCCCATTTTGGGGAAATTTCGGTTTCGTCCTATTACCTCGCCTGAACGAAGCGCCCATATGCCACCGGCGGAATATCCGCCTACCGGACTCCGACACGTGTGGCTCAAATAACCTTGAACGGTGGTGCTCAGAGTTGGGATGATGAAGCTCGACGCGCGGCCGGGGGGCGGCGTTCAGGAGGGGAACCACGGGGCATGCTGCAAGCACTCGGAGTAAGCAACGATGCCGCAGACGTCTACCAGGCGATGCTCGACCACCCTGAACAAGGTGTCGACCAAATCGCTGACGTATGCGGCCTGACTCCCACACAGGTCCACAACTGCCTCGACGAACTCGGCCAGTTGATGCTGGTCCGCGCGTCCAGCGAGCACCCCGGACAGATGCGGGCCGTCGACCCCGACATCGGCTTGGCCGACATCGTTGACCGCCAGGAGGCCGAACTCGCAGCCCGGCAGGCCCAACTGGCCGCATCCCGCGCGGCGGTCACCCGCATGGTCGCCGATCGCGCCCAACACCGCTCCGCCCACGGCGAGCGCCTGCTCGGCATGGACGCCATACACGACCGGCTCGAACGCCTGTGCCGCACGGCCCACACCGAGATCATCGGCGTCCAACCTGGCATCCAGCGCCCCGACGACCTCAACGCCGGACGCGACCACGACCTCGCCGCCCTCGGCCGTGGCGTCACCTTGCGCGCCCTGTACCAGGAACACGCCCGCCGCCACACCCACATCGCCGCCTACGCCCACACGCTGCTCAGCCACGGCGGAGAAGTCCGCACCGCCCCCACCATCCCCCAGCGCATGGTCATCGTCGACCGCGCCTACGCCCTGGTGCCGACGGACCCCGCCGACAACCGCAAAGGCGCATTACACGTCACCGAACCCGGCATCGTCACCGCCCTGCTCGAACTCTTCGAGCAGGCTTGGAACACAGCTGTACCCCTCGGAACCACCCGCCCCGACGACCCTCAAGCCGGCCTCACCGACCACGAACGCGAACTCCTACGCCTGCTCGGCACTGGCCTCACCGACGAAGCGGCCGGACAGCGCCTCGGCCTCACCGATCGCACCATTCGGCGACAAGTCGCCTCAATCATGGAACGTCTCAGCGCCTCCAGCCGCTTCGAAGCAGGCATAAAAGCCGCACAACGCGGCTGGCTCTGACGAAACCGACAGGCCGCTACCTGGCCGATGACTCCCACACCGAACCAAAACGGCGTCGAGTCGCGGGGTGAGCACCCCAGTTATGCTCCCCGTCGATTCCGCCACTGGGATAGCCATCACCACCGTCCTCGCGATGGTGAACGCGGCCGTCGGTGGCAAGACCGCCATCAATTCCGCCGAGGGCAAGAACCTCGTCGGCGCCTTCCACCCGCCCGCCGGCGTGCTGTGCGAGTTGGCCGACCTGGACTCCCTCCCTGTCAACGACTACGTCTCCGGGCTCGCCGAAATCATCAAGGTCGGCTTCATCACCGACCCGCAGATCCTGGAGCTCATGGAGGCCGATCCGCAGGCCCCCGCACCCCGGCGGGCACCACACCGCCGAGCTCATCGAGCGCTCCATTCGGTGTCAAGAAGGAAGCACGCAGCCATCCCCCCATATCGCCCGCCTGCGCTCCCAGCGCGCTCTTGTCCTCGACCACGAGTTCATGGAGGTCCTCGACGAAGTGGCCGACTCCGGCCTGGTCGAGGAAATCGAACCGCTCGTCGCCCGCGGAACGGGCAGCCCCTGCACCCTTCCGGTCGAGGCCCTCCTGGTCGGTATGTGCCTGACCGCCGCGCACAACGGCGGCGTCATTCTGTTCACCGCTGTCACGGACCTGCTGTACTTCCTGTTCACCGCTGTCACGGACCTGCTGTACTTCGCGCTCGCCGACGAGATGCGCCAGCAACTCGGCCTGCGCCCCCACCCCGACCACGACCATGGCTTCGAGGCCGCCTACGCCGTCGTCCGCCGTCGCATCCACAGCGTCCTCGACGCGATCGACCCGTCCCCACTGCCCAAGAGCCACCGGCTGGCCCGCCGCCACGTCGAGAAACTCCTGGCGCAGGCCGACCCTGCCGAGCTGGCTCGCAAGCGCACGCTCATGGTCCGCGTGGCCAACATGATCCTCGCCATGTCCCTGCGCGAGGCCCTGTGAACCTTCCCCTTGATCGTGGACACCTGGAGACTGGGACCTGAGGTTCCAGAGGAAGTAGCACCAGGTGGGAAGCAAGTACACGAAGCGGTACACCGAGGAGTTCAAGCGGGACGCGATCGCGCTCGTCGACTCCTCGGGCAAGACGGTCACCGCCGTGGCCCGGGAACTCGGCATCAGCTCCGAGTCCCTGCGCGGCTGGTACCGCAAGGCGAAGGCGGGCCGGGGCGAGGGCACTCCCGGCGAATTGAACAGTGCCGAGCGTGAGGAGCTCAAGCGGCTGCGGCGGGAGAACCGCGAACAGCAGCAGACGATCGAGATCCTGAAAAAAGCGACCGCCTTCTTCGCGAAGGAGAGCGACCGGTGAGCAAGTTGTACCGGTTCATCCATGCGGAGAAGGCCAACTATCCGATCGTGCTGCTGTGCCGGGTGCTGCACGTCGCCCGTTCCTCCTACTACGCGTGGTGCGAAGGCGAAGCCGCCCGGCAGGCCCGGCAGGCCGCCGACGACGAGCTCGCACACGAGATCACGGTGCTGCACATCGCCTCCCGCCGCACCTACGGTGTCCCTCGCATCCACGCCGAACTTCGGCGCCTGGGACGGCGGGTGAACCGCAAGCGCATCGCCCGCGTGATGCGTGAGCGTGACATTCAGGGCGTCACCCGCCGCAAGCGCCGCTCGCTGACCCGGCCCGACAAGAAGGCGAAGCCGGCCCCTGACCTGACCGGCCGTGACTTCCACGCCGAGCGGCCCGGGATCAAGCTGGTCGGCGACATCACCTACCTGCCCACCGCCGAGGGCTGGCCTTACCTCGCCTGCTGGCTGGACCTGGCCACCCGCGAGGTCGTCGGTTACGCCATGGCCGACCACCACCGCGCCGAACTCGTCGTGGATGCCCTCGACATGGCCCACGGCCGGGGCAACCTGGAGCCCGGCTGCGTGATCCACAGTGACCGAGGCAGCGAATACACCTCGGCTCAATTCCGCACCCGAATAAGGGAGTTGGGGCTAAGAAGCAGCTGCGGACGCACCGGATCATGCTTTGACAACGCGGCCGCGGAGAGTTTCTGGGCCCTGCTCAAGGAGGAGATCGGCACCCGCACCTGGCCCGACCGGGCCACCGCCCGCGCCGAGGTCTTCACCTACATCGAGACGTTCTACAACCGCCGTCGCCTGCGCAAGCACAAGACCTTCGGCTACCTCACCCCGGCCGAGACCAGGCAGCGGCATCAACACGCCCTCTCGGCATAACCGACGAGTGTCCAAGATCACGGGGCAACTTCAACCCACTGATTCCCCCAAGATCGATACTCCTCAATACCCTAGCCGCCAGCGCTGTCGCGCCACTGCGGGGACATCACTCTCCCGTTACGGGACAAGCCTTAGGCCGGGAAGCGGGGTCGTTGGCGCGGGCGAAACGGAGCGCGGCGAGGGTGATCTCTGGCAGGTGGTGTTCGTGGGCCTCGCGCAGCCCCACCGCCCTGATGCTCATGGCCCGCCCGGACCGACGTTTCGAACTGGATCGAAGTCTTGGAGTGTGCTCCCACTGCGCCAATAGGCTTTTGCCGCGCCTACTGACCAAGGGCGCTGAAGGGGGAGGAAACGATCATGCGCAAGAGCATCAGAGGTGCCGCCGCGGTCGCGATCGCGACCGCCGCCGCAGCCGTGCTGAGCGTCGGCACGGCGGAGGCGAAGCCCGCCGCCGACTCCTGGGGCACCTGCCCCGACGGAGCGGTGTGCATCTTCCCGGAAGGTGTGAACCCAGGTAACAGCCAGACCAGCCCCACCAACACGTACTGGAGCTATGGGGCCCACAACCTCAGCGGCCAGTACGGCTGGCACTGGGTCTACAACAACCAGACCGGCGGCGCCCACGCCCACCTCTGCAAGGGCTACAACGGCGTCAACTGCGACTTCGACATGGCACCTGGCGTGGCCTACTGGGTCGACCTGACCCCCGTGAACTCCATCAATCTCGACCGCCCGTAACACCCAAGGCCCCGGGGCCGGTATCGCACACAGCGGTATCGGCCCCGCTGCGTGGCACGATGCTTCGGAATCCCCCTCCGGGAGCCGGGATCCGGACCGTAGGGGCGATGGCAGCGGCCTCGCCCGATCCGTCCATCTGGCCCGGACCTGCCTCCATGCCATGGCCATCGGCTGCGGCACGCCAGGGTTCAGACACAGGCTCTTGCTGTTTAACCTCCGGTGCGGTGCGGTTGGCAGACTCAGCGCGTGGGCTTCACGACATGCCCCAGTGCGACGAGGCCGATTCCTATGGCGAGGAGCGAGGGCGAGCGAACGTTCCAGCTGACCAGCATCAGTAGAGCCCCTGCTCCCCAGAGTCTCGGTTGCCGCACTCGTTGCTGGAGCCAGTGGCCCGGCATGCGGCCGAGAAGCAGAGCGTGTACTCCGACGATGGCCCACATGATGGCCAGGATGAACAACGTCAAGGCCAGCACACCGATGATGAACAACCCATCCCCCTGATCCTGCTGCTGTCGTGTCATGCGACGCTGCAATTCAATCTCAGAGAAGGGGAGGGGAGCTCTCAGCTTCAGGGGAGGGTAGTCGAGCGGACCATCGCCTGGCTCCACGGCTTCCGCCGACTCCGCATTCGCTGGGAACGCAGAGCCGACATCCACGAAGCATTCCTCAAACTCGCCTGCTGCCTCATCACCCACCGACAACTCGACTCATTGTGTTAGCCGTTGTTAGAGTCAAGCTCAGTTCTGGCCTACAGGGGCAGCTTTCTTGCTCCTGAGAGCAGGAGCCAGCCCCAACCACTCAAGCTGCTCTGCAGTGGCCTTTCCCTGCGCCTTCAGTTCCTCTACCAACTTGGTCGCCTGGGCTACTTGTTCCTGAGTTGGGCCAGTGGTGCTGCTCTCAATCACGTACCGAAGCTTCAAGAGCTCTCTGTTCTCCAAAGACATCTGAGACTTGGCAACTTTAGGCGGAGAGGTACTGGGCGTCCTCGAACCTTGCGTGCTTATCGTGGAGTGTTCGGAGCCGATCAGAGGGTAAAAGAAAACCATCACAGCGGCTACAGCCGTTGCTGTCACGGCCCTGCGGAGGGTTTTGCGGCGCCGCGCTCGGCGCTGCAAGTCCATGAGCGGCGGCTGCCGTGCGGCCCGGGTGCCCTCCTCCACGAGATGAGAAAGACTGCAGTCTTCAGGGGCGGCCATCGCAGGGTAGGGCTCCTTCCGGATCGGTGGCGAGATGCCGGGCCAGGCTTGCCCGGGCCCGGGCGAGCCTGCCGCGCACTGTGCTCGACGGCAAGCCCAACTGCTCCGCGATCTGATCTATTGGGAGATCGAGTACGTCGTGGAGCAGCAGCACAGGACGTTGATTTACGGGCACCTGTCCAAGCATCTCAGCAAGATGAACTGTCTTTGGGGAGAGCTGCACTTGCGAGGTCTGTGCACCGAGGCGAAGTAACGCAGCAGCTCGCCGTCGCAACCTACGGATCTCGCTGACTGCCAGGTTGATCGCCACACGGCGTACCCATAATTCTGGGACATCGTAGGTCTGAATCCGAGGCCAGCGGCCCAAGGCACGAACAAACGCCTCCTGAACGACATCCTCGGCTTGTTCGAGACTCCCGGTGACCGAGAACAGTTGGCCTACCAGCCGCGCGTACGCAGACTGGTAGAACTCCTCGAAGTCCAAATGGCCGGTCTGCTGTCCCCGGTCACCACTGCTTTCGTTTTGCACTCAGCTAGCTAGCTGGCTACGGGGGCAGCCTGCTTGCTCTGTTCGGCAGGAGTCAGCTTCAGCCACGCAAGCTGCGCTTTCGTGGCTTGCCCAATCGCCCTCAACTGCTTTACCAACTTGACCGACTCAGCCACCCAGGCCGGGCTCAAGCCAGTTCCTTTGGTCTCCTCCTGAATCGCGAGGAGCTCCGCGTTCATCTTCTCCACCTCGGCCTTGGTGTCCTCCTGGGAAGAGACCTTCTTCGGGATGACGACCTGGGACCGGTGGACAGTCTGACGTCCGACACTCTTGCCGGGCGCGGCAAGTGCCGTCGTGGCCAACACGACGCACAGACCTGCAGCAGCCACGCCAGCAAACCCGATTATGCGTTGCTTCATAGTTGAACCCCTGCTCCCTCGGAGGATGTAACGGACAGCTTGAGCCACCTGAGTGAGTCCCGTTGCTGCCCCACCACCCCCACGCCTCGGCCCGTCTCTGGTGCACGCCACATCGGCAGTCTTTATTAATTCGTAATCAAATGCAGCCACGGGGATGTCAATTTAGCGGGTGATATTGGTTGTTAAAGGTCGGTTGCTGGTTGGGGGAGGCGGCCTTCGAAGGCGATCTGGAAGGCGTTCAGGGGTGTCTTCCAGCGCATGGTCCACCGCTTACGACGCTTGCCCGTGGGGTCCAGGCTCATCAGCGCCACGTAGATGCACCTGAAGTGCGGCGGCCTCGTTGAGGAAGTGTCCGCGGGCGCGAACAGCCCTCCGGGTCAGGGCTTCGGCGTAGTCGCCGGGCTCAGGTTCATGACGGTTCGCCAGGTTGGCCGGCCGGGGAGAGCGGAACAGGCACGGCTTCCGAGATCATGGAGTTCTCGACGCCCCGTGACCTGCCTGGAAGGCCGTGCCTGCCGAAGCGTCATCGCTCATCCCGCCTGCCCTTGACCAACTCCGCGAGCCGACGGCTGTTGTAGAAGTCGGTGATCCAGGTCGCGATCCGGATCCGGGCCTCGGTGCGTGTGGCGAAGGCGTGCCTGTGGACGTACTCGGCCTTCAGCACGCGTCCGGGAGGACGACACGCGGGTGTCCGCACCCTGCCCGGGGGCCGCCGACCTCGCGCTACAACACCAGCGGGGCGTCAGCAACCATGCGAACGGCAGATCCAAGCCTTCAACGGCTTCGGTCTCCGCGACCCGGCAAGCCGCCCGACACGACGAACGCCTTCCCTGAACTGCCGCTCCCACAGCAGGAGTTGGCCACTCACCTGCCGAGGCCAAGTCGCTGGGCGAGGTCGTGAGCCATGGCGCTGGTGAGGCCTCCGTCGTAAGCGCCGACGATCTCGACACGGCCCACGGTGATCGAGTGGGCCACCATGGGAGCGTCCCACAGTTTGCCGTCCACGACGATGGCGAACTGGTTGCGCGGGGCCGGGGCCGACGCGAGGGAGCCGGTCAGCGTGGCGAAACGAGTCCGGTCGGCGGGCGTGAGGGTCACCTCCACCTGCCAGCTGCCGTCGACGGTGCCCTTCTCGGCCTTCGCCGCAAAGACGCGGACGTCGCTCAATCCGCCGGCCGGGTCGGCGTGAATGCACATCGCCGGGTGGGTCTCGGTGCGGTGCACGGTATAGCCGCCGCCGGCCGGGGTGCAGGCCCGCTCTGTCGCCGAGGTGACCGGCAGGAGGGAGATCGTGGCCGCCTTTGTTGCGTCTCGTCCTTCGGCGGGCTGCACCACGTGGGCGCGCAGCGGGTCGTCGTCCGCGACAGCCACCCAGGCGGTGGCAACCGCCGCGGCGAGGGCGACCCCGGCACCGGCGCGCGTTAGCCGCTGCCGCCGCCGGGCGACCCGCAGTGCGCCGTCGGCCAGGCCGACGAGATGGGCGCCGACGTCACCGTCGCGCTCCCGGACATGGGTGTGCAAGGTGTCGTGCAGCAGCGTTTCGTGCAGCAGCTCCTCGGTCGAGTCGTTCATGCGGTCACGCCCCTTCCGGAGGCATTGGAGGAGGCGGACGGCCCTGCCTCGGCCAGAGTGATGCGGAGCGTGACGAGGGCCTTGTGGGTCTGGCTGCGGACCGTGCCCGGAGCGACGCCCAGGATCGCGGCGATCTCGCTGTCGGGCCGGTCCTCGAAGTAGCGCAGCACGACCACCGCACGCTGACGCTTGGGCAGCCGCCGCAGCGCGGCCATGATGTCCTGCCGCTGGACGACGGCGTCGGCCCAGTTGGCGCCCTGTGCGGACGGCTGGTCCGGCACGGAGTCCGTGACCGTCTCCCGCCCCCAGCTGAGCAGCCGGAAGCGATCCACCTGGGCGTGGTAGAGCGCGCGGCGCACATAGATCTCTGGCTGTTCCCGGTCACGGAGCTTGGACCAGCGTCGGGCCGTGGAGGCAAGCGCGGTCTGGAGCAGGTCCCGGCCCTGTTCCCAGTCCCCGGTCAGCAGGTAGGCCGTGTGCAGCAGCGATCTCGACCGCGCCGCCACGAACTCGCGGAACTGGCGTTCCTCGTCGGCGTTCAATGCGCCCTCCCTCGTTCCCCCTTAAAGACGGGTACGGACACGCAAACGACTGCCCTGCCGCACCCACTTTCTCCGCCTCGTCCACCGGACAGCAACGCCGACAACGCAAGGGCTTCCTGCGCCGCGACCCGCACCGCCCGCGCGCGTACGAGGTCCGCGGCAGCGACCAGTCCTCGTCGGTACAGCCCACGGACACCGCGGGCAAGGCCGCCGCGTCGTACGTCCCCCTGGTGGGCCGGATCGCCGCCGGTGGCCCGATCCTCGCCGAGGAGTCGCTCGAGGAAGTCTTCCCCCTCCCCCGCCAAGTCGAGGAGGAATTCGGCGACGACGGGGTCGGGGAAGAGGGGATACCAGTCGCCTCGTGCCACGTCCGAGCACAAAAGGGGTCAGTCGCGGTAGGGGTGTTGGGGTGCCCCCCTCTCCCCCCTCAGGGTGAGGGGCGCTTGCGCACCGGATTGGCGCCGGCGCGGCCGGGCATCTGGGGTTTGAGTGACTTGACCGGTCACGACACGAGCCCCGTCAGTGTCGCGTTCCGGCGGCGGGCGCGTCCGGGAGCGGCCGCGGAACAAGTCGGGGGCGAACCGGCTGGGCTTCGCACTGTTGCTGAAGTTCTTCGAGGTGAAGGACCGGTTCCCGGACGTCGGGGAGATCCCGGAGCCTGCAGTGGCGGGTGACCTCGATGACCAGCTCGGCGTCGTGACGGAGCCGGCCCCGGACCGGGGCGAGTCCGCGCACGGCCGCGGCCTCGCCGCCCTCCCCATCGGCCCTATGGAACAGGGCGGGATACCAGGTGGCGTTGAAGGTCGATGTGGCGGAACTGGTGAACGGGGCCGCCCCGGCGCAGGATGTCGTGCGAGACGGCAGTCAGGTGGGCCAGTCCTGCTCGGAGCAGGACCCGTTGGGGCGGGCCTTTCAGGCTGCGTGTGGGTGCAGGCGTGCGGCGCTGCGCCCCAGTCGAATGGCTCCGGCCAGCGGGATCACCGTGGCGATCACGAATGCGCCTACGAGTTCGGCCGGCCCGAGGCCGTCGGCGAAAGCGAACAGTGCGGCAGCCGCGGGGGTCACCAGTAGGGGTGAGAGGGCGCAGATGCCGCCCAGGCGCTTGTCCCGCCTGGTCCAGGCTGTGGAGCGCCAGATCCGCACGGCGGCAGAGACGGCCAGTACGAGGCCGATGCCGAGGACCCAGAAGAACGGGGCGGCCAAAACCATCATGCCCAGGGTCAGAGTGGTGCGCGCGCTGCTTTCCGGCTGCAGCGGGTCGACGCCGGGCTCTTCGGCGATCGCGGCGGCGGCGATCTCTCCGGGGGGGCCGAGCTTGTCCAGGGCCTGCTGGACCGTCGCGTCATCGGCGCCCTGCGCCAGCACGGACTCGATGTGCTCGCGCAGGTCTGCCACCAGGTCACGGCGCCGGTCGCCGGACAGCACTGCTGCCTCTCTGTCGACCGAGGCCAGGTAAGTGCGAACCAGCGGGTGGGTCAGGGAGGCGCTCATTTATTCATCTCCAGAAACGAGAAAACGGTCAACAGCATCACGGAAACTGGGCCAGTGCCCGGAGAACTCGTCCAGAGCCTCCCGACCCTGGTCGGTCAGCTCGTAGTACTTGCGAGACGGCCCGCTGGCCGACTCCACCAGGAACGTGTCCGCCAGGCCGCTTCTGCGCAGACGGGACAGCAGCGGATACAGCGTTCCCTGGCTGGTCGCCATGACCGGCGTATCCGCAAGAGTCTCCAGCAGCTCCACCCCATAGCGAGGCCTGTCACGCAGCAACGCCAGGACGCAGTACTCCAGCACGCCCTTGCGCAGCTGGCTCACACCGCGGGCGTCCACGTCGTTGCTTGCTTTGCCAGCTACCATGCAATGCATACTACGCGAGCGCGTCAACCCCCGGTTCCCAGATACGCGTCAAAGGGGCAAGGGTGCGGATCGTTTCGAGGGAGGGGTTGATCAGGCGCTGAGCGTGTACCGGTGCAGGGGCCCTACCTTGTGTCCGCAGCGCACACCAGTCGTGATCATTCGGCGGGCTCAGAACAGTTTCGCTTCGGGGGCGAAGGCGGGCAGCCTTTCGAGGCTGCCGCGCACGGCCTCGGCGCCGTACTCGAACATCTGCCGCTCGTAGTCGTCGACCGCGCCGAGCAGATCCCGGCGGCCCGCGTCGGCCTCGATCAGGCAGCGGCGCAGCAGTTCGGCATCGCGCAGCGCGGTGTTCGCGCCGTTGCCCCCGGTCGGGGAGGTGGCGTGGATCGCGTCGCCGAGGAGCGTGACCGGGCCGGACGCCCAGCGCTCACCGGGCTTGACCACCCGGATGGACAGCAGCGTGCTGTTGTCCGGGTCGGCCTGCTCGATCAGCGCGCGCAGCTCCGGGTGCCAGCCCTCCATCCTGGAGAGCACGGCGTCCTGCGCGGTCAGATCCTCCAGTGAGCCGTTCGACGGCAGGATCATGGCCCAGCGCACATAGTCGCCGATGTCGGGCAGCGTGACGTCGGGGGCCAGTCGCTCGGCGGCCTGCTTCGGCGGGGTACGGAAGCGCATCGCGCCGAGCAGCAGGCTGACGCCGTCGCCCGTGATCTTCGAGCCGTACGCCTTGGACAGGCCGGCGAACTCGTCGGTCAGCGGGGTGCGGCCGATGACGAAGCGGACGCCGGTGTCGATCGGGGTGGTCCGCGGCGACAGCACCCCGCGGACCGCGGAGGTGACGCCGTCCGCGCCGACGAGCAGGTCGGCGGTGGCCGGGGCGCGGTGGGCGAACCGGGCCTGGACGGTGCCGTCGGGCTGCACGTCGTAGCCGGTCAGCGCGGCGTCGGTGTGCACAGTGAGGCCCGTCAGCAACAGGTGTCGCAGCACCTGCCGGTCGACCACGATGCCAGTCCGGCCCGCGCCGAACCTGCCGATCTCGTTCAACTGCGGGTCCAGGACCAGTTGTTCGGCGGAGGCGTCCATGACGATCTCGTCCAGCAGCGGGTGCCAACGTGTCGGCAGGCAGTCGCGCACCGCCTGGAAACCGGTCGGGTTCAGCACGAGCCGGTAGCCCTGGAACCGGGCGACGATCCCCGGGTCGCGCTCGAACACGTCGGCCTCGATGCCGGCACCACGCAGACCCTGCGCGAGAGCGAGACCTCCCAGACCGGCTCCAACGACGGAAACTCGCATGACATACCTCCGGGATATCGATACCGCGGTACTTCGATACTTCGGCACCTCGGCACCTCGGCACGAACTAAGTTCGTTCTGACGATCTAAGTTCTACTAAACGAACTTAGTTCGTGTCAAGGTAGGGTGGTCGGCATGTCCGCAGATCCCCGCCACCGCCGCGCAGCCCGCCACGCCCAGCCCGGGGCGGAGGCAGCCACTCCGCCGGCACGCAAGAAGCCGATCACCGTCGAGCGGATCACCGACGCCGCCCTGGAAGTCGTCGCCACCGAGGGGTACGACGCGCTGACCATCCGCCGGGTCGCCGCCGTGCTCGGCACCGGTCCGTCGTCGCTGTACGCGCACATCGTCAACAAGGACGACATCGACGACCTGCTGATCGGCAGGCTGTACGCCGAGGTCACGCTCCCCGAACCGGACCCGGCCGCCTGGCGCGAGCAACTGCTCGGGGTGTACACGCAGATCCGCGACCTGTACCTGAAATACCCGGGAGTCTCGCGCGCCGCGCTGGCCATGGTGCCGACCAGCCTGGAAACGCTGCGGGTCGGCGAGGGAATCCTGGCGATCCTGCTCGCGGGCGGCATCGAACCGAGGACGGCCGGCTGGGCCCGCGACGCGCTGTCCCTCTACGTCAGCGCGTACGCCCTGGAACGGTCACTGGTCCGGCAACGGCACCGGCACCAGGACCCGGAATGGGTGCTCAGCCACGAGGAGTTGCTGGCCCGCTTCACCGCACTGCCGGCCGAGAAATTCCCACAGACCCGAACCCACGCCGCCGAGCTCATCTCCGGCACCGGACACGACCGCTTCAAGTTCACCCTCGGCCTGCTCATGAACAATCTCCGGCCCGCATCCGGTTGACCTGCGGCATGCGATGGCCCCACGGCACCGAAACATTCACAAGTGACGGGCCACTGCCGCGTTGACCAGGCTTCTCTAAATCGGATTCCCTTTCGACGACAAAATACCGACGGGGGATCGAGTGACCCGGCATTCAAGGGCGCCACCCGGTCGGGGCACCGGGCTTTTTCATCCATATGGGCCCCACCCCCTGGATCACGTGAGCGGCGAGCCGTAACCAGAACCTGCTGCATCCGGGGACCTCGCCGGGCGCGCGACTGGTGGAGAGCACGGTGATCGACTGGCTCGCGCCATCGTTCGGCATGGATGGCGGCCATCTTGTCCCGGGCTCCTCGGTGCCCGATCTGACCGTGCTCTGGGCCGCGCGTGACCTGGCCGGTGTGCGCACGGTGGTCAGCCTCGGAGATGACACGCCTGTCGATCCACAAGGCTGCCAGGATCCTCGGTCTCGAACCGCGCTTGGTCTCAACCGATGATCGCCACTGCCTCCGTCTCGACGAAGTCGACGATCTCTCCACCGCCGCCCTCATCCTCACGGCCGGCACCGGGTCTTCTGGAAGCGGCGGTGCGCTCGGGTGCGAGGCAGTCCTTGCGGGCCAAGGCCCGCTGGTCGACGAGGAACTGGCCGCCGGGCTGCTGGGCGGGACGGCGAGATGGCCGTGTTCGGCCTGATAGGCCTCGACGGTGGCCAGGTGGCCTCGTGGTCGTCCCAGATCATGCGAGAGCCTTGAGTTTCGGCGGTCCACGCCGCGTCGAGGGCGCCCGCGCACATCCCGTCCTGGGCGGAGCGCGGATATCGGCGTCGTCACCGGCTCCACGGCCGTGCGCACGGCGTTCAGCGGTCACGGGCCACGACGGGTGTGCGCGCCGTGGGACCGCCCGACCGGCACGACCTACAGCCTTCTTGTCTCCCGGGAGCGGCTTGAGCAGCGGCTCCAACGAAGCGGACACTTCCTGGTCCAGGGGATGTTCGGCGAACGGCAGACCGTCACAGCCGAACGCCCGCATCTGGGGGAAGTTCAGCGGAAGAAGGTCTTCGCCACTGTCCTGTGCGGCGTGATCGCTCTTTCCCTCGTCGGTGTCACCGTCTACCGTGACCGCGGCGGCCTCGCCTGGCGGCTGGCCGACGCCCGTACGGCCTGCACGGGGGCGACCAGCCATACCGCCGTGGTGCCGGACACACTGCTCGGCCGCACTCCTCCCCCGGCCCTCCGTCCCCTGTCCGCGTCGGGCCCCGCCCGGAACTCGACGAGCGGGTACGCGTGCGGGAGATGCTCATCTACCTCAGTGACACGCTGCCCCGGTTCGTCTCCCCTTCCGCCCGGCTGCATAGCCTGCAGTGCGCTCTGCGCGCCGACACCCGCGGTCGTGTCCGGCTGCCGACGGGTTGCTGTGCGGCATGCGCCTGTGTGGGCACTCCCCGCAGCAGACCGGAGAGCTCCTCGACCGGCTGGTGACAACAGGCGCCCTGACAACTTGGCACCGCCATCAGGAGACCGCCGAGCCAGTCCGGAACTGCCCCAGCCCCTGCACACGGACCCGCCCGGTAGCAGGGCCCCAAAGGAGCCAGACGGCGTGGCGCTGACGTCCGTGCCGGACCACGGATGCCACTCGAGAGGAACAATTGGTTCCGCCTGTCCGTAGTATCTCTACACCAAGGCATCCTGCGGCAGTCACAGTGGCTGCACCGCCGGTACGGCGCAGAGGGAGCCTGCCTCTGTTCAAGACCGCGCGCATGGATCACCGCCGCACACCGAGGAAAGGCCAGCATCATGTCCGAAAGCACAACGGCCGCCACGGGACTGACATCCCAGTACACCGCCCAGGTGGCCGGAGACCTCGAAGGCAACCTCAAGGAACAGGAACGCGTCGGCGCGGAAATCGCCGCCCTGCAACAGCAGATGAATGCCCTGCAGCAGGATCACAGCGTGCTGGTCAACATCCAGCAGGCGCTCGGTGTCACACGCGAACCGGATGGCCCGCCGGCCACCGCCGAGAGTGCCACCGCACCGACTCCCCCGCAGGAGACCGAGGCCGCACCCCCCAGCAGGCGAAGGGCACGGAAGACCACGGCCCCGCGGGAAAGCACGACGGCCGGGAAGCCAGTCGCCGACAGGACCACGTCCAAGACCGGCACAGCCAAGGCCCAGCCCACCCTGGTGGAACTCATCCGCCGCCACCTCGTCGAACAGAGCGAGCCACGCTCCGCCGCGGAAATCTCCACCGCACTCAGCAAGGCTCACCCCGAGCGCACCATCAAGACCAAGGTCGTCCGCGTCACCACCGAGGGCCTCGTGGCCAAGAGCCAGGCCCAGCGCACCAAGCAGGGCAACTCCGTCTTCTACACCGCCCCCGCCGCATCCGCACCGGTGGCCGTATCTGGGACCGAGGGCCAGCCCGAGGGCACCGACCGCTGAAGCCGGGCTCCGGGAACACGGTGCTGCGTTCGGACAGCGGGCGCCAGGTGGCTGAGCGCCGACCGGAACGACGATCCCCGTACGCACGAGGAAGTCCGCCGTCGGCTTCCCTTCGTTGTCAGTGGGGAATCCGGTCTGCGGCAGCCTCAGCTCGGAAGCCACACGCTGGGGAGCGGCCTCAGTGATCAGTTCGGTGAGCCGTGACCGGCCTGCCACCGCGTTGCGTCCGTGCAGACGGATCGGTGCGGCACCTTGGATCAGGAGCGGGCGCGGCGCCTTCGCCGGGTCTGCACGGATGACCAGGACCATCAGGCCGTCGGTCTCCGGACACAATCGGCGGAAGCTTCACTCCTCGGTCACGGTACGAGGGCGTCGAGATCGATATCCAGGGGGAAGGGTACGGACACCTTCAGTCGACCTCGGTGGATGCCTGTGGGCACATAGGTACTCGTCATAGCGTCGAGTTCGTAGGTGTGGACAGTGGGGGCGCCCCCCTCGTCCTCGATACGCCAGAAGTGGGCGATCTTGGCCTGGCCATACTTGAAGGGTTTCAGAGACCGGTCACGGTCCGCCGACTCCTCCGAGACGACCTCGACGACCAGAGCGACATCCTCGGGCGCGTACCAGGTGCGGTCAGGATCATATGCGGCGGTAGAGACAAGGATGTCGGGCTCGGGCCGGCTCTTCCTGTCCAGGCGGACCGTCATCTCCCGCTCCGCTTCGAAGCCCGCGGGAGCTGCCTGCCGCAAGCCGAACGTGAGATTCTCCACGAGCCGGGAGTGCCAGGACCGCTGCGGCGACATCATGAAGATCAATGCTCCGTCGATGAGTTCGGTGTGCCGCGGCGCCTGCGGAAGGTGGTCAAGGTCCTCCGCCTCCCAGCCACTCGGCCTGGGCGGGATCATCCAGTCAGGAAGTCCGGCGGTCACGGCTGCCTCCAGGCGCCTTCAAAGGTGGTCAAGGGGCCTTGCTCCCGGAGCACGGACACAGGCCACACGATCAGTGACAGCGTAGTTGATGCAGCCAGACGCCCGGATAGATCGGAGAGGCTCGTGGTCTGGTCACCGGAAGCAGCTTCCACCCTCAAAAAGAGGGAGTTGAAGCACACTCGGGGCGCGAAAGAAGCGCACATGGCCGACAGGCGAGCCTGCTGCGGCGTCTGGGGGTGAGGCGTTCTTTCGCGTCCTGGTGTCGCGTGTCACTCTGCGATCAGTTGACGGTCGGGATTGGGGGCCCCGTGTCGTTTCAGTATGTGCCTGCGTTACCCGTCAAGCGGGGCGACGTTCTGGGCTTTAGGGATGTCGCCGCGGATCTCGCGGCGCGGATGGCCCCGTTGTGGACCGTCCCGGTGATCAACCTGCGGACCGGTGAGGCTCCCTCGACGCGGGAGCGGGTCAAGCATCTGCAGAAGGCGGCCCAGCAGCTGCACCCGGTGAGCGGTTCGGGGCAGAGCTGGATCGACACCCGGCATGCCGAGGAAGACCCCAAGATGGTCGGTGACGCGTTGTGGGGCGAGTTCGGGCTGTTCACTGCCGCAGCGCCGGTCACCGGCCCCGAACGGCCGCCCGCTCAGCAGGCGCTGGCCCAGGAACTGGCGGACGCCTTCAGCAACGGGCTGGGGCTGCGCGCCTGGACCTGAGGGGCCTGCCGGTAACGGAGGCTGCCGAGCAGGTGGCAGAACTGGTCAAGCGCAGCACCGACGCGGTCGAGGCCATGGACCTGCTGCTGGATCTCGGGGCGATCACCGACGCGGCCCAGGCGGCTGAGTACGGCGCCCGTGCAGTAGCAGAACTGAGCCGAGACGCGCTGGAACGCGTAAAAGCCATTCCGGCGCGGCCAACGGACAGGAACGCCACACGCGGAGTGAGGCCGCTCTCCAGGCGATCACGGACTTCGTACAGGCCGCAGGCACACAGATCGGCCCCTGGGCCAGACCGTCTCACTCGGCAACGGACTTCGGTATCTCCAGTCTTCGGGTATGCGGCAGGCGGCCTCGGTGAGTTCGGCGTGCTGCCGATTGTGGTCGATGAGGCCGTCCTCGGCCACGATGAGAGAGGCGACGCGGGGAGCGCCCGTCATGCCGCGTTCCCTTCCGATGGCTTCACACGGGGCGGGGATACGTCTTCTCCCCCGCAGATGTCCGTCGGTGTCGCACCCGGTCTTTCGTCGGTGCTCCGGTCGTGCCGAGGGATGAGCCGCGGCGGAGGTCCAGCCTTCCGCGGCGCGGGACAAGCCCTCACTGTCCATCCCTTGTTCTTCGCAGGGAATCCCGGCCTTCAGGCCGGGCGGGAATGCGATCCTCGGCCCGGAGGCGCGCAGCGCCGGAGTTCTCTGCG
>NZ_JBIWMV010000036.1:0-51548 GCF_044766845.1 Streptomyces sp. NPDC101776 | reverse complement strand
TCGACACCTCGAAGCGTGAAGAACGGCCGTCCTGCTGTCTCACGAACACAGCAAGATCAGCAGGTCGAGTGACCAGCGAGGATAAACGCCAAGCTGAGACCTGGAGCCGGAGCGAACAAGCGAACAAGGGGCCCTCGATCGAGGGCCCCTTCGTCGTCGCCGCTTACTCGCCGAGCAGCCTCCGCACCCGTTCCTGTCCCACCGCGAGCAGCAGTGTGGGCAGGCGCGGGCCGGTGTCGCGGCTGACGAGGAGGTGGTAGAGGAGGGCGAAGAAGGTCCGCTGGGCGGTCTTGATCTCCGGCGGGAGTTCCTTGGCGGTCGCGTCGGCGGAGAAGCCCGCCTGGACCTTCGGGACGCCGTAGACGAGGTGGCTCAGGCCGTCCAGGGACCAGTGGTCGGCGAGGCCGTCGCGCAGGAGTCGCAGGGACTGCTGGGAGGGCTCGTCGAGGGACTTGAGGAGTTCGGTGTCGGGTTCGTCGCGCACGATGGTCCGCTGGTCGGCGGGGACGTGCGCGTTGATCCAGGCCTCGGCCTTGTCGAGCCGGGGGCGGACCTCGTCGAGGGTGGACAGCGGGTCGGTGGGGTCGAGTTCGCTGAGGATGCGCAGCGTCTGGTCCTCGGCTCCGGCGGTGATGTCGGCGACGGACGCGAGGGTCCGGTACGGCATCGGGCGGGGCGTGCGGGGCAGTTCACCGGCGGCGGTACGCACGGCACGCGCGTGCGCGGCGAGGTCGGCGGGCAGGGCGGAGCCTCCCCCAGAGCCAATAGCCTGGGAGGTGCCCCCAGCGACCTTCCCGTCCAGCTTGTCCCACTCGTCGTAGAGGCGCTGGATCTCCTGGTCGAAGGCGATCTTGAAGGACTGGTTGGGGCGGCGGCGGGCGTAGAGCCAGCGCAGGAGCTGCGGTTCCATGATCTGGAGCGCGTCGGCCGGGGTGGGGACCCCGCCCTTGCTGCTGGACATCTTGGCCATGCCGCTGATGCCGACGAAGGCGTACATGGGCCCGATGGGCCGCTCGCCGCCGAAGATCCCGACGATCTGCCCGCCGACCTGGAAGGACGACCCCGGAGAGGAGTGATCCACACCGCTCGGCTCGAAGATGACGCCCTCGTAGGCCCAGCGCATCGGCCAGTCGACCTTCCAGACCAGCTTGCCGCGGTTGAACTCGTTCAGCAGGACGGTCTCGGTGAAGCCGTCCTCGGTGCAGACGTACGTCAGCTCGGTGGTGTCGTCGTCGTACGCGGTGACGGTGGTGAGGTCCTTGCCACAGGCGCCGCAGAAGGGCTTGTACGGGAAGTACCCGGCGGAACCGGAGCTGCCGTCGTCCTCCTCGGCCGCACCGGACCCGGCCTCGGCCTCCAACTCGGCGGCGTCGACGGCCTTCTGCTGCTGCTTCTTGGCCGGGGCCTTCTTGGTGCGGTACTGGTCGAGGATCGCGTCGATGTCACCGCGGTGCTTCATGGCGTGCAGGATCTGCTCGCGGTAGACCCCGGAGGTGTACTGCGCGGTCTGGCTGATCCCGTCGAACTCCACGCCCAGTTCGGCGAGCGAGGCGACCATGGCGGCCTTGAAGTGCTCGGCCCAGTTCGGGTACGCCGATCCGGCCGGGGCGGGCACGGAGGTCAGCGGCTTGCCGATGTGCTCGACCCAGCTCGCGTCCGTCCCCTCCACCCCGTTCGGCACCTTGCGGTAACGGTCGTAGTCGTCCCAGGAGATGAGGTGCCGGACCTCGTGCCCGCGGCGGCGGATCTCGTCGGCGACGAGGTGCGGGGTCATGACCTCGCGCAGGTTGCCGAGGTGGATGGGCCCGGAGGGGGACAGCCCGGACGCGACGACGACAGGTTTGCCAGGGGCCCGACGCTCCGACTCCTCGATGACCTCATCCGCGAAACGGGAGACCCAGTCGGTGGTCTCGGTGCTCTGAGCCACGATCGGCACGTCCTTCTTTCTGGCACGGGGCAGCCGGTACGGTCGCACGACTGACCCTGCCATTGTCCCAGGCGACCCGACATCCACGAAAACGGCTTTTCCAAGGGCGTGACTCTGAAGCGGGGGCCGGCCTGGTGGCGGTTTTTTTGGCCGCGGGCCGGTGAGGGCTGGTCGCGCAGTTCCCCGCGCCCCTTGAAGGCGGCTGCGCCGCCATCCAAGGACCGTCGGGGCTGAGGCACGGACGGCGGCGCGGCCGCCACTCAGGGGCGCGGGGAACTGCGCGACCAGCCCCCACCGGGCCCGCACCCGAAAAACTCGCTTTACCCCCCGTGGGATACTGACCGTGTCTACCAAACCCACCAGGAGAACGGCCCCCACCCCATGACCTCGGTCACGTCGCTCACCGACCTAGTCCACCAGCTTCTCGCGAACGCCCTCACGGCAACCCTGCCGGAGGCGGACGCGGATCCTCTGCTGCGACGGAGCGACCGTGCCGACTTCCAGGCGAACGGCATCCTCGCCCTCGCGAAGAAGGCCAAGGCCAACCCCCGCGACCTCGCCACCCAGGTCGTCGCGAACGTGGTCACCGGTGATCTGGTCAAGGACATCGAGGTCTCCGGCCCCGGCTTCCTGAACATCACGGTCACCGACCGGGCGATCACCCGGAACCTCGCGGAGCGCTACGCCGACGACACGGACCGCCTCGGCGTCCCCCTCGCCGCGCACCCCGGCACGACGGTCATCGACTACGCCCAGCCGAACGTGGCGAAGGAGATGCACGTCGGCCACCTGCGTTCCGCGGTGATCGGCGACGCGCTGGTCCAACTCCTGGAGTTCACCGGCGAGTCGGTGGTCCGGCGGCACCACATCGGCGACTGGGGAACGCAGTTCGGCATGCTGATCCAGTATCTGGACGAGCACCCGGGCGAGTTGGACCACGGCGACGCGGCGATCACCGGCGAGGAGGCGATGTCGAACCTCGACCGGCTCTACAAGGCCGCGCGCAAACTCTTCGACTCCGACGAGGAGTTCAAGACGCGGGCCCGGCGCCGGGTGGTCGAACTCCAGGCGGGCGAGCCCAAGACCCTCGCCGCGTGGCAGAAGTTCGTGGACGAGTCGAAGATCTACTTCTTCTCGGTCTTCGAGAAGCTGGACATGGAGATCCGGGACGCGGACATCGTCGGCGAGTCGGGTTACAACGACATGCTGGACGAGACGTGCCGCCTCCTGGAGGAGTCCGGGGTCGCGGAGATCTCGGAGGGCGCGCTGTGCGTGTTCTTCGACGAGATCAAGGGCCCGGACGGCAAGCGGACCCCGCTGATCGTCCGCAAGTCCGACGGCGGCTACGGCTACGCGGCCACCGACCTGTCCGCGATCAGGGACCGTGTCTTCAACCTGAAGGCGACGAACCTCCTGTACGTGGTCGACGTGCGCCAGTCCCTGCACTTCAAGATGGTCTTCGAGACCGCGAAGCGGGCCGGCTGGCTGGGCGACGACGTCACGGCGTACCAGTTGGCGTTCGGCACGATCCTCGGCAAGGACGGCAAGCCGTTCAAGACGCGTGAGGGCGTGTCGGTGAAGCTGGAGGACCTCCTCGACGAGGCGGTCCAGCGGGCGACCGCGGTCGTCCGGGACAAGGCCGAGAAGGTGGGCCTGACCGAGCGGGAGATCGTCGACAACGGCCGGGACGTGGGCATCGGCGCGGTGAAGTACGCCGACCTGTCGACGTCCGCCGTGCGGGACTACAAGTTCGACCTGGACCAGATGGTCTCGCTGAGCGGCGACACGTCGGTGTACCTCCAGTACGCCTACGCCCGTATCCAGTCGATCCTCCGCAAGGCCGGCGAGGCCCGCCCCACGGCCCACCCGGAGCTCGAACTGGCCCCGGCGGAGCGGGCGTTGGGCCTGCACCTGGACCAGTTCAGCGAGGTCGTCGCGGAGGCGGCGAAGGAGTACGCCCCGCACAAACTGACGGCGTACCTGTACCAACTGGCGTCCACGCTCACGACGTTCTACGACCAGTGCCACGTACTGTCGCCCGACAACGCCCCCGAGGTCGTCGAAAACCGCCTGTTCCTGGTGGACTTGACGGCGCGGACCCTGCAGCGGGGGATGGCACTGCTGGGCATCAGGACGCCCGAGCGCCTCTGACACCCGTACGGACACCGCGGCCGTGGCCCGTCCTCCTCCCCCGTGGAAGAGGACGGGCCACGGCGCGTGTGCGGTGGTGCCGGCCGGATCAGCAGCCGGTGGAGTTGAGGTCCGAGAACGACCACTTGAACAGCGCTCCGGCGATCCCGTCGACAGTGAGGTCGTAGCCGACGAGGTTCAGGTAGCACTGGAGCGGAACAAGCGTGTTGGTTGTGGGGTCTCCGTCGGCGGTGCCGGTGCGGATGCCCAGGTCGTTGAACATGAGCTGCGCCGCCCGCCAGCTGTCGTGGCCGAGAATCCCGTTGATCGTGCCGGGGTCGTAGCCGTTGTCGCGCAGCCGGCACTGCCAGTTCTTCGCCCGCGTCGTGGTCAGGCCGAAGTTCTCCGACGCGGTCGGGATGCCGATGGTCGGTGCGCTCACCGCCGACCTGGCGGCCGTCTGGGACGCCGCGAAACTCGTGCCCGCAGTCGCCAGGCTTCCTACCGCGAGCCCCACGACGGCGGTGACGCCCACCAGGGTCCGGGCCAGAACGTTCGATCGCATGCGGGTGCCTTTCGAGTCGTTGTTTCGACTGACGCGGCCGTGGCCCGTCCGCCTCCCCGGTGGGAGAGGAGGACGGGCCACGGCGTGTGTGCGATGACTTCGGGCCGGATCAGCAGCCGTACTCGTTGAAGTCCCAGAACGCGGCCCGGGTCAGTGTCCCGGCCTGCCCGTCGACGCTGAGGCCGTAGCCCCAGAGGTTCAGGTAGCGCTGGAGCGCCCTGATCGTGTTGGGTCCGGGGTCTCCGTCGACGGTGCCGGCGTTGAGGCCCTGGGCGTTGAAGAAGCGCTGCGCCGCCTTCCAGCTGTTGGTGCCCAGGTCCCCGTCGATCGTGCCGGGGCTGTAGCCGTTGTCGCGCAGCCAGCACTGCCAGTTCTTGGCCCGCGCCGTGTTGAGGCCGAAGTTCTC
The DNA here is from genome assembly GCF_044766845.1 of Streptomyces sp. NPDC101776. NCBI lineage: Bacteria > Bacillati > Actinomycetota > Actinomycetes > Kitasatosporales > Streptomycetaceae > Streptomyces > Streptomyces sp. NPDC101776. The sequence goes on along the minus strand of NZ_JBIWMV010000036.1, from coordinate 46,520 downwards.
CGACGCCAGGGCGCTGGCGGACTGCGCGCTCACCGCCGACTTGGCGGCCGTCTGGGACGCCGCGAAACTCGTGCCCGCAGTCGCCAGGCTTCCTACCGCGAGCCCCACGGCGGCGGTGACGCCGACCAGGGTCCGGGCCAGAACGTTCGATCGCATTCGGGTGCCTTTCGAGTCGTTGTTCGGGCTGACGACACGACACTGCGCGGCGACCGGCACGGCCGGCCACAGTTGCCACGAAGGTGACGACCTCGCGGGACGTCCCCTCCCCGGGCCTGCGGGGACACGGTCCGCCGGGACGGCACGGCGGGACGGCTGTGGCGCGCGGTGGCCGGTTCCCGACCCGCGCCGGAACCGTTGGCCACCGCCGTTCGTGCACAATGCGACGGAGAACAGGGGCCGTTGACCGCGGACGCCCTGAACTGAACGCGAGTGGGGGACACATGTCGCGTTGGAAGGCTCTGCCCACCGAACTCGACCCGCGCGCCCGGCAGTTGGTGATCCGGCTACGCCGGCTGAAGGACCACAGCGGGCTGAGCATCCGCCAGCTCGCGGCGAAGACGGGGTACAGCCCGAAGTCCTGGGAGCGCTACCTGGGCGGCCGGACACTGCCGCCCCGAGAGGCCGTCGAGGCCCTGGCCCGGATCGCGGGCGACGACGACCCGACCCGGCTGCTCGCGCTGCACGAGGTCGCGGCGGAGGGATGGGCAGCGCCCCGGCAGTCACCACACCACCTGGCCACCGACCCGGCGCCCGAATCCGAACCCGAACCCGAACCCGAACCCGGCATGGAACTCCTCTCGGCCGGACCCGAGAGGCCGACCTCTCCCGGTCGCTCCCTGCTCATCGCCCTCGTCGCGGGCGCGGTGACCCTGGTGCTGGCCGTCTCCTCGGCGGTCCTCATCACCGCACGGATCATGAACGACGGCAACGACGACAGCCCGAACGGCACCGGCACCGGCACCGGCAGCGCTACGGCCGCCACCGCCCCCCTCGCGGCCCCGGCCGCCCCCTCGTCCGCGCCGCCGAGACTGTCGTACACCTGCCGTCTGAAGCGGGTGGACGGGCTCTGGTACGCGGGGAACAGCCGTACCCGGGAGGACACCGTGGCATACGGCAACAACGGGGTGGAGGTGGCCGAGGCCCAGTGTCTGCTGCGGCGGGCGGGGATCTCGCCGGGCGGGATCGACGGGGACTTCGGTCCGCTGACCTTCGGCGCGGTCAAGGCGTTGCAGAAGCGCGCGGGGCTCCATGTGGACGGGATGGTCGGGCCGCAGACCTGGAAAGCCCTCAGAGGATGAACCAACTGGTGGCCTCCCTGCGGGAGTTGAAGACGCGCACCGGGCTGAGTCTGGCGGGGCTGGCCGCGAAGACGCCGTACAGCAAGTCGTCGTGGGAGCGGTATCTGAACGGCAAGACCCTGCCGCCGAGGGAGGCGGTGGAGGAGCTGTGCCGGCTCGCCGGGGAGCCGGTGGGCCGGTGTGTCGCGCTGTGGGAGATCGCGGAGGCGGAGACGAGCGGCCGCAGCGCGTCGGAGGGGGTGACCGCGCCCCCGCCACCGTCTCTCCCGCCCGCTCCGGTGCCGGAGGTCGCGACGTCCGGTCATCGGCGGGGCGTGGCCGCGCTGGCGGTACTCGGGTCGGTGTGTGCGCTGGCGGGCGGCCTGGTGGTCGCCCTGCTGCTGCTCCCCCACGCCTCCTCCTCACCTGCGGCCACCCTTCCGTCCTCGACCGGCCCCGTCACCGGCCCGCTCTGCCGCGAGGCGACGTGCGAGGGCAGGAGCCCGGTGACCATGCACTGCGGAGCCCAGCCGGACACCCTGCGCACGTACCGGACGGCCACCGGGGCCTATGTGCAGTTGCGGCACAGCGGCGAGTGCGGGACGACTTGGGCGCGGATGTGGGGCGGGCGGATCGGCGACCGGATCCAGATGGATGTGGGCGGCCGGGCGGGCACCGTGCGCGGCGCGCAGGTCAGGACCTCCAAGGAGGCGAACACGTACATCTACACCGTGATGACCGTGACCCGCCCCGGCACGGTGGTCCACTCCTGCTTCCGCCCCGCGGCGGGCGGCCGGCAGGAATGCTTCGACGGGCGCGTGAGGTAGCTGTGCGCGTGGCTGTGTAGGGTCCTGGGATGCCGAGAGTCAAAGTCAGCGTGATCGTCCCCGTCTACAACACCGGGAAATACATCGACGAGTGCGCGCCGTCGCTGCTGGGGCAGAGCCTCCCCGCCGACGAGTACGAGGTCGTCTACGTCGACGACGGCTCGACCGACGACACGCTGAGCCGCCTGGAGACGATCGCGGCCGGGGCTCCCAACGTCCAGGTGCACACCCAGCCGAACTCGGGCTGGCCGGGTGCTCCGCGCAACCTCGGCATGCGGCACGCCCAGGGCGAGTACATCCAGTTCGTCGACCACGACGACACGCTCGGACCGGAGGCCCTGGAGCGGCTGTACGAGCACGCGAAGCGCAATGAAGCAGACGTCGTCCTCGGCAAGATGTCCAGCACGATGGTGCGGCCCCGGCGACTGTTCCGGCACACGGTGGACGCCTGCACGATCGAGAACGACGAGCTGATGCAGAGCATGTCGCCGCACAAGATGTTCCGGCGCGCGTTCGTCGAGGAACACGGACTTCGCTTCCCGGAAGGGCCGTGGATTCTGGAGGACCTGGCCTTCGTCAGCGCGGCCTATCTGGCGGCGGAGCGCATCGCGATCCTCGCCGACTATCCCGTCTACTACTGGATGAAGCGGGACGACGGCGGCAACAACACCCAGCACCGCTTCAACCCCCGGCACGGTTTCTGGTCCAACACCCGCACGATCATCGGCCAGTTCAAGGACGGCACGCCCGCGTCCGGCGACATCGACGCCCTCCAGAACCGTCTCCTCCACCGCCTCTACCACGTCGAGGTCCTTTCCCGCGCCCGTGAGCCCGAGATCCTCCGCGAGGACCCGGCCGAGCAGCGACAGCGTTTCGCGGCGGCCCGGGAGGTGGCCCTGGAGGAGTTCCCGGCGGCCGTACGGCAGGGCCTGCCCGCCGTCTCCCGCCTGCGTGCCGAACTGCTGGAGGCCGGCGACTTCGACGGCGCGGTGACCCTCGCGGAGCGCATCCGCGAGATCAAGCCCCGCAGCGAGATCGGCGACCTGCGGTGGGAGGACGGCCGTCTGGTCGCGGACATCACGCTGGACCTGCTGCGCGGCGACGGCGAACCCCTGGCCCTCGTCGAGCGGGACGAGAAGTGGTACCTGGACCCGGAGTTGCTGGCCGGCGTGCCGGGCACCGAGGACGGCTGGGAGGTCCCCGACCCCTTCCGCCTGGCGTACGCCGAGCTGGTGGTCAAGGACCGGGACCGCGAGGACTGGTGGTACCCGGAGGGCGACCTGGCCTTGCGTCTACGGCCGCTGGGCGAGGGCCGTTCGCAGCTGATCGCCACCGGCCGCCTCACCCTGGACCCCGAACGCCTGGCGGGCGGGCGCCCGTTGGAGCGGGGCGTGCACGACGTGTGGGCGTTCGTCCAACTGCTGGGCGTGGACCGGATGGTGCGCGTGACGGGCGACGCCACACCGGGCACCCCGGCGACCGGCCCGGCACTGACCGGCGGCCGACTCACCCTCCCCTACTGGACGGGCAGCGGCCAGCTCGCCCTGGACGTGGACCAGCGCCAACGCAAGCTGGGCCAGGACATCGCTCCGGCCACCGCGACCAACTCCGAGCGGATCGAGGGCAGTTCACTCCCCCTCCCGTACGTGTCGGCGACGCCGGACGGCACTCCCGCCCAGGTCAAGGTCACGGTGGGCACGCTGGGGACGACCGCGGAACTGCTCCCGGCCCCTCACACCACCACAGCTCAACTCCGCCTCCCCGCCCGCCTGAAGCTCCCCGACGGCCGCCACCCGGTCACCCTCCCGAAGACGGCCCACCCGCTCGCCTACGCCGTCGTCCGCGACGGCACGGTGCTCCGCGTGGAGGGCCCGGCGTACGAGTCCGGCGGCGGGCGCCGCTTCCTCGACACGCTGGCGGACAACCGTCAAGTACGGCGGGTGCGAGGGCGGTTGGGCCGGAACTCCCGGTAAATCAGCCCTGGGTCCCCAGATCCACATCGGCCCAGGCCCTGACCGTTTCACGCTGCTCGGCCGTCAGATGCTCCTCCACACGAGCAAGCTGCGTTGCCATGCGCTTGATTTGGCGCACCTGAACCAGATCTCCGTCGGATCGAAGACTTCCCTGTCGAGCGAGAGAAATATTCAATCCAACGGCATTCAACTGCCCCAGCATGATTTCGTATGCGGCGGATGCATCGAAATTCTTCTCCACGTCCGCGTGGCCGGATAGCAGAGTCCAATCCACGCGGACCTTGACTGCCAACACCGCCCATCTCTCGCCCGGAACACCTGAAGAGGATCGCATCCCGTCAAGGGCACCGATCGCCGCTTCCGCATAGGATGCACGATCCTCAGCCCGCCGGCTCCTCCTCATGCCGGCCGCGGCAACGTCCACCAAGCGGATCCAGGCGTTCCCGTCGGCACCGAGCACAGCGCGCGCCTGGCTTCTGACGAAGCTGAGCAATTCAGCTGGGTCAAGCCCGGAGAAGGATCCCTCGTACCCCACGCGCAACACCCATCTCTATATGGTGCCGATCTATATGGTGCCGACTTCTCCGAAGAGAATACCAAATCTCTTGAATGCATCAATCCCGATACGGACCGATTCTTCGCTGGGTTGATAATGCCCACTATAGTTTGTTATCAGCCTGCCGACATATCCGCTTGCCGTCTTCTCGATCTCCGCAGTTCCTGCAGCATGCAGGAAGTCGCCCGCGCCCGACACGTTGCCATTGAGCACGGAATGAAATATCTCCGTACCGTCAGCGGCCTCCGTCGGAACGACCCTCAGCGATCCGTCGGGCAGAACTCCCCACTTCACTTCTCCCGTGGGATTAGCGATGTACGAATCAAATTCCGCAGTCCCAGGAGTTGTGGGAGACACTCCCGCAGCCTCCGCTTCAGCAAGATCAACCGTCTTGTTCTCCGGCTCCAGATTCGGAAATGTGTCGCCGTCGTCGCAGTTGTGAACCAGGACCGGCGTGGCCCCGGCGAGCGCATAGTACGTATGCGTCCCGGACACGGTCAGGTTGTTGACCGTAGCCGTCTGCGTCCACGCCCGTACCGCCTTGACCTGGACATACGTCCCGGCCGACGTCTGAAGCCAGTCCCCCGACCGGAGTTCGCTCGCCTTGGCCCACCGGTGCGGCTTCGGCAGCCAGATCGGGTGACCGTCCGTCGCGGTGATCGACTTGCCGTTGGCCAGGGTCAGACGGACCAGGTGCTTGGTGCCGTGGCCCTGGATGGTGGCGGTGACCGTCCGGGCGACCAGACCACCGAGCACCGGGTCCGTCGACCTCACCTTGTCGCCGGGACGGAGGTCCTTGATGGCCTTGGTCCTGCCGTTGGCCAGGAGCACCCGCGTGTTCGGCGTGAAGCTGTTGCACTTGCCGCCCGACTCGACCGCGTCCTCGCCCGCGTCCGACGCCTTGCCGGCGTCCTTCTCGCCCGTCTTCGCGGCCGACTTCTCCGACGCCTTCGCCGCGGATTTCTCCGTCGCCTTGGCGGCCTTCTCCTCGGCCGTCTTCACGACCTTCTTCTCGACGGCCTTGGCCGCGGTCTTGGCGGCTGTCTTCTCCGCCGTCTTCACCGCCGCCTGTTCCGCGCCGCGTGCCAGCACCCCGCCGCCGAACCGCATTCCGCCGCGCGCGGCGGCCAGGGCCACTCCGCCCTCGCCGAAGGTCGCGACGGTGATGATGATGGTGGCGGCTGCCATCAGGCAGGTGCCGAGCGTCGGGTTGGTGGCGCAGCTGACGATGTCGGCGAGGCCCGAGTACTCGTACGCCACGTGCGCGACCGTCTTGGTGGCGGACCAGGCCGCGTGCTTGACCTGGGACCAGCCCCAGAACTGGCCGTTGGGGTCCTCCTTGGTGACCGGGCTGTTGTCCGCGTAGGCGTAGCCGCCCAGTTGGAGCAGGTCGGAGAAGTCCATCACCGGGTCGATCGACGTGAAGCGCCCGGTGACAGGGTCGTAGTCGCGTGCGCCCAGATGGATCAGGCCCGTGCTCGACTCGTCCGCGCCGCCGATGTACGAGCGGGAGCCCGCCCAGCCCGTGAGCGACGTCTCCAGGTCGCCGCGCAGGTTGCCCCAGGCGTCGTAGGACCGGTTCTGGACCGCCATTCCGGAGGCCAGTTTGATCTGGACGGTGGCCGTGCCCTGGGTGTTGGTGACCTGGGCGACCAGGGTGTGCGCGCTGGTGGCGCTGGAGGTGTAGCGGACGACGGTGGGGGCGCCGGCCTGGCCGTAGCTGCGCATCGCCCTGGTGGCGGTGGTGGTCTGGGAGCCCTGTACCTCGGTCTCGCCGAGGTACAGGGTCGTCCAGCCGCCCGTCGTCTTGGAGATGCGGTTGCCGTCCGCGTCGTACAGGTACGACGTGCTCGCGGCGAGGGTGAACTTCTGGGTGTCGACGCTCGCCGTGCACGCGGCCAGGGTCAGGTCGGCGCTGACGGTGGCGCTCGCCACGTTCAGGCAGAGCTTGGAGGTCGTGTTGTAGAAGGTGCCGTCCGCGCGGAGAACGAAGGACTGGGTGGTGGCGTCCGGTACGCAGGTCTTCAGCGTGATCGTCGAGCCGGTCGTCGTTCCCGACGCCGTGGCGCATTTGCCCAGGACCGTCAGTTTGCCGCCGTTGGCGCTGAACCTCTGTCCGGCCGTGCCGTTGCAGGTGTAGATCTGGATGACGTTGCCGTCGATGGTGTGGCCGCCGGCGTCGTCCATGCACAGCCCGCCGGGCCCGGTGATCGCGCCCGATCCGGCGCCGAACCCGGAGACGGACTTCAGCAGGCCCTCACCGTCGTAGACGAAGGACTGGGTGTCGCCGTTGATGGTGCGGGTCTGGGTGCGGCCCGAGTCGTCGAAGACCGCCGAGTCGGCCTCGGTGACGGTCTTCGTGCCGGAGTCGGCCGCGGTGACCGTCTTCTGCGTCCAGCCGGTGAGCGTGTCCGGCTGGCCGGTGTCCCCGTAGGCGTACGAAGTCGAGCCGTCCAGCGCGGTGTTGAGGGCGCCGGTGGAGGTGCGCTGGGTGCTGTGGTCGGTGAGCGTGGAGCGGTTGCCGAGGTCGTCGTAGCGGTACGACTGCCAGTACGGGAGCGAGCCGTACAGAGCCGTTCCCGTCGCGATCGTCGAGGCCGACGGGGCGGTCCCCACACCGCCCGATGCTGTCGCGGAGGTGTCGGTCGCCTTCCAGGTGGTGCCGGCGGAGTCCGTGCAGGACTTCGCCGTGGCGCCGGTCCAGGCCTCGACGAGCTGGCCGCGGGCGTCGTAGGTGAAGCACTGGTTGTCCCACGTGGTGGTGCCCGAGGTGGTCGAACCCGTCGCCACCAGGCTGGTGTTGCCGGTCTGGTCGTAGGCGTAGGCGGACTGGGAGACCAGGCCGTTCGCCGTCTGGGTGGCCGCGTAGGAGTGGAGCAGCAGGCCGGTGGAGTCGTCGTAGAGGGCGCTGGTCCACACCCGGTAGGGGTTCTTGCCGCTGGTGGAGCGGGTGATCTGGCCGTACGGGTTGTAGACCGCGCCGGTCGTGTACCAGTCCCAGCCGGAGGTGGAGACGGGCAGGTCCTGGGTGTTGTAGCGGGTGACGACCTTCTCGGCGGTGGTCATGCCGCCGGGGGTGGCGGGGAGCGTGGTGGTGAGCGGCTTGCCCGTGCGGGTGTAGGTGTACGACCAGTGGTACGAGCCCGAGAGGTTGTCCGTGCTGCCGCTGACCGCCGGGACGGTGACCGTCTTGCCGGTCAGCTGCCCGTCCTCGGTGTAGCCGGTGGCCTCGCTGACGATGTCGCCGGTGGTGGCGCCGAGCACGGTGTGGCGGATCGACTTGGCGGGCAGGCCGATGCCCTTGGTGGCCGTGTCGTAGGTCCACTCGTCGGTCGGGAACGCGTCGGAGCCGATGGTGAGGGTGCTCTTGCGGCCGAGCGGATCGTAGCCGTAGTGCAGGATCTTGCCGCTGGCGTCCTTGGTCTGGGTGAGGTGGTCGGCGTCGTCGTACCAGGCCTGGCTGGTGCCGGAGTCCGGGTCGGTGCTGAAGCGCACGCGGTGCCGGGAGTCGTACGTCCAGGTCCAGAGGTGGCCCGACTTGTCCTTGACCTGGGTGCGGTTGCCCAGCGCGTCGTAGGTGGTCTCGGTGTAGGCGTTCGTGCTGCGGTCGGCGTTGGTGTACGTGATCGCCTTGACCGCGCGGCCCAGCGCGTCGCCGATGGTCTTCGTGGCGGTGCCGCCGGTGGGCGGGACGACGGTGACGGAGGCGTCGGTGTCGCTGTAGGTGGTGGTGGCGGTGGCGAAGTCCGCGTTGTGGTGCAGGGTCGTCGAGGTGAGCGGGCGGCCGAGGCCGTCGTAGGTCGCCCTGGTCGAGTTGGGGATCGACTGCTGGCTGGTCGGGATGTACGGCGTCGTGGCCGGCAGGCCGAGGACGTAGTAGCCGTTGTCGTTGCGGACGGGGGCGCCGTGGTCGTTGTAGCGGACCGAGGTGACCAGGCGGCCGAGGCCGGTGGCGTCCGGTGCCTGGGTCTGCACGGTGCGGCCCATGCCGTCGTAGAAGGTGACGGACTGGGCGTAACTCCCGTTGTCCTTCAGGCTGTTGGTGATGACCCGGGTCGGGGTGCGGGTGCCCAGCCCGTAGCTGATCCGGGTGGAGGGCAGGTCGTCGGCGTCGCCGGGCTGCCAGCCCTTGACCAGGCGGCCGAGGAGGTCGTACGCGTAGCGGGTCTTGTTGCCGTTGGGGTCGGTGGTGAGTGTGGTCAGGCCGCGGGCCGGGTCGATCGTGGTGATCGTCGCCTGCGACTTGGCGTTGGTGATGGTGGTGCCGGTGATGACGTACGGGCTGCTGCCGGGGTTGTACGTGGTCCGGGTGACGTTCTTCCCGGCGTCGGTGACCTTGTTGGCGCGGCCGTAGACGTCGTACTCGGTGAGGGAGCCGGTGATCGTGCCGGTGCCCTCGCCGTTGAGGGATTTCTCGCTGGTGGCGTCGCCGGCGTCGTTGTAGCCGGTGGTGACGTCGGAGACGACCGAGGCGGTGGCCGCGCTCGACACGTCGTCGCAGTCGGTCGCGGTGGTCAACGCCCGCTTGGGCAGGCCGTAGAGGTTCGTCGCCGCCCTGTTGTCGAAGGTGGTGACGGTGCAGGTCCTGTCGCCGACCGCGGGGGTGGTGTCACCCGGGCTCGCCAGCGTGACGACCGCGACCTCGCTCTGCTTCGGCAGGCCGTCGTCGTCCATGTCCGTCGTGGTGCGGGTGCCGCGCCACTTGCCGTTGTAGGCGGTCAGGTCGTCGACGCGCTTGACGTACGACCGTCTCGCCACGAGGTCGCTGTCGCCGGTGCGCTTGCGGGTGGCGGTGACCGTGCTCGGGCCGGGCAGGGTGATCGCCCTGCTGTGTGCGGCCGCCGCGGCCTCGCTGGAGACGTAGGTGACGGTCTCGGCGGCCTGGCCCGCGTTCTCGTCGGCGTCGTCGGCGGAGAGGGTGGCGCCGGTGTCGTCCTTGAGGGGCGTGCCGGAGCCGCGCAGGTAGTACGTGGTCGTCTTCGAGCGGGTGGCGGCGGGGCCGTCGGGGTCACCGACCTGGGTGGTGACGGAGGCGTAGCCGCGCCAGTCGCTGTGGGTGCGCTGGGAGGGCTTGGTGAACTCGGCGTCGGTCTTGGCCCAGTGGCCGCCGCCCCCGTACGCGTAGGTCGTGACGACGTCGGGTGAGGCGAGCGCGGTCGTGGTGACGACCGTGTCCTGCTCGGTGACCTTGGCGACGGTGTACTTGTTGAACCAGGCCAGCGGCGGGTTGTCGAGGCTCTCGTCGGGCGACCAGTGCACGGGGTAGCAGGCGGCCGTGTTGTCCGCGATGTCGGTGGTCGCCGGGGCGTAGGCGCAGCCCTTGTTGTAGTCGACGACCGTCTTCTTGCCGTTCTCGTCCGTGATCCCGGTGATGCGCGGGTGCCAGTACGTCAGCTCGCTGTCGGCGCTGTCGGCGCGGACCCGGTTGGGGTAGGCGGTGCCGTCGAAGACGACGGCCGGCAGGGTCTGGCCCTGGGCGTCGTCCGGGTCGGTGGTGTCCGTGTCGTAGGCGCCGTGCTGCACGGAGGACAGCCACAGGCCGGGCGAGGTCTGGTACCAGCCGGACTCGAAGGCGTGGTTGAGGGTCCACTCGTCGATCGGGTACAGGGTGCCGGTGCCGTCCCGGTGGGCCCAGGTGACGACCTTCTCCAGGCGCTTGCGGGTCCAGAAGGAGGGGAAGGTCGGGCACTGCTTGGCGGTCGTGGACTTGCAGTTGAGGGTGGCCGGGGTGTCGTACCAGACGCGGTACTTCTCCGGGTCGCTCGACGTGAAGTTGTCGGCGTCGCACCTGCTGGCGGACGCGGCGAGGCAGCGCTCGTCGGTCTGGAACTGCACCTTGGCGGCCGGGACCGCGCCGAGGTCGTCCTTGTTCAGGCCGTACTCGATGGTCAGCGGGTAGGAGCCGCGCTGGTACTTGACGTTCGTCTTGGTCGACTTGTTCTTGGCGTAGTAGTTGTCCTCCTGGTGGTAGTTGATCACCATGGCGTTGCCGTGGAGGTCGACGACCTCGTCGAGCTGCCAGGACCAGGCCTGGGTGCAGGAGGAGTCCTTGAAGGCGTCCGCGTGGCACGGTTCCTTCGGGTCGTTGCCGAAGACGGGGACGGTGGAGACGGAGTCGGTGTCCGCGTGGCCGTTGCCGACCTTGTCCAGGCCGAAGTAGTACTTGGTGCCGTCGCGGGTGGTGGCGATCCAGTACTCGCCCTTGTCGTCGGTGTCGCCGCCGTCGCCGTTGTCCGCGCCGGTCCTGTGCTCGATCTTGGTGCCGTCGTCGGAACGCGGGCGCCATGCGCCGCTGGTGTCGTCACGGACCAGTTCGACGGTGGTGCCGCCGAGGGTCATCACCGCGTTCTGGCTGGCCCAGCACAGGTCGCCGGTCTTCTTTTTCTTGCCCTTGTTGTTGGCGTCGTCGCCGTCCTGGTCCTGGCCGCAGCCCCGGTACGAGCGCTCGATGTGCCCGGTGTCGTAGGACCAGCCCTCGCCGATCCAGGAGGTCTGCGGGTTGGCCGTGGACGTCTTGCCGTCCACGGCCTGGGAGTTGTACGAGAACGCGATGCTCGGCGTGGGGCCCGCGGAGACCGGCGGGGTGTCGACGGCGTACGTGTACGCGAAGCCGCCCGAGGACGATCCGGCGGCCCAACTGCCCGCCGAGGAAAGGGGGGTGGCCCGGAAGGAGCCACCGGCGCCGTTGCCGGAGTCGGTCACGCCGAGGACGCCGCCGGCTCCCGAAGTGGCAGCTGCCGTAACGGCGTTCGTGGCGGTGCCGTGGTAAACGGCCGACTGCACACTGCCCTTGTCCAGGGCGGCCGTCGCGTCGGCGCTGGTGGTGCCGGTCGTGGTGTCGGCGTCCATCGGGGTGGACAGGTCGACGGTGGCCTCGACCTTGGTGGCGCCCAGGTCGGTGGTCTCGTTGCCGTCGGCGTCCGTGGTCGTGGTGTCGGCTCGCAGGTCGGCCGAGTTGTCCAGCGGCTCCGGGGTGGCGCACTCCTCGTTGTCCGGGTCGGTGAGGAAGCACTCGGGGTAGCGGACGAGTTGGAGCCGGTCGGACCACTGGGCGCCGAAGTAGTTCTTGAAGTCGGTGTAGTCGACCTGGAGGCGGGCCGGGGCCGGGGTGGTGTCGCTGGTGGTGACCTGCATGAGCAGGCCGTTGACTCCGGCGGCGGCCGTGTCCGTCTGGTTCAGCACATCAACTGACCAGGTGCCCAGGGGCTGTTGGGTGGTGTCGTCGGAGGCGGCGCCGATCTTCACCGGCACTCCGCCGTCGACCTGGATCAGCCCGTCCGCGGCGGCGGCCAGCTTCTCCGGGGTGATGTCGGCGCTGCCGTCGGGACCGGCGGCCGGGATGGCGGTGCTGCCGTCCGGAGGGTCGGTGTCGTCCTGCGCGGCGTCGATCGCGTACTGCCGGGCGTACCCGGACAGGGACTGGTCGGCGCCGTCCACCGGGTCGGTGGCCGGCACGTCCACCATCGCGGCGACGTCGTCGTCCGGCGGCGGCGCGGCGAAGGCCTGACCCTCCAGGGCCCCGACCGACAGCGCGAGGGAGAGCAGCAGGACGACACCGGGCACGGCTCTGCGGCGCCAGGCTCTGCGGCGCGGATGCGCGCTCGGACGTGAGCGACGGAACACGGAAGGACCCCCCGGTGACCCCGGCCGGGCAGTCACCCCGGCCGTGAAGACGCGATGGAGAAACAGAGAAGGAAAACAGCCCGGATTATTGGCCGCCCTTTGCCATCAGCGCTAGATCATTTGACTTTATGTGGGCTTGATCACTGACTAGAGCATGACAAGTCCACTCAACTCCGGGCGGAATAAGGGGCGTTGGCCCCGGAAGGGGACGTTCCGCCAACCGTACCCGCCCGAAAGGGGCTTGCCCGGCGCACACCGGCGCTCCATGATCTGCACGTCCTCCCCACACCCCGGCACCGACCACCGGGCGAGCGGGCGGAGCGTCGTCCGCATGCGGCCACGTCATGTCGCCGACGTCATGTCGCCACCGTCAGAGGGGAAACGGTTCGGTGTCCTCCGCTTCTTGGCCGAACAGGCTGAGCCCACGTCAGACACGCCTGCTCGCCGGACTGTTGGCGCTGATCCTGGCCGCCGGAACCGCCTGGGTACTGCTCCCCGACCACGACTCCGGCGGCTCCGCGGCGAAGAGCGGCGACGCGAAACCCCACCCCCGTACGGAGACCGAGGCCCGCGCCCTGGCCAGGAGTTCCGGCAAGCGCGTCGAGATCGTCACGGCCCGCACCGCGACGACCACCACCTGGGCCAACCCCGACCACACGCTGACCACCCGCATCCATGTCTCACCGGTGCGCGCCAGGGTCGGCGGCACCTGGCGGGCCGTCGACCCGACGCTGCGCCGCACCGCGAACGGCGACTGGACCACGAAGGCCACGTCGACGCCGGTGGTGTTCTCGGGCGGCGGCAAGGACAAGTCGACGGCGGACAAGGCGAGTTACGTACATCCGGCGGCGTACCGCGTGAACGCGACGACGGCGGGCACGAAGACGGCGAACGCCACGACGGCGAACGCGACGACGGCCGGCACGACGACGCGGGTCTCGGACACCGCCGAAGACACCGCCACCACCCTGGTCACCCTCACCACCGCCGGCCACACGATCAACCTCACCTGGCCCGGCACCCTCCCCGCCCCCGAGGTCGAGAGCAACGAGGCCCTGTACCGCGAGGTGCTGCCCGGCGTCGACCTCGTCCTCGCGGCGAACGACGGCGGCTTCTCCGAGGTCCTGGTCGTCAAGTCGGCCCAGGCGGCGGCGAATCCGGCGCTCAGGACCATCTCGTACGGCCTGACCTCACCCGACCTGACGATGAAACTGGACTCGCGCAGCGGTTCCGTCCACGCCTACGACGCCGACGGCAACGACGTGGCGGCCACCCCGACCCTCCTGATGTGGGACTCGGCCGGCAAGGAAGCCACCACCGACAACCTCACCCACGGGGACGGCGGCCAGGACGACCCCGACCCGACCCCGACCGCCACGGACACCGCGAGCGAGGCACCGGAGCCCGCGGACTCCGACGACGCCGCCCGCGAGCGCGGTGCCGACGACCAGAACGCCGACACCGACTTCGGTACGGCGTCGGCCGCGCCCACCGCCACCGCGGAGACCGACGGCGACGCGACCGCAAGCCCGAGCGCGGCTTCCGCGGCGGCCTCGGCCGACCCCGTGGCGACCCAGCCCGCGGGCGACGAGGACGCCGTGGTCATTCCAGAGACCACCGCCATCGACGGCGAGTTCCCTGGTCTGAGCGGCCCCCAGCCCGGCACCCACTCCGCCCGCACGGACCCGGAGCTGGCCGCCGACGGCACGATCACGATCACCCCGGACCAGGATCTGCTGACCGGTCCGGGCACCACGTACCCGGTCTTCATCGACCCCAGCACCAACACCGACGCGGGCAACTGGACCACCGCCTACAAGCGCGGCAGTTGGGCCGACGCGACCTTCTTCAACGGACGCGGCTTCAACAAGGGCACCAACGAGGCCCGCGCCGGCTACGAGTCGGACACCTTCGGCAGCAGCCGTTCCTTCTTCACGATGGCGTGGCCGAACGCGGTGCGCACGACCTCCATCAAGGAGGCCACGCTCAACATGAAGGAGACGTACTCCTGGTCCTGCACCAAGAAGGACGTCGAGGTCTGGCGCACCGGTGACATCGACAAGAAGACCAGCTGGAAGACGCAGCCCGGCTGGAACGCCCGCCAGGACACCAAGTCGTACGCCAAGGGCTACAAGAAGAGCTGCGCGGCCGGGAACACGACCTTCAACGTGAAGGAGGCCGCCCAGTACGCGGCCGACAACAGCCTGAACCACTGGACGCTGGGCATCCAGGCGAGCAACGAGGACGACCAGTACTCCTGGAAGAAGTTCCAGGCGACCAACGACAACGCGGGCCCGAACGTCGACGTCACCTTCAACACCAAGCCGAACAAGCCGGCCAAGCTCAAGATGAGCCCGGGCAAGTGCACCACCAGCGCGCCCTACGTCACCATCGGCGCCAACGACCAGATCACCTTCTCCGCGGCCGTCTCGGACCCGGACGGCAAGGACGACCTGGACATCGTGCACCTGTACCTGAAGAACGACACGACGGGCACGGTCTACAACCGTGAGGCGAGCGCCTCCGGAAAGACCACGGCGAGCGTCCTGTTCGACAGCGGCGGCCTCAAGGACGGCACGTACCACTGGAACATGTACGTCAAGGACGACTATCCGGCGCAGTCCGCGACCAGTTACACCTGCTACTTCAAACTCGACACGGTCGCCCCGAAGACCCCGATCGTGACCTCCTCGGACTTCGACGGGGCGGACGACGACAACGACAGCGGCGAGGACCAGTGGTCGAAGGCGACCTTCGGCCAGTCCGGGTGCATGAGGTTCTTCAACACACCGTGGGACAAGGTCACTTCGTACGCGTACAGCTGGAACAGCACGGCATACGACAAGTCGACCAAGCTCAGCGACCTGAACAGCTGCACCACCAAGTCGGGCGACGTGATCACCGGCAACTCCTACACGTCGGTGGTCTCCGTCACTCCGCCGCTCGCGGGACCGGCGATCCTCTACGTCAAGGCCGTCGACTCGGCGGGCAACGAGTCGGTGACCCCGAACGCGTACAAGATCTTCGTCAGCCCCAAGGACCGCGACGAGGCCGCGGCCGACCTCACCGGTGACGACAAGCCCGACCTGCTGACCATCACCACGGCCACGGACGACGACGGCGTCACCAGCTACGGCCTGCGCGACTACCCCTCGGGCACCAAGGGCGACCTGTTCGTCGGCATGAGCCCGTCCTACGGCGAGACCACCAAGAACACGTCCTACGCCGACGGCTGCACGACCACCGCCGTGGACTGGAAGGACGCCCTCATCACCCACGGGGGCGACTACTACCCCGGTGACGGCCTCCAGGACCTCGTGGCCCGCATGAACGACGGCACGCTCTACGTCTACCCGGGCGACGGCTTCGGCGGCTTCAACACCTGCGCCCGGATGCCGATCCTGCTGCCCACCACGGGCACGGACACCGGCGGGGCGAACGTCACCGTCCCGGCCGCGTCCGCCTTCGACCAGATCCTCGCCGCCGGGGACATCACGGGAGACGGCCAGCCGGAACTCTTCATGACCTCCGGTACCCAGTACTGGGCGTTCACCGGCTACACCGGCGGCTCGTTCGCCGGTGCCACGCTGCTGAACACCGGTTCCGCGTGGACGACCCGTGACGTGGTCGCGGTCGCCGACATCAGCGGCGACGGCATCGCCGACATGCTCTACCGCACCACCGACTCCGGCCGCCTGATCCTGCGCAAGGGCAAGGCCAACGCGGCGGCCACCGGCGTCGACATCCTCTCCCTCGCCAACTCCGCGGCGGGCGCGGGCGGCGCCGACACCGAGTACGCGGCCAGCGGCTGGACCGCCACCGCCGTACCCCGCTTCTTCGCCATCCCGGACGTCACCGGCGACACGGTCCCCGACCTGTGGGCCCACATGAGCGACGGCAGCGTCCGCCTCTACGCCGGCGGCAAGACGGCGATGGGCACCTACACGACGGTGGTCGGCGTCTGGACGGGGAAACTGGCGTTCGGCTGACCGGGGCGGATCGACGAAGCGGGGCTGTTCGTTCAGTCCCGCCCGCTCAGTCCTGGTGTACGACGTTCGAGCCCGGCCCGCCCGAGAGCGTGTCCCTGCCCGGGCCGCCGTACAGCTTGTCGTTGCCACTGTTGCCGTGGATCGTGTCGTTGCCGCTGTTGCCGTACAGGATGTCGGCGCCGGGCTCGCCGTAGATCGTGTCGTTGCCGGTACCGCCCCGGATGGTGTCCTTGCCGGAGTCGATGCCGCCGCTCAGGATCTGGCCGCCGGGGCCTCCGTAGAGGAAGTCGTTGCCGGTACCGCCGTCCGCACGGGTTCCGTCACCGTTGGCGTGGACCGTGTCGGAGTCGCTGCCGGCCGCCACCTCGGAACCGGCGTCGGCGGTGATCAGGTCCTTGCCGGCCTGGCCGAAGGCGATCGCGTCGGTGCCCACCGTGAGAGTGTCGGCGCCCGGCCCTCCCTCGACCTGATTGCCGTCGACGCTGCCCTTGTCGGTCGCGGTGTCCTTGCCGTCACCCATGAGCAGCCAGGCGTGGTAGAGGGACTGGCCCGTGTTGTTGATGTAGGTGGCGCTGTCGTCGCCGTCGCCGAAGTCCATCCTCAGCTTGAGGTAGCCGAAGTCGATGCCCTGGCCGGTCTGCGTGCAGGAGATCTTGGTGAGGTCCGCGCTGTCGGGGCGGGTGCAGGAGGTCCCGGACTCGATGGTGATCGGGACCACGTCGTCGATCAGGTAGGTGAAGTGCAGGTCGTCGGCCACCGTCGCGGTGATGGTCGCCTTGTTCCTCTGGCCCGGCGCCGCCGTGTACTCGATCCATCGGCCACCATCGCCCCTGCTCGCCACGGCCGGTGCCGTCGCGGCTCCGGCGGAGGCGGGCAGGGCGACCGACGCGGCCAGCCCGGTGCCGAGGGCGAGGCTCAGGGTCGAGGCCACGCGCAGGGTTCTGCGGCTGATGCGGGGAGCGGGCATGGCACAACCTCCGTGTGAAGCAGGGGATTTCGACCACCACGAGTGACCGCCGGTGCGGGAGGAGGGTTGTGCCCCGATTTGCGGAGTTCACGGTTCCGTCGGGCACTGTTCAGTGCGGAACTCGGCCCACACCACCTTGCCGAAGTCCCGTTCCCGCACGCCCCACTTGTCGGAGAGGGCCGAGACGAGCAGCAGCCCGCGCCCGCCCTCATCCGTACCGTCGGGATGGTCGCCGACGCGCGGGACACCGCCCCCGCTGTCGTGCACCTCCGCGTGCAGCACCCGCCCGTCGCACCGCAGCACCAGCCGGAACTGACGCCCCGGCGGCACCCCGTGCACCAGTGCGTTGGTCGCCAACTCGCTTACGCACAGCAGTACATCGGCACCGCGCTCGGTCCCGGCGAGTCCCCAGGCGGCCAGGAACGCGTGAGCGAAATCCCTGGCGGCGGGAACGGACCGGCGTTCGCGCCGGAAGAACTTCTCACTCAGGTTCACGGGACAAGAGTTGCGCAACGTCACTACCGTTGACAGGGCGTGAGCTCTGGGTCCGTTTTTGTACGGGTGGAGTACGGGTTCGTGCGGGGTCAGAAACGGGTGGACAAGGGGAGCAGCACAGCATGAACTCCAAGAAGAACCGCTCGACGATGCGGCTGCTGGGCTCACAGGTGAAGGCGGCCCGCACGGCCGCCGGTCTGACGCAACGCCGGCTCGCCGAGCGGGCCATGGTCGAAGAGGAGACCATCGCGTCGGTCGAACAGGGCAGGCGCCGGCTGACGACCCCGCTCGCGAGGACGCTGGACAAGATCCTCGACACGAAGGGGACGTTGGAGGCGGGAGTCGAGAACCTGCCGGAGATCGACCAATTCCCGCTCTACGCCGAGGAGTACATGCTGCACGAGCGCGAGGCCATCGCCTTGTCCTGGTACGACAACGCGGTCATCCCGGGCCTTCTCCAGACGACGGAGTACGCCCGCGCGGTCCTGGCGGAACGCATCCCGGCCTACGACGAGGACGAGATCGGCGCGAAGCTGGCGGGCCGCATCGAGCGGCAGGAGATCCTCCAACGCAAGAACCCGCCGACGATGAGCTTCGTCATCTGGGAGCCGGTGCTGCACCTCGGCATCGGGGCGCCGGAGACCCGCCGCGAGCAGCTCGTTTTTCTGCGCGAGTTCGCCGAACTCCCGGGCCTGGCACTCCAGATCCTGCCGATGAACACGGCGGCGCATGCTGGTCTCGACGGCCCGTTCATCCTCCTTGAAACGCCGGACCACCAGCACCTCGCGTACGCAGAAGGACAGCGTGGCAGTCAGTGGGTCGCGGACCTCGACGAGGTATCCAGGCTGGCGCGCAAATATGCGATGCTGCGGTCACAGGCCCTGACGCCTCAGGAGTCCAGGTGCCTGCTCGATCGTCTGCTAGGAGATCAATGAGCACCGCACTTGAGTGGTTCAAGTCGAGCTACAGCGGCAGCGAAGGCGGCGCCTGCCTCGAAGTCGCCTACGCCTGGCGGAAGTCCAGCTACAGCAGCAGTGAGGGCGGCCAGTGCGTCGAGGTCGCCGCCTGCCCCCACACCATCCACATCCGCGACTCCAAGAACCCGGACGCCGACGGCCCCACGCTCCAACTCACCCCCACCGCCTGGACCGCGTTCACCGCCACCCGCTAGCCAGGCCCCGCTGTCAGTGGTCGCCTCTACAGTTTCTGGCATGGCGACCCTTCCCAACCCGCTGCCGAAGCTGGCGGCCGACCCGAGCGGCGGTTCGCTCGGGCTTGCGCTCCCTCCCGGGAGACTGATCGACGTGACGGACGAAGGCCCGTCGGACGAACCGCTGTTGTGGTGCGCGGACGGACCGGCGAGGCCCGGTGGCTACGAAGCGCTCCAGGTCGCGCGCCGGACCGCCGGGCTGCTCCCGGTGCTGGTGGACGTGGGCGGCGACCAAGGCGGCCTGGCGGACTGGCAGTTGATGCCCGACGAGGTGTCCTACCCCGGGGACCACGACGCCGAAGAGGTCCTGGAGGAGTTCTGGGAGGAGTACGCGGCCGACGAACTCGCCCCGGACACGGACCACCCCGGCAACGACGCCGCCGCCCAGCTCGTCGTCGACACCTTCGGCGAGCAGGCCACCTACGACGAGACGATCGCCCCGTACGGCCCCGAGTGGCCCGGACTCGCCCCCGCCACGGAAACGGAGCAGGGGCAGGCGCAGGCCGTCGACCCCGACACCCGCGCCGCCGAGATCGCCGACTCCCTTACGGAGAGCGGCTCTTGGCTCAAGGAACCGCGCCTCGCCCTCGTCCCCGCCCGCCGCAGCGCCGACATCCCGGCGGCCATCGGCTGGTCCGGTGCGGCCAACTACGAAGGGGACGTGGCCCGGCTCTGTGCCGTCCTGCGCTCCTGGGAGGACCGCTTCGGCATACGCGTCGTGGCGCTCACCTTCGACCAGTTGGTGCTGTCGGTCGCGGCCCCGCCCACCACACGGGCCGAGGCCGAGGCGGTCGCCGCCGAGCACTTCGCCTTCTGCCCGGACAACATCACGCAGGGCCACCACGAGACACTGCGCGCATACGCCCAGCAGGAGGTGCTCGACCAGCAGGTGTGGTCCTTCTGGTGGGACTGACCTGACACGTCACCGCACTCCAGGCCCGGTGGTGGGAGACCGCCGCCCGGGGTACGTTCGGAAGGTCCGTCGCAGGTGGCGCCCGCCGGAGGCACTGATGAGCGGAAACGAACTGGTCCTGACCGGCCAGACCGTCGTCGTCATCGGCGCGAGTTCCGGGATCGGGCTGGAGACCGCCCGGCAGGTCCGCGCCGCCGGTGGCCAGGTGGTGATGGTCGCCCGGGACGCGGAGCGGCTGGCGCGAGCCGCCGTAGACATCCAGCCGCGCGACACCGCCACCCTCGACGCCACCGACCCGGACCGCCTCCAGCGGTTCTTCGACGACCTGCCGTACTCGGTCGACCACGTCCTGTCGACGGCCGGCGGCCCGCTGTACGCGCCGCTGGCCGAGCTGGACGTGGCGGAGACCGGCCGGCACTTCGGCGAGCGTCTCGCGATGACCCTCGGGATCGCCAAGTACAGCCGGGGCAGGGTCCGGGACGGCGGCACGCTGTTGTTCATCGGCGGCACGGGCGGCCGTAGGCCCCACATCGGCGGGTCCGTCACCGGGGCGATGACCGCCGCGCTCCCCGCCCTCACCGCGAACCTTGCCCTGGAACTGGCGCCGATCCGCGTCAACCTCATCGCCGCCGGATTCGTCGACACCCCGCTGTCGGCCTCGCTCCTGGGCGACCGGATCGAGGCACGGCGTGAGGAACTCCGCTCCTCGCTCCCCATCCGCCGGGTCGTCGGCCCGCAGGACGTCGCCGCGCTGGCCGTCCACATCATGCTCAACGAAGCGCTGACCGGCGCGACCTACGACATCGACGGCGGTCAGCAGCTACTGCCCCAATGACCGTACGGGTCGGCTCAGTTCAGCAGCGTCATCCCCTGCGGCGCCTCGATCCCGAACTCCGCCTCCAGCAACCGCCGCACCTCCTCATCGTCCGCCAACTCCCGCTCACTCACACCGCCGTCGGCCCGCGTCTCGGTCAACAGGCGGCCGAACAGCAGGAGATGGCGTTCAGGGGTCACGCGCTGGACGAACAGGCGCTGGGTGAAGGGCGAGCGCGGGTTCGTGGCGATGTGCCAGTTGATGACCTCGAAGTCGACGTGCTCGAAGGGGTCCAGGGTGAAGACGTACTGCGCCTGCCAGGACCCGGCGGTGTACGCCTCCAACGCCCACAGCTCCGACGGCCCCCGGTGCGCGGCCACTTGCACGAACCGGTGCCTGCGCCCCGCGCCCTCGAACTCCCCGCCGAGCGCCAACGGCACCGGTTCCAGCAGCGCCCCGATCGCCCCGAACCCGACGTCCGCCAGATACGGCTGCGGATCGCCCGGCACCTCGACGAGAAGCGTCATGTGGGTGCGCGGGCGGCTCTCGAACCGGTCCGTGCCGACGACGACCCGCGCCGTCAGCAGGGTCACCCCGAAGCCCAGTGCCCGCAACGCGGCGGCCAGCAGCGTGTTCTGCTCGTAGCAGTAGCCGCCGCGCGGACTGTGCAGCAACTTGGCCGCCAGGTCCGGCAGTTCGAGGGAGGGAGCCGTACGCCGCAGGGCGTCCAGGTTCTCGAACGGGATGCCCCGCATGTGCGCGAGATGCACGCCGCGCAGCGTCTCCGTGTCGGGCCTCCGCTCCCCCTCCCAACCGATGTGCGCGAGGTAATCGTCGAGGTCGAAGGCATCACTGTCGGACATGCGCCCAGCCTAGGCAATCACCGCAACACTCACCGCACGGCTCAGCACACGGTTCACTGCTGCGTCGCCGGCTCCAGCGCCTCCACCGCCGCTGCCGCCGCCGAGGAGTCGGGGCCGTAGAAGATGTCGATGTCGACCTCTTCGCCGCCCATCGTCAGGGTGTCCCACGCGCCGCTGAGGACGAGCATGCGCAGGGTGCGGGACTCCAGGGTCCCGAGGCGCTCCAGGATCGCCTCGTCGTCCGGCATGCCGGGGAGGCGGGGGGCCAGCCGGTCTCGGATCGCGGCCATGCGCGCCAGCAGGGTCGCGGTGTCGGCCTCACGGTCGGGTTCCTCCGCGATGCCGTCGATGCCGTGGTCGATGATGTCCTTGATCGCCCAGGTGACGCCCTGATCGTCGGTGGTGACCATCGCCTTCCAGGCGCGGCTCTTGTGCCGGTACTGGAGCATCGACATGGCCGCTTCGTGCCGTAGGAAGTCGGCGTCGCGGAACGGGCGGCCGTTCCATGCGCTGTTGAGGGAGCGGGCCAGCGAGATCGCCGACGCCAGGCCGCTGTTGAGGCCCCGGCCCGGCCAGAAGTGGATGGAGTTCGCCGCGTCGCCGAGGAGGAAGCCGTACGTACCGGGCGAGTTGACGGTCGGGGGCAGCAACTCGGCCGAGAAGCGCGGGCGTTGCACCATGTCGAGGCGGAAGCTGGTGACGGCGGACAGGTCCTGGGACTTGACGTCGAAGAGCCGTAGCCCCTCGTGCACCCGCTTCCACAAGGGGGATCCCTTGATCAGCGCGGGCAGGAACAGCGTGCCGTGGGTCGCGCACTGGAAGTCGCCGTGCTCGTCGCGGTTCATCAGACACGGGCGGGAGGCGATGCACTCCTCGAAGACCCGGCGGACCGGGTCGATGCCGAT
The DNA here is from genome assembly GCF_044766845.1 of Streptomyces sp. NPDC101776. Taxonomy (NCBI): domain Bacteria; kingdom Bacillati; phylum Actinomycetota; class Actinomycetes; order Kitasatosporales; family Streptomycetaceae; genus Streptomyces; species Streptomyces sp. NPDC101776. The sequence continues at coordinate 24,108 of NZ_JBIWMV010000036.1, read as the reverse complement.
GACCTCCGACAACTCGGAGTCCGTCAGCCGCATGTTGAGGAAGCCCTCGCCGCGCAAAGAGTTGAGCAGGAAGCGGTTCTGAGCGACCGTCAGGAGGATCGCCATGGGGTCCGGCAGTTCCGACTTGACGCGCAGGCCGAGGACCACGTCCCGCAGATGGACGCCGTCGAGGGAGTAGATGGACTCGTCGGCCTTGCCGAAGCGGGCGGCGAAGTGCTCGCGCGTGCGCGACCGGCCGCCGTCGCAGATGGCGAGCACATGCTGCGGGGCGAGTTCGTCGCGCTGCTGCGCCGGGTCGAACTTGGCGGGGATCAGCCGTATGCGGTCCCGCTTCTCGTTCGCCAGCTCCAGCAGCTTGTCCTCGATGTAGGCGATCCGCATGTTGCGCGGGTGGTGGTCGCCGATCGAGTCCGGGCCCGAGGGCCACATCTCGGTGTAGTTCTCGGGCTCGAAGAGCCGGTCCTGCACGTACTGCGGCCAGGCGAGGTACTGCCGGCTCTGCACGGTCACCACCTGCTGGCGCCGTATGTTGCCCTCGTCCGCGCTCTTCCAGACGACGGTACGGCCCTGTCGGCGCCAACGGCCCTCGTAGACGGTGATCTTGACCTGGGCGCCGAGGAAGTGCTCCAGGAGCAGCGCCATGGACAGCCCGACCGGGCCGCCGCCGACGACGGTGACCCGCAGCAGGGAGCCCTCGTCGGCCTCCTCCGGGTGGGTCACGGAGCGGGGCAGGTTGAGCGCCATGAGGGTCTGCATGGCGTCCGCGACCTCGAAGCGGAACTCCTGTTCCCCGATGGTGATCTCGTCACCGGGCTGGAGCAGCCGGGACTCCACCTCCTCCCCGTTGACCTGCGTGCCGTTGCTGCTGCCGCAGTCGCTCAGGACGTAGCCCTGGTCCTGGTCGAAGACGATCTCCGCATGGAAACGCGAGACGCTCGGGCTGGCGATGACGACCGTGTTCCCCGCGTTGCGTCCGAAGGTGACGCGGGTGTCGACGATCGGGATGCGCTCTCCCGCCAGCAGACCTTCACGTCCGACGAGCACCGGTGCCATGGCATTCCCTCCCAGGAATCAACTCGGCGCACTTCCAGGGGTGTTCACCGGCAACAGGGAACCCCGGCCGCCATAAGCGCACTACCCCGGGAACGAATCCCCCAGTCAGGCCGCCCGCTCCCGCAGTCCCCTCCCCAGCCTTCCGAGCCCCTCCTCGATCTCCCCCGGCGTCTGCGTCACGAAGCACAGCCGCATCGTCGAACGGTCCGGCTCCCCCGCGTAGAAGGGCGCACCCGGCACATAGGCCACGTCCTGCCGCACCACCCGCGACAGCAGTTCCGTCGTGTCGTACGACTCCGGGAGCCGCACCCACAGGAACATGCCGCCCTCGGGACGCTCCCAACTCGACTCCTCGGGGAGGGCGTTGGCAAGACCCCCGAGCATGGCATCGCGCCGTTCCCGGTACACGGCCGCCACCCGCGCCACATGCGCGTCGAGGTCGTTGTCCGCCAAGTACCGTGCGGCGGCGAGCTGGTTGACGGTCGGGGTGTGCAGATCGGCGGCCTGTTTCGCGACAACACAGGCCCGCAGCAGACCTGCCGGCGCCCGCAGCCAGCCGAGCCTGAGCCCCGGGGCCATCACCTTGGAGAAGGACCCGAGCAGGACCGTACGGTCCCCGGCGCCCTCCTGCGCGGCGATCCACGGCAACCGCTGGCCCTCGAAGCGGAGTTCGCCGTAGGGATCGTCCTCCACGATCCACAGCCCGCGCCGCGCGGCGATCGCGGCGACGGCGGCCCGGCGGTCGGCGGGCAGGGTGCGGCCGGTGGGGTTCTGGAAGGTGGGCACGGTGTAGAGCAGCTTGGGCCGCTCCCGGACGACGAGTTCCTCCAGGGCCTCGGGGTCGACCCCGTCCGCGTCCCCCGGCACGGCGACGATCCGCGCGCCGGCGAACGCGAAGACCTGAAGTGCCGCCAGATAACAGGGACTTTCGACGAGGACGACGTCCCCCGGCTCAAGCAGCGCGGTCGCGATCAGCGAGAGCGCCTGCTGCGAACCGGTGGTGACGAGGAGGTCGTCGGGCCCGGTGGGCAGCCCGCGGGTGGTGGTGCGCTCCGCGAGGGCGGTACGGAGCACCGGCTCGCCCTCGGTCGTCGCGTACTGGAGCGCCCGCGCGGGCGTCTCGGTGAGGACCGCCTGGTACGCGGCCGCGATGCCGGTGGCGTCGAAGAGTTCGGGGGCCGGCAGCCCGCCCGCGAAGTTGATCACCTCGGGGCGGGCGGTGACGGCGAGGATGTCCCGGACCGGCGAGCCCCCGATCGCACGGGCGCGCGCGGCGAGCGGCGGGAGAACGGCGGGGACGGCGGGGACGGCGGCGGGGACTGTCTCGGTGATGGCCATGACCGGCAGCGTAGAAAGATACCTGCCGCCTACAAGCAGGTTTCCGCGATCCGGACGGGTACCCGTCGCGGGCGGCCGGTGTCAGGCCTTGGTGCCGGTCGCCCCGTACACGTTGATGTCGTCGTCCGTCACATCGTTGATGTCCCGGTAGGTGATCTTCTCGATGTCGTCGAGGCTGTCGAAGTACGCCTGCTCCACCACCGGCGGCGCGGGCGCCGGGCCGGGGTGCCACTGATGGGCGGGGATCACACCGGGCTCGTCCAGGGTCAGCCCCGGGGTCTCGGTGAAGAACCGCTCGACCTCGTCCTTCGTACGGAACACGAAGGTGAACCCCCGCTCGGTGTACGTCCGTTGGACCGCGCGGGTCGGGATCGGATGCATCTCGTCGGTGAGGTGGCTGAGCACCAGATGACTCCCGGACGGCAGCACGTCCACCAGCTCGCGCACGAGCTTGTACGCCTCCTCGTCCTCGACGAAGTGCAGGATCGCCACCAGGAGCAGCGCGATCGGCTCGTTGAAGTCGAGGGTCTTGGAGGCCTGTTCGAGGATGTCGGCCGGCCGGCGCAGGTCAGCGTCGATGTAGTCGGTACGGCCCTCGGGGCTGCTGGTGAGCAGGGCGCGGGCGTGCGCGAGGACCACCGGGTCGTTGTCGACGTAGACGATCCGCGACTCGGGGGCGACGTCCTGGGCGATCTGGTGCACGTTCTCCGCGGTGGGCAGCCCGGTGCCGATGTCGAGGAACTGGCGCACGCCGTGCTCCTGCGTCAGCCGGGTCACCGCGCGGCGCATGAAGTCCCGGTTGTGCCGTACGTCGAGATAGCCGCGCGGGTTGGCGGCGAGCGCGGCGGCGGCGGCCTGGCGGTCGACGGGGTAGTTGTCCTTGCCGCCGAGGAAGACGTCGTAGACACGGGCCGGGTGGGCCTTGGTGGTGTCGATCCTCCTTCTCAGCTCGGCGGGGTCTTGGCTGAGGGCGTCACCGGACATGGGCGTCTCCCAGGAGAGTGGGTCGTCAACGGACAACCGGGGCAGCGTTCATCAAGTGCAGTGGTCAACAACCTAACTCGCGCTGGGACTTGATGGTGCCCAAGTCCGGGGACGGGCGCCCGAGCCCTTCCCGGCGTCCCGCGACGTGCCCGGGAGGGCGGACATCCCCGCAGGTCAGCGCGGGCGGGACGATCCGGGCGTCCCGAATACCGCGGAAGCCGTAGCGCTCACGACGTACGACCGCCCAAGCTGCAAGCCACACCCGAAGACGCGCTTCGCTTCCGCAGGAGGAACCCATGCCCGCCCGCACCACCCGCATCCGCGTCCTGGCCGCGACGGCGGCCGTGCTCGCCGCGCTGCTGCTCTCGGGGTGCAAGGACGGCATGGGCGTACGCGACGAGGGCCCGTCGGGCGTGACTCCCACCTCTTCGGCGGGGTCCACGCCCTGACGGGCCCTCGTGGCGGGTGCGATCAGGCGTGCGCCGGAACCCCGTCGATCTCCTTGGGGTTCGGGCCGTACTGGTTGGCGCCGGGCTGGCTGTCCGAGCAGGTGAAGACCAGCAGGGTGATGGGGCCGGCGAGCGGCACGATGCCGAAGAGCAGCCACCAGCCGGAGCGGCCCGTGTCGTGCAGTCGGCGGACGCCGACAGCCAGGCTGGGCAGCAGGATCGCGACGTAGAAGACGATCGCGATGGCCGGCGTCTTGATCGCGATGCCTATGCCGAGCAGCACGGCGTAGATGATCACGACGAACAGGGTGTACATCCAGTACTCCTTGCGGCGCGCCCGCCCGCTGAATACGGCGTACTTCTTCAGCACCTCGACGAAATAGCTCATGGTGTCCCCCAGGGATCGACGTTCGGACCATCCAGAACGGATCAGGCCAGGCGCAGAAGGTAAGGACAGTGATGCGGACGCGTCAAATCCACATAAGTGCTGGACACTAAAGCTTATTTGGGGTCACATCACCCCATATCGACCGGCGATTTCGGGCCAGAGCCCGTTCGCGCCCCGAATCGAGATCGCCCCGACGCCGGACCGATCTCGAAGCGTTGCCTATTGACGGGTGTTCAGCGGATGATCGACATTCAGCGCAGCTTCTGCGCCGCCTCCACCGCCCAGTACGTGAGGATGTTCCGTGCCCCGGCCCGCTTGATCCCGGTGAGCGTCTCGAAGATCGCGCGGTCCCGGTCGAGCCAGCCCTTCTCGGCGGCGGCCTCGACCATCGAGTACTCGCCGGAGATCTGATAGGCGACGACGGGGACGTCCACGGCTTCGGCGACCTTGGCGAGGATGTCGAGGTAGGGCCCGGCCGGCTTGACCATCACCATGTCGGCACCCTCCTCCAGATCCAGCGCCAACTCCCGCATGGACTCACGGGTGTTGGCCGGGTCCTGCTGATACGTCTTGCGGTCGCCCTTGAGCGAGGAACCGACGGCCTCGCGGAACGGCCCGTAGAACGCGGACGAATACTTGGCGGTGTAGGCGAGGATGGCCACGTCCTCCCGCCCGATCTGATCGAGCGCGTCCCGTACGACCCCGATCTGCCCGTCCATCATCCCGCTGGGCCCGACGACATGCGCTCCCGCATCGGCCTGCACCTGGGCCATCTCGGCGTACCGCTCAAGGGTGGCGTCGTTGTCGACGCGCCCTTGGTCGTCGAGCACCCCGCAATGTCCATGATCAGTGGTCTCGTCGAGGCACAGGTCGGACATGACGAGCAGCTCGTCCCCGACCTCGGCCCGAACGTCCCGCAACGCGACCTGAAGAATCCCGTCCGGGTCGGTACCCGGCGTCCCGAGGGCGTCCTTCTTGCTCTCCTCCGGCACCCCGAACAGCATGATCCCGGAGATCCCCGCGGCAACGGCCTCGACGGCAGCCTTCTTCAAGCTGTCCCGCGTGTGCTGCACCACCCCGGGCATGGCCCCGATCGGCACCGGCTCACTGACTCCCTCCCGCACAAACGCCGGAAGAATGAAGTCAGCGGGGTGCAAGCGGGTCTCGGCAACCATCCGCCGCATGACGGGGCTGGTCCGAAGCCGCCGGGGGCGAGAGCCGGGAAAGGATCCGTACGTCGTCATGGCTTCTACGCTACGCCCGGGGCGGGGGCGCCTTTGCCGACGGTGAGTCGGTCCGCATTACGGCACGCTTCGGTGGTTCCGGTGGTTCCGGTGGTTCCGGTGGTTCCGGTGGTTCCGGTGGTTCCGGTGGTTCCGGTGGTTCCGGTGGTTCCGGTGTGAGGTGAGTGGGGGCGCAGCGCCCCCACGGACGCCCGCCCCCACTCACCTCACACCGAAGCGAACAACCTCAGGTCGTCCGACGCCGCCGCGCACCAGGGCGACGCTCACTGGGCCGGGTGACCGGATCCCCCGCCTCCTGAGCCGCCGCGCGCCGACGCAGACCGAAGTTCGCCAACGCCTCGGCCAGCTTGTGCACGGACGGCTCGGGAGCCATCACGTCCACCCGCAGCCCGTGCTCCTCGGCGGTCTTGGCCGTGGCGGGACCGATACACGCGATCACGGTCACGTTGTGCGGCTTGCCCGCGATACCCACCAGGTTCCGCACCGTGGACGACGACGTGAAGAGGACCGCGTCGAAGCCACCCCCCTTGATCGCCTCCCGTGTGTCCGCCGGCGGCGGCGACGCCCGCACCGTCCGGTAAGCGGTCACGTCGTCGACCTCCCAGCCGAGGTCGATCAACCCGGCGACCAAGGTCTCCGTGGCGATGTCGGCACGCGGCAGGAAGACGCGGTCGATCGGGTCGAAGACCGGGTCGTACGGCGGCCAGTCCTCAAGAAGGCCCGCGGCCGACTGTTCGCCGCTCGGCACCAGGTCCGGCTTCACGCCGAAGGCGACCAGCGCGCTCGCGGTCTGCTCCCCCACCGCGGCGACCTTGATCCCCGCGAACGCCCGCGCGTCGAGCCCGTACTCCTCGAACTTCTCCCGCACGGCCTTGACCGCGTTCACCGAGGTGAAGGCGATCCACTCGTACCGGCCGGTCACCAGCCCCTTGACCGCCCGCTCCATCTGCTGAGGCGTCCGCGGCGGCTCGACGGCGATCGTCGGCACCTCGTGCGGAACGGCCCCGTACGACCGCAACTGGTCGGAGAGCGACGCCGCCTGCTCCTTCGTGCGCGGCACGAGGACCTTCCAGCCGAACAGCGGCTTGGACTCGAACCACGACAACTGGTCGCGCTGCGCGGCGGCGGACCGCTCACCGACCACGGCTATCACCGGCCGGCCTCCGTCCGGGGACGGCAGCACCTTCGCCTGCTTCAGCGTCTGCGCGATCGTGCCGAGCGTCGCCGACCAGGTCCGCTGACGAGTGGTCGTACCAGCCACTGTGACCGTCATCGGAGTGTCCGGCTTGCGGCCGGCGGCGACCAGCTCACCGGCGGCCGAGGCCACCGAGTCGAGCGAGGTCGACACGACGACCGTGCCGTCCGACGCCCCGACCTCGGTCCAGCAGCGGTCCGAGGCGGTACGGGCGTCCACGAACCGGACGTCCGCCCCCTGCGCGTCCCGCAGCGGGACACCGGCGTACGCGGGCACGCCGACGGCCGCGGCGACACCGGGCACGACCTCGAAGGGAACACCCGCGGCGACACAGGCGAGCATTTCCTCGGCGGCGTACGTATCTAGTCCGGGGTCCCCGGACACCGCACGTACGACCCGCCTGCCGCCCCTCGCGGCCTCCATGACAAGATGTGCCGCATCCCGCACAGCGGGTAGGCCAACGGTTGTTGACACACCGTCAACAACCGTCAGTTGAGGCGTGCCTGTGCCCGGGAGCGAGCCCGAAGAAGGACTCGGATCCGGCTGCACGACGGCTACGCCCTCTCGGGCGTGCGGACGTACGACGTCGAGCACCTCGTGCTCGGCGACGAGGACGTCCGCGTTCGCGAGCGCCTCTACGGCGCGCAGTGTGAGCAGTCCCGGATCTCCGGGTCCGGCACCCAGGAAGGTGACGTGCCCGTGTTCAGGACCGGCGGCGGGAAGAGTGGTGGGGCTCACTTGGCTTGCTCCCCCATGAGACCGGCCGCGCCCTGGGCAAGCATCTCGGCGGCGAGTTCGCGACCGAGCGCCAGTGCTTGGTCATGCGTCTCGGGCACGGGACCGGTGGTGGACAGCTGCACCGTACGCGAACCGTCGGTCGTGCCGACTATTCCGCGCAGGCGCATTTCCTTGACAATCTGCCCGTCGGCCAGAAGGTCGGCCAGCGCGCCCACAGGGGCGGAGCAGCCGGCCTCCAGGGCGGCGAGCAGGGACCTTTCGGCGGTTACCGCGACCCGCGTGAACGGGTCGTCGAGTTCGCCGAGTGCCGCGATCAAGTCCGCGTTGTCCGCGGCGCATTCGATCGCCAGGGCCCCCTGGCCGGGGGCGGGCAGAACCGTGTCGACCGACAGGAAGTCGGTCACTTCGTCGAGGCGGCCGATCCGGCTCAGTCCGGCGGCGGCCAGGACGACGGCGTCCAGCTCACCGTCCCGCACGAAGCCGATCCGGGTGTCGACGTTGCCCCGGATCGGGACCGTCTCGATGTCGAGGCCGTGGCCGAGCGCGTACGCGTTCAGCTGGGCCGTGCGGCGCGGGGAGCCCGTACCGATGCGCGCCCCGCGGGGCAGGTCGGTGAACTTCAGGGCGTCCTTCGCGACGAGTACGTCCCGCGGGTCCTCGCGCTCGGGTACGGCGGCGAGCACCAGTTCCGCGGGCTGCGTGGTCGGCAGGTCCTTCAGCGAATGAACCGCGAAGTCGACCTCACCGCCGAGCAGCGCGTCCCGCAGCGCGGTCACGAAGACCCCGGTGCCGCCGATCTGCGCGAGGTGCTCGCGGGAGGTGTCGCCGTAGGTGGTGATCTCGACGAGCTCGACGGGCCGTCCGGTCACCTGGCTCACGGCGTTCGCCACCAACCCGGACTGGGCCAGGGCGAGTCTGCTCCGCCTGGTCCCGAGCCTCAGTGCCTTCTTACTCATACTGGCCCTCGGTTCTTGCTGTTCTCAGAGTCTTCTTCAGCCCGCGAGACGGAGGCCACCGTCTCCTGGTCGAGGTCGAACAGGGTGCGCAGCGCGTCCGCGTACCCGGCGCCGCCGGGCTCGGCCGCGAGCTGTTTGACCCGCACGGTCGGCGCGTGCAGCAGCTTGTCGACGACCCGTCGTACGGTCTGCGTGATCTCGGCGCGGTGCTTGTCGTCGAGGCCGGGCAGCCGTCCGTCGAGCCGGGCGATCTCACCCGCGACGACCTCGGCGGCCATGGCACGCAGGGCGACCACGGTCGGCGTGATGTGCGCGGCCCGCTGGGCTGCCCCGAAGGCCGCGACCTCGTCGGAGACGATACGCCGGACCGCGTCCACGTCCGCCGCCATCGGGCCCGCGGACGGAGTTCGCTTATCAGATGCAGTGGCCGAGGCCTCGGCGAGCGACTCGATGTCGACGAGGCGCACCCCGGCCAGCCGGTGCACGGCGGCGTCCACGTCCCGCGGCATCGCGAGGTCGAGGAGCGACAACACCGGTGCGGGGCGCGGGACTTGGGCGAGCGGCTCGGGCCTGCGGCGCTCGGGGATGCGTACGCCGGTCGCGGCCATGGCGGCGAGTTCGGTGATCAACTCCGCCTCGGCCTCGGGTGTCCGCCGGGCCGCCTCGCGCCGGTCGACGGCACTGCCGCCGACCCAGGCCGCGTGCTGCTCCAGCGTCGCCGCGTCCATCCCGGCCACGGCGGCCTCCCCCATCACGGAGAAGCCGGTCGCCCCCTGCACCGCGGACAGGTCCAGCGGACATCCGTCCTCGGTCCCGACGGAGGTCGGCGGAAGCGTTTCGCGTACGTCGTCCTTCGTGGCCGTACGACCGGCCGTCGCGTCCTGCGGTACCCGGCCCTCGACCGCTTCCGCGACCGTCTCGGCCGTCAGGACCAGCCCGGTCGCGCCCGTACAGGACACGGCGACATCGGCACGTGTCAGCTCGAACGGCACCGAATCCATCGGTACCGCGCGGGCGGACACGTCCGTTCCGGGGCTCTCCGTGATGATCTGGGCGAGGCGCTCGGCGCGGTCGGCGGTGCGGTTGGCGACGACGATCTCGGCGACGCCGGCGCGGACGAGGGTCGCGGCGGCCAGCGACGACATGGAGCCGGCGCCGATGACCAGGGCCCGTTTCCCCTTCGCCCAGGCCTCAACTGCCGTGCCGGAGGAGAGCTGTTGGAGGCCGAAGGTGACCAGGGACTGACCCGCGCGGTCGATGCCGGTCTCCGAGTGGGCACGCTTGCCGACTCGGAGGGCCTGCTGGAACAGGTCGTTCAACAGCCGCCCGGCGGAGTGCAGTTCCTGTGCCTTGGCGAGCGAGTCCTTGATCTGGCCGAGGATCTGGCCCTCGCCGACGACCATCGAGTCGAGACCGCAGGCCACCGCGAAGAGGTGATGGACGGCCCGGTCCTCGTAGTGCACGTAGAGATAAGGAGTGAGCTCGTCGAGACCGACGCCGCTGTGCTGGGCGAGCAGCGTGGAGAGTTCGGCGACGCCCGCGTGGAACTTGTCCACGTCGGCGTAGAGCTCGATGCGGTTGCAGGTGGCCAACACCGCGGCCTCGGCGGCCGGTTCGGCGGCGACCGTGTCCTGGAGGAGCTTGATCTGGGCGTCCGCGTTCAGCGTCGCCCGCTCCAGGAGACTGACCGGCGCGCTGCGGTGGCTCAGCCCGACAACGAGGAGACTCATGCCGGCATCACGGCGGGGACGTCCCCGTCAGGGCCCTGCTCGGTGGAGTCGTCCCGCTGCGCGGCGGGCGGGTTCGCCGCCTGGGCGGCGGCCTCCTCGCCGGCCTTGCGCTGCTCGTGGAACGCGAGGATCTGCAACTCGATGGAGAGGTCGACCTTGCGCACGTCGACGCCGTCCGGGACGGTCAGCACGGTCGGCGCGAAGTTCAGGATGGAGGTGACCCCGGCGGCCACGAGCCGGTCGCAGACGGGCTGGGCGGCACCGGCGGGGGTGGCGATGACGCCGATGGAGACGCCGTTGTCGCTGACGATCTTCTCGAGCTCGTCCGAGTGCTGCACCGGGATGCCCGCGACGGGCTTGCCGGCCATCGCCGGGTCGGCGTCGATGAGGGCGGCGACGCGGAAGCCGCGGGAGGCGAACCCGCCGTAGTTGGCGAGGGCGGCGCCCAGGTTTCCGATACCGACGATCACGACCGGCCAGTCCTGGGTGAGGCCCAGTTCGCGGGAGATCTGGTAGACGAGGTACTCGACGTCGTAGCCCACACCACGGGTCCCGTAGGAGCCGAGGTACGAGAAGTCCTTGCGCAGCTTCGCGGAGTTGACCCCCGCGGCGGCCGCGAGCTCCTCGGAGGAGACCGTGGGTACCGAGCGCTCCGAGAGTCCGGTCAGCGCGCGGAGATACAGCGGGAGACGGGCGACGGTGGCCTCGGGAATCCCTCGGCTACGGCTCGCCGGTCGGTGAGTTCGGCCAGTTGCCACGGTGCTCCTGCGGGTAGAGCGGGGCTGTGGGCGGTCACACGTACCCAGACCGCCCCGTCGGAAGCAGGCTATGTCTTTGTGAACGCGTGCACAAAGATGGTGTCCGATTTGCCCACCCAACGTGACCGGGGTCACGCACACGCGTTCCCTACGCATTCCAGGGGGCAAAACCGCCACACTCCTCGTAATTCCCGCCCCCGAGACCAAACCGCCGTCGATCCTAAGCGACGTTCGGGTGCGCGTTGAACTACTTGGTCAGTTCCTTGCGGAGGCGGCCCTCGTCGACCCGCCAGAACGTGTGCTGTTTCCCATCCACGAGGACGACCGGGATCTGCTCCCAGTACGCGTCGTGGAGGGCCTGGTCCTCGGTGATGTCCTTCTGCTCCCAGGGGACCCCGAGGTCGGCGCAGACCTTCTCGACGACGAGCTGCGCGTCCTCGCACAGATGGCAGCCGGGCTTGCGGATGAGAGTGACCAGATGACTCATGCACACCATTCTCGCGCCACCGGTGCGCTTCTTTAACGGCCCGGTCGCGGAGAGTTCACAGCCTCCGAACCTCTCGGCTCCGGAACCACCGAACAAACTGGCTATGCTCACGACATGGCCGCTCTCGGATGGCTCACTCCCCGTAGGCGCTCCGCCACGGCGCGGAGCGTGTTGGCAGGCGAGGCCTCTGCGGAGGCAGCGCGCAAGTCGTCGCAGGACGCGCAGGAGATACACGACACCCTGGCGCCCGAAAAGCAGGCGGAGGAACCGGAGTTCCCGGTCCTCGGCGACGACAGAGCCGCGGCCTTCTTCGACCTGGACAACACCGTCATGCAGGGCGCGTCGATCTTCCACTTCGGCCGCGGCCTGTACAAGCGGAAGTTCTTCGAGACCCGCGACCTCGCCCGATTCGCCTGGCAACAGGCGTGGTTCAGGCTCGCCGGCTTCGAGGACCCCGAGCACATGCAGGAGGCGCGCGACTCCGCGCTGTCCATCGTCAAGGGCCACCGCGTCGCCGAACTCCAGTCGATCGGCGAGGAGATCTACGACGAGTACATGGCCGAGCGCATCTGGCCGGGCACCCGCGCCCTCGCCGAGGCGCACCTGGCCGCCGGTCAGAAGGTGTGGCTCGTCACGGCCGCCCCGGTGGAGATCGCCAACGTGATCGCCCGCCGCCTCGGCCTCACCGGCGCGCTCGGCACGGTCGCCGAGTCCGTCGACGGCGTCTACACCGGCAAGTTGGTCGGCGAACCGCTGCACGGCCCCGCGAAGGCGGAGGCGGTACGGGCGTTGGCCGCCGCGGAGGGCCTGGACCTCTCGCGCTGCGCCGCGTACAGCGACTCGCACAACGACATCCCGATGCTCTCGCTGGTCGGGCACCCCTACGCCATCAACCCGGACTCCAAGCTGCGCAAGCACGCGCGCGAGCTGGACTGGCGGCTGCGCGACTACCGAACGGCCCGCAGGGCGGCCAAGGTCGGCATCCCGGCGGCGGCCGGCGTGGGCGCGGTGGCGGGCGGCACGGCCGCGGCGATCGCATTGCACCGCCGACGCCGGTGACGCGGTAAACACAGCCAATCCACGGGTCGTACCCGCGTAACCCGCTGTCCAGTCACGTTGGCTGCACACGGCCACAACACGCCCTGGTCCCTGACTGAATTCGGACCACTTCGATCAACAACCGGTCACTCTGCGGTACTTGATCGGCCGTCAATCGGTTACGGAAGCGACGTAATCGATGATTTGAGCAACTGGGTGTAGCAGTGCCTGCACGAAGCGTTATTCTCCTCAGACGCAATCCGGTACCCCTCCGTCGCTACGACGGGTGAATGTTCCGGTACTGCACGTGATGGAAGCTCTGCCTCTGGGAGTCCCGTGTACCCACACGTCGGGGTTGACGCCTCGGGCCTGGCTACGCTGCGCGCAACGGTCCAAGACCTGTTGCGCGGCTTCGTCCCCACCGCGTACGCCGTCCCCGCCGCCTTCGCCACCACCGCACCCGTCGGTCCGTGCTACGCACTGGCCGACGGCGGCGCGGCTGTTGGCAGACGAGGGCGCTCGGCCGGCGCCGCCACCGCACGACGTCCGGCCGCTGACAGCGACAGCGCCCGGATGATGGACCTCGTGGAGCGTGCCCAGGCCGGCGAAGCCGACGCCTTCGGCCGCCTCTACGACCAGTACAGCGACACTGTGTACCGGTACATCTACTACCGAGTGGGAGGCAAAGCCACCGCCGAGGACCTCACCAGCGAGACCTTTCTGCGCGCCCTGCGCCGCATCGGCACGTTCACCTATCAGGGTCGGGATTTCGGCGCCTGGCTGGTGACGATCGCCCGCAACCTGGTCGCCGACCACTTCAAGTCGAGCCGCTTCCGGCTCGAGGTCACCACCGGCGAGATGCTCGACGCCAACGAGGTCGAGCGCTCCCCCGAGGACTCCGTCCTGGAGTCCCTGTCGAACGCGGCCCTCCTGGACGCCGTACGACGGCTCAACCCGCAGCAGCAGGAGTGCGTGACGCTGCGCTTCCTCCAGGGGCTCTCCGTCGCGGAGACCGCCCGGGTGATGGGCAAGAACGAGGGTGCGATCAAGACCCTCCAGTACCGGGCCGTGCGCACTCTCGCGCGGCTCCTCCCGGACGACGCCCGCTGACGGCACACGCTCGGTAACGCCCAACTCGCGCTCAGTGAAAGTCCGTTGAGTTTGCGGTCGGATCATCCGTCGTCCGTAACCCAAGTGCCGCGCCACTCGTTGTGCGGGATACAGGCTCCCTGTGGTCACGACCTGACCCTCTCCGATCACTCGATCGTGTGGATGTGGTCAGGCTGTGCAACCCTCAGGACCCCCTGGGGAGTCGACCGTCATGACGCGAGAGGAGGTGCCGCCAGTGATCGCGAACGTATCGGCGCACCGGCGGGCGAACGCCTTCGCCCAGGCCCTGGAAGAGGAGCCGTCCGACCAGGGCACGGCGCCCGAGCAGTCCGAAGGACCGGCCCCGGCCCCGGCTGCTGCGGAACAGACCGAGCAGGGCCGCATGCTGGCCTTCGCCACCGGTCTCGGCGAGCTGCCCAAACCCGTGCTGGACCCCGAGGTCAAGGTGGTCCAGCGGGCTCAGCTGGTCGCCGCGTTCGAGGCCATGCTGCAAGGCGAGGCACCCGGACCCTCGGTACCGGAGCAGCGCTCCCACCGGTCCCGGGGTACGCACCGGGCCACCGGTCTGGGCAAGCTGCGACCCCGGTCCCGGCTCACCAAGGGCCTCGCGGCCGGCGGACTGAGCGTCGGGGTGGCCGCGGGTGCCTTCGGCGGAGTGGCCGCGGCGAGCTCGGGCGCCCTGCCCGGTGACTCGCTCTACGGGCTGAAGCGCGGCATCGAGGACTTCAAGCTCAACTACCTGTCCGACGGTGACGACCAGCGCGGTGTGGCCTACCTCGACCAGGCGTCCAACCGCCTGAGCGAGGCACGCCGGCTGATCGAGCGGGACCGCAGCGGCCACCTCGACCACGAGCAGCTCGGCGAGATCCGCCGCACGCTGTCCGGGATGACGCACGACGCGTCCGAGGGCCACCGTCTGCTGCACGAGGCGTACGAGCAGGACCCGAACTCGCTGGGCCCCATCCAGGCCCTCTCCGCGTTCTCCCGCTCGCACCGCGAGGCCTGGGGCGCCCTGCGCGACCGCCTCCCCGTCCAGCTCGGCGACGTCAGCGACCAGGTCTCCTCGGTCTTCGACGCCATAGACGAAGAGGTCGCCCCGCTCCAGTCGCTGCTGCCCCAGCCCCCGGCGAAGCCCAGCGGAGGCGGTACGGGCAAACACCGTGCTCCCGGTACGTCGTCCACGGGCGGCTCCACCGGCACGCACCGCTCGACGACACCGAGCACGACCGACGGCTCCGCGGAGACCGGCCACTCCAGCACCCCCAGCGAGTCCGCCACCACCGGCGACGGCCTCCTCGGCGGCAACACGGGCGGCCTCCTGGACCCCCCGAAGTCCTCCGGCACGGCGTCCCCGTCCACGACCAAACCACCGCTCACGGCCCCGGACGTCACCCTCCCGCCCCTGCTCCCGGGCTTGCTGCCGGGCCTGGGCATCGACAGCGAGGACGCCAACTAGCTCCGCCGGTTCCGCAGTTCCTCGGCTGCGGGCCGGTGGGGGCTGGTCGCGCCCACGCGGCGGTAGCCGCACATCAATACGGCCCCGCGCCCCTAAAGACGATGGGGCGCCCCTCCTACGAGGGGCGCCCCATCGTCGTACAGCCGCTTGTCAGGTTTCTCAGAAGAAGACCGAGCGTCGCTGCACCAGCAACTTGTAGAGCGTGTGCTGGATCTGCTCCCGCACCTGGTCGGTGAGGTTGAACATCAGCATCGGGTCCTCGGCCGCCTCCGGTGGGTAGCCGTCCGTGGGGATCGGTTCGCCGAACTGGATCGTCCACTTGGTGGGGAGGGGGATCGCGCCGAGGGGACCCAGCCAGGGGAACGTCGGCGTGATCGGGAAGTACGGGAATCCCAGGACGCGGGCGAGGGTCTTGGAGTTGCCGATCATCGGGTAGATCTCCTCCGCGCCCACGATCGAGCACGGGATGATCGGCGTGCCCTTGCGCAGGGCCGTGGAGACGAAACCGCCGCGGCCGAAGCGCTGGAGCTTGTAGCGCTCGCTGAACGGCTTGCCGATGCCCTTGAAGCCCTCCGGCATCACACCGACCAACTCGCCCCGCCCCAGCAGCCGTTCGGCGTCCTCCGCGCAGGCCAGCGTGTGACCCGCCTTGCGGGCGAGTTCATTGACCACCGGCAGCATGAAGACGAGGTCCGCCGCGAGGAGGCGCAGGTGCCGGCCCGCCGGGTGGTTGTCGTGCACGGCGATCTGCATCATCACGCCGTCCAGCGGCAGCGTCCCGGAGTGGTTGGCGACGATCAGCGCGCCGCCCTCCGCCGGGATGTTCTCGATGCCCTTGACCTCGACCCGGAAGTACTTCTCGTACAGCGGGCGCAGCGCCGGCATCAGGACCTCGTCGGTGAGCTCCTCGTCGTAGCCGAAGTCGTCGACGTCGTAGTCCCCGGTGAGCCGGCGGCGCAGGAACGACAGGCCATGGGCGATACGGCGCTCCAGGACACTCTGGTCGCCCCGGTCGCCCTCGTCGCTCTGTGCCTTCTCCGGCTCTTCTTCCTCACGCGTCACAGGAACATCATCCTGCGCGAAGTCCCGGCCCGGCAGGGGCTGGACCTCACGGAACAGTGCGGGCTCGCCGTTCTTGCGCCGGCTCCCCGCGCTCCGGCGCCGCTGCGGCCGCTGCACGCCGTTCGCGCGGGACCGGTCGTCGTCGAACGGAATGACCTTGGCATCCGCCATCGTTGATGCGCTCCTCAGTTGGCGCTCGGCGTCGGTGGGTGGCCACTGCCCGGCAGGGACAGCGCGGCGATCCGGTCGACGGCTCCCGCGACGGCCTCCGGCGGCAGCAGCCCCGTGCCCTGGCCGCGCGCGAAGTCCGCGAAGGTCTCGGCGGTCGTGTACTTCGGCTTGTATCCCAGCGTCTCGCGCATCTGGACCGTCGACACGACCCGGCCGTGGGTGAGCAGCCGGATCTGCTCCGGGGAGAAGTCCGTCATCCCCAGCGTACGCACCAGGGAACCGGCCCAGGTGACCGCCGGCAGCAGCAGCGGCACGGTCGGGCGGCCCAGCCGTCGCGAGCACTGGGAGAGCAGCAGGACGCCGTCCCCGGCGATGTTGAAGGTGCCGCTGTTGAGCGTGCCCCGCTCCGGGTCGTGCGAGGCGATCCGCAGGACGTCGATCACATCGTCCTCGTGCACGAACTGCAGCCGCGGGTCGTAGCCGAACACGGTCGGCAGGACCGGCAGCGAGAAGTACGACGCGAGCGGCGAATCCGCCGTAGGACCAAGGATGTTGGCGAACCGCAGCACGCACACCGCGACGTCGGGCCGACGACGGGCGAAGCCGCGCACATACCCCTCGACCTCGACGGTGTCCTTCGCGAAGCCGCCGCTCGGCAGGGACTTCGGCGGGGTGCCCTCGGTGAAGACGGCCGGGTCGCGCGGGGCGGAGCCGTAGACGTTCGTGCTGGACTTCACCACCAGCCGCTTCACGACCGGTGACTTCTGGCAGGCGCCCAGCAGCTGCATGGTGCCGATGACGTTGGTCTCCTTGACCGTGGTCCGGCTGCCGCTGCCCAGCGCGGTGCCCGTCACGTCCATGTGGACGACAGTGTCGGCGCCCGACTCGGCGAGCACCCGCGCGATGGTGGGCTGCCGGATGTCGGCCTGGATGAACTCCGCGCCCCCGAGATGGTGCCCGGGCACGACCGCGTCCACGGCGATCACCCGGTCCACTTCCGGGTCACGCTGAATGCGTCGTACGAACCGGCCCCCCAACTGACGGGCCGCTCCGGTCACGAGCACGACCTTCCCCAAGATCAGCGCCTTCCTTCCGAGTTACCCGTGTGCGGCCAACCTAGCGGTTCGGTGTTGCGCTGTGATGACCGCCTGACGCACGAGAGCCCGAGTACCCACATTCGGCACATGACACGGTCACGGGCATAACTGTGGCCCCCCACCGAATTCGATGGGGGGCCACAGGAGACGCTCTCGCGGCGCCGCGTCGCCTACTTCTTGTTACGACGCTGCACGCGCGTGCGCTTCAGCAGCTTGCGGTGCTTCTTCTTAGCCATCCGCTTGCGCCGCTTCTTGATAACAGAGCCCACGACTACCCTCGCTCACTTCTCATCACTCGGTGCTGGGCATCATGGGCCCATACGACCTACAAGGGGCCAGCCTACCCGTCCGAGCGCTGAGGTCGTAATCGAGGTATCGCCTCAGGCTGTCTCCACCCCCACATAACTCTCGCGAAGGTACTCGTGTACCGCTTGCTCGGGGACGCGGAAGGACCGCCCCACCCGGATAGCGGGCAGATGACCGCTGTGCACCAACCGGTACACGGTCATCTTCGACACTCGCATCACCGAGGCGACCTCCGCCACGGTAAGGAACTGAACCTCGTTCAGAGGCCTCTCGCCAGCTGCAGCCATGACACACCTGAACCTTCCGCACTCGACGGTCACCGGCTTCCCCTTCCGGTGACTCTTCGTCGTTGCGTGCTCACTCCCCAATGTAGGGGCGTGTGATGCGAGTGGGGAAGAGGTGCACCCATCGGCGGCCTACTGTGACAGACACGCTCGATTGAGTACGTAGCGGGTAAGCGGCCGGTAGTAAGCGGACCGCACGGCGTCGTCAAGCGGAACTACGACGGACACCGACCCCTCCGCCTCACCGACGAAGAGCGCGGGGTCGTCCGTATCGGCCAGCCCAATGGCCTCAAACCCCAGCTGACCTGCTCCGCAGACCCATCCGTGGTCCCCGATCACCAGCTCCGGAAGCACCCCGCCGGCCTCCGCCGCCGCACCCAGCACCGTCCGAACCGGGAGCGGTGAGTGCGTGTGTGCGCCCGGCTCACAACCGGAGCGTTCGGGGCCCGGTTCGCGGACGAGCGCGACGCCCTGTACGTAATCAAGGTTGTACGTGCGTAGACCGAACCGGGTCGTTATGTCGACAGAGAGACCCTGCGCAGGGGTGAGAACAGCACATCCCGCCGCCGACAAGGCGTCCGCCAACGCGGCGTAGAACCCGAGCAGTCGATGCGGATGTCCGGTGCCGATCAGTACGGGTCCGTTGCGCTCCGCCACCGCACCCAAGCGGTCGGCGAACGCGTCCAGAGCGGTCAACGTCCGCTCCGGGTCGATCACATCATGCCCGGAAGTGTGCGCGGGGTCGGCCGAAACCCCACACTTGTCCGCCATCAACCCGATCAGATCCTTCTGCTCCCACGTCCATTCGGGATCGAGTCCGATCAACACCCGAGGATCACGGGCGGCGAAGGCGCGATAGCTCCGCAGGCTCTCCTCGCGCGAGGTGGCCACGGGTCCGGCCAGCCGGGCGGCCAGCAGATGGGCGCGGAGGGCGCCGGTGGTCAACACGGGAGCGATGCTGACGGACCGCGTCACCGGCCACGGCGGGAACGCGGGAAACACCGCGCGGTTGGCGTAACACCGGTGACAGAACGGTGACAAAAGGGGCCACAACCGTCGTACGGATTCCCGGGTCTCACTCTGCGTGGACGGCAACGACCATCCGTCCCGAGCAAGTTGACGACCGGCAACACCAACTGGGGGAAAACCATGATGAAGCTGTCCCGTCGCACCACGACCGCCGCAGCCCTCGCCACCCTGGCGCTCGGCGGCACGGTCGCCGCCACCGCCCCGGCCTCGGCGGCCACCACCACGTCCGCCAAGGCGGCAGCCACCGCCACCTACAACGGCGCCTGCGGCACCGGCTACAAGGTCATCGACTCCACGCCGGTCGGCAACGTCGGCAAGGTCTTCCTCACCTGGAACGAGTCGACCGGCAAGAACTGCGCCGTGACCATCCGCAACACCCCCGGCGTGAAGATCCACATGGCCGTCGAGCTCAACATCGACGTCAACTACGAGCACAACCCGGTAGTCGACAGCGGCCAGTACACGTCGTACGCCGGCCCCGTCTACATGTCCGCCCGCGGCTACTGCGCCGTATGGCAAGGCGTCATCGGCACGGCCACGGGCGGCGACTCGGGCCACTGCGGCTGACCCACGAACGCCGGGGGCGGGCTGACCATCCGCCCCCGGCAGCCATTCATCACCGACGGCGCCGCTGCGATGCCGCCCGCTCTTCACCGCTGACCGTTCTTCGATGCCGGTCGCCCGGGGGTGCCGGTGTCGGTCCTCTTTGATGCCGGCCGTCCTTCGATGCCGGCCACTCATCGCCGACGGCCGCTCTTCGATACCGGGCGCCCTGAGGTGCCGGTGCCGGTCCTCTTTGATGCCCGCCGTCCTTCGATGACGGTCGCCCTTCGATGCCGGG
The DNA here is from genome assembly GCF_044766845.1 of Streptomyces sp. NPDC101776. Taxonomy (NCBI): domain Bacteria; kingdom Bacillati; phylum Actinomycetota; class Actinomycetes; order Kitasatosporales; family Streptomycetaceae; genus Streptomyces; species Streptomyces sp. NPDC101776. The sequence goes on along the minus strand of NZ_JBIWMV010000036.1, from coordinate 4,394 downwards.
GGCGGGCACTCTTCGACGCCGGCCACTCCTCAATGCTGGCCGTTCCTCGACACCGGTCGGCCGCACTTCGCGGCTGGCCGCCGCACTTTCCAGCGCCGGTCAACAAGATCAGCCCGTCCGGCACTTCCCCGACGCAGGCCGCCGACACCCAGCCTGTACGGCACCTTCCCAACACGGGCCACCAACATCCAGTCCGACCGGCGCCCTTCCAACACAGGCCACCAACACCCAGCCCAACCGGCGCCCTTCCAACACAGGCCACCAACACCCAGCCCAACCGGCGCCCTTCCAACACAGGCCCGCACAATCAGCCCGTCCGGCGTTTGAGGACGAGGCCCCTTCAGGGCCGAAGCGGGGTCTGGGGGCGCAGCCCCCAGGGACGCCCGCCCCAACAAACCCGCACGATCATCCGCACCACTGCCGGAGGCCCGCCCCAACAAACCCGCACGATCATCCGCTCCACTGCCGGCGCGGCCTACGCCAAAAGCCCCCGCAACGGAAACACCGCCCGCCGAGCCGCCACAACCGCCTGATCAAGCCGATCCGCGGGGTCGTACCCGGACTCCCACCCCGCATAAGCCACCGGCCACCGCCCATCAGTCATCCGCTGCGGCCCCAACTGCCGCGTCCGAGCGAACACTTCCTGCCGCCACCCCTCCGGAATCACCGCCTCGGGCGCGATCTCCCGCCCCGCCGCGATCGCGACCAGATGCGTCCAGGACCGCGGCACCACCTCCACCACGGCGTAACCACCCCCACCGAGCGCGACCCACTTCCCGTCCGCGTACTCGTGCGCGAGCTCATGACACGCCACCTGCACAGCCCGCTGCGCGTCCAGCGACACGGCGAGATGAGCGAGCGGATCCTCGAAGTGCGTATCGGCCCCGTGCTGAGTCACCAGCACCTGCGGCCGGAAATCCGCGATCAACTCCGGTACGACAGCATGGAAGGCCCGCAACCACCCCGCGTCCCCGGTCCCCGCCGGCAACGCCACATTGACCGCCGAGCCCTCCCCCGCCCCCGCCCCGGTCTCCTCCGGCCACCCCGTCTGCGGAAACAAGGTCCGCGGATGCTCGTGCAGGGAGATCGTCAACACCCGCGGGTCCTCCCAGAACGCCGCCTGGACCCCGTCCCCGTGATGCACGTCGACATCGACGTACGCGACCCGCTCGGCCCCCAACTCCAACAGCCGGGCAATGGCGAGCGAGGCATCGTTGTAGATACAGAACCCGGAAGCAGCCCCCGGCATCGCGTGATGCAGCCCACCCGAGAAGTTCACGGCGTGCAGCGCGTCCCCGGCCCACACAGCTTCCGCCGCCCCCACCGACTGCCCGGCGATGAGAGCCGACACCTCATGCATCCCGGCAAAGGCGGGATCATCCATGGTGCCGAGCCCATACGCCCCGTCCGCCGAGTCCGGATCGGCAGAGGCGGCCTTCACCGCCTCGACGTAGTCCTCCCGGTGAACCAGCCGCAGCGTCGACTCACCGGCGGGCTTCGCCGCCACCACATCCACGTCCTTGTCGAGCCCGAAGGCATCGACGAGTCTCCGGGTCAGGGCGAGCCGGACCGGGTCCATCGGATGGTCCCGGCCGAAGTCATAGCCCGTTACTGCCTCGTCCCACATCAGCTGTGCGCGCCCGCTCATGCCCGTCACCGTACCGGCCCTCCGTCGGCGCGAACGAGCGGGCGTACACCAACGTCACCAGCACCAACACCATCGGCACGAGCATCGCCCCGCGATAACTCCAGGCATCGCCCAGCGCCCCCACCAACGGCGAACCGATCAGAAACCCCACGTAGTTGAAGACATTGAGCCGCGCGATGGCCGTATCCGAGGCCCCGGGGAACAACCGCCCGGCCGCCGCGAAGGTCTGCGGCACCAGCACACACAACCCGAGCCCCAGCAAGGTGAACCCGAGCATCCCGACCCCGGCCCCCGGCGCCACGGCCACCACCGCGAACCCCAGTGCGGCCACCACCGCCCCCAGCCGTACGACGGCCACGGCCCCGAACTTCCGCACCCCGAGGTCCCCGATCCCCCGCCCGACCAGGCACATCACCATGTAGACGTTGTACGGAACGGTCGCGACCTGCTCCGAACTCCCCAGCACATCCTTCAGGTACTTCGCACTCCAGTTGGAGACGGTCGAGTCGCCGATATAGGCGAAGGTCATCACCAGACACAACGGCAGCAGCAACTTGAAGACCAGCGGACCGGCCTCGGCCCCCTCGCCCTCCGCCTCCGGCCCGCTCCCGTCGACGTACCACCGACTCCCCACGAAGGCCGCCGGCAGCAACACCGCCACCACGGGCAGATACGACACCCACAGCGCGAGATGCCAGTGCGCCCCCGCCCACGCCAGCGAGGCCCCCACGATCCCGCCCAGGCTGTACGCGGCATGGAAGCTGAGCATGATGCTCCGCCCGTACGTCCGCTGCAGACTCACCCCGAGCATGTTCATCGAGGCGTCCAGCGCACCCACCCCGAGCCCGAACGCACCGAGCGCGACGGCCAGTTCGGCCATGCTGTCGCCCGCTCCCACCCCGAGCAGCGCCAGGAGGACGACGGGCTGGGACCAGCGCAGCAGCACGCTGGGCCGTATTCGCTTCACCAGGTGCTCGGTGGTCACGCTCCCGACGCCGGCGAGGATCGGCACGGCGGCCAGGAAGACGGGCAGCAGCCCGTCCGAGACCCCGTACCGGTCCTGGATCGCCGGAATGCGCGTCACGAGCAGCGCGAAGGTGGCGCCCTGAGCGAAGAAGCTGAACGCCAAAGAGGCCCTACCGCGCCGCAGCACATCTGTCATGGCGGCGAGCGTAAGGGCCCCGGCGTACTCGTGGGTAGATCCAGCCAAAGATGAATTCCTCTCACCTTTACCGAGCGACGGCGAGCGAGGGAAGAACCGCAGGTGAGGGCACATCTCCGGCAGCCAGCTCGGCGTCGATCATCTCCGCCATCGGCCCGACCGCGAGCCCCCCACTGACCACCGCGGTCACGACCATCGTCCCCACCATCACAACCGTGCCCAGCCACACCATGGTGTCCACGGGCAGCGTGTACACCCCGACGATCCGCGCGAGGCACTCGCCGAGCAGCATCACACCCCACACCACCGAGAACCGGCGCTCGGCCCGCCGAAAGCCCGCCGACCCGCTCAACAGCCGCTCGAACGCGGCCTCCCGCGCCGGATCACCCTTCACCAGGAAGGGCTTCATCCCGGCGGTCATCATCGGCTTCCCCATCACCACGGACACGAGGATCCCGATCCCTACGGCACTGCTGACCCCGCTGTCCTTCGCGAGCATCAGCCGCGGATCACCGGCCACGAAGCTCAGCAGCAGCCCGACGACGTTCACAAAGAGGATCAGCGCGGCGAAGGCGTTGACCTTCCGCTCCGCGACGACCCCCCACCCGGTCCGCAGCGCCGGCACGACACTGCTCCACCCCAGCGCCGCCACGGTGCCCATCCCGAACCCGCTCTTCAGCAGGTAGTACGACCCGATCGGCACCGCCACGTCCGCGAGAAGCGGCGCGAGGTTCTTCTTCATGGAGCCCGTGTCCGTCGTCATGCACTCAGACTGCCGCGCGGACCCGGCCTCCCAGTAGAACCGATCGTCCGGACCTCGGCATGACAAATGTCAGACGAGCAGCCCAGGCAACTCCCGCATGTCCCCGAAGAGTTGAGTGACCCCACCCAGTCGCTCAGCAGGCGTCATGGCGGTGAACCCATACACATCCATCCCGGCCGCCACCCCCGCCCGCACCCCCAACGGACTGTCCTCCACGACGACACACCGCTCCGGCGCGACACCCATCCGCTCGGCCGCGTACAGGAACAGATCCGGCGCGGGCTTCCCCCTCCCCACGTCCTCGGAGCTGAAGACCCACTCCTCCTCGAACCACTCGTCCAGCCCCGTCGTCCGATGCCCCACCCGAATCCGCTGATGACTCCCCGACGACGCCACGCAGTACGGCACCCCGTGCGCGACCAGTCTCTCCAGCACATCGACGGACCCGGCCACGGGCTTCAACTCCCGCTCGAAAGCGGCGAATACCCGAGCGTGGAAGACATCGTCGAAGTCGTCAGGCAACCGCTGCCCGGTCCGCTCCTCGACGAGATCGTGTACGCGGTGCATCGCGGCCCCCATGTAGTCCCGGAGGGACTCCTCGTAGGAGGTCGGGTGCCCGAGCTCGGTGAGATAGCCGGCCAGCAGCCTGTTGGAGATCGGCTCACTGTCGACGAGGACACCGTCGTTGTCGAAGATCACGAGGTCATAGCGCATGCTGCTGAGCCTAAACGCAGAAAACCCCCGTACCGATTTAACGGTACGGGGGTTTTCGCAATATTTGTTCGGCGGCGTCCTACTCTCCCACAGGGTCCCCCCTGCAG
>NZ_JBIWMV010000035.1:0-53921 GCF_044766845.1 Streptomyces sp. NPDC101776 | reverse complement strand
CCGCCTGGTCATCGGCGGTCGCGGACTTGGTCACGGTGTCAGTCACTTGATGTCTCTTCCATGATCATCAATTACACCGGTGAGCGTACAGACCCAACTGCGGTGGCGGGACTACTGTCTATCGAGGTGTTCCGGAAGGCCATCCGGGATTTGACGCTGCAGTTGACGGATCGGTTGTTCCTCGTGGCGGCACGGCTTCAGCGGAAGCGCACCAGCTTGGTAATACGGAAAGCATTTACACGAGTTGGTCAACAAGTGAAGCTGCGGCTCGTCGTGCGGCCACCCGCGGAGAAACGGGAGTGGGTGTCGTTCTCGAGAGTAGAATTCCGGCCGGACGCCCACACGTCCACGTCAACGATGAGCCGTGGGCGGATCCGGATCTGAGGGGTGAGTTCGAAGTGTTGATTGAAGGGCCGATGCAAGGAAACCCGTATCCGGTTTGGAGACCGTGATGACTGTGCAGTCGATCACTAGACGAAGGGCGGCTCATCTCATTGAGCAGGCCGACCTAGATGTTCCTGTGCGGCTTGTCGAGCGGTTGACGCAGGCCCTCTTCAGCAACCCGGATGTCGATATTGAGGTCACCTTTCCCAATTCGCATGAGCTGCTGGAAATCTATCGGCACAGGTTTGAATCGCTGCCGGAATTTCGGGAATCGCGAATTGGGTGGGATGCCCTATTCTGGGCCCTCGGTGAAGTCGAAGGGCGCGTTGGAATTCTGTCGATAATCTGCGATTCGTGGCGTGTGATCGCTGTTCTAGATGAGTCCGCAGAATCTATCCTAGCGTGCCTGATTAGAGATCCAAACCAAGTGGCAAAGTCGGCCGGGTAGAAGATGTTGCGTTCTTAATAGAATTTCTCTGGTCCACCACAGTTGGCGTATAGGAATGCTGCAGCGGCCCCGTCGGATTTGATTCCGGCGGGGCCGATTGGATGTCTGACGGCAGTACTGTATGTGCTGGCGGGTACCACGCCAGTGCTCGTACACAACAGCGGGTGTGGCGACGTTGCATTGGGGCCGGGGTGGGGCGGCGGCACGCACTGGTGCGGGTTCGGTGGCGTGGGCGGTGACGGGGGAGAGCAGCGCGGTGAGGACGGACAGGATGGCGGCCGCGGTGCGTGCCGTACGGACGGGGCGCATCAGAGTTTCCCTCTCGAAGATCACAGACAGTCCGTGATCTTCGTAGCGGTGCCGGCCGCCGCCACGCCCGGCGCTCGGCCCTGCCTCACCCTCTCGGGGCGGTAAGTCACACAAGGTGTGGTGCGGGCCGGAGTGTGGGAGACGGGGCCGGGCGCGGGATGCGCCTGGCCCCGTCGGGCGCGTGATATGCGGTCAGTCCTGGTGGATGGTGACGGGCGGGTCGGTGCGGTTGCCGTTCCGGTCGATGCCGAAGCGTCCGCTCGCGCTCAGGCTCCACCGGGTCTTGTCTGCGATCCAGCCGGTGTCGTACTGGCAGCGGTAGCCCGCGTACGGGGGCGGGAGGAGCGGGTTCGCGTACCCGGGACTTGGAGGCGTCCTGGCCCGGCCACTTGTTCGCGTGCTTCGAACCCAGGGCGACGGCCCTGCTACGGCGGTCACTGGTCCGTGACAGTGCGCCCGGTCGGCCGGGGTGCCGAAGCCGGCGGATACATGCTCGCCTCCGTGAACCATTCAGAGGGGGAATCATGCTGACGAAAGTCCGGGGCACGGTTGCGGCGGCGGTGATGGCGGGGGCGCTCCTGGTGCCCGTAGCCGCGGCGAGCGACGCGGCAGCGGCGTCCTGCGCGCGGCACACCACAGGTGTGTGCAAGGCGAACTCGCCGCATCCGCGCGGCGCTGCCGCGAAATGCAAGGACGGCTCGTACTCCTACAGTGCTCACGCCCGCGGGACGTGCTCGCACCACCGGGGCGTCAAGTACTGGTACCGGTAGGACGGCAAATAGCGCCGCCCCGGACGGACTCCGGGGAGCGGCAGGATCTGACAGTCGGCGTCGGTATGGATCACGCCGGGCGTCCGCTTGACCAATTTTCTCAGTGGTGCCAGGTCGGTGGGCGTTTCTCGGTGAACGCGTGGGCGCCTTCGGTTGCCGCGGCGGTCGTGAAGACGGGGGTGCTGAGGGGGTCCTGGACGGTGTAGGCGGCGGTGTCGTCGAGACCGCGGGTGTCGCGGACGATCCGTTTGGTGACGAGGACGGCGTCGCGGGAGGGGGCCATGACCCGGTCGGCCAGGGTGAGGGCCTCTTGGAGGGCTTCGCCTTCGCGGGTGAGTTGGTTGACGAGTCCGTAGCGGGCGGCGTCGGGGGCGGGCAGTGGGGCCGCGGTCAGGAGCATCTCCATGGCCACGTGGTAGGGGACACGCCCGGGGAGGCGGATGGCTCCGCCTTCGGCGGCGATGAGTCCGCGGGCGACTTCGGGCAGGGCGAAGAACGCGGTGTCGGCGGCGGTGATGAGGTCGCAGGCGAGGGCGAGTTCGAAGCCGCCGGCGACGGCCGCGCCCTCGACCGCGGCGATGAGGGGTTTGCCGAGGCGGGCCCGGGTCAGTCCCGCGAGTCCCCGGTCGGCGACGACCGGGACGCCGTCGGCCGGGAAGGTCTTGAGGTCCATGCCTGAGCAGAAGTGCCCGTCTGCGCCGGTCAGGATGCCGACGGTCAGGGTGGGGTCGGTCTCCAGGCGGGTGAGGGCCGCGTCCACGGCTTCGGCCAGCGGCCGGTCGATCGCGTTGCGGACATGGGGCCGGTTGAGGGTGATGAGCAGGACGCCGGGACGCGGCTCGGTCACCAGCACGGAGTGTTCGCTGTCCATCCGGTGTGCTCCAGGTCAGGGGGTGTTCCGGCGGTGCGGGCCGTTGCGGTCAGGTCCGTACGACGGGCAGTGCGGCCAGCCCGCGCATCACCCGGGCCGGGCGCCAGGGGAGTTCGTCGGCGGGCTTGGCCAGCGCCACCGGACCCAGGCGTTGCAGCAGCAGGGGGAAGGCCACGGCGCCTTCGAGGCGGGCCAGGGCGGCGCCGATACAGAAGTGGGGTCCGTAGCCGAAGGCGAGGTGGTCGTTGGGTGTGCGGCTCAGATCGAGCCGGCCGGCGTCCGGGAAGTGGGTCTCGTCGCGGTTGGCGGAGCCGATCAGGAGGCTGACGATGTCTCCCTCGCCGATCAGCTGTCCGTGCAGGGTGACGGGTTCGGCGGCGCACCGGAATGTGGCGTCCCGCACCGGCGAGTCGTAGCGGAGCAGTTCCTCGACCGCGGTGGTGAGCAGGGTCCCTCCGGCCTGGGCTCCGGTGAGCCGGGCGGCCTCACCGGGGTTGCACAGCAGGGCGAGCATGCCGTTGCCGATGAGGTTCATGGTCGTGTCGTGTCCCACCAGCAGCAGGAGGTAGGCGGTGGAGCGCAGTTCCTCCTCGCTCATCGCCCCGCTCTCGTCGCTGGCCCGCACCAGAGCGCCCAGCAGGTCGACCTCGCTTGCCTCGCCGCCCTCGCGCTTGCCCGCGATCAGCATGTCCAGCAGAGCGTGCAGATCGCTTTCTACCCGTGCGGGGTCCAAGCCCGCAGCGGGGGCGATGGTGGCCATCAGGGTCTGTCGGGTCGCCGCGTTGTCCAGTTCCACGGGGACGCCGAGGATCGCGCAGATCATCCGGAAGGTCAGCGGCGCCGCGAACGCGGCGATCACATCGATGTGGGTGTGCTGCCCGATGCGGTCCAGCAGCCGGTTCGCGGTGTCCGCGACGAAGGGCTCCAGCCTGGCGATACGGCGCGGTACGAACGCGGCGTTCACCAGGGTGCGCAGGCGGGTGTGGTCCGGGGGGTCGGCGTGGACCAGATGCCGGTTCAGTCCGGCCGGCCCCGGAACGTAGCCCGGCACCCGGCCGGGGTTCTTGCTCAGCCGCCCGTCGGTCAGCAGCGCGTGCACGTCGTCGTAGCGGGAGATCTGCCATACGGCGGGACGCCCGGGTCTGCGATCCGGGTAGGCGGGCGCATGCCGGCGCAGCCACGCGAAGTAGGGGTAGGGGTCCTGCACTCGCGCGGCCAGCAGGCCGGCGGGCGGGGACGGTACGGCGGGAGCGGGCACGAGGGCTCCGGGATCGAAAACTGATACAGACACCGCATCAACGACCTAGCGCCATAAAAGATGTGAAACAGATCCATTACGCCACACCCAGCCGACTCCGAGAAACCAGACGAGTTGTTCCGGATGGGTTTGTTCACAGGAGGCGTCTCATGAGGGCCTGGGTGACGATGGCTGCTTCTTCGGTGTCCAAGCCCGTGAGCATGGCGATATGCGCGGTCGCAGCCATGGTGGAGTGCTCCACCGCCTGCTGGAGCCGCTCCCCGTACAAGCCCGGGCCGGCCTCTTCGAGTCGTTCACCCAAGGCCCGTAGGGCCAGGCCACGCCGCCCTTTGTCCTCGGACTGGGTGGCGGCCAGGCACTCTTGCGTGAGGTGGTGTGCACGTGTGGTGTCCATGGCCTGGCAACGTCCGCTGCCGAGGCGAGGTCACGGGCCGCGACGCGGGCAGGGCACCCAAGATCGCTCCAGGACGAACGGCGGTCCCGGAGGAGGAGAGCGGTTCGCCGAATGCCGCGCTGAGCCAAGCGGCCGGATGGGTCCCACCGCCGCACTCTCCCGGGCCCGATGCCGGCCGTGCGGCGGCATGTACGAGAAGCCGCAGTACCGGACCGGCAGCACACACATCAACCGGCGGCCGTTCCCGGCGTACGTCGTGGACGCGTCATGGCGGGCTCGGTCTCGTCGCACCGGGGCATGTGGTGAAGTCCGGGCCTTGAGGGCGCCGACAGGTTCCGCACCGGGCAAAAAAGATCGCGCCTGGAGTCCGGTCTTTCTGGCGTACCGGTTTCGAGTTACTCCCGGTATCCGGGAACGCGGAGGAACTTTCGCGGTGGAGGGGGCGCGTGGTGTCACTCCCGGGGGTGAAACGGGCGCTATTGAGGAACCTGCTGCCGGTACGCGGAGTCCACACAGACACGTAGCGGGTCATGCTGTCGGTCGTCGGGGCGCAAGAGGTTTCCGATTACCGGTGCCGAATTCTTGGGCGCGCGCGTGCCGGGAGTCCTGGGGCTATAGATTGTGTTTCCGTTCGTGTGCGGCCGTTCCACGGGGCTGATGGCCGGGACGGTGCGCGGAGAGGCAACGGCGGTCGGGGGATTTCCGCAGGCTGTGCCTGGTGCGTCTGCATCGTGCCCGTGACCGGCGGCTGAGGAGCCGCTCGGTGCGGTGGAGGCGGCGCGTGCTGCTTTATGTTGGTGTGTATCAGTCAGGAGTTCCAGGTGCCCGATCCTTTTACCACGGCACCGGGCATGCCTGAGTCCGGTTCCGGAACGCCGGATATCCCGTCGCAGAACGGGGCCCGCCCGAATGGAAGCCACGCTTCAGGGCGGCGGGCGGTGCGGCGCGGCACTTCACGCGGCCCGTCTGTGGATGATGCAAATATCTATGACCGGAGAACCGGTACGGTAAATGACCGTTCAGATACTCCGCCTGAAAGCTTTCTTGATTTCCTGGACCGTCTTTCGGCCCGGCTCATCGCAAAGAACGACACGGCGTGGCCTGCCGTGGTCCAGTTCGCCCTGCTCGTGCTGCTGCTGCCGGCATCAGTGATCGCAACCGTGCTGGCGGCCCATGCGGCGGGTGTTCCCGGCTGGGCGATCGCCACGGGGACCGTGACATCGGCCGGCGGGGCTGGTGCGCTGACGGTGAGCCGCCGCAGGGCCGGCCGTTCGGGGACGGACCGGGCGCCGGGGCAGCAGGGGAGCGGTCCCCGTGCTAACCGGCGTCAGGGATCGCACCGCCGTTGACGGTTGTGCCATGGTGTCCGCTGGCTGCAGTCCAGTGAACCCCGGGCAAGGGGTCTGCCGTATGGCGTGTGCGGCGCATGAGTCCCAGGGCGGCCCCCAGGAGGGTTGTTCCCATCTGTACGGCCAGGAAGACCGCTGTGCGTGCGGAACGGGGGGCGGCGAGAGCTGCCGCGGTCGCCACGGCGAGCCCGAAGGCCGTGCAGGCGGCGACGAACACGGCGGACGAAAAGGACTGGCCGTCCCTGGAACGCGGACGGCGGTGTCCGCCGCCCTGGTGGTGCGCAGAGGAGCAGTGCGGAGGGAGTCCCTCCGCGTGATCGGTTTCCTGTGCGGTCATCGCGGTCCCCACGGCATCGCCCCTCTTCACTTTCAGTCACTGAATAGTTACCCATCATCCAGGGTCCAGGACATGCTCCGCTGGATATCGGCACATACAACAACGCAACTTTTGTCCAATGGTTATCCGGACCATCGACGTCACCTTCAGCCTGCACGACGCCGTCGACCGTCACCGGACCGTCCAGGCAGTGGATCCGCCTGGTGATCCTCGACTTCCCGGAGTCCACGGCGAACGACGCGACCAAATCAGACTTCGACATCCCCATCGACTTCCAGATCACCCGCGGTCGCAGTACCCCGCCCCACCCGGACAAGCAGTGCACCTGAGAGCTGAGCCGCCTCCGCGCCCGCGAGGCGTGAGGTTCTCGGAGTGATGGCGGCACTCCTGAGGGCGGGGCTGCGCTGGTACCGTCGCCCGTATGGACCACAACGGATCCCCGGTGCCGTCCTTCGGGCCGGAGGAGTACGCGCGGGTCGAGGCGGCTGCCCGTCTCGTGGGCAAGTCCCCCGAGGACTTCGTCCGCGACGCGGCGCTCACGGCCGCCGACGACCCGTTCCTGCGCGCCCTGCGGCAGACCCGCGACCGCGTTCCGCAGCTCGCCGAGGTCTTCGCCACCCAGGACACCCGCACCGCCGGCAGCGGCACGGATGTCTGGCCCGACCCCGCTCCGTTGGGCAGCCGTGACCTGCACGAGGGCCAGTCTCACGGCCACGCCGCGTGACCCGGTTCCTCACTCCGCAGGAGCTTCTGCAGATCGCACAGAGTCTCCCGGGAGACCCGGACTGCCTCGACCTGGGCGTCCTGGACGCCGTCTGCGCGCGGGTCCGGGCGCACTACATGGGCCGTGACGTGTACGAGCGACTGGCTCAAGGCCGCGGCCATGCTGGAGACCGTCGCCTTGCACGAACCGCTGGAGGCGAAGAACGAGTTCTTCGCGTGGCTGGTGGCCGAGGCGTTCCTCAACACCAACGGCCAGTACCTGCACTACGAGCCTGAGGAAGCCCTCACTCTCGTGATGCGCGCCAAGCACAAGGGCGCCCGTGTCCAGGAAGTCGCCGCGCAGCTGCGCGCCTGGTCCACCGGCTGAGCCGCGGCCCGGAGTTGGGGCCGTCGTCCGCCGACGGGAGGGAAAGCTCCGGCCTGCCTGTGCCTGGGGCGCCGCGGCACTGCCGTGTGGGTCCCGTCTCCAGCAATCCGGGGTTTACCGCCTGGTGCGCAGGAAGTCGCGCCGGGCGGTGACGAGGTCGCGCCACCGCCCGCGGGTGGCCTGTCCGCCGTCGAGCCATCGGGGTGCGGTGTGTTCGGCGGGAAGCGGGAGGCCGGCCATGAAGTGGGCGATGTCGACGAAGTAGGCGTGGTCTTCGTCGGACGTCTCTTCCCGTAGCCGGGTGAGGGTGGCGTTCAGTGCGGTGTGGTCGTCGAGGACGGCCTGGTGGAAGGCTCCGGCGAGCTCGATCGCGGGTGCCAGCGAGGTGATGCCCGCGACATCGAGTTCGGTGCGCAGCACGGCGATCCGGTCGTCGGTGCTGTCGCTGCCGGCGTCGCGGATGAGTTCGGCCCGGCGGACGTTGATGGTGGTGGCGCGCAGATTGAGGCCGGTCAGGAGTTGGTGGGCGAGGTCGATTTCGACGGTCAAGGCCGCCGAGTGCGCGGCGCGCACCAGTCGGCCGGAACTGACAGAAAGCGGGCCGTGATCATTTCGACGGTCATCCTCATGGCGAGGGCTGGATCGGTGGATCTTCTTCAGCGACGTGAGCGCAACTGACGGACCTGGACTCGGAGTTCATCGGTTCAGCCTCCGGCCAACTGTGTGCGGGCGGTTGCGTGGCTGGCGGGACGCCGGTGTTCTCATTGCCTTGCCGGAGAGGGCCGAGGTCGTGGTGCGGTTCGTGGTGGGGTGGCTCCTGGGCTGCGATGGGATTTGAGGTGTGGGGGCGTGACTGTTGTTCAGGCCGTGGCGAAGACGAGGGCGGCGTTCTGGCCGCCGAAGCCGAAGGACGTGGACAGGGCGAGGTCGAAGCCGTGTGTGCGGGGGCGGGTGGTGACGATGTCCATCTCGGCGCCGGGGTCCTGGCAGAAGAGGTTGGCGGTGGGCGGTACCTCTTGGTGTTCCAGGGCGAGGACGGTGAGCGCCGCTTCGATGGCACCGGCCGCCCCCAGGGCGTGGCCGACGATGCTCTTGGGCGCGGTCACCGGAGGCGGGTTTGCGTTGAAGACGCGGAGCAGGGCGAGGGCTTCGGCGGTGTCACCGGCCCGGGTGGCGGTGCCATGAGCGTTGATGTGCCCGATGTCGGCGGGTGCGCAGGCGGCGTCGGCCAGGGCCTGGCGCACGGCTTGTTCCGCTCCCGCACCCTGGGGGTGCGGGGCGAAGGGGTGGTGGGCGTCGGCGGAGGCGCCGCTGCCCCGCAGCCGGGCTCGTACGCGGGCGTCGCGGGCGCGGGCGTGTGAGAGGCGTTCCAGGACTAGGACGGCGGCGCCCTCGCCGAGGACGAATCCGTCGCGGGCCGTGTCGAAGGGGCGGCAGGCGAGTTCGGGGCGGGGTGTGCCGCTGGTCAGGGCGCGCATCTGGTGGAAGCAGGTGACGTTCATCGGGGCGCGGCCTGAATCGCTGCCGCCGGCGAGGACGACATCGCAGGCGCCGGAGAGGAGCAGGTCGCGGGCGACGGCCAGGGCAGTGGTGCCGGAGGCGCAGGCGCTGGAGACGGTGAAGTTGGGTCCTTTGGCACCGAGGTCGATGGCGACCTCGCCGGCGACCATGCTGGGCACGCTCCGGGTCAGGGCGAGCGGGGAGACTCTGGTCGGCTGGCCCTGGCCGAGACGGGTGAACTCCGTGACATAGGTGTAGACGCTGTTGGAGCTGACGCCGAGGACGACGCCGATCCGGCCGGCGGTGCGCCCGCCGATGTCGAGGCCCGCGTCGGCGACGGCGCGCCGGCCGGCGGCGATGGCGAGGTGGGCGAATCGGTCCATCCGGCGGGCGAGACGTCGGCCGAGTTCCTCGTCCGGGTCGAATCCGGTGACGGGACAGGAGACGGCGACGGGCAGGCCCTGGAGGGACGGGTCCGTGCGGGCCATCGACCGTCCGGCGCTCATGGTTTTCCACACGGTCTGGGGGTCGTTGCCGGCGGGGGTCAGCAGACCGAGTCCTGTGACGGCTACCTCACCGCGTGCGGCGCTCATGCGGGGGTGGCGGCTGCGCGCAGTACGTGCAGGGCCTGGGCGAGGGTACTGGCGGGTGACAGGTCTCCGAGCCGGTCGATGAGTGCTCCGCCGGTACGTTCCTCAAGGACCACGACCAGTTCCATCAGAGCCAGGGAGTCCAGGTCCAGGCTCTCGAACGTGGCCTCGCTCCGCATCAGCTCGCGCGGTACCCCGAAGTAGCCGTGCAGCAGCTCGGTCAGGGCCGCCTCGTTCAGTTCTGGCATTGTCTCGTCGGCCATCGCGCCGTTTCCTGTCCTTGAGGTCCGGCCGTCCAGGCGTGGGGCAACTCCACGCGCCCGGACGAGGTTTGCTTGTGTTCAGACCCGCGCCCGGGGCTGCACGGGGTCCCGCGCGTCCATGGGACGTGGCACCTGGGGGCGGGTGCGGGCGACGGGGGCAGGGATGTGTACGGGGGCGATGAACGCTCCGCGTTCGGGCCCGGCCCCCACGACCGAGAAGCAGGCGAGATCGCCGTTGCCGATCTCGTCGTGGAGGTAGTCCGTGTAGAAGAGCACGGGGGTGGCGGCCGAGACCAGGTTGCCCAACTGCCGCACGTTGGTGGGGACTTTGCCCCGGGGCAGCCGGGCCAGTTCCGCGAAGTTCTCCACCATCTGCGGTCCGGCCTGGTGGGTGTAGATGCGCCGGACGGCCTGCACATAGCCGGGCATCGCCTCCTCCAGGGCCCGATGGTTGAGCATCATGCCGCCGGCGTAGTACTTGGCGAGAGCCTGCGTGTTGAGGCCGAAGGCGGACATCTGCTCGGATCCAGGGCGGCACGGCGGGTTCTCCAGTCCGCCCCCGGGATAGTGCACCAGCGAGTCGCGGAATCCCGGCTCCTCACCGAAGGAGTGGGAGTCACGGGAGTACAGGCACAGGCCCCGGCTGTCGGCGTCGTGCCGGAAGACGATGGCCGTGCACGCGTCGGAGAAGAGCGCCCCGGTGAACCAGAGAGTGTTCGCGAAGGGGTGCAGGGCGTTGTCGATGTAGAGGGGCGGCGACGCCCCGTCCGGTTCCATCATCGGACTGACCGCGTTGAAGCAGATGACCAGCGAGTTCTTCAGGCCCGTACGGGAGAGTGCCGCGACCGCGCGGCCGAGCCCGCCGCACCCGGCGCCCATCTGCAGCGGCACGACATCGTCGGGCACCCCGATGCGCCGGGCGAGGCTGAAACTGTCCTGGTCCAGCATGATCCTGTGCGGTGAGCTGGTGGAGAGCACGAAATGCTCGACATCCCCGGGCCGCAGATCGGCTGAGGCCAACGCCCCGCGCGCCACTTCCACAAGAGCGTCCAGCGACGCGAACCGCCGCTCGGCATCCCAGCTCTTGCCGTGGACACCGATCAGCCGGGTGATCTCCTCGCCGCTGACACTGCGTTCGGGGTGATAGCGGTGCGGAACCCGAACCAGCCGCGCCCACTCGTCGATCGGCATCACCTCACCGATCTGCGCATGGATTCCGGCGACCCGGTACGGGAACGGGCGGACGATCGTCATCGAGATTCCTGTCATGGGCTCGGACGCGGGGGACTCTCCGCAACGGCGGGCCCCATGCCAGGAGCACGTGCCTCAAACCTCGGCAAGGAATATCACCGCGATCGCCCCGGCCACCGGTGCGATGACACGTGCGGGTGATCCACCCCCGTGACGTTCACCCGCCCGGCGTACGTCACGGACTTCCTCACCTACTGCAACCACGAGCGGCGCACGCCGCACTCGGAGACTGGCCACCCATCAGCCGCGCCCCGGCGGCAACGACTACCGCGTCACCTCCAACCAGCCGCCGGAACCACTCGATGCTTTCCCGCAGCGGCCCACGTTGAGAACTTCGTGGAACCAACGTCATGAGACAGCACACCTAGCCACACCCGGCAGGGTCCGCCCTCTGCCTCCCGGCCGATGAAGCCGAGCCCAGGCCGAGCTCCCGTTACAGAACGTCACAGATCGCCGGTTCCGCTTGTCTCAGACACACGAAGCCGCCCACTGCTCGTCCGTGAGATCTCCCCGCCCCATGGGCCGGGCTGGTCCGTCGCAACGCCAACCCGGCGTAACGAGAAGCCCCCGGCTTCAGCCGGGGGAGGAGTCACGAAAGGTGATCATTCACAGCCCAAGATCTACTTTCGACACACGGCCTAGCTCCGTCCGGCCGGCCGAAGGTGGTTCTCGGCGAAGCTGCGCAGTTCGTCGCGGGTTCGTGCGGGGTCGGTCGCGGCTTCGGTGGCACGGCCTCTGGGGAGGTAGCGGACGCCGTCGATCTCGCAGATCAGCGGCCCCACGCCGGTGTTGAGCACCAGGGCCTCGCCGACCGGAGCGGGACCGCCGACGGTGCGGCGCTCACTGCCACGGGATCGGGAGATCGGCTGGAGGAACAGCGGTGCTGTCACCTCGCCGCCCTCCGGCCGGAACAGGACCAGCGCCATCTCGCCGGGATCCCGGCACAGACGGACGTAGCGCATGGGCTGCCATGTGCCCTTCCCGGCGTCCGAGCGCGCGGCACGCAGTACCGGACCGCACAAGGCGGAGCGGTCGGTCGCGACCCAGCCGATCCGGGCGAGGGACGCGATGCCGACCGTGCCGAACACGAGGAAGCGCCAGTGCCCCAGGGAGAAGTGGTCGTCGAGGATGGCGGCGGAGGAGAACCCCAGGAAGTACCAAGCGCCAGTACCCAGGACGGTGGTCAGCACCCAGATGCGCGGCGATATGGACGTACGGCCGAAACCGCGGCGCGGCAGGGTAACCAGGGGGCCCGGGCGATGTCGATCGCCGTGCCGGGCCGCGGCGGCGAGGCTCGCGTAGCTCAGGTCGCCATCGAGGGCGGGCCACTTGTCCTCGCCCGCCTCGCCGCCCGCGGCCGCCTGCGCGGGGATCGCCGACCGGGCCCGGCGCGCCAGCCGGACGCGTCGGGTGCAGGCCAGCGGGTTGATTATCAACGCACCGCCCAGGCCGAGCAGGCCGAGGCCGCCTCCGAGCACGGCGACCACACTCAGGGCGGTTCCCGTGTTCACGGCCTCACCCAGGAAAGGCCAGGGCAGGGCGGTGATCCGGATGCGGTCGCCGGAGCGGACGTCTGTCGCGGCGCAGTCCACAGCCGCCCGCTGTGCGCCGCCGTCCCAGCCGACGGTGCAGCTGTCGTCGTCCTGGTCCACACGGACGACCTCGGCGGCGGTGTGCTTCCCGAGCAGCGCGACGTCCGCGGTGGCCAGGCCCACGAACAGGGACGCCGCGAGGGCGAGTGCCGCCCATAGCGGCGTGACCGGCAGAAGCAGCCGTCGGGCGGGCGCGGAAACCGGGCGGGTCTGTTCGCCCAGCCAGGCGCCGAGGGTCCGCGCATCGTGCGTGGCCAAACGCAGCCGCAGCACCTGGCCTTCGGGTGTCCGGTAGCGCAGGTCGACCTTCTCGAAGGGGGGCCGGCCGTTGGTGGAGACTGTCGCGTCCAGGGCCTCGCCACCGCGTGGCAGGGCGGTGACGTTCCCGGAACGGTCGAGAAAGACGGGCCCGTCGAGGCGTGGGTCGACCAGCAGTCGGCCCTTGCGGCCGCCGAGTCGGCAGCGGAAGTGCACGGCCCGGCCCGCCGCAAGGCCGCGCAGCCTCCTTGCCGCCGCCCACCGGGCCAGCCCGGCTATGACCATGGGGATCACCACGAGCCCCACAAAGCTGGCGATCATCGGTTGCGTCGTCTCCTCCGCTGTGAGCGATCGGAGAAGCGTACGAGGGCTGCCAGGGCCCCTGGCCCGCGGGTGCCCCGGGCCTGCCTGGTACTACAGCCCGTGGTTCACCGGGCGAGGGTGACGGTGACCGGCTGGCCGGGGCAGTCGGCGAGCTGCTGGGTGAGCGCGTCCCGCTCGGTGGCGTCGATGCTCAGGGCTCAGGCCTCGTCGTTCACCCTTCGAGGAGGGCTGCGGGTTCGAGGAACTCGCGGGCGGTGTCAGAGAGCCTCAGCCAGCGGTGGCCTGATCGAGGGGTCACTCCGGCGGACAGCAGGCGCAGTTGGTCGACTGGCGCCGTCCCCGCCGGTCTCTGGGATCACGAAGAACGGCCAGCCGTTCGGCGACACCGCTCACGCCGCACCGGGCGACAGTGGGCGACTTGGCCAGACAGACAGTGGAAGACCGTCACGGACACAACGAAGCTCCGGACGGGCAGGGCGACTTGGGAAGGTCACCCCGTCAACCGCAGCTTCGTTGTGTCCGTGACGGTCTTCCACCGGATCGTCACACCCCAACGACCTGCACTTTTCCACGAGCCTCAGGACTTTGAACCAGCCCTGCCTGGGAGCCGGATTCAGCCGGGCGGTGTGGGCCGGTCCAGGGCCTCGCGTCCGGCGCGGATGAAGAGCCGCAGCACGCGCTGTGCGTCATCGAGGCACGCTGTGATCTGCTGGTCCATGTCCATGACATCAGCGCTGTTCAACGGCCCTGCCGCGGACCTCGCCTCGTGCTCCTCTGCGCAGTTCAGCAGGTCCCTGAGGCTGGCTATGCAGTCACCCGCCCGCGCGGCCACCTCCTCGGGTCCCTGCAGCTCGACCGCGCAGGAGGTCTGCAGCGCCTCCCGGTACGCCAGCCTGCCGCGCAGCCGGATCTCCTCACGCTGATCAGCCTCCGGACCACCGGGCAGGCAGCATCGGTGATAGTCGAGAGCGGCGATCCGGGCCGTCTGGGAGTTCACAGCGAACTCCTCGTAGATCGCCTTCCGATGCTCTCGACGCCACCGGTGGTGCTCCAGGCGGAGATCGAGTTCCTCAAGCCTTTCCCGCCGACGTGACTGGCGTTCCTCCTGTTGTTCCAGAGCCTGTTGATTGGCGCGCTCCGACCGCAGAGCGAAGAAACCCGTCAGACCACTGCCGATCAGGGTTCCGAACATTCCCATGAACGAGAGGAGCAGAGAACCGGCCACACCTACTTTCTGCACAGATCGGAACCCGATTACTCGTCGGCCGCCCCGAGACGCGTCAGCGCGCCCACCGGGTCCAGGTGACGCCCCTCGGCCGGCCTGGCTAAGGGCCCGTAAAGAATCAACACGTTGCTTCACGGTCTCTCTGTCGTTGATGTGGTTTGCCCATACCGAGTGAGGTCCGTGACCAACTCGCCCTGAGATTCGGGGTGTTGTTCCCTCATCTGAATGAGCGGCAGCAGCGGCTGGCGCTGGCCGCCGGGGCCTGGCTGCTGGGGCACGGCGGGGTCCGGGCCGTCGCGTATGCAGCAGGGGTGAGCGAGACGACGGTGCGCAAGGGCGTCTTCGAGCTGGAGGGCGGTGAGGATCCGCTGCCTGACGGCCGTGTCCGCAGGGACGGCGGCGGTCGCAAGAGTGCCGAAGAGCTCGACGTGCTGCTCGTTCCGGCGTTGCTGGCCCTGGTCGAGCCGGATGAACGGGGCGATCCGATGTCGCCGCTGCGGTGGACGACCAAGTCGCTGCGGTCTCTGGCCGGGGAGCTGACGCGGCAGGGCCACGCCGCTTCGGCGCCGACCGTGGGCAGGCTGCTGCGGGAGAACGATTTCAGTCTGCAGGCCAATGCCGAAACCCTTGAGGGTGCTCAGCATCCCGACCGGGACGCGCAGTTCCGGTACATCAACGACCAGGCCCAAAACCATCAGGCGGACGGCGAGCCGGTGGTCAGCGTGGACACGAAAAAGAAGGAAGTCGTCGGGGAGTTCAAGAACGCCGAACGCCAGTGGCGGCCGGCCGGCACACAGGGCTTGATCAAGTTCCGTAGGTGTCCGGATCGTTGGTGATGCCCAGGATGGGGAGTGCTCGTTGGGGCTCGTCGCGGATCGCCCGGGTGGTCTTGGCGATGTTGTCGGCTCCGAGGGTTTTCAGCACGCCGATGGCGAGGTTGCGGAGGGTTGCCATGGCCCGTGGTGCGTCCCGGCGTGGACGGTGGAGGCGTCCTCGGAGAAGGTGACATCCCTGATGTGGTGCGAGGAGTTTTCCACTCCCCGGTGCCCGCGGATCGCGGCGGCCAGGTCGGCGGGGCCGGCTTGGTGGGCGTCGAGGCTGGTGACGGCGTAGACACTCTCACGGGTCTCATCACCTACGCCGCCCACAACTGTGCGGCCGTCACCACCACCCGGGGCGCCCTGCTCGCCCTCGGCGCGGCGGGCGGGCTACGGACGCGGGGCGCTCGGCGTCCCTCTCCACCCGCTGAGCCACCGCGGCCGGCGGCCGCGCGACGTCAGGACGCAGGCTGCCGGGGGGCCGGCTGATCAGGGCAATGGCTGCAGCCATCAGTGACGGCGCACATGTCGGTCTGTGGCTTGGCCTGGCGCCCGTCAGCCACGGGCCGACCCTCCGTGGCCGGTCAGAGACCGGGCAGCTCGAACCCGAGAGCGGCGAGGGCCTCCTCGGCGGCCTGCTGGTCCTGGTCGTAGGTGCCACCGGATATCCCCAGCCCTCCGACGTACTGGCCGTTCTCGATGATCGGGTAGCCGCCGCCGACGGCCATCACACGAGGGTGGCCGCCCAGCGGCGCGATCTGCGGGTTGGCGAGCAAGTCGTTCCACGTGTGGGTGGGGATGCGGAAGGAGGCCGCGGTCCAGGCCTTGTCGAGGGCCACCTCGGCGGTGAGAAAGGGCGCGTCGTCGGCGCGGTCGAATGCCTTCAGATGTCCGCCCTGGTCGGTGACGGCGATGGACGCCGTGAAGCCGATCCGGGCAGCCGCGGCGTGTACCGCCGCGATGAGTGCGCCGGCGGCGGCCTGGGTGATGGACGAGGCGGGGGCCGACTTCTGGAGTGTCTCGGTGCTCATGATGGTTCCTTTGTTGCTGTCGCTGTCGCTGTGCGGTGGCGGATGAAGAGGCCGTGAGCCGGGTTATCGCAGGGGTGAGGCCGGGGTGGGGACCACACGGGTGACGACGGACTTCTCGGGGATCAGCAGGCCGTAGACGATCGGACCGATCTCGTTCTTCCAGCGGTCGTGCTCGTACACGGCCGCGTACAGAGCCTCGCTCTGGGCCTCGTCCTCGAACCGGCGGATCCACACGTAGCCGTCCTCGTCCCCGGCGTCGACGAAGGAGGCGGTGACGTCCATGCCCAGCGAGGCCTGGAACGGGATGACCACGTCCTCCATGTAGCGGACCCACTCCTCACGGCGCCCGGGCTGCGCCTGGTAGCGGCGGATCTCGTAGTACACGGTGCTGCTCCTAACTTTTTGCAGGGATGGTCAGTCGGTCACGGTGAGGACGACCTTGCCGCGAGTGCGGCCGGCCTGGACGTGGGCCTGGGCCGTGCCGACCTGCTCCAGCGGGAAGGTCTCCTCCACCTCGACGGCGACCTCACCGGCGTCGATCAGGCCGGCGATCGTGGTCAGCGCGGTACCGTCCGGCTCGACCAGGTACGCAGTGAGGCGCACGCCGGCCGCCTCGGCGGCCCGGGCCAGGTCCGGGGAGACACCGGACGGTACGGCAACCAGCAGGCCGCCCGGGCGCAGGACCTTCAGCGAGCGGGTGCTCGTGTTGTCGTGGGCGTCGCCCACCAGGTCGATGACGACGTCGACGTCCTTGACGACGTCCTCGAAGTGGGTGGTGGTGTAGTCGATGGTCTCGTCGGCGCCGAGTTCCTTGAGCCAGGGGTGGCGGGCGGCGCTGGCGGTGGCGATCACGTGGCCGCCCAGGTGCCGGGCGAACTGGACCGCGAAGTGGCCCACTCCGCCGGCGGCGGCCGTGATCAGGACGCGCTGGCCGGCCTGGACGTGGGCGGTGTCGACCACGGTCTGCCAGGCGGTCAGCGCCGCCAGCGGCACGGCGGCCGCGTGCGCGTGGTCGAGGGCGGCCGGCTTGCGGGCCCACTGGCGGGCCGGGGCGGTCACGTACTCGGCGTAGCCGCCGGCGGCGCGCGGGAACCACGGCATGCCGTACACCTCGTCGCCGACCTTCAGGGTGGTGACGCCGAAGCCGACCTCCTCGACGACGCCGGAGACGTCCCAGCCGAGGATCAGCGGGAGCGTCTGCAGCCCCGCCATTCCCTGACCCTCGCGGGTCTTCCAGTCCACCGGGTTGATCCCGGCGGCGTGCACCCGCACCAGCACCTCGGTCGGCAGCGGCTCGGGGCGCGCGACCTCCTCGACGGTCAGCACCTGCGCTCCGCCGAACTCGCTGATGGTGACTGCCCGCATGGTGTTCCCGCTCATGATGTCCTCGCTCATGTCTGTCTTGCTCTTCCTTCAGCGGGGGACCGCGTCCCCCGCTGAAGGAAGAGTGGCGTGTGCTTACCAAGGCGGGTGAGTGGCCGGAGGGTCACCTGTCGTACCATTCCAGCCATGTCGCATCGTGTCGCTGTTCTCGCCCTCGACGGAGTCCTTCCGCTGGATCTGGGCATCCCGGCCCGAGTGTTCAACGAGGCCCGTAAGCCGGACGGGACTCCTCTGTACTCCGTGGTCACCTTCTCCCTCGGCGGCCGGCCGGTGCGCACGCACGAGGACTACCGGATCGTCGTCGACCACGACGAGTCGGTGCTGGAGAGCGCGGACACCGTCGTCCTCGCCACGCAGGAACCCGGCGAGGACCTGCTCGCGACCGGCGCGCTTCCCGGGGAACTCGCCGCGGCGCTGGACCGGATCGGGCCGCGGACCCGCATCGTCAGCCTGTGCACCTCGGCCTTCCTGCTCGCGGCGGCCGGTCTGCTGGACGGCGGCCGGGCCACCACACACTGGATGCTGTGCGACGAACTGGCGCGGCTGTTCCCCGACGTCGAGGTCGATCCGGACGTATTGTTCGTCGACAACGGACGCATCCTGACGTCCGCCGGCGGAGCCGCCGGCATCGACCTGTGCCTGCATCTGGTCCGTCTGGACCACGGAGCGGCGGTGGCCTCGGCCGCCGCGCGGCGCTGCGTGGTGGCGCCATGGCGCGAGGGCGGCCAGGCCCAGTTCATCGAGCACCCGGTACCGCAGGACACCGACCGCTCCACCTCGGCGACCCGCCAGTGGGTGCTGGACCGACTGACCGAGCCGATCACACTGGAGGACATGGCCCGGCACGCGCACATGAGCGTGCGCACCTTCACCCGGCGCTTCCGCGGCGAGGTGGGCAGCAGCCCGCTGAAGTGGCTGGCACAACGACGGCTGGCGCACGCGCGCCTGCTGCTGGAATCCACCGACCTGACCGTCGCACGGATCGCCACCGCCTCCGGCTTCGGCGACCCCGTCGCCCTGCGCAAGCACTTCCACACGCACCTCGGCCTGTCACCACTGGCCTACCGTCACGCCCACAACGCACCGGAGCCTATGACGGCGTCTGGGCCGGGATGAGCGGTCGGCGTGATCAGCGCGTTGCGGACCTGCGGGGCCTTCCATCCGTGCTGGTGATGCCCAGGATGGCCCCGCTGGCCATTACGCTGCCCCATCCACCAGGCCCCGCGCACCTGTTGACCCCACCACTCCTGCACCAGGGGGAGAGGAAACCCCGACGCCGATCGCCGTCGAGGAGGGATCGTTCTCGTTCTCGTGGCGGACTGCGGGAACGTACGCAAGGCAGCAGCCGACGGCATACGTTGACCTGCTGAATCACGGCCCGCAGCGCGTGGTTGTCCCGCGCCGGACCGTGGAGGTTCCCCTTCCCCCGCTGCGGGGTGCGCCGTGCGGGTGGCATGGCGGGGCCTTCGAGCGTGGGCGGGCGCCGATACACGCGGCAACTGGGTTGGCTACCGGGGTCCGCTCCCATCCCACAAGTGGAACGAGGCCCCTGACATGCGTAGTCCCCTCATGTCGGCGGCGGTCGCCGTCGCCGCGGTGATCGCCCTGTCCCCGCTCAGCCCGGCCATGGCCGCCGCCCCGTCCGACCCCGGCCCCGGTGACATCACCTGCAACGGCGGCTTCCTCAACGTGCAGTTCAACCCCGGCGTCACGTTCAGCAAGAACACTGTGCGGCTGACCGCCAGCGGCGAGATGGGCATCTGCTCCTCCCGCGAGCACCCGAAGATCACCGGCGGCACGGTCCGCGTCGAAGCTTCGCTCACCGCCGCCTGTCCGGGCCCGTTCGGACCCGGCTACGCCAGGGTCACGATCGACTGGAACGACGGCAGCCGCACGGCCATCGACCAGTCGACGTTCCGCGGCGACGCACAGTCCTTCTCCCTGGAGGGCGGCTCCATCGCCACCGGCACCTTCGCGGGAGGCACCGCGCGCGCCAACGGCCGTACCACCAGCAATCCGATCGAGCTCGGCGCGGGATGCGTACTGGGCGGCGTCACCGGCTACGCGGCGACGATCGACCAGTTCTCTGTCGGCGACATCTAGGCACCAGCGGAAGAAGGGCTACGACATCTCCGGGGACGTGATGAAACGCCCCCGAGTCATGTTCTTCGTGGCTCCGCAATGGGGCCGCTGGCCAACCGGCGGCGACTGTGAAAATCGCTGTCCGATCAACCGAGCACGGTGATAGACATCCGGCGTGGAAGAGAACCTTGAGTTCCCCGACCTGTTGCGGCTGATCGATGAACGGTCGACCGCCTTCCGCGCCGTGGTCGCCGCCGCGCCCGGTCTCGACGCACAGGTGCCAACCTGCCCTGGGTGGACGCTGTTCGATCTGGTGAAGCACCTGGGCGGGGGAGACCGCTTCTGGGCCGCCATCGTCGGCGCGGGGCCCGCCGACGCGCCCCCGGCCGAGGCCGTCGCCGCGCGCGCCGCGCTGGAAGTGCCGCAGGAGCGTGAGGCCCTGCTGGCCTGGCTGGACTCGTCGACGCAGCTTCTGCTGGGCGCCCTGCGCGCGGCGGGACCGGAGAGCGGTTGCTGGACGTGGTGGCCCGCGTCGCAGTCACCGCAGACCGCCGGCGGCACCGCCCGGCACCGGGTCCAGGAGACCGCGGTGCACACCTACGACGCCCAGCTCGCCGGGGGCGCCCCGCAGCCGCTGCCGGTCGAGCTGGCACTCGACGGTGTGGAGGAGTTCCTGTTCACCGTCTGCGCGACGCCGAGTGCCTGGCCGCACAAGCCCACGGCCTTCGACTTCCACGCCGCCGAGGGCCGCTCCTGGCGCCTCACCGTCGACGGCGACGGCGCGCGCACCACCCGCGTCCCCGCGCCCACCGCCGCGACCGGTGAGGACTCGGACGCAGCCGGCGCCTCCGTCCACGGCACGGCCAGTGAGCTGGTCCTCTACCTGTACGACCGGATCCAGGCGGACTCCTTGCACGTTGACGGAGACGCAGGGCTGCTCGACCTGCTCCGCGCCTGGGAGCCGGAGGAGAAGTAGGACGTAGCGGGGGCGGTTGGCCGCGCCTGGAACGCGTTTCGGACGGCCGTCTGATTGAAGTAGGAAAAATTGCGGAGGCGGCGGGAGCGGCGGATGCCCGAGCCGTACGACATCACCGGGCCGGTCGGGTAGCGGAGCTGTGCGCGGATGCCCACGTTGCATGCAACGCACTTGGCAACGATCTTGCCGCAGGTCTATGTGGCCTGGGTAAACGCCGCACTTACTGGTGAGGCTGCGGTGTGCAACACCGCAGTGCGGGTGTTGCACACCCGATTACGGTACGCAACGCCTCCGTCGCACTCCATCCTGTGTGTCACCCAGACGGCAATCCGCCGCGTGGGTGATGGGTTTCCCCTGCCGCCTGGTTAGGGGCGGGTGGATGGCCGGGTGATCCGCTCGGGGGACAGGCGGGCGGTCGTGTGGCGGGGATCGGCCGCCTCGATGGCCGCGTTCACGGCGTACGCCCCGGCGATGTTCTGCGCCGTCGGCAAGGAGTCGTCGACCAGTTCCCCGGCCTCGGCCCGG
Organism: Streptomyces sp. NPDC101776; assembly: GCF_044766845.1. Lineage (NCBI taxonomy): Bacteria > Bacillati > Actinomycetota > Actinomycetes > Kitasatosporales > Streptomycetaceae > Streptomyces > Streptomyces sp. NPDC101776. Next base: position 32,893 of record NZ_JBIWMV010000035.1, on the reverse strand, counting down.
GTGGAGGGCCAGACCGACCACGCGCCGTCGAGGCGGGCCGAGCGGACCACGACCCGCAGCAGCGCCTCGCCCGGCGGCAGGGCGCGCAGCTCGAACGGATGCAGCCAGTGGGCGAGTTGCTGCCGGGACAGGGCGCCCGCGTCGAGCCCCTCGGGCGCAGCAGCACGCAGCGCGGCGGCCTCGACCCCGTCCGGACCGGTGTCCTCTCCGGCGACGGCCGCCAGGACCCGGGCCCGCCACCGGGCGGGGAAGGCGGCGTCGTAGAGCTGCTGGTGCTGGAGCACCGCGAGGAACGGCACACCACCGGGCCCGGACCGGTAAGCCGATGCGGTGGCCCTGCCCGGTCAGCACGCTGGCCAGGTGACGGGTCGACTTCGTCGTCCAGCGCAGCGGCGACATCGGATCGCCGCGCATGTCCGGCTCGACGAGGGCCAGCAGGGCGGGCCGCAGTCCAGGATCGAGATCCACCGCGCGCTTTCGGCCTCCGCCCTCCCGGCGGGTCCGGCCCAAGGGGGCCGCGCCCGCCACATCCCATCCCGGGGGAACCTCAGGCCGCTCTACGGACGGAAAGCGGTCTGCGTGGGCGGCCCCGACGGGATGGTCGAGGGTGCGCTGCAGGCAACTCAGGGCGCGAGTCGCTGATCACGTGGGCTGCCACCACCCTGATGAGCAGCCACATCACCCGCCGGACTTCCCGTCGCACCGGCCAGCAGCTCTCCCGAGAGCACGAACGGGACTGATCATCATGGCCCCGCCGGCGAGCAGGGCCACCTCTGCCCGGCCGCGACGTCAACGCCGTCACCCGGCCGTCGGAAGGTTGCCGCGGCGGTCGGTTACGAGGCGGTCTTTGTCCCGATGCCGTGGGCGAGGAGGCTCTCGGCGGTGTCCTCGATGGTGTCTTCGATGGGACGCGCTCGCCATCCGAGGAGTTTCTCCGCCTTGGTGCTTGTGGCGTCGAGATCCCGGCCGAGCTGGTGCTTGAGCAGTCGCAGTTCCGGGTTCACGAGGCCCAGTGTGCGGGCGAGCCACACGGGCAGTTCACGGGTCGGGGCCTTCGCGGCGCGCTCACCGAGGCGGTCGTGCAGGATGCGTGCGATGTCGATGACGCGCAGGCTGTGCCCGGCGATTGCGAGGAAGCGTTCGCCGGCGGCTGCCGGATCGGTCATCGCGCGCAGGTGCAGATCCGCGACGTCGCGCACGTCGACGAAGCCCATCCCGAAGGGTGGGCACGCAGGTACTTGTCCCTCGAGCATTCTGCGGACCAGACGCAGGGACGGCGGGTCGTCCAGGCCGAGCAGGGGGCCGAGGACCCCCACGGGATGAACAGCCGCAAGTTCCAGACCGCGGCCTTCGTCCTGGACGAACTGCCAGGCGGCGCGTTCGGCGAGTGTCTTGGAGCGCTGGTAGGGCGGGATGTCGCTGTCGACGTCGGTCCAGTCCTCCTCGGTGAAGGGGGTCGAGCGCGGGGGGTGCCCGATCCCGATGGCGCCGAAGGCGCTGGTCAGGACGACCCGGCGCACGCGGGCGTCGCGTGCTGCGCGCAGCACCCGCAGGACGCCCTCGCGTGCCGGAACTACCAGGTCGTCGTCGTGGGCCGGCGTGTGGCGCAGGGTCGGCGAGGCGACGTGGAGGACGAAGTCGCAGCCGGCGACGGCGGTGTCCCAGCCGTCGGGGTGTTCGAGGTGGGCGCGTACGACCGTGAGTCGGTCGTCGTCGAACGGTGTGGCCGCGTGCAGCCATGACCGCAGCGCCGGTTCGCGTTGCAGGTCGCGGACCGTGGTGCGGACGGTGTGCCCGGCGTCGAGCAGGGCCGTCACGCACCAGCTCCCGATGAATCCTGTTCCGCCGGTGACCAGTACTCGTGCCATCTGTCTCTCCTCAGCTCGCGACTCGTGCAGTAAGGGGTGCCGGCGGGTGCGTCGGACGATGCCGCTGGATGGCGGCCACGCTGCTTCCGAGGAGGGCGTGGCCGATCATGATCGGGTAGATCACGGCGCGCTCGAACAGGCCGATGTCCCACATCCAGCCGGTGAACACGTCGGTCATGAAGAGGGGGAACGCAATCAGCCCGGCGGTGCCGAGGGTGATGCTCGCGAGCGACCGGCCCCTGGTGAGACCGATGCGGGTCCCGCCGGCTCCGACGGCGATCGCCATGATGTTGCCGGCGAGCATGACGCCCTGCGCGCCGACGGTGTGGAAGGCGATCAGGCCGTTGTCGACGTTGGCGTTGGAGCCCTGGAAGATGCCGACGAGTGAGACTCCGGCGCCGGCGAGGACGGCGAGGACCATGATGATGATCGGTCGGGTGCCCTTGCGCGGGTCGAACACGAGGAACGTGCCGATGATCAGAAGGGTGCCGTAGATCACCCAGCCGGTGTCCATGACGGCACCGAGGGGGGAGTTGGCGACCTGCCCGAACGCGGTCTGCGGAGGGCCGGTCAGGCCGAGGTGGCTGACCCAGTTGTACAGGGGCGAGTACGGCGGGTCCTGCCAAGCGGCGGCGGTGATGAACTCGGCGGCCCAGGACACGAGCGGGCCGACAAGGATGAGGAGGGCTCCGGCGCGGGCAGCAGCGCCGGAGCGGACGATGGGGTTCATGCGAGAGCCATGCCGGGCACGCGCTGGCGGATGGCCTCCATCTCGGCTTCGTCCGAGACGCCCTGCCAGTCGTAGCGGGGGGTGTACGGGGCCTCCAGGGCGCGCACGTCGTCGTTGGTGAGCTCGATGTCGAGGGAGGCCACGGCCTCGTCGATCTGCCGGGTCGAGCCGGCGCCGACCAGTGGCGCGGTGATCACCGGCTGGCGTCGCAGCCAGGCGAGCGCGACCTGTGCGCGGCTGACGCCGTGTGCGGCGGCGACCTTCCCGACGGCGTCGATGATCACGTGGTTGGAGGCCTCCTCGGCCGGCGAGTAGAGCAGGTCCGCGTAGGCGCCGTCCGTCTCGGAGCGCACCGTCGAGCGGGCGTCGTCCCAGGCGCGGGTGAGGCGGCCGCGGGCCAGCGGCGACCAGATGATGGTGCCGACGCCCTCGTCCAGGCACAGCGGGATCATCTCCCGCTCCTCCTCACGGGCGAGGAGGTTGTAGTGGTCCTGCATCGACACGAACCGTGCCCAGCCGTGCTCCTTCTGCAGGCGCAGCGCCTTCGCGAACTCCCAGGCGTGCATGGACGACGCGCCCAGGTAGCGGACCTTGCCGGCCTTCACGAGGTCGCTGAGGGCTTCGAGGGTCTCCTCCCAGGGGGTGGAGTGGTCGTTGCGGTGGATCTGGTAGAGGTCGATGTAGTCGGTGCCCAGGCGGCGCAGCGAATGGTCGACCTCGGTCATGACCGCCTTGCGCGACAGGCCGCGGCCGTTGGGTCCCAGCCGCATCGGATGGCGCAGCTTGGTCGCGATCACCACCTCGTCGCGGTCGGCGAACTCCTTCAGGGCGCGGCCCAGGATCTCCTCGCTGGAACCGTTGGAGTACATGTTCGCGGTGTCGAAGAAGTTGATCCCCGCCTCCAGCGCGTGCTGGATGAGCGGGCGCGCGTCCTGTTCGCCCTTCGACCAGACGGGGTGCCCGCGGTCGGGCTCGCCGTAGGTCATCGCGCCGATCGCGATCGGGGATACGTCGAGGCCGGTCGTGCCGAGCTTGATGTAATGCATGACGCTCCTTAGAGTAGGTGGAGAACTCTCCATTTAACGTAGTGGAGAACTCTCCACTTAGCAAGGTGAGGTCTCGTGGTCCGCTCGGACGCCCGTGAGAACAGGGCGCGCATCCTCGCCGCCGCACGCGAAGCGCTCGCGGCGGACGGCAGCACGTCGATGAACCAGATCTCCCAGCGCGCGGGAGTCGGCGCGGGCACCCTGTACCGCAACTTCCCCACCCGTGAATCACTGGTCCTGGCCGTCTACCAGGACGAAGTGGCACGCATCACCGGCACTGTGCCCGACCTGCTGGCCCGGATGCCGCCGCTGGAAGCACTCCGCCACTGGACGGCCGACCTCGTCGAGGCCATGCGCAGAAAGCACGGCCTCGGCGACGCCCTCGGCCCGGGCGCGCACCAGGCGATCACCGAGCAGAGCTACGGGCCGGTCATCGCCGCCATCACAGAACTCCTCGACGCCGGCAAAAGAGACGGAAGCATCCGCCCCGACGCCGACCCAGGCGACTTCCTCCAGCTCACCGGCGCCATGTGGCGCGCCCCCTCCAGCCCCGAGGACCGAGCACCCCACATGCTCGCGCTCATCCTCGACGGACTCCGCATGCACCCGTGAGTGGGAACGCACAATGGATAGTGCGTGCTGTGTTCGCCGAAGGGAGCTGGGCCGTGCTGGACAGTGAGTGCGAAGACGATGTTGAGCCCGAGAGCGATGAAGAACTGTTGCGCAACCCCGTCTGCTACGAGCCGGCGGGACGCAACCTGGACCTGGAGTGGGAGGACCTAGGGATCCCGGAAGTACCGGAGTAGTCGTCTAGAGTTGTGGATGGCTCATTAGCAACGGTAGGTGGTGAGCGACGAGACATACTGTCCGTCGTGGCGACGTATGACCGTATCGGTGCGACTTACAATCACACGCGACGCCCCGACCATCGGTTGGCTGTCAAGATCCACGAGGCGCTCGGCGATGTCGGCACTGTCATCAACGTCGGTGCTGGCGCTGGCTCCTACGAACCACCGCAAACGATGCTGGCGGTTGAACCCAGTGCGGTGATGATCGCCCAACGTCCGGCCGGATCCGCGCGGGCCCTACAGGCATCCGCGGAGTCGATCCCCATCGCTGACGACTCGGCCGACGCGGCGATGGCCCTGCTGACCGTGCACCACTGGACGAACCTGGAAGCCGGCATCAAAGAACTCCTCCGGATCGCCCGGCAGCGTGTCGTCATCTTCACGTGGGACCAGGCCGTCTTCCGCAGGTTCTGGCTGCTGGACGAGTACCTGCCGGAGGTAGCCGCGTTCGTCGACGCACGCGCTGTTCTGATTGACCGGCTGCTTGCGCTGCTGGGAGGCGCCCGTATCGAGACGGTCCCGATTCCGCACGACTGCACCGACGGATTCGGCGCTGCCTTCTGGCGCCGACCTGAGGCATACCTCGATCCGGACGTGCGAGCCGGCATATCGATGCTCGCCGAAACCGGCGAGGAGGTCCTCCGCCCGGGCCTGGGCCGACTGTCCAGCGACCTGTCTTCCGGCCTGTGGCAGGCACACCATACTGACCTGCTTGACCGCGACACCCTGGACGTCGGCTACCGACTTCTCGTAGCGGACCTTTAGAAGCAGGCGGGCGACCCGACTCCTGAGTCAGGCAGATCTGTGTTTCTGCAGCTGGAGTTGTTCATGCCGCGAGGGTCTCGGGTCGTTCGATGAGCTGGCCGCGTTCGAAGCGGGCACCTGCGCGGACGAGAGCGACGAGATGGGGTGCGTTCACGGCCCGCCACCGGGCCTGTGCGGACTCGATGAGCTTGAAGACCATGGCCAGTGCGGCGGCCCCTTCTCATGTCTCCCCGACGTCGATCCACAGGTCATGAGCATTGCTCGAAGGCCAAGACCTTCGGCGCTGTAGATCGACAGGTCCGCGGCTTCTGGGCATGTCAGGCTCGGATACATCTGAGGTCTATACGACACGTTCGTCTCACCCTGTGAGGACGGGGCGAGACGGTGAACCACGGAGAGGGAGCTCACGACACCAGCGAGGTCAGGAGACGCTCCATGCCCGCAGCTGACGGCCGATCAGGCCAACACCCATCGCACCGGAAGCCGCGTCCCGTACCAGGCTGACTGCCTCCTTCGGCGGATAGTCGAGACGGCTCCCGTTCAGCGCCAGATAGGCCTCCGCGCAGTGCCAGGCGAAGGCCTCGTTGGAGTGCTCCAGACACGGCAGCCTCACCAGCGTCTGGAGCAGGGCGGCCGCCTTGAGGTACAGGGACCCGTAGATGTCGCGTTCCAGGGCCCGGGCGTTGACCCGGGCGACGGCTGCGTAGAGGGGGCCGTAGTCGTCCACCTGCGGGTCCCCGGGCAGTACCTCGGCGGCGTGCAGCAGGAAGGTCACATCGAGAGGGTGGAGGGGTTCGTGCTGTGTCACGCGGCGTGGCCCTGCTCGTGCTGCTCCTCAAGACCGCGCCGCGCAGCCAGTTCCGCGGCGCGCAGTTCCCCGCCGGGACCGGCCGTGCCGGCCGCTTCGGCGAACGCGTCGCCGCTGCGGGAGACCGACTCCTTGAAGGCATCGAGGAAACGGGCCTCTACGGCTGTGGCGCGGGTGTAGGCGGCGGACAGGATGTACTCCTGCAGACTGACGCCCTCCTGCCGTGCGGCGGCCTCGATCGCGGCCCGCTGGGCCGGATCGGGAAAACGTAGATTCATTGCTTTGGGCTGCGACATGGTACCGATGGTATCGCCGGTACCGCATGTGAGCCAGACGTGGACCCAAGTGTGAGGTCGCACGATTGTTGCGGTGACCGTGTGCCGTTGGCCTGCGGTGCCGCAGATGGGCTGCGACGGGTCCTGGACCCCTGCTCAGGTCGTTTGACCTGCGGTCCGCTCGTATCAGCGCTGACCATCCACTTGGCCGTGCTCGGTGGCGTCGGCGCGGGGTTTCTGACCCGAACAGCCGCCCACTTTCTGCCGTCAGCTGCAGCGCTGTGGCGTCGGCGCTTGTGGTCTGCCACGTAGTGATCGGCTGACGCGGTGGTGGCCGTCCCGGACACCATCCCCGGCAGCCCGCTTTTGAAGGTTCCGCCGAACCACGGTTGCGATGTGCAGCCCGGCCGTTACCCAGGCCCGCTGGGCAGAGAAGGTGTTGCTGGCCGCACCGGTGTTGAAGCGGCGGGGGAGAGGGGCTGACGGCAGCGGTTGACGTCAGTCTCGGTGGCGCCGGTGCCTGGCCAACACAGCCATACCCGCTTGTTCACCCCGCCGCTGGGCAGCCTCTCCACGATCAGGCGGACGATGGTTTCTTCGATGACGGACAGAGTGGTCCGCCGTGGTGCCGTAGCCGAGACGCCGTTCCCTGAGATGGCCTTCGCTGTCGGATCTGCGTTGCAGTGCACGCCGTTTTCCCGGATGTTGCTGTTGTATCCGGCGAACCGTCAGGCGATGGGGTGGGGGCGGGGTCCTGGGAACAGTGTTGGGCAGGGAGGGGATTGTGCTCCCAGGTGCCCGGGACGCCGGGCGCGGAACGGTCATGGCCAAGCGCTCGCCGCACCGGCGGAGGGCCCTTCACGCCGTTGGAGGCAATGGTCATGACCACGCTTTACACGCCGTTTTGGGGCAGCTTCCGGATCATCCGGGGCTTCACCGGCTCCGACTACACCCGTCACCACACCGGGGTCGACTTCGGCCTGCCGAGGAACACCCCTGTTCTCGCTTCAGCCGAGGGTGCCGTAGTCAGGTCCGTCGACATGGAGCGGTCCTACGGTCACCACATCATCGTGTCCCACGGAGGTGGTGTGTTCACCCTGTACGCACGCCTCGAAAAGCGTCTGGCCGGGGTCGGCGCCAAGGTCGTGGCAGGGCAGCGGATCGGGTTGTCGGGCAGCACTGGCAACTCTTCCGGCCCGCACCTGCACTTCGAGGTCCGCAGGGGCCGCAACGGTTCCGGCGCGACGGTCGACCCGCTGCCGCTGCTGAAGGGAAACCCGCCGGTGGTGGCGTTCTTCGCGGCACTGGAGGACAGCGGGGAGTTCGACGAAGCTGACGGGCTGACGGGCTGACGGGCTGACGGGCTGGTGGAGCTGGTGGAGCTGGAGGACTACGAGGCGCAGGAGCTGGAGGAGTCCACGTCGGCCGTGTGCTGCGGGGAACAGGAGGTGACGGTCGGTCCCGTGGAGGGATAGCCGGTCAGTGCTCGGGGGCGGTTTGTCCGAGGCCCGCGTCACGGGCTCGGGCTACCGCCTCCGCGCGGCAGGTGACCTGCAGCTTGTCGAAGACGCGGGAGACATGGTTGCGGACGGTTTTCTCGGCGAGGCTCAGCTGGCGGGCGATCCGGTGGTTGGTCAGCCCTCGTGCCACCAGGTCGAGGATCTCCCGCTTCCGCGCTGTCAGTTGCGGAAGCACCTCGGGGTTCCGGGCCCGCCCCGCCCCGGTCAGCAGCCGCGTGATGCGCTCCGCGGCCTCGCCGCCGAACACCGCACCGCCGGCTGCCGCGGTCCGCACGGCGCCCAGCGCTTCCTCCCGGCCCGCGCCCTTCACCAGATGGCCGCGAGCGCCCGCGTGTATGGCGGCGAGCAGATGGTCGTCGTCCTTGGACATGGTGAGCACCAGCACCGAGACCGCCGGCGCCGCCACCGACAGCCGCCGGGTCGCCTCGATCCCCGAGGCACCCGGCGCGCCCAGCTCCAGATCCATCAGGACGACGTCCGGCCCGGTCTCCAGCACCGTGCGCACCGCCTCATCGAGGTCACCTGCTTCGCCGACGACGGTGATGTCCCCGGCACTGTCCAGCGCGGCCCGCAGGCCGAATCGGAAGAGGGGATGGTCATCGACGCCGGCACCAACGATGCCCTGACCGCGTTTCTGGCCTCCTGTCCGCCCGTCGCCGGTCACGAGAGCTACGTATGTGACGCTCTCGGACCAGGCGGTGCGCCTGACTGCACGCGCTACCCGGAGGGCCACGGCGCCCTGCAGCTCAACGAGGCCGTGCCTCAGGGGTCAGCGACCGCGGCCGAGCGGCGCGAGCACCTTCGCGCCATGACGCACGGGCATGGGGGACTGCGGTACTTCATTCCCGTGATCGCTGCGATGACCCGGGAGATCCACCGCACGCTTTGTACCTTCCCCCATAGTCAACAGTGGTGCCATGATGGTGAGTTATGGCTGAGGGGGATGGAGTGGCCGACCAGGACAGTGACCGGGAGCGCGACCGGGAGATCCGTATCCGGCTGGACAGAACCGCCGGTGAGCGGGATGTCGGTGCGTTGATGGCGTGGCTGGCGCGGGAGGAGCCGCTCGAAGAGCTGCTGCGTGCGAACCGGTTGCGGATCGACGAGGGGCAGTCGAGCGAGCCGGGACCCGGTGTGCCGATGGGGGTCGGGTCGGAGATCGTCGTGGTGCTGGTCGGCGCTGCCGCCGGACCCGTCTTCAGCCAGCTGGTGCAGGACATCAGGCGGGGTGTCGACGCCTGGCGCGCCAACCGGCGCGATGTCGAGCACGGGCCGTCGCCGGGGGCCGATGTACGTGTGGCGAACCCCGACGACGACGGGTAGCCCCGTGCCCGCCTTCGACCCGCGTGGAAAGGTGAACCGGGCGCTGCTGGTCGGTGTGTCCGAGTACGACGTCACCGAGCCGCCGCACGGTGTGCCCGGCGATCTTCCGGCCGTCAAGCACAACGTGAACCGGTTGCGGGATGTGCTGACCCAGGGGCGGGTGTTCGGCGAGCACGAGGTCAGGGCGGTCCGGTCGCCGACGCTCGACGAGTTCAACCACGCGCTGCGGACGGCCGTCCAGGAGTCCGAGGGCCTGCTGCTGTTGTACTTCGCCGGTCATGGCGCCATTCCCATGGCGGGCCACGAGTTGTTTCTGCAGATGCGCAACGCGAGCGTGATCGCGGGCGCGCACGCCGTCTTTCCCGGCGCCGAGATGTTCACCACCGTGCTGTCCGTGCTCGCCACCAGCCGGGCCGAGCGGATCGTGGTCGTCCTCGACTGCTGCTTCGCCGGGAACGCGGGCTCGGTCTGGGAGGACTTCCGGGACAAGCGGCGCGTGCTGCTGCTGACGAGCGTGCAGGCCAACCACCGTATCGACGCGGGTGATCCGAGGACACCGACGCCGTTCACCGAGCAGCTGGTACGGCTTCTCGACCGGGACGAGGAGGTGTGGTTCGGGGAACTCTCCCGCGAGTTACGGCAGTTGATGAGCACCGGCAGCCACAGGACCGTGCGCGGTGATCCCTGGGACCCGCGCGGACGGGCGGAGAGCGACGAGGACGTGCTCCTGACAGCACGGAAAGTACCCCCGCCCTCACCTCCGGCACCGCTGCTGGCTCCGCCTCCGGTTCCGCCTTCCCGGCCCCAGCATCCGCTCAGAACACCGGTGTTACGGCGGACCCGGGAAGTGCTCCGCACCTTCCTGCGCACCTGCGCCGCCGCGGTCGTCACCCGGATCGGCCGCCTCCGGTCGGTCTCCGGGACCGCCACCCGTATCACCCTCGTCCTGGCCCTCGCCGCCGCCGGACTCGGTTCCTACGGCATCTACACCCTCGCCGCCGGTTCCCCCTCCTGTGGTCCGCCCCTCGAACTGCGGCTGTTGACCGACCCGGACCTGGAGTCCACCGTGCGCGCGGCGTCCGACGCCTATCTGACGTCGGACGCGAACACCACCGGCGACGGCTGCCGGCGCAGCGGGATCACCGTCTACAGCGCGGGTGCCGCCGCCGCGGTCACCGCGCTGCGCCGGCAGTCCGCGGCCTGGCAGGAACCCCGTGACCCCGACACCGATCCGCAGCGGGACGTCGGTCCGCAGCCGGACATCTGGATTCCCGCCTCGGCCGCCGACACGGGACGGGTCACCGCCCACCCGGACCCGCACTCCGTCGTCACGCTCACCCCGGACTCCGCGCCCTTCGCCTACTCGCCGCTCGTGCTCGCCGTCCCCGAGGGCATCGCCGCCCCCGAGGCCCTGCGTACCGGGCATCAGCTCAGCGAGCTGATCAAGGAGTTGCGCGGCCGGGACTCCGCTGCCGAAGTCGCCCGGCCCGATCCGGAGTTCACCGACGCGGCGCTGCTCGCCACGATGGGCCTGTACCGGGACGTGGCCCAACCGGACACCGCGGAGGGCCTGGTGCGTCAGCCGGGGCCGCCTTCCCCCACCGCCGCCGATCTGCTGTGCACGCTGCCCGACGACGACGTCGTGGACAACCGGACGGCCGCGCTGGTCCCGGAGTTCCTGCTGAAGAGCGGGGTCGGCTGCGACCGTACGACCCGCAGTCGCCGGATCGCCGAGTACCCGGACGACACGTCCGGCATCGAGCCGACGTACGTCCGTGTCGGCTGGCAGGGCGCCACCCGTGACCAGTCGGCGCGGGACGCGGCGGCCGAGGACTTCCACACCTGGCTCACCGGGAACGGGGGACTGGCCGTGTTCGCGGCGGACGGGTTCCGCTCGGCCACCGGTGACCGGGTCCTGCTGGACACCCGCTCGGTCGCCCCCGGGGTGGAGCGGACACCCGGTCCGGTGTCCGGGCCCAACGCGGGGCAGATGGACACCGAGCTCGCCGCCTACCGGGGTGCCAACGGGCCCGGCCGGGTGCTCTTCCTCATCGACGACTCCGGTTCCATGGAAGCCTTCTGGGAGGGGGCGAGCGGCGGACCCGGGCTGCTGAAGCAGTCCCTCGGCGGGCTCGGCGGCCTCGACAGCAACGACGAGTACGGGGTGTGGGGCGTCTCCGGGCTGACCGGCGGGCACTCCTACACCGAGCTGCTCTCCTTCGCCCGGCATCAGCGCGCGGACGCGGAGAGCGCCATCGCACACAAGGCCGACATCCAGGACGCCGAGGCCGATCCGCATGCCGCGCTGCTCGCCGCGCTCGACTACATGGCGCACCGGGGCGCCGACGACGAGCATCCCCGGCTGATCGTGTACGTCACCGACGACGAGGACAACAACCGGCTGACCGGCGCCGGTCTCGACGCCGTACTGAAGAAGGCCCGTTCGGTGAAGGTGCCCGTCGCGATGGTGTCCCTGGTCAGCGGCGGCTGCGACAAGGGCAAGCCGGACGCGCGGGTCTCCGACGCGAGCGGCGGCCGGTGTCTGGACGCCGACGACGACCTCGGCGCGGACCTGCACGACGAGGTCGCGCGCACCGGGACGGGAGACGACTGATGGCTCGACGGCGTTTGTGCGCAACGGTGTTGCTGCCCCTGCTGCTGGTCGCCGGGTGCGGTGGCGGGCAGACTTCACGACAGCCCGCCGACTCCGGCTCCGGGCCCGGCGTGATCGTGGTGGCCAGCGGGCGGGACGTCACCGGCAAGGGCGGGGTCCGCGAGCAGCTCATCGAGGCCTGGAACCGGCAGCAGGGCAAGACGGGTTCGGGCTACCAGGCCCGGCTGGTGGAACTCCCCGGCAACGCCGACGAACAGCGCAGCCAACTGCTCGGCGCCCTCCAGTCCGGCAGCGCCGCCTACGATGTGGTCAACCTCGATGTGACCTGGGTACCGGAGTTCGCCGCCGCCCGCCTCGTCCGCCCGCTGCCCGACGACGAGATCGACGCCGATGTCATCACCTCCGTCGCCGGTACGGCCCGTTGGGGCGGCAAGGTGTACGCGGTGCCCTTCAACAGCGATGTCGGGCTCCTCTACTACCGCCCCGACCTGCTGCAGAAGGCGGGCGTGCGGCAGACGGATCTCAGCAAGGGCATCAGCTGGAAGCAGCTCCAGACCCTGAGCGGCGATGTTGCCAGAGCGCTGCCGAAGGTCGGGGGCTGGACCACACAGCTCGCCGCCTACGAGGGCCGTACGGTCAACGCGATCGAGGCGTTCGCGTCGGCGGTGCCGGACTTCGAGTTGACCGACAACGACGGTCATTACGACGGTTCCGTGGGGGAGTTGACGGCCGGTGTCGCCGAACTCCGCTCCCGCACCGAGACGGCGTACACCCTCCCGGACGCCCTCCACTCCGACGAGGCCGCCTCGCTCAGCGACTTCGCGGACGGAAGGACACAGTTCCTGCGGCAGTGGCCGTACGCCTACGGCTCCTTGTCCCAGTCGTTCTCGACGGCGCAGCTCGGCGTGGCCCCGCTGCCCGGGCGCGCGGTGCTCGGCGGACAGAACCTCGCGGTGACCGAGTCGTCCCCACAGGCCGCGAAAGCGGCCGAGTTGATCCGCTACCTCACCGGCCGCCAGAGCGAACGCTGTCTGCTGGACGCCGGGTTCGCGGCGACCCGGACCTCGGCCTACGACGACGACAGCGTGACCTGCCCGGTCGGCGCCGGTGGCACCCCGTCCGCCTCCCCCACCGGCGAGAGCGCCGGCCGCATGCTCCGCGATGCGGCCGGGCGCCCCGCGTACGCCCGTACGACCCTGCTTCCCGCGCTGCGCAAGGCGGTCCAGCGTCCGCGCACCCCGCTCTACGGCGCGTTCACCCAGACCTTCACCACCCAGCTGGGCCCGCTGTTCGGCGACGACCCGCCGAGCGACGCGGCGCTCGCGAAGACGCTGGACGCGGCGCTGCGGAAGGCACTGCCGGACTGATCACCGCGTGCACTGTCAGTGGGCGTTTGACGTCGATCCACATCGACCTTTTCAGCGGTATGTGCCGCATTCGTCGCCGGTGCACACAGCCTGAAATGCCTGGAAGGCACCTTGGGAAGATTCCAGATATTTCTGAGCCAGACGGAATTCGAGCCGCATGCGCAAACTGAACGGACGCTCCGGTCGCCGCCTCGTAGTACGTGACCCTGTCCGGGGCTCCGGGGCGTGTTTGGAGATGGGGTCGCAGGTCTGGCAGTACCAGGAGCCGTGGCCGGCCCGGTGGGCTTGGGCCCCGCAGTTCGGGCGGTTCACGATCAGCCCTCCCCAGATCGTCGGCGGCTTCGACCGGATCCAGGATGCCGCCCGCGCGCGTGCCCCGAACCGCCCCCCGCGCCCCCGACACCACGGTGGCCCGCGAGGCCCTGCACCGCGTGTTGCGATTCCTGGGCGGCAGGGAAGCGCAGGACGAGAGATGTCCCGGCTGCTTCGGCAGCGGTAGTCAACGCGGTTCCGCTTCGGCGGTGTGCGATCGCCGCGTGAACGAACGTCGGGCCATCGGCGTCTCCGTAACGGCCGGCAAGGACCGACCGCGCGTGAAGCGCCGATCCGTACGAGGAGACGCCGATGGCCCGAGCTCCGCGCTGCCGTGGCCGCACCACGCTGTCGGCCGTCTGTCTGGCCCTCGTGGCCGCCGCAGCCGCCGGCTGCTCCGGGCCGGACATCCGCAGTGGCGCGCCTCCGCTGAAGCTGTGCGGGGTCACGTTCTGGAGCGGCGCCGAGGGGATCGGCGCGGTGTCTTTGAGCAGATCCACCCGGGGCATGCCCGCCGCTCCGGCCGCCTCCCGGCTTCCCGCCCGCGTCGCCCTGCACGACGGCGGTCCGCCGCCCCGCGTCGTGTCCGTCTCCGCCGACTGCTCCCACGGCCGTACGGTCGTCGTCTCTCCCGCCTCCTCCGTACGGGTGCGCACGGTCGCCCGGGACGCCGCCGGCCGCGTTGTTGTGCTCTCCCTCGTCCCGGCGAAGCCCGGCACGTCGGTCGAGGTCCACGTCTACGCCTACGACGGCACGCGCCCGACCGGTCAGGCCGCCACCGCCGTGCCCTGACCGACCGGGGGTGCCCAGTACTCACCGACGCTGAAGCCGTGCGTCTCTCTTCCCACGCCAGATCCCGTCGGCTGAGACGGCGAGTGACATTCACGCCCGCCGGACCACACCAGCTGGATCACTCCAAAGAGTGACCGCACGATCGGGCCCGAGGCTAAGGAACAAGGAACAAGGAACAAGGTCAGGTCGTGCAGCCCCAGCGCGCAGCCCGACTGGTCTGCCCTTGCGGCTACCCTGCCTCCAAGCGCTGGGCCGTGGGCAGCGCGGCCATCAGCTCCTTGCTGGTGCCGACGATCACTGGATGCCCGACCTCCGCCAGCATGGGCAGGTCGGATATGTGATCCCCGTATGCGAAGCAGTCCGCAGGATCGACGCGGGGGTTGTCGCGCAGCAGGGCACGTACCGCCTTGCGTTTGCCCGTCCCGAGCATCGGCCGGCCGACGATCTCTCCGGTCAGCACGCCATCGCGCTCCTCGGGTACGGTGCACAGGACCTGAGCGGCCCCCACGTCGTGCGCGATGGGTCCGAGCACTGCGGGAAAGGCCCCGGAGACCAGCACGACTGCCGCCCCTTCTGCGCGATGCCGCGCGAGTGCGGCACATGTCTCGGGAACGTAGAAGTCGCTGTCCGCTGAGCGCTCCCTGTGCCACTGGATCCCCTCGAGGGTGACGCCAGACGCGGATTCCCCGGCCCAGGACCGGTAGTACGTCCGGCTGGCCGCCTCCCGGCGGACGCCCGCGGCGGCCCGGGCGGCCAGGTCCTCCTGGACAGCCGTAGCCCTCCGGGCCCCCTCGGGACCGTAGCGCCGGGTGAAGTAGAAGGAGAGGAAGTCGAACATGCTCTTGCGGCTGATCAACGTTTCGTCCACATCGCTGAAGACGTAATGGCGAGGAGAGGTGTCCACTGAGCCCACAGACCGTCCTTCGGCAGCGTTGAATCCCTTGGCGTTGCTCAACCCGAGGAGCGTCTTGGAGCAGTTGCCCGCTTCGCGGTGGGAGTGGACACGGTCCCTGGGCGGCCAACGGTTTTCGAAGGCCGTGATCTGCCGGGGCCGTGTCCTGGTCTTGCCGCCCGGACCGGGCGGGGCGCACTACGCCACGGCCTCCAGCGCCTGGGTGATCGCCTTGTCCGCGTTGATCCCGGCATGGTGCAGCAGGTACTGCTCCCCGCCCCCGAGGTCGTAGTGGATGTCCGGCACGCCGATTCGCCTCACAGGCGGGCCCCCGGACCTCTGCCACTTCGCAGACCGCGCCCCCGAGGCATCCCGCGACGCGGGGTCCTCTGTGTCACCACCACCTCTGCGCGGGTGCTCCCGGTCGAGCGGCTTGACCGTGTGCATGCCCAGGTGCCCGGAGCTCACACCCCGTGCGGCGGGTTCGCGCGCAGCCTCGGCACGACCAGGCTGGGACAGTGGGGCCGGTGGCGATGAACGGCACCTGGTGCGGCTCCCATGAACTCGTCGAAGCCGGAGGGGAGGGTGCTCGCAGACCAGCATCGTCCGCGAGGGCCCCGGCCGGGACTTCTGCCTCGAGAAGCGCGGCGAAGGCTGCAGACACGTCCAGGCCGTTATCGCCCTCGCCCGCCGACGAGCCGGCGCGGGGTGGGCGCCGCTGCGTGACGGAAGGATGTCCACCTCCGCCCCACCGGTCATGCAGACGGTTCGGCTTCGGCACGGAGACTCCCCGCTGCTGGGTCGTCGTGGCCTGCGATCAGTAAGTCATGCAGGAGCCGGCGGCCGGGGTCTACGACTTCAGTCGCACGGGGTTCCCCGAGGCGCATGGCCGGCTGCCGGCAGGGAGCACGGGGGAGAAGGGGACGGCGGTGTACGCCGGGCCGGCGGGTGTGTTGTGCGGGTGTGGAGGGGCGGGGATCGCTCGGTGCGCCGCGCCCCCGGCGTTCAAGCGCCGGCTTCGGACGCCTGGGCGCGGCGGGGATCGCTCGGTGCGCCGCGCCCCCGGCGTTCAAGCGCCGGCTTCGGACGCCTGGGCGGTGCGTGGTCGTGGCATCGGGTCAGAGCTGATTGGGGCGCAGGGTGGTTTCCAGCACCTCGTGGATACGCTCCGGGAGATCCTTGCGGTCGTGCAGCACCCACGAGATGTGCTGGACACCGAAGAACGCTGAGGTCAACACGCGGCCAAGAGCTTCCGGAACGCAGTCGGGGCGTAGCTGGCCCGCTCCGTGTGCCTCGGTGAGCACCTCGGTGAGGGTGTTGGTGAACCCGATGTAGGGGAGGGGCAGCGCGGCCTCGATGAACGCTCGCTCCACTTGCAGGCGGGCACCGGCCTGAATGACCTTGTCGTCCCGGAAGGCGGCGGCCGTTCGTGTCAGGATGCTGCGCACGGCCTCCAGCGGGGACCCGCTTCCCTGGCGTGCGGACTCGACCAGTTCCGCGAGCCGCTCGTAGAACTCGTCGGCCAGGGCGAGGGCGACGGCCTCCTTGTTGGCGAAGTGGAAGTAGACGGCGCCCTTGGTCATTTCGGCGAGTTCGGCGATGTCGAGGATGGTGACGCCGGGGAACCCCTTGTCGGCGAATGCCTCGGCGGCGGCGTTCAGCAGCAAGCGACGCGTGCGCAGCGCGCGTTCCTGTTTGAATGCCTGGCCCTTGGCGTTGGCCGTGCGGCTGGATCGCGAACTTGCCGGGACGGAATCGGATGGCACGGACTCTCCTGGTGCTTTGGGCGCTGGTGTGCTGTGTGTACGGCGAGGGGGGCTCGGGACTCCGCTAAACATACCTTTTATCAGGTATGTTTAGCGCCCGGGCTGCCTTGCTGCGGGGGCAGGTGTGCCCGTGGCCATCTGCAAGGGGGCGCGGGTGGGCCAGGATCCGAAGGTGCTTCGGTGGTAGAGCGCCGCCCTGCGCGGGAAGGCTTCGGTCTCCTGTGTGCGGCCGGCGGGGAGCCGGTGGCCCCCGGCCTTGCGTGCCTGTGCCGGCGTGCTGCTGGCGCAGGTCGCGGCCGTGTCCGCCGGGACAGGCGCGCCCCGGATGCCGGGACTCGTGTCGCCCTGCTGAATCTGCGGTCCGTCCCGCAGGCGGGGGCCATGACGGCCTCGCACCCCTCGTCCGCGGGGAAGCTCACCGCAAAGCCGCCCGCGACGCGGATGGTGGCCGGCGTCTTGGGGTGCCGGTCCGCGCAGACCTCGGGCAGGGGCGGTTCCATGGGCGGGGCGAAGGGCGCGCTGCAGGTGAACCCGCACGGCGGTCTGTCCGCGCCGAGGACGGTCGCGGTGCGGTGGCCGGAAACGGGCCAGGGGCCTCGTGGAACTCCTCCGGGTGAACGTTCATGTCCCGTTCCCTCCCGGGCACCTTCGCGGGCGGTTGCCGGACTGTAAGGGGGCGCCTGTGCCGCCCTGCTGCCGGCGTGCCCCTGGAAGGTGGCCGGAAGTGTCCCTCGGGGCCCGGGAAGGGTTCGGAAGCCTTGCAGATACCTTCTGGAAGGTATATTTTTTGGCCGCGCGACGAATGTCGGCCCGAGAGGGCGTCAGGTGTGACCACAAACTGGGGGAAATCATGCGTCACGCAACGTCCGGGCGGGAGCCTGTCGATCTACTGACTCCCGTGACCGCGTCCATCCGGCAGCAACTCGCCTTCGTCCGGCCCATCCCGCGTCACCTGGTTCACCGGGCATCGGTGGCGGAGGTCTATCTCACCGATGCCGTCGCCGAGGGGCAGGACCGTTTCCTGGTCGCCGCCCAATGGCCGCGCGACCACGCGCTGTACTACCCGGACGGCAACGGTTGCGTGGACCCGCTGCTGTTTGTCGAAACGATTCGGCAAGCGTTGGTGTATCTGGCGCACCAGTACTACGAGGTGCCGCTGACGCACCGGTTCGTCGGCCGCGACATGGACTTCGAGATCACCGACCCCGACCTGCTGAAGGTCGGTGCGACGCCGCTGCCCGTCGTCCTCGAGGTGGCTTGGGCCTGGACCGGCCACCGGCCGCCGCAGCGCTACGGAATGCGCATCGAGGCCGTTCTCACCGTCGGCGACGTGCCGTGCGCGCGGGGCAGTCTCCGGGTGGTCGCGGTGGACGAGAAGCGTTACGGGCTTCTCCGGCGGCGTGGAGGCCTGCCGGCCGGGCCGGGCCGGGCGGCGGACCGGGCAGCGCAGGCCGAGCGGCTTCCCGCCCACCAGGTGGGGCGGCTGCGGGCCAAGGACAGTGTCCTGAAGTCGGCCGGACGGCCAGGGGAGTGGGACCTGGAACTCGACCTGGGCCACGCCATCCTCTTCGACCACCCCACCGATCACGTACCGCTCATGGTGCTGCTGGAGGGCTTCCGCCAGCTGGGATACCTGCAGACCACCGAAGGGGACGCCGCTGTCCCGCACACGCTGACCGGGGCGTCCATGGACTGCCTGGCCTTCGCGGAACTCGATGCGCCCATCCGGTTGGTGATGACGCAACACCGCCTGCCGGCGGACGCCGGGAGCCCGGCACTGCTGCGTGTCGAGGCGGTTCAGTCCGGTGTGCTGCTGTCGACCGTGTCGATGTCCTGGGCCGCCGGCAGCAGGGCGCCGGCGGCCGCTCCCGGGCTCGTCTGACGTACCCGCATTCCGGCGGGCGCCCAGCGCTGTCGTACCGCACGGGGCACCCGGCGCCTGCATGTGCCCACAGGGCCGCGGCCCTGTTTTCCCCGGTTCGCAACGGCATGCCCAGGCCTGCCGGACTCACGTCCTTGTCAGCGGCGTGAGGTATCCGTGATACCTGAGGAGTCATCGTCTTGACTTCCTCCTCCTCGTGAACGAGGGGGATTCCTACGGCTCGCGCCGTGGGGGTTTCTGCTTCACCGCCGACTGCCCCGTCCGGGAGGACTCCCGTTGAGGTCTTACACCGGCTCCACAGACAGATGCCGCCAGCCCGGCGGCCAGAAGGTTCTTCGCCGCGTTCACGTCCCGGTCATGGACCGCACCACACGGCGCGCACGTCCACTCGCGGACGTTGAGCGGCAGCTTCCCGCGGATCGTGCCGCAGGCACTGCACAGTTTCGAGCTGGGGAACCAGCGGTCCACGACCACCAGCTCCCGCTCGTACCACGCGGTTTTGTACTCCAGCATCGTCCGCAGGTCGCTCCACGCCGCGTCGGAGATGGCGCGGGCGAGCTTGTGGTTTTTGACCATGGTGCGGACGGTGAGGTCCTCGATCACGACCGTTTGGTTCTCACGGACGAGACGGGTGGTCAGCTTGTGGAGGAAGTCCCGGCGCCGGTCGGCGATCCGGGCATGGACACGGGCGACCCTACGGCGGGCCCCGGCCCGGTTGGCTCCGTCGCCCCTGGCCTTGCGGGACAGTTCCCGCTGAGCCCGGGCGAGGCGGGCCCGGTCTGTGCGCTCGTGTTTCGGGTTGGTGATCTTCTCCCCGGTGGACAGTGTCGCCAGGGACGTGATCCCCAGATCGATACCGACCGCGTTCGTGGTGGCCGGGGCCGGGGTGACCGCGTCGTCGCAGAGCATCGACACGAACCAGCGTCCGGCCGCGTCCTGGGACACAGTGACCGTGGACGGCGTGACACCCTCCGGGAGCGGCCTCGACCACACGATGTCCAGCGGCCCGGCCATCCTGGCAAGGGTCAGCCCGCCTTCACGGAAGCGGAAACCGCTGGTGGTGTACTCCGCGCTCCTGCGGGACTTCTTCCGCGACTTGAAGCGCGGATACTTCGCCCGCTTGCCGAAGAAGTGGGTGAACGCCACCTGCAGGTGCCGCAAAGCCTGCTGGAGCGGAACCGACGACACCTCGTTCAGGTAGGCCAGTTCCTCGGTCTTCTTCCACGCCGTCAGCAGCGCGGAGGTCTGGTTGTAGTTGACCCGTTCCTGCCGCGTCCATGCCTGGGTACGGGCGTCGAGGGCCATGTTGTAGACCTTCCGCACGCATCCGAAGGTGCGCGACAGCTCCGCCGCCTGAGCATCCGTCGGACAGAAACGGTACTTGAACGCCCGCTTCACGTGCTTCGTGACCACGCTCACAAACTAGGGCCACTACTGGTCACGTCCAAATCTGCACGTCAGAGCACCGCGATCCGCCCTGGCGGCGAATCCCAGCCCCCTGCCCTGCTCCGCAGGAGTCCGATTCCTCCCCGGCCCGAAGGCCGGCGTTTCCCCGGAGGTATCCGATGACCGCTGTCGACGGGCCCGTCCTGGAGGCCTCTGCCAGGTCCGCGCCCGGATCCCGCTCCGAGGCGGGGCGCGAGCTGGCGGCCCGCGCCGCACAGGCGGCGGGCGTGGCCGCCCGCCATGCCGCGCGGGCCGACCGGGACCGCGGTCTGCATCCCGAGGTGGTGCGCGCGGCCTGTGAGGCGGGCTTCCCCCGGCACTTCGTGCCCAGCCGCTGGGGCGGAGCGCAGGGCACGTTCAGCGAACTGCAGCCCGCGGTCGCCGCACTGGGCGAGGCGTGCGCCTCCGCCGCCTGGTGCGCGGCGCTGTGGGCCGCGCACGGCCGCTTTGCCGCCTGTCTGCCCCCGGCCGGCCAGCGTGAGCTGTGGGGAACGAGTCCCGACGTCCGCATTGCGGCCGGTGTGATGCCGCCGGCCGGTTCCGCCGAGCCGGCGGCCGGCGGCTGGCGGCTGCAGGGCGAATGGGAGTGCGTCAGCGGCGCGGAGTCGGCCCACTGGCTGCTGCTCGCGGCCCGGGACACCTCCGGCGCCGAGCGTCCCGCACGTGTCTTCCTGGTACCACGAGAGCAGGTAGCCGTCCGCGATGTGTGGCACAGCACGGGCCTGCGCGGGACCGGCAGCAACACGGTCGTCGTCGCCCCGGTCACCGTGCCCGGCCACCGCACCTTTCCCTTCACGAGCCTGCTGTACGGGATGCCCGGGCCCGGGCGGGCCCGCTGCCACACCGTGCCCGCCCACATGGGGGGAGGCCTGCTCTTTGCCGCGCCTGTGCTGGGTTGCGCACGCCATGCCCTCAAGGCCTGGTCGGTGTGGGCGTGCCTGCCTGCCGGCGCCGCTGCTCCCGCCCGTGCGCAGGCATCCGTACGGGAGACGTTGGCCCGCTCGTCGGCGGAGATCGACGCCGCCGCGCTGTTGCTGGAGCGGGCGGCGTGGCGGGCCGACACCGCCGCCGTCTGCGCGGACGTCGTCACCCGGAACCGGCGTGACGCCGCATTCGCCGCCGACCTGCTGGTGTCGGCCGTGGAGCGCCTCTTCCGTACGGGCGGTCGGCATGCCCGGAGCGACAGCGGTTCCCTGCAGCGGTGCTGGCGCGACGTGCACACTGCCGCGGCGCACGGAGTCCTGCGCATGGAGACGGCGGCTGACGCCTACGCGTCGGCGGTCTGCGCCTGACCTGTCACCGTCTGGAGGCGCCGCCGCCCGGCGGCGCCTCATCGGTTTCCCGGCCGGGCGCAGCGGGCTTCTGCCGCCGCCGCTGTCCCTGGGGCTCTGGCGCGACTTCCCCGGACGAGGACCGGCAGGCCGCCGAGGTGCCCGTCGGCAGCGGTGTCCCCCTGACGCTCCACCAGCACCGCTGCTCGGTGTTCGACCGGATGCCCGAGCAGGGGCTTTTCACCGAACCAAACCGGCCCGGCCCGGCATCGGCGGCACGGCGTTCTCCCCGCTCGCGCAGGGCCTGCTCGCCGATCGGTACCGCGGCGCCACCGTGGTATCGGACAGCCGAGCCGCGACCAGCATGTTCCCGTCCGCCGCCGACATCGTCGACGCGTGTGTTCAGCGGGCCGGGCGCTCGACTCGGTCGCGGGCGAACGTGGCCAGGGCCTCGTGCCGCTCGCCCCGAGCCGGGTGCTGCGCCGGCCGGAAGCCACCTCGGCGGTCATCGGGGCCGGCGGTGTTCCCCGGCTGAAGGCCGACAGGGCAGCGTTGGACGCCCGGCCGCTGACCGCAGAGGCACTGGCCGCCATCGACGCGTACACAGTGCGCGGCACCGGCGACTGGCCTTTCCCGCAGCCGTGCGTCGGCCCGGCTTGTGTGGTGCGCCGCCTTCGTGCTGTCGTGCACGGTCTTCCTGGTGCCCTACCGGCAGGCGTCCGAGACCTCGGCCGGCACGGCTCTCCTCAGGTCGCCACGCGCAGCTGGACTGCGCCGCGGGTGTCGCCGGGGTGGATGAACCGCATGGAGGCGGCCTTGTTGACGGCGTCCAGGCGGCTGACCGCGTCGAGTTTTTCGAAGATGTTGCTGAGATGCCGCTTGACGGTGCCCTCCGCGATACCGAGCCGGACAGCGATCTGACGATTGCTCAGGGCCGCCGCCGCGTGGGTGAGGACCTCCACCTCGCGTGCTGACAGCTCCGGCTCGCAGGACGGATCGGTGCCGACCGCGTGCAGGGGGCCCCGGCGCAGCGGCAGCGTCACCGTCTGGTGCGCGCGGCTCTCCCGCTGTGCGCGCACGGCGTCGATGAGGACGCCGTAGCCGATGCTCTTGTGCAGGTAGCCGTGGATGCCCAGGTCCAGCAGGGACTGCACCATGCGCGGCTGGTCCAGCATGGACAGCACGAGTACATGGCAGGCCGGTACGCCGTGCAGGAGGCGGTTGACGAGGGCCTCCCGGTTGTCGGCGGGGGCCATGTGGACGTCGAGGACTACGAGGTCGGGACGGGTCTGGGCGACCAGGGGGAGTAGTTCTGCCGCATGGCCCGTCTGGCCCACGACCTCGACGCCGGGCTCCGTGTCCAGCAGCGCGCACAGGGACTCGCGCAGCAGGCTCTGCTCGTCCGCGATCACAACACGTATGGATGCATGGGGCATGGCGGGCGGTACTCCTGTTTCCCGGGTCGAGTGAGTGTCGGCGCGCCCGGGTGGACGCGGCCAGAACCGAGGTGACGGTCTGTCATTTGGCGTTGAGGAGCTTGAGGGCGATGTCCGTGACTTCCTGTACGTCACAGGGGCGGGGGTGCAGCTCTTCGGGGGTGACCGCGCCGGCGCCGACGCAGACGAGCGTCAGGAGACACCCGGCGATGAGGCGCGGCGGGTGGTCCGCGGCGACCGCTCCTCCTTCCTGGGCGGCTCGCACGGTCTCGCTGGTGTGCTGGAGCAGGTCGGACAGGACCGTGGGCGGGTGCGCGGCGGGGTGTGACACCTGTAGCCGGAGTGCCGCGCGCAGCCGGATGTCCGACTGCAGTCGTGTGCCGAACTCGCTGACGAGCCGGCGCAGCGTGTCCACCGGGTCCGGTGCTCGGCTGTCGGGGCGGAGTGCGGACAGTGCCAGGGCGCCGTATGCCTCGAGCGCGGCCGCCACTGCCTGCTTGGAGGTGAAGTGCCCGTACACCGCGCCTTTGGTCATGCCGACCCGGTCGGCCACCGCCTGCAGTGTCGCGCCTTCGTGGCCGTGCGTCGCGAACTCCTCGGCGGCGGCGTCCAGGATGCGTTCGCGGGTCCGCTGGGCCCTGTCCTGCATCGCGCCTCCTCCTAAAAAAACCTTCACGAACGAATCATACTGAGGGGGGCGTGCCATCGCAACGACGACGCGGGGCCGGATGTGCCTTTGAGCGCGGTGGCGTGTGACGGAAGTCGTAGCAGCGCCGACCCGGGCGGTTTTGCGACCTAGGTTCCTGGCGCAAGGGCTTCACACCGTCACGCCGCCGCCCCGACAGCCTGCTGACACAGCGTCACCACTCGTTGCCGGCAACAGCTCTTTTTCTCATGTCCTTTGGGAGAAGCAAGGAGGAGGCAAGACGTGGAAGAAGTACCAGCCGCGAAACTCACCTGCCGGGAGCTGGACGTACTGCGCCTGCTGGCCTGGGGGTTGAGCAACCGGCTCCTTGCCCGCAGGCTCGGCATATCCGAGAAGACCGTGAAGAACCATCTCGGCAGCATCTACTTCAAGATCGGCGCCACCGACCGTACCCAGGCCGCCCTCTACGCCCAGCACGTCGGCCTGACCGACGCCGGGGAAGCGGCTCCGTCCGCCGCGGTGCCCGTTCCCGGGAAAGACGCGCCGCCCGCCGGCCCCGCCCTCACCGCACGCGAGCGGGGCGTACTGCGCCTGCTGGCCTGGGGGTTGAGCAACCGGCTCATCGCCCGCAGGCTCGGCATATCCGAGAAGACCGTGAAGAACCATCTCGGCAGCATCTACTTCAAGATCGGCGCCACCGGCCGCACTCAGGCCGCCCTCTACGCCCAACACGTCGACCTCCTCGCTTCCTGAGCGGCCCGCAGGGGGGATCTTCCTCCGAGGGCATCCCTCCCGGACGGGGGAGCCGGAGCACGGCCGTCGGGAGAGGACTCCCACTCCGGCCCGGCGCGCCCGCTCTCCCGCGGCCGCCCGTCGGCCGCGGACCGGTCCGGCGACGCGGACTCCCCGGCGGCGGGCCGGACCTTCTTGTCGACGAACTCGTGGACGGTGCCGGCGATCGTTGGGTCCTCGTCGGGCAGAACACCGAGAGCGCTCCTGCCGTCCTGCTGCCCGGGCTACCGTCAGGAGGACTCATATGACACCACGCGCCGCCCACGCGCCCGCGCGCCCGTCCGAAGGACATCGATGACCGAACGCGACCGGCCGGCTCCGGTCTTCGCCCGCGCCCAGGACGGCACCGCCCTGGCCTACCAGCACCATGGGGAGGGGCCACCGCTGGTGCTGCTCGCCGGGCAGGCGAACGACCACCACTGGTGGGACGGCGTGCGCGAGGACTTCCACACCGTGCGCTCCACCGTCACCCTGGACCTGCGCGGCACGGGCGACAGCGACAAGCCCGAGGGGCCGTACTCCATCCGGCAGTTCGCGGACGATGTCGTCGCGGTCCTGGACGCGCTCGGTATCGCGCGCGCCGACGTGTACGGCACCTCGATGGGCGGCCGGGTCGCGCAGGCGCTCGCGATCCGCCACCCGGAGCGGGTCCGCCGACTGGTCCTGGGCTGCACCTCTCCGGGCGGTCCGCACGCCGTGGAACGCGACGCGTCGGTACGGCGGTCCCTCGCACAGCCGGACGCGGAGGCTGTACGGCGGGTGCTGGCCGACCTGATGTACTCGCCCGTCTGGCGGGCCGCGCACCCCGGCCCCTACCGCACCCTCGGCGACCCGCGGATGCCGGCCCACGCGCGCCGCGGTCATCTCATCGCCAGCAACGGGCACGATGCCTGGAGCGAACTGCCGCGTGTTGCGGCACCCACCCTGATCCTCCACGGCGACCAGGACCGGCTGACCCCGCCGGACAACCTCCCGCTGCTCGCCTCCCGTATCCCCGGTGCCCGCACCCACCTCTTCCCGGGCGCCCGGCACGCCTACTTCGAGGAGTGCCGGGACGAGGCGGGGAAGCTGGTGCGGAGGTTCCTCGTCGAGGAGGGATGACGGTGAGCGGCGGTTCCCCGCTCCGTCGATCGGCGCGCATGCCGAGGCCGGGCCGTGCTCCGATGCGGGCCGCGTGGAAGACGCAGTCGACGGCAGCGGTGGAGAATGAGGAGCCTGGCGAGACCGCCGGCGGGGAATGTCAGGGGCCTGCGCCCCTGCCCGGCGGCGGGTCGGGCAGGGGCGGGGGACGGGGCCGGCGCGTTTCGCGCACGGCCCCTCGTGCGTCTACTGCGCCGGGGCGGCGGGCTCTGCCTGCTTCTCGGGCCTTGCGGGTTCCGGTGCGGCAGCGGTGTGCTTGCGTGACGGGACGAGGAAGGCCAGGACGAGCGGGGCGGCGCTCAGCGCGAAGATCCACCAGAACGTTCCGGAGAACGCGGCGAGTGCGTCGGCCGCGGTCGTCGCACCGTCGAGCCGGTTCTGCAGGATCACGGCGATGATCGCGACGCCGAAGGGCGCGCCCACGCGCTGTACGACGCTGAACGCCGCGCTGGCCCGGGGGGTCTCGTCGTGGCTGAGGTTGGCCAGTGCGAGGGTCGTGACCGGGAAGGTGGTGGCGGCGAAGCCGAGCCCCTGGGCGAACTGCCCGGCCAGCAGCAGTGCGGTTCCGCCGTGGGCGTCCGCCAGGGCGAACGGCACTGTCCCGATCATGGTGATCGCCATGCCGGCGGCGATGACGAAGCGGCTGTCGAGCCGTGCCGCAAGGTTGCGCAGGGCCACGACGAAGAACATCGTGCCGAGTCCCTGCGTGATGAGCAGCAGGCCCGTGTGCAGCACCGTCTCGCCGCGGACCTGCTGGTAGAAGAGGGGGAGCAGGAATGACAGGGCGTAGGTGGAGAACCCGCTCGCGAAGGTGATGACGCTGCTCAGGCCGAAGCTGCGGCGCGCGAAGAGGCGCACGTCGATGAGGGCGGGACGGCGAGCCCGCAGCGAGTGGAGGGTGAAGGCCGCGAGCAGGACGGCGCCGGTGACGAGGGGGAGCCAGGCGCCGGCGGCCGCGAAGCCGTCCTTTCCGGACGTCTCGCCGATGCCGTAAGCGACGGCGACGACGCCCGGGGTGAGCAGGAGGAAGCCGGGGATGTCGAGCCGGTGGCCGCGCTGTCCGGCGGTGGCGGGCAGCAGGGAGCGGCCGAGTATGAGTGCGGCGAGGCAGACCGGCACGTTCACGAGGAACAGCCAGTGCCAGCTCAGCGACTGCACGATGGCGCCGCCGAGCACCGATCCGAGGATCGGGCCGAGCAGGCCGGGAAGCGCGACCGCGGCGGTGGCCTTGTGGATGCGTTCCGGGCCGGCGGCCCGCGTGACGATGGAGAGCGTGATCGGCATCACCATGCCGCCGCCGATTCCCTGGAGCACCCGGAAGGCGATGAGGGCGGGCAGCGAACCCGCGAGGCCGCACAGGAGCGAGCCGGCGAGGAAGGCGCCGACGGCGGACATCCAGGCGTTGCGCGCCCCGAACCGTTCGGACAGCCACCCGCTCACCGGGATCACCGACACGAAGGCCAGCAGGTAGCCCGTGGAGACCCACTGTGTCTGGGCGACCGAGGCGTCGAACACGGTACGCAGATGGTCGAGAGCGATGTTGACGATCGTGGTGTCCAGGAGCGTGATGAACACCCCGAGGGCCAGGACGAGGCTGATCAGGTTCAGCCGGCGATCGGGCACGGGTGTCGCGGCCTGCGAGGCCGTAGCTGGTGAAGTCATAACGAGCACACTACACCGTGCAGTGTAGTAGTGGACTGTACGGTGTAGTGTGGCTCTCCGGAGGTACGGATGAGCACTGCCGGTACGGAGAAGACGGTGCGCGAGGGGTCCACGGAGAAGCGGACGGCGATCCTCGCCGCCGCACGGGACCTGTTCGTGCGCCAAGGAGTGGACCGCGTCAGCATGGACGCCGTCGCGGCCCGGGCCGGAGTGTCCAAGCGCACGGTGTACGACTACTTCGGCGACAAACGACGGCTCTTCCTGGCCATCCTCTCCGCCGCCTCCGAGTCGATGCTGGCCACGAGCCGCCGGGCGCTCGACGAACACCTCCCCGCGGACGCGCGGATCACGACGGTGCCGCAACTGGAGCAGGCATTCACGGCGTTGGCGATCGACCTCGGCGCGTCGATCGTCGGCTCCACCGACTACGCCGCCGCCTTCGCCCTCGTCGCCCAGCAGCGCCTGCAGACGCCGACGACCCAGGACGACCTCGCGACGGACGCCGTGTCGCAGGAGCTGACGGAACGCATCGCCCACTTCGTCGACGCCGGCCTCCTGGACACGGACAACCCGCGCCTGGCCGCCGACCACTTCAGCGCCCTGACCATCCTGCTGGCCTACGAACGCCAACCGGTTCCCGCCACCGTCGACCCGGAGAAGGTCCGCCAGATCATGGTCGACGGAGTCCACGCGTTCATCCGCGCGTACGCCACTCGCGAGGAATCGGCCCCCGCACCCGGGTAGCGCCGCAGCCGGGAACGCGCTGGGTGATGGAGGTGCTCATCAATCGACCGTCTCCCGTGACCTGCCCAGGTGCGGCGACAAGGGCTGCGAGCTCCGCGTCGACGCCCTGCTCGGCGGCGCGGAGGGCCGGGGCTTCGGCCAGAGGATGAAGGGCCTGGATATCGGACGACCGCAGGGTGCGGCCCGCGCGCCGGGTATCGGCAGGGCGGCCCTGGACTGCGAAGCCGTTGTCCTACCGGATGCGATCGTTGAGTTTCCGCCGGCCATGCACGGGTTCGTCGTTTCGGCGGGCTGCGCGACTTGGGCGTCGTCCCGAACAGTAATGAACACGATGGAAGCCTCCAGCCTGATGCGTGCCCGGTGCTGTGCCCACCTCATGTCCTTTGACGACGGTCCGTTCACAGTCCTCGCCCACACCGCCTCCGTCACCGCGGGCCTCCCGGCCGAGGTCCGGGGCCCGGAGTCCGCGACAGCCGCCAAACCCACTGCGGTCCGGCTGTCGGCGACCAGGGCGGTCGGTGCGTGAGTGACAGCGACCCCCAGATCGCCGGTGACATCCTTGAGGTCCCGCACCTCATGCAGCCTCCGCGGGAGCATCCGGTGTGGAAGGTCACGTAATTCCCCACCAGCGGCGTCAGCTTCCCCGCCCGCATGTTCGAACACCATGTCTCAGGTCTCGGGGACCCATTCCACGGGAGGAGGCATGCGGCTGTAGTGGGGTCCCCTGATGCCGTACTGGGCGAGGTGCAGGATTTCGCCGCCGACCTGGAGTTCTGCTGGCGGCGGGTTGGGGACCCTGATCTGCGGGTGACGCCGGCCGTCGATGACGATCCTCTCCCGGAGGTCGTTCCGGCCGTCCGCCCAGCTCTGGGCCCGCTCACGAGTCCACGGGTTCTGGAGGGTGCGCGGGGCGGCGGGGTCGTGGCCGTAGCCGTTGAGGCTGCGGACGAGACCTTCGCTGTAGACACCCTTGACCCGGAAGTTCTCCAGGTCGTCCGCGCGTACGACCATGTTGACGTACCGGCGGCCGTTGCCCCTGTGCCGTCCGACCGCGCGCCAGCGGCCCGGGCCGGGGTCCCAGATCGTGGGCGGGATCCACAGCAGGGCGCCTACCGGGAAGTGCTTCGTGCCGCGCTGGATGTCGAGGCCGTCCTCGCCGTGCGTGGTTTCCTGCGCCACGTTGGCCACCAGGCACCACCCCAACAGTCCGTCCGGTGCTTCTTCTTCGGTAGGTTCCTTGTCCGCCACACCGGGAATCTTCACGCACGAGACGGGGCACGAACCAGCTTTTATCAGCTGAGCCGACCGGATCAAACCACATGCGGATCACCAGTCGCAGGAGAAACCCGCCTCGTTCGAACGTGCGGGCGGGGAGGCTGACGCCGCTGGTGGGGAATTACGTGACCGCCGACAGGGCTCGTCCTGCGTGACTGGACGGAAGCAGACCTGGCCGCGATGCCGGATTTGTTCGATCATCCCGACATCGCGCACTGGACGCCGATGGTCTCACCCTTCGACGAAGCGGCCGCTCGCGCACGGCTGGACCAGGACCGGCAGATGCGGGCGGATGGCACGACCATCCCGCTCGCCATCACCGTTGACGGCTGCGTGCCGCTCGGCGAGGTGATGCTGCGGCGCGCTCCAGAGGGCACAGAGATTGGCTACGCGGTCGGCCCGGCGTACCGCGGCCAGGGGCTGGCCGCGCGGGCGGTGCGGGTGATGGCCGCATATGCCTTCGGGCAACTGGGCGTGGAACAGGTGATCTTGGAGTTGGAGGCCGAAAATGCTGCCAGTGTCGCCGTGGCCACCAAGGCGGGCTTCGGCCGGCTGGACGTGCCGCTGATCGAGGGAGAGGAGAAGGGACGGCCCTATGCCCTGCAGACGTGGGGCCTGCGGCCAACATCGTCAGGCTGTTCAGAGTGACTATCCGCCGCTGGCGAGGGGCGTCCGGTCTTGTTCGGGAGGGCGAGGTGGAGACCCCTGAGCAACGTGCTGGCGGCGGACTTCTCCACAACGGTGCGGCACCGCACGGTCCACAGCGAGAGTGGTGAGGGCCGTGGACTCCTGGCGTGAGCTTCCCCCAGTGCGCAGTTGACCAGGTATGCGGGAAAAACGGGGGTACCGCGCGGGAAACGATCTTCAGATGCCCCGGCGTATCCCCTGACCAGCGAGTTCCGTCGGTGCCCCCGGAATAGGAACGGTGCATGTCGGCAGTCGACTCCTGGGTCAGGGAATCGGCTGGCGGCATCGGGCCGCCTCGATGTCCGGGACATGCTCCTCGGCCCAGAGCCGTACGGCGCGGAGCGGGATGAGCAGCGAGCGGCCCAGCGGTGTCAGGGTGTACTCGACGCGGGGCGGGTTCTCGGCGTACGCGTGGCGGCTGATCAGACCGTCGGCTTCCAGGGAGCGCAGAGTCTCGGTGAGGGTCTTCGGGGTGATGCCCCGGATGTGCCCCTTCAGTTCGCTGAAGCGACGAGGTCCCTCGTCGAGGGCGTTGACGACGAACACGGTCCAGCGGGCGCCGATACGGTGCAGCACCGTGCGGCTCGGACAGGTCGCTGCCATCACGTTGTACGCCTTGCCCATCGCTGCTCCCAGTTTCGTTGAAGATACCGGTATCAAAACCATACCGTGGTGCTCGATCCTATGAAAGGGAGTCGGGAAACATGGAACGGATCCTGGTCATCGGCGGTGCACGGGCGCTCGGCGCGGCCGTCGCGAGGCGTGCGGCGAAGGACGGGTACGAGGTTGTTGTCGGTGCCCGCGAGCTGGCTGCGGCCGACGCGCTGGCGCGCGAGATCGGCGCCACAGCGGTGCGGGTCGATCTGCAGGACGAGTCGACGCTCGCAGCCGCGGCAGAACGGCTGAAGGACGGAATCGACCACATCGTGACGACCGGTTCGGCGCCGCACGACGTTCGCGCGAGCGAGCTGGATCGCGACAAGCTGCTGGCCGCGTTCACGGCGAAGGTGGTCGGCCCGATGCTGGTGGCCAAGCACTTCGCGTCGATCCTGCGGCCGACCGGGTCGATGGTGCTGTTCTCCGGTGTGGTCGGCTGGCGCCCTGGGCCGGGATCACTCGTCAAGGGCGTCACGAACGGTGCGGTCGAGTACGCCGCGCGCCACCTGGCGGCGGATCTGGCGCCGGTACGGGTCAATGCCGTCTCGCCCGGTGTCGTGGACTCGGGCGCATGGGATCGCCTTGGCGACAACAAGGCCGCCTTGTTGAGCAAGAGCGCGGCCCGGACCTTCGTAGGACGCCACGGCGAGGCCGACGACGTCGTCGACACAGTGATGTGGCTCCTGCGCGCGGGCTTTGTCTCCGGCGAGACGATCCACATCGAGGGCGGCGCCCGCCACAAGTCCGCCTGACCGGCAACGGCGTCCGTCAAGCCGTGCGAGGCAGCGCTCGCGACCTCGGAAGCACTCGGCAGCCAGGCGGCGACGGACGGCGTTCTCGGCATGAGGACACCCGAGCACATGTCATCACCCAGAGTCGGAGGGAGAGCCAGTTGGACACCAGGAGCCGGCGCCGGCAAAGCGAACCAACCGAGACGGCGGCAGGGAAGGGGGGCACCGAAGGAGGGTTACTGTCCTGGCTGGCGGCCCGTGGCCTCATACCCGAGACGAGCCCCAAACGCGCCTTCGCCACCGCGACCTTCATCAATCAGATCGGCAAGGGCCTCTTCATTTCCGGGGCCGCGTTGTTCTTCACCCGCTCCGTAGGCCTCCCGGTCTCCCATGTCGGATTCGCCCTGGGCGCCGCAGCCCTGATCGGACTCGCCGCAGGCATCCCCGTGGGCCACCTGGCCGACCGGCGCGGCCCGCGCGAGGTCTTCCGGCTCGCGATCGTCGTGCAGGCCCTCGCCGTGGCGGCACTGGTGTTCGTGCGCTCCGTCCCGTCGCTGATCGCGGTCCTGTGCGTGGCCGAGCTCGCCACCGCGGCCGGCCAGGCCGCCCGCGGCCCGCTGACCCGCTCCCTGGGTGCCCCGAACCCCACCCGGTACCGCTCCTACCTGCGCGCCCTCAACAACATCGCCGTCGGCTGCGGAGCCCTCGCGGCCGGCGTCGCCGTCCAGCTGGACACCAGGACCGCGTACGTGAGCCTCATCCTCGGCACCGCCGTCGCGTTCCTCGTCTCCGCGGCCTTCACCTCCCGCGTCCCGCCCGTGTTGCCGGTCAACGCCCCGGCGGAGGGAGGCCGTTGGCTGGCGCTGAAGGACAAGCCGTACGTGGTGCTCACCGTCCTGGACGGCATCATGTCCATCCAGACCCAGGTGCTGATCTTCGCCCTGCCGCTGTGGATCATCGGGCACACCGAGGCGCCGCGATGGTTCGTCGGCGCCAGCGTGGCGGTCAACACCGCCCTCGTGGTCTGCCTGCAGGTGCGGGTCAGCCGCGGCGTCGACAACAACGCGGCGGCCGGCCGGACAGCGCGCCGCGCGGGGGCGGCGTTCCTCCTCGCCACCGCTCTCATCGCGGCGGCGGGCGGTGCGCCCGGATGGATCGCCGTGGTCGTCGTCGTGCTCGGCGTGGTCGTCCACACCGTGGGCGAACTGTGGCACAGCGCCGCCTCGTTCGAACTGTCCTTCGGTCTCGCCCCGGAATACGCACAGGGCCAGTACTCGGGCCTGTTCGCCATCGGCCAGGGGCTGTCCAACGCGATCGGCCCGCCGCTGCTCGGCCTGGTCTGCATCGGCTGGGGCGAACCGGGCTGGCTCGCCATGGGAGTCCTCTTCCTGGCCACCGGCCAGGTCATCCCGCTCGTCGTGAACTGGTCCGACCGCCTGCGTGCGCACAATCCGGGCTAGGCGGGCGGGTGTTCCTCCTGCATGCATCGTGACGGGCAACGGCGTCCATCCCTTGTTCTTCGCAGGGAATCCCGGCCTTCAGGCCGGGCGGGAATGCGATCCTCGGCCCGGAGGCGCGCAGCGCCGGAGTTCTCTGCG